>JBFFRY010000013.1:0-65405 GCA_041572755.1 Acidimicrobiia bacterium | reverse complement strand
GAATCCGAACAGGCGTTGGCCGACAGTGTGTTCGAAGCGTGGAACTCGCTCGACCCCGAGGTCTTCTTCGCGATCCTCACCCCCGACGCGACCTATGACTTGGCCCCGGCCAACACCGAGGCTGCGTACGACGAGGTGGGCTTCTGGATGGGCCTCGGCGGGCTGATCGAAACCGACTACTCCTGCGAGAAGACGGCTCCCGATCTGATCGACTGTTCGGTGTCGGTGCCAGACGACCTCTCGGGTCCGGTGGGTGTGCCTTTCCTGTCCCGGGTGGAGCTAGCAATCGACAATGGCCAGGTGACCTCCTTCACCTGGTACCCAACAGACCCGGGCAAGGTCGTCTTCGTCTTCGAAATGCTCCGGTGGGTGGAGCGAGCCCACCCCGAGGTGTGGGAATCGACGTTCTCATCGCCCGGCTGTGGGATGGAAACAATCAACTGTTGGGACGGGCGCTGGACCGTATCGCCTGAGGGGGCGCAAGCGCTGCTCGAGCTACGGGACGAGTACGTGGCCTCAAGAGACGGGTGACCCCAGCACCCCCCGAATACGGACCACGGGACCAACCGACGGCTGCGGCGCGACGAAGGCAAAAGTGCCTCGGCGCCGCGGACCTGCCTCGGCGCCGAAAACGGACCGTCGATCGGACGGAAGAGCCCCCCGCCGGTGAGCACCCGGGGAAGTGTCGCAGTGGCGCGATAGCGTACGCGCATGGAGGTGCGGGTCGATCCTGGGGAGTGGCCGGGGGCAATCGCTCGATCGTTGGGACCGCAACTGATCGTGGCAGGTCCCGGAGCCGGCAAGACGGAGTTCCTCGTCAGGCGGGTCCTCCACCTCGTCGACGAAGAGGAAGTCCGCCCCGAACGCATCCTCCTGCTGTCGTTCTCCCGACGGGGAGCAGCCGATCTGCGGACGAGAGTCACCGACGGGCTGGACCGATCTCTCACCGGGGTCAGCGCATTCACCTTCCATGGCCTGGCCCACCGCCTCCTGGAGGCACACGGCGCCGACAACCGCGGGGTCCCGCCGCTCCTCACCGGCCCGGAGCAGGTGGGCCTGGTCCACGAGCTCCTCGCCTCTGAGGACCCCGCCTCTTGGCCCCTGCCCTACCGGGGGCTCCTCACCACCCAGACCTTCGCCAACGAGGTGGCCGACTTCATTCTCCGCTGCGGGGAGCAGCTCATCGATCCCGAGGGGTTGGCCGCCCGGGCCGCAGAGCGGGCCGATTGGCGGCGTCTCCCCGGCTTCTTCGGCCGCTATCGGGAGGCGCTCGAGGCGGCCCACCGCCTCGACTACGGCTCGCTGCAGGCACGGGCGGTGGGGCTGCTCTGCGAACCCGGGGCCACCGGCCCGATTGCCGCCGGGTACGACTACATCCTGGTCGACGAATACCAGGACACGACGCTGGCTCAGGCCCGCATCCTCGAGTTGTTGTACCGACCGCACCGCAACCTCACGGTCGCCGGCGACCCCTACCAGTCGATCTACTCGTTCCGGGGGACCCGACTCGACAACATCGCGGCCTTCCCCACCGCCTTTCCCGACGCCGCCGGCGACCCGGCGAGCCGCATCGTGCTGACGACGTCCTTCCGCGTCCCCGCCGAGATCCTCGAAGCCGCGGTCCGGGTGACCGCCGGTGGCCGGCTCCCGGGTGGCGCCGGACCGGTCATCCCGGCTCCAACGCGGGGCTCCGTCGAAACCTACGCCTTCGACCAGCAGACCCATGAGGCGGAGTGGATCGCCACCACTCTCGAGCGCATCCACCTCAGGGAACACACCCCGTACGGCCGCATGGCGGTGCTGGTGCGCTCCAAGAACCCCTTCTTGTCGGAGCTCTCCCGCTCCCTGCAGCGGCGCGGCATCCCCCACGATCCCCCCGATGCCAGGCTCGTCGACCATCCGGCCGTGCGGGTCGTCCTCGACTGCATCGCCGCCGCCGCCCACCGCTCGGACACCGCGGTGCAGCGCCTCCTCCTCGGGCCGCTGTTCCGCCTGCCGCTGTCGAAGATGCGGGAACTGCACCGCCGGAGAGCAGCCGAAGGCACCGAGTGGCCTGCGGTGCTCCGCGGCCTCGACGACGGGGGGGCCGCTCTCGCCGATCTGCTCGACGACGCCTCCTGGGCGACCGAGCTGCCGGCAGCCGAGGGTTTCTGGCACCTGTGGTCCGAGCTCCCGGCCTTCGCCGAGTCGGTCACCACGGATCGCTCCCAGGCGGACCGGATGGCGTGGTCCTCACTGGCCCAGGTCCTGGCTCGGCTCGGGGAGCGAGATCAGCAGGCCACCCTCGCCGACTACCTGGCATGGAGCACCGCCGAGGACTTCGAGGCGACACCGCTCCTGGAGTTCCATGCGCCCTCCGAAGATCGCCTGGTGCTCACCACGCTCCACCAGGCGAAGGGTCTCGAGTTCGACGTCGTGGTGATCGCCGATGCGCGAGAAGGCGTCTTCCCCGATCTCCGGGCGCGTGAATCACTGCTCGGAACCCGCCACATCACTGAGATCCCGACCGCCCCCACCGAATACACCCGCTTCCGGCTTCAGGAGGAGATGCGCCTCGCCTACACCGCGATGACCCGCGCCACCCGACGCGTCGTCTGGACCTGCACCACCGTTGGTTTCGAGGACGGCCGCGGGGTGCCGAGCCGCTTTCTGCCTCTCGTCGCCGGAACCGACCTCGAGGATGCCCTCTCGGATCCGGCCGACGACCCTGCCCCCGCCACCCCGTTGGAGGCCGAGGCGTGGCTGCGGCGCACCATTCGCGACCCGATCGAGCCGGGTGCCCTACGCCGCGCCGCTCTCGGGGCCCTGGTCGCCGGCGGGCCGTGGCGGCCTCGAGCACCGCACGCCTACGCCGGGGTGCTTTCCCGCGGAGCCGACAGCGGGCTGGTCCCCCCGGATCCGGTGCTCTCACCCAGTCAGGCCGATGCCTACCTCGAGTGTCCCCGCCGCTACGTGCTCAGCCGGAGGTTGTACATCGATGGCGGACGGTCGGTCTACCTGGAATTCGGCAACCGGCTCCACGGCGTGTTGGAGACCGTGGAGCGGCGGGCCGCCGAGCGGGGCGATCCTCACGGATCACTCGATGACGCCCTCGCCGCACTCGCGGACCACTGGGACCCCACACCGTTCGGTGATGGCCCGTGGGCGGCGGCCTGGCGGAAGCGAGCCGAACGGCTGCTGACCCGCCTCTACACGGTATGGCCCGGATCGGGTCGCGTCGCCCGGGTGGAGCACGAGGTGACACTCCGGCTGGGCAGCACGACTTGGCGAGGGCGTATCGACCGGCTCGAGGTTGAAGACCGGCCGGGAGCCCCCCCATTGGTGCGGATCGTGGACTACAAGACGGGCGGCACCCCCCCCACCGTCCCCGAGGCGGCGGCTTCGGTGCAACTCGGCTTCTACCTCATGGCTGCGGCGGCCGATCCCGAGATCGCCGCACTCGGCGAGCCGGGCGCCGCCGAGTTCTGGTATCCGGGCACCCGCGCCAAGGGCATCACGGTCCGGGCGTTCGATCTCGCCCATCTCGACGACGTCGCCGACCTCCTCGCCGAGGCCGCTGCCGGCATCGCCGGCGAGGACTGGACGCCGCGACCCGGGCCGCAGTGCCAGCGGTGCCCGGTCCGATCGACCTGCCCCGAGTGGCCGGAAGGAAGAGAGGCGTATTCCGGATGACGCTCACCCCTTCTCCCCAGCAGGCCGCCGTCATCCGGGCCCCCCTGGAGCCCCTTCGGGTGCTGGCCGGTGCCGGTACCGGCAAGACCACCACGATGGCGCTTCGACTCCAGGCGCTGGTGCGCGACGGCACGGTCGTTCCCGAGGAGGCCCTCGGCGTCACCTTCACCAACAAGGCGGCGGCCGAACTCTCCGATCGCCTCCGCACCCTGCTCCCCGATCTCGCCGCCGAGGGTCGCGACGTGGAGGTGGCCACCTATCACGGCTTCTCAATGGGACTGCTGCGCGAGTTCGGTGCCCTCATCGGGGTCGAGCGATCCGCCGGACTCATCACCCCCGGGTACTCGCGGCAGCTGCTGACCCAAGCGCTCGCCGCGGCACCCGAACTCGATCTCACCGCTCCCGGCCATCGCGTCGACGAGCTCGCCCTGCTCGCCGGTCAGCTCGGTGATCACTTGCTCACACCCGCAGATCTCGTTGCGGCCGCTCCCCCCGAGCCCGACGAGGTCTGGACGCACCGTCTCGAGATGGCGCGGGCGCTCGAGTGGTACGCGGCCCGCAAGCGATCCCTCGGTCTGATCGACTACGCCGACCTGATCACGGGCGCCCATCGCCTGGTGACCCGGCACCCGGATATCGCCGAGAGGATCCGCAACCGGTACCGGGTCGTCCTGCTCGACGAATACCAGGACACCAATCCGGCCCAGCGAGAGTTGCTGCGGACGCTGTTCGGGGCCGGATTCCCGGTCACCGCGGTCGGCGACCCGGATCAGACCATCTACGAGTGGCGCGGGGCCTCTCTGGAGAACTTCGCCGCCTTTCCCGCTCACTTCCCTGATTCAGACGGGGACCCGGCCGTCACCCTTCCACTGTCGGTCAACCGCCGTTCCGCGGGCCGAATCATCGATTTGGCCAATGCCGTCGGCAGCCGGATCGGCGGTGCAACCCGACGGCAAGACCTGCAACCGCTGGAAGGCACCGGCCCGGGCACCGTGCGAGCCGGTTGGTTCCGCACGGCCCTCGACGAGGCCCGCTGGATCGCAACCGAGGCGGGCCGGCTTCACGATGGCGGCACCCCGTGGGGTGACATGGCGATCCTGTTCCGGGGCCACCGCCAGATGGGGCTCGTTCGCGAGGCACTCGAACGGCAGGGAATACCCGTCGAGGTCGCCGCGCTCGGCGGGTTGCTCGAGGTCCCCGAAGTAGCCGACTTGTGGGCATGGCTGAGGATCCTGGGTCGACCCGACGATGCCCCGGCGCTCCTCAGGGTGCTGCTCGGCCCCTTCTACCGACTCGGACTCGGCGACCTGGCTCCGCTGGCTCGATGGGTGCGGCGCCGCCGCCCGGAGATGTCCGACGACGACGTGGCCGGCATCGGCTGGGCGTTGCTCGAAGCCGTCGAGCATCTCGATGAGTGCGATGGTCCCGGCGCCGAGCCGCGCCGCCGTCTGGAGGTCTTCCACGCGGCGTATCGCGGCCTCCTCGAAACCGCCCAGGCCGCCCGGCTCGTCGATCTGTGCCGATCGATCCTGGACCGTACCGGGGCCTGGCTCGAGGTCGAGGCCCTCGACGACGCCGCCCGGCTCTCGGCACGGTTGAACCTGTATCGCTTCCTCGACCTCGCCGAGGAGTGGAGCCCGCTCGAGGGCGGCCCGTCGCTCGAGGCCTTCCTCGACTATCTGGACCTGCTGCGCGAGGAACGAGGCACCGAGGCCCTCGACACCGCCTCGGTCAGCAGCTCCGATGCCGTCGTGCTGCTGACCGTCCATCGCAGCAAAGGGCTCGAGTGGCCGGTGGTGTTCCTGCCGTCACTGTGCAAGGACACCTTCCCGGCCCGGACCCACATCCACCCGGATCCGGTCACGAAGCCCCAGTACCTGCCCGGCGCGCTCCGTCTCGACGCCGCCTTCCTCCCCGATCCGCCCGGCGACGACCCGCAGCGGAAAGACCTCCTCCGCTCCCTCCACGACGACCAGGAGTGGCGAACCGCCTACGTGGCGGTCACCCGGGCAGCCACTCATCTCATCGGCACCGGCGCCTTCTGGTACTCGGAGAAGCGGCCCAAGCAGCCGGGACCGTTGTACCGGCTGGTCGCCGAGGTCGGCGAGGAATTCACCGCGGCCGCCGAACCCGGCGACCCACCATCGACCCTTCGCTTTGCCGACGACCTGCCCGGAGGGCCCGACCCGGCATTCCCCGACGGCTGGCGGACCGCGCTTCGCCAAACGCTGGAGGATCCCCTGCTCCCCCGGCGTCTCGCCGAAGAGGACGGCACCCGGGCCGCATACGATGCCCGGATGGAGCAACTGGAGCTGACCCTGGAGGGGATCGCCGAACCCCCATCCTCGGACGCCGAGCAGCCCCCATTCCGGACGTCGGTCACCGGGCTGGTGACCTACGCCATGTGCCCCAAGCGCTTCTACTGGTCCGAGATCGATCGCCTCCCCCGCCGGCCCTCGACGCACCTGCGTCGGGGAGTCGAACTCCACCGCCGCATCGAACTCCACAATCGGGGCAGCATGGCGCTCGATGACCTGTCCGAGGACCTCTACGACGTCGGGCCCGGTGAGGATCATGGGGGAGCCGAGGGGGCCTTTTCGGCCTTCCTGGCCTCTCGCTTCGCCGAGGAACGGCCCATCCTGATCGAAGCGCCTTTCGACCTCGCCCTCGACGCCGGACGGATCGCAGGCAGAATCGATGCGGTCTACCAGCGCTCGCCGGGCGTCTGGGAAGTGATCGACTTCAAGAGTGGGCGCCGCAGCGACGACCCTGCCCGCCGCATCCAACTCCAGGCATACGGCGTGGCCGTGCTCGAAGCCGGATTCGCCGATCCGCCACCCTCCCAGGTCAGCGTGGCGTTCGTGTACCTCGGAGGAGGGCTCGAGGAGATCGGGGAGACCCTCGATGACGAGTGGCTCTCCGAGGCCCGCACCCGGCTGGAGGGTCTAACTGTGGCGGCCGCCGCCGGGCGGTACGAACCAACGCCGTCGCCCGCCTGCCACCACTGCGACTTCGCTCGGTTCTGCCCCGAAGGTTCGGCCTGGATCGAATCCCTCTAGGGGGCCGCCATCGAGCGCTCCAGTCCCTCGATCAGACGAGCGGACTCCTCATCGGAAAGCCGGGCCGAGAACTTGGTCATCGTGTAGTAGGAGGGGGGCATCCGGCCGGTCGAGATCTCATCGATGGCGGTGGCCACCCGTTCCCGGGTCAGCGCGGCCTCCGACACGTTGAAGGCGTCCCGGCCCGCCTCGACGTTGGCGGTCACCCACCACGAAGCCGGGGCGATGCTGCTGAACCAGGGCCACACCGTCTCGTTGCTGTGGCAATCGGCGCACGCCCTCCGGAAGAGCTCCTCGGTCTGCGCCGAATCCCAGGACATCTCCACCAACACCGGCGGGTTCTCGTGAGCCCGCCCATAAGGGATGAACTGGATCGCGAAGAAGGTTCCGGCGAGAACGAGCAGCCCGCTCGAGGCCATCATCCTGGTCCGTTCGCCCCTCGAGGAGGGAGGGTTCCGATTGGAGCGGACCCGGTACAGCCACAACGATGCCGTTGCCAGGGCGAGGAGGCCGACGGTCGGCCACGGTGCAAAGAACAGTGCGATCGCGGCGCCGGCGGCGATGATCACGCCCCGGGCGTGATCCCGAAGGAGGGTCTGGAGCCGCTTCACGCCGACCAACTGTAGGAGGGATCAGAGAATGCGACCCTGCTCCGATTCGATGATGATCGTCACCGGGCCGTCGTTGATCAGCTCGACCCGCATCTGGGCACCGAAGGTGCCGGTGGCACAAGGGATACCCATCTCCTCCAGCTTCTCGACCACCTCGGAGACGAGGCGATCTGCATCGTCGGGCGGGGCTGCGGCCACGAAGGAGGGACGGCGCCCTTTGCGGATGTCGGCGAGCAGGGTGAACTGACTGACGACGAGCACCGACCCACCGACGTCGGAGACGGCCAGGTTCATCTTCCCCGCCCCATCGGCGAAGACCCGGAGACCGCTCAGCTTCCCCGCGACCGCCTCGGCATCCCGGGAGTCATCCCCGGCGGCGACGCCGAGGAGCACGGCCAGCCCGTGCTCGATGGCGCCGACGACCTCGCCACCCACGAGGACCCGGGCCTCACCCACTCGCTGTACGACTGCACGCATCTTCAGCCCTTGACCCTACCGGCGGCCTTCCCGGTGGAACCGCAGCACCGCCTCCGCCACGTCCACTGCATCGACCACGTACCGTCCGGCTTCGATCCGGCGCTTCAGATCCGCGACGAGACGGCGCCGTCTCCGATGATCCGCCGTCGAGAGCGGGAGCGGGAGGTTCACCCGGACCGTCCCGTCGACGGCGACGGCATCAACTCGACGGGCGGCACGACCAGCAAGGAAGGCACCGACCGCACCATGAGGTGCCCCAGGAGGCCCGGCCGGGCCCACGACGGGGGTCGCGACGGCAGACCCATGACGATGAGTTCGGACTCTTCGACCAGGCCGCTCAGGACCCGAACGGGATTCCCCTGCCGGAGTCGCCGCCGCACCGTCACTCCCCGAACGGCGCCCTCCTCCCTCAGCCTCGTCAACGCCCGGACCGCAGCTTCGCGATCGTCGCTCCCGGCGCGGAAGGTGGGCGCCATCACGGCGACGCCGGCCACCGAGCCGTTCATGAACGAGGCGATGTCGATGGCTGCCGTCGCCGCCCCGGAGTCGCCCGCCGTGTCGCGGGTGGGGGCCACCACGCGCTGATAGGGATGAGAACCGCGGGCGAAGAGCACCGGGAGCGCCAGGCGAGTGGCCAGCCGGATCGCCCTGGTCACCCGGGGACGACCCAGGAATCCACCCTGCGGAGCGGGGAGCACCACGACGCCGACGCTCTCGTCGACCGTGACCCCCTGCAGGCTGCGCAACGGAGGACCCGACACCGGTCGGCGATGCATCTCGACTCCGTCCGCCCGGGCGTCGGCGGCCTCGAGGAGGCGATCGATCTCGACGGCGTGAGCGTGGTCGCGAACCCCCTCCTGGCGCCTGTGGACCAACAACAGGGAGGCCGCCTGGGTGTTGCGGGTCACATAGATGGCCTCATCCAGCGTGTCGAGGTCCGACTCCGAATCGAGCACGACTGCGACGCGCTTGCCGAAGTCGAGGGGAAACCGAGCGGTACCGGCCGTGAAGGTGCGCACGATCAGCGAGAAGTCAGCTGCCGCGCCGACGACCGTGACCAGATCGCCCGTCTTCAGGACCGCGTTCCCGTGAGGAACGATGAGTTGATCGTCCCGAAGGATCGCTGCGATCAGCCAACTCTCGGCGTGAAGGTCGCGCAGCGCGATGCCCCTCACCGGACTGTCGGCGGCGATGCGGAACTCGATGGCCTCGGCTCGGCCATGCGCAAAAGCCGTCGACGAGACACGCCGGGGCTCCAGGCTGATCTCGAGTTCCCGGGCCGTGAGCCCGTGGGGAGAGACCGCCGAGACGTCGAGGTCTCGATAGTCGGGAAGCCGCTCGGGGGTGGCGGCCACGGCAACGATCCGCAGCAAGCCGAGATCCTTGCCGAGGCGGCACACCTCGAGATTCACATCGTCGTCGTTGGTCGCAGCCACGAGCGCATCGGCGTCACCGATGCCGGCCCTCTCGAGCACCACCCGGCTCGACCCATCGCCCATCACCGCCTCGATCCCCCGGATCCGGCTCGCCTCGGCGAGCCGAGCGGCGTCGGTGTCGACGACCGTGATCTCCCACAACACACCGAGGCGACGCAGCAGGTCGCGAGTAGCGCCACCGGCACCAATCACCATTGCTCTCATCGCTTCGATCCTCGCCACGGGGTCAGGGCATTATCCCCGTTGCTCATACCGAGAATCGGATCTGGAGAGCGTCCCCCTCGGCGACCACATAGTCGGCGCCCTCGAGGCGGACCCCACCCCCGGCCTTCAGCGCCTCCCAGCCTCCTGCGTCGACCACATCGGCGAGGGCGGCGACCTCGGCCCGGATGAAGCCGCGCTCCATGTCGGAGTGAACCTTGCCCGCCGCCTCGCGTGCCGTCGTGCCACGCCGGACCGTACGGGCGTGGGACTCCTTGGCGCCGAGGGTGTAGAAGACGATGAGATCGAGCGCCGCGTGGGTGGCCTCGACCATGTTCGCCAGGGCACCGACGCCGAAGCCGAGGCCCTCGAGGAGCTCGGTGCGATCCTCGGGATCGAGTCCCGCCGCCTCCTCTTCGATCCGGGCGGAGAGCTCGACGAAGACATCGCCGTCCGGCACCGCTGCTTCGATCCCTGAATCGAGGGGCTCGGTGTCGTCCTCCCCTCGATTCACGACCCAAACCGTCGGCTTGAGAGTGAGGGGCGCCAGATCTCGAAAGGCGTCGAGCTCGTCGGGCATCCACTCTGCCGTCCTGAGATGACCGCCCTGTTCCAGCAGCCCGGCGGCGCGGGCGATGGCGGCGGCGGCCCGCTTGAGAGCGGGGTCCGCCGTCGCCTCCTTGGCGGCCTTCTCCGCCCGGCGGGCGAACACGTCGGCATCGGCGAGCGCCAGCTCCAGGAGGAGGGTTTCCGCCTGCTCGACCGGATCGACACCCGATTCGTCTGCGGGAACACCGGGATCGTCGAACGACCGCAACACGATGACCAGGGCGTCGACATCGCGAAGCCGACCCAGGAACTGGGCCGCCAAACCCTTGTGGCCGGGACCCGCCATAGCCGGGAGATCAGACAGCTCCAGCGTTGCATGAACGGTTCGCTTCGAGCCCTCGAGCTCTGCAACCCGATCCAGCAGCACGTCCGGAATCTTCGCCACGCCGACATTGGGCTCGGTGGTCGAGAACGGGTGGGGGGCAGTGGGGGCATCCAGGCCCGTGAGGGCGTTGAAGAGCGTCGTCTTGCCCACGTTGGGAAGGCCGAGTATGCCGACGGTTGCCACCTGTTCCCGATGGTAGTGGGGTCAGCCGACCGCACCCGCCGCACGGAGCGAGCCGATCTCCGGCGGCTCCAGGCCGTGCTCCTCCAGGATCTCGTCTGTGTGCGCCCCCGCCGCCGAGGCCGGCGCGGGGACCCCGTTGGGAGTCCTGGCAAACCGGGGGGCGGGCGCCGGCTGTTGCGAGCCGCCCACGTCGACGAACACCCCCCGCGCCCGGTTGGCGGGATGGTCCGGCGCCTCGTCGAGGGCGAGGACCGGGGCCACGCAGGCGTCGGTCCCGGCAAAGACCTCTTCCCATTCGTCGCGGGTCTTGGACCGGAAGACCTCGGCAAAGCGTCTTCGAAGCTCCGGCCACTGCCGGCGATCGAACTGGACCGGCAGGTCCTCGCCGTCGAGGCCGAGACCCGAGACCAGCTCGGCATAGAACTGCGGTTCGAGCGCTCCCACCGCCACGAACCGATCGTCGCGGGTCCGGTAGGTGGTGTAGAACGGCGCGCTGCCGTCGAGGACGTTGCCGCCCCGCTCCGGGGACCACAGACCCTGGGCGACCATTCCGTGGAACATCGCCGAGAGGGAAGCGGCGCCGTCGACCATCGCCGCGTCGACCACCTGACCCTTCCCGGAACGGTTGCGCTCCACCAGGGCCGCGGCCACGCCGAACGCCAGCAACATCCCACCGCCCCCGAAGTCACCGACGAGGTTGAGGGGAGGCAGTGGCGGGCCGTCGAACGGTCCGATGGGGTGAAGGGCGCCGGCAACGGCGATGTAGTCGATGTCGTGTCCGGCCCGATCGGCGAGTGGGCCGTCGCGGCCCCATCCCGTCATTCGCCCGTACACGAGCCGGGGATTGCGGGTCATCACGTCGTCGGGTCCCAGTCCGAGGCGCTCCATCACGCCCGGACGGAAACCCTCGACGAGGACGTCGGCCCCGTCGAGGAGCCGGAGCACCACCGCTCGCCCGTCCGGGTGCTTGAGATCCACGGCGATCGACCGCCGACCCCGGTAGAGGGGATCGTAGGGAACCGGTCCGGCGCCGGAACCCAGCCGATCGACCCGGATCACCTCTGCTCCGAGATCCGAGAGCATCATGGCGCAGAAGGGTCCCGGTCCGATCGATGCGATCTCCACGACCTTGACGCCCGAGAGCGGTCCCATCTCCTCGTTTCGCCGCTCCACCGGACCCTACCCGCCGGCGCCTTCCACCACGACCGTGTCGCCGGTCACCGGGTCCTTGTCCAGAACGATGAGGTCCTCCAGCCGATCGCGCAGACCGGAGACGTGGCTCACGACGACCACCAGCCTCTCGGCCATCGTGGTCATCTTCTCGATGCCTTCCATGGCCAGGTCGAGGTGTTCCGGGTCGAGGCTGCCGAAACCCTCATCGAGGAAGAAGGCGTCGAGGCGCCCGCCCTCCCGGGCCACCGTCTCGGCGAGGGCCAACGCCAACGCCAGGGAAGCGAGGAACGTCTCTCCACCGGAGAGAGAGTCGGCCGATCGGCGTCGCTCGGCGGCGGCCAGGTCCACCACGTCGAAATCCCCATCGTCGCTGAACCGATATCGGGATCCGCTCAGCGTCTCGAAGAGCACACCGCCCAGGTCCGCCAGCGCCCTCCGGCGCTCGGTGAGCACGTAGGCGGGGAACTTGGTGCGAGCCAGATCGGCCACCAGTTGTTGGAACCGATCGCGCCTCGCCACGATGGCGGCGTGCTCGGCCTCGAGCTTCCCGAGCCGGTCCAGACGAGCCTCGAGGTCGCCGACGCGGGCTTCGATGGCGGCGGCGGCGACGACCGCCTCCTCGGTGGCCGCTGCGGGATCGTCGTCGGGATCCAGACCGGCCTCGACCAGCAGGGCGGCGTAGCGCTCGTCGACGGCCTTGACTTCGGCCTCGGCGGTGCTCCGCTGCAACTCGGCCTCATCCCGCTGCCGCCCCCATTCGGCGCGGAGCCCCTGGATCGCCTTCTCGAGGACCTCCGGCTCACGTCCGGTGGGGGCTTCCCTGCCCAGGGCACCGGCCAGTGCCGCCAGGGAGGTGACCAGGAGGTCTCGCTGCCCCTCGATCGCTTCGGCACGCTCTGCCAGCCTTGCGATCTCCTTCTCGGCACCGCCGACCTCACGGCGCAGCTGCTCCAGGCGCCGGCGCGGCTCTCCGTCACCCAGCACGGCCGCAACGGCAGCCGCAGCCGACTCCAGTGCCTCGAGCGCGGCATCCAGCGCCTGCTGTGCCTCGACGGCGCGCTCCCCGCGACCGGCCGCCACCTCGCCGCTTGCGGCGGCCGACTTGGCGGCCTCCGCGGCCTCAGAGGCCGCCCGCTTGGCCGCTGCTTCGGCGGACCGCACTCGGGAGACGGCCTCGGCAACGGCCTCCTCGGCCCGTTCGAGCTCTGTCGAGGGAGACTCCGGCGGTAGCTCCACCACCGGCTGGCGGCACACCGGACAAGGAGAGCCCCGTTCGAGACCGGCCCTCAGGGTGGCGGCCATGGCGCCGTGACGGGCTTCGTGGAGCTCCCCCTCGGCCTGCCCGTGGGCGGCGCGGGCCGCGGAGACCGCCTTCTCCGCGGCGGCGGCCTCCTCGGCCGCCGATTCGGCGCGCGCCTGCAGCGCGGCGTGGTCGGACTCGGCCTCCGTGCGCGTTGCCGCGGCTCGCTCGGCCCCCGTCCGGGCATCGCCGACGGCGACAGTTCGTGCCTCATAGGTCGCCACCAGCTCACCGGCCCGGTCCAGGGCGGGCTTCCCCCCGGAACGCTCCAGGGCCGCGGCGAGCGCCGCCTCGGCTGCGGCTCGATCCCGGGCGATCGTGCGCAGCGTCTCGAGGAGCTCGCCGGTCACCTTCTCGCTCGGGAACCGCTCGCCGAGAGTGGCCAGCGTCGCCAGACGGACCACGGCGGCCTCGGCGCCCGCCGCCGCCGCCGCCCGGCGCTCGCCAAGCTCGACCACGGCACCACCGAGCTTCTGGAGTTGCCGGGACCGGTCTTGGGCCGCCGGCAGCGCCTTCTTCGCTTCCGCCAGGAGCCTGCGATCGGTTTCGAGGTTCTCCCGCAGGGCGTCGAGCGCCTGCAGCTCCCCCGATGCCAGATCCCGCTCAGTCTTGGCGCGTTCTCGCATCGCATCGATACGGTCCAGCCCGAAGACGCCCTTGAGGACGTCGTCTCTCTCGGCCGCGGTGCCCCGCAGGAAGCGATCGAACTCTCCTTGAGCCAGAAGGATCGACCTTCGGAACGCCTCGAAGTCGAGCCCCAGAAGCTCGGCGATCCGCTTGTTGACCTCGTCCCGCCGATCGGCGACCTCGGTCTCGCCACCGTCGCCCACCTCGAACAACACGTGGGCCGATTGGCCGGACCGCCGCAAGGACCGAACCACCCGCCACCGTTCGCCGTCGACTTCGAAGAGAAGCGACACACTCCCCTGGTCACGGCGCTGGTTCACGAGACTCCGAATCTCGCGGGCAATGCGCGGGGTCCTGCCGTAGAGGGCGAAGGCGATGCCGTCGAGGATCGACGACTTCCCGCTCCCGATGGGCCCAACGACACCCACCAGCCGACGGTCGTCCCACCGCAGGGTCTCCGACCCGTGGAACGACCGGAATCCGTCCAGCGTCAGTTCAATCGGCCGCACCGGTCACCTCGTCTTCGAGTCTCCGGAACGCCTCCAGGAGGTCGCCGCCCGGCTCGGTGCCGTGCTCGGCACGGTGGTACTCGGCGTACATGGCGTCGAGGGGCCGATCGGTCGCCACCGCATCGGGCCGATCGGGCCGTTCGTAGTCGGCCTGCACCTTGACGAGCAGCGGGAACCGATCCCGGGCGAGATCGGCCAGGCCGGGATCGGGGCCTTCGGTCTCCACCACGAGATCGAGGTAGGCATCTTCGAGGTCGTCCCGATCCGCCACGTCCTCCCAGCGACCGGTCACCCGTTCCAGGCGCCGGCCGGCGGTGATGGGAACGCTCGAGACGCGAGCCGGTGCTCCTCCACCGGCCTCGATCACCACGACGCGCTTGCTCTCACCGGCCTCGCCGAAGTCGAGTTGGAGCAGCGAGCCGGCGTACTCGGCGGGAACCTGCGAACCCGGGACGGGCTGCGGGGCGTGGATGTGACCCATCGCCACGTAGTCGAGTGCCGTGGGGATCGACTGCGTCGTGGCGGCGTAAGCCTCGCCCATGTGGAGCTCCCGCTCCCCGCGTGGAGCCCCGGTGCGCACCGATACTCCGGTCACCATGAAGTGCGCCACCAGGAGGCCGACGTCGTCGCCGGTGCGCCTGGCGCGCACATCCTCGGCATAGACCTCGCAGATCCGGCGAACCCGATCGGCATACACGCCGTACCAACGATCAGCCCGCTCCATGAAGTCGACGGCCTGCGCCGCTCTCAGGAAGGGGAAGCAGGCCACCCGCGCCGTTCCCGACCGGGTCTCCACATCGAGCACGCCCCCGGAGTCGGGGGGTTTGATGCGGCCGACCAGCCGGACGCCGAAACCTTCGAGGTAGGGGGCGAGTACCTCGAAGAGCTGGGGGGAATCGTGGTTCCCCGCCACCACCACCACCGGCCGATTACCCCCGTCGGTGAGCGCCAGGAGACCATCGAGACCCGCCCGGAGCGCGTCGACGGGCGGGATAGGACGATCAAAGAGGTCCCCCGAATGGAGGACGAGGTCGGCACCGATTCGATCTGCGATCTCGGCGACCTCGGCGATCGCCTCCTGCTGCTCCGGGATCCGGTCGTGCCGGCCGATCCGCTTGCCCACATGCCAGTCGGATGTGTGGAGGATCTTCATCTAGAGACCGGCAAACGGATCATCGCCCTCGGCGACCTCCTCCTTCCGCGTCGCCCACGGCGGGAAGGGGAAGTCGATGACGACCGGCACCGGAATCGAGGGCTGCGACACGACCATCGTCCCCGGCTTGAGCAGCCGGGCACGCGCCCGGGTCGAGGGCAGCATCCAGCCGTACTCGGCGCGCTCCGCCTCGGCGGCGTCCAAACGTCCCGAGACCCGCACGGCGGCATTCTCCAGCACCTCCGGCGCCACCCGGGAAGCCGTCTGCTGGGCTCCGACCAGCAGCACACCGAGCGATCGGCCCCGCTGGGCGATGTCGATCAACATGTCCTTGATCGGGCTGTGGCCCTCACGCGGCGCGTACTTGTTGAGTTCATCGAGCACCACGACCGACAGGGGGAACCTCTGCCCGGTCTGCTCCTTGTGATCGAACAGCTCCTTGAGAAGGGCGCCGACGACGAACCGCTGGCCGAGGTCGTGGAGCGACTGAATGCCCACCACGGTCACCTGAGCCTTGGAGCGATCGATACGCCTGCTGTCTCCCACCTGGATCAACTGCCCCAATCGGTGCTCGGCGGCGTGGAGACGGCGCATGAAAGCCGACGCGGTCCCCGGCAGCACCCGGCCCGTCCACGATCCCAACGGCTCGTCGTCGATCGGATCGACGAACTCCTCGATCGAGGCCACCAGGTCGTGCAGCGAGCGGATCACCCGCTCCCCACCGGTCGGCTGGACCGCCTCCCCCCTGCGGTGGCCTTCGCGCGGGTCTCTGAGCACGATCGCTCCCGGCTCTCCGGCAACGTCGACGGCCCACCGGCGCAGCTGGGCCTCGACCCTCTCGGCGATGAAGGCCACCTGGCTGCGAGTGTCACCGGTGTCGGTGAAGAGGAAGCGGAGCAGGGCCTCGTCGACAAACTCTCGAGGTGTCCAGGCAAACACGGAGACGTCCTGTCGGCCCCCGATATCGGGAACGACGACGTCGCCGCTCTTGGCTCGAGGCGGCGCCCATATCGACACCGAAGGGAACGGCCCCGGTTCCACACCGAGACGAGACCACTCGGCGGCGGCCCTTTCCGTGAAGAAGCGATTCGGCTTGTCGAGCCAGAGGAGATCCTCGCCCTTCACGTTGAAGACGATGACCCGGAGGTTCTCGGCGGCATCGCCGACGATGTCGCGACGGGCCGTCAGCATGCGAAGAAAGAAGAGAGCGAAGGACGTCTTGGTCGCCACCCCGCTGATTCCGGAGATCGACATGTGGCCACCCTTGCGGCCGTCGAAGAAATCCAGGTCCACCGGCACCGGCTCCCCATCTCGACCCAGCCCGACCGGGAGCGGCCGATCCATCTCGTCGGCGTAGAGGGCTTTGCGGCGCTCTTCGCCTGAGGCTCGCTCCACCACGCCTCCCGGGTCCGGGGCGACCCACAACTCGGGATCAACCCGAGTGATCGCCACGCGAGCCGAACGAACCAGGGCACCCGGCATGCTCCCCTCGGCGGCGATCCGCAGGGTGTCCGACTCGTAGGACGCTCCCTCGAGCAGCGACTCGGCCTCGGTGACGATCCCGTAGGTGCGGACCTCACCGGCGCCGGGAACCGCGGTCGTGACCACCACCAGATCGTCGAGCTGGAGATACGACGTTTCGTCGAGGATCACGCGGAACTCACGAGTCGAGGTGTGCTGGTGGCCGATCACCCTCCCCACGCCGTCGGTCACGCCGCCACCCCTCCGACAAAGGCCGCCCGCAGGCGGCGGAGGACGAGTCCGGGGTCGCCCAGGAGGTGACGGAGGTGGCGCTCCAGGCCGGCGATGGGCACCAGATTCTGTGGGGCTCGCGGGTCGCGATGGGCTTGGGAAGCCACCACGGGCAGCAGCGCCGCGGCCCGATCGGCCAGAAGGGCCGCCTCGCCGACCGCCATGGAGGCCGAGGCCTCGCATCGGGCGATGCCGCTCCACGAGTGACCGCCGGGGGCCCTCGCCAGGCGGAGGTACCACGAGTAGCGCTCGTAGCCTTTGATGGTGAAGAGCGGCGTCCGCTGCCCCGGCTCCAGTGCGCCGATGATCGACCCGGCTTCCGGATTCAGGTACGACACCCGGTGGCTCTTGATGTAGCCGATCTTCTGGGCCGGCGTCGTCTCGTACAGCGGTCCGTCGGCGATCACGAACTTGCCTTCGCCGGCGAGCCGCTCGGTCAGGTCGGCCTCCGCCCTGCGCATCGCCCCGTGGAACCGACGCACCAATGAGGCCGGGTCGGCGTCGGCGATCGACTGAACCTCGTAGGTCACGCCGGACCCTGTATCCGGCATCCTCACCGAACGGCCACCGGCGAGGATCGCCAACCGGCGTATGTCGGTCTCCGTGATCTCGGAGCGCCGAGCCTCCCGATCCCAGGTCACGCAGCCGACTCCGAAGGAGCCGGCGATCCCCGGCACCGGCGCTCCCTCTCCGTCGAGCACGAGGCGGGCGTCCACCCGCCGGACTCCGTCGACGAAACACACCCGGGCAACGTCTGCCGCGCCGGCGGCCACCGGTTCCCAGGGGCGGTCTTCGACGTCGAGATCGACCGAGCCCTCGGTGGGAGCGAGGTCTTCGAACGGCTCGATGGAGGCCCCGTACTCGGGAGCCCATCCCTCCACGTGCAGTCGGGCCATGGGCTGCGATGGTAGCGAGCGGGTGCGACGGGGCCGGGAAGGTTCGATAGCCTGGCAGCCCATGGATCTGGTCGTCGGGCTACGCGAGGTGTGGTCGGGCATCGTCGCGATCCTCGATGACGACCCCGACTGGGGAGCTCCGACTCCGTGCGACGGGTGGAATGTTCACGATGTCGCCGCCCACCTCGCTCACATCGAGAGCCTCGTCCACGGTCTCGAGCAACCTCCCACGCCCACCGGTTTCGACCCCGAAGCCCACCAAGGATTCCACGGCCTCACCGAGGAGGGGGTCGCCGCCCGGCGGGCGATGCCGCATCCCGCCGTCGTCGACGAGATCCGGGTGGCGTCGGGGCTCTCACTGCAGGCGGCCGAGGATCGCGACGAGGAGGACTGGGATGAGCCGGCTCCTTCCCCGATCGGCATGGTGCCGGCGCGCCACGCGGTCGAGATGCGCCTCGCCGACGCCTATGTGCATCTCCTCGATCTGCGACAAGCGCTCGGCATCCGCATCGATCCCGCCGACGAACCGACGGCTTCTCGCCTCACCGTGGCGCGGGCGGTGCGGCTTTCGGGCTGGGGCGCCGTGAAACAGGCGGGCCTGAGCGACGGATCGAGGATCCGACTGGAGATCGAAGGGGCCGGAGGCGACCTGGTCGTGGCCGGAGGACGCGGCGGGCTCGAGCCGTTTGCCCCCGACACCGAGGACCGGATCGTGGGATCCGGGCTCGCCTTCCTGGTCGCCGCCTCGGGTCGAGCAGGGAAGATCGACGCCGGGGAGCTCGAAGTCGTCGGCGCGACCGCAGTCCGCTTCCTCGACGGCTACCGCCTCTTTCTGTGATCCTCACTCACCACGATGGGTGCATATCGCCCGCAGCGCGGCAGGTTCCCGGCTTCTAGCCTGGCGGGCGACGGGGAGGGAGACCGATGGCGCTGGCGGGCCACCGCGGTGTCGGCGACGCCGAGTACCGGAGGCGGATTCGCGCTTGGACCATGTACGACTGGGCCAACTCGGCCTTTGCGACCACCATCCTCGCCGCCGTCCTCCCGATCTACTACAGCCGAGTCGCCGGGGAGACGCTGCCCTCCGAGTCGGTGGCCACCGCCTACTGGACGATCGGCCTCAGCGTGGCGTTGTTCGTGGTGGCGATCCTGTCCCCGCTCCTGGGAACGATCTCCGATCTGAAACGCGGGAAGAAGCCCCTGCTGGCGGTATCGATCGGTGCCGGCGTCGTCGCCACCGGACTGGTGGTCCTGGTCGGATCCGGCGATTGGATGCTGGCGTCGTTGCTGTTCGTGCTCGGAAGGATCGGCTTCGGGGCGGCCAACGTGTTCTACGACGCTCTCCTCCCTCACGTCGCCCGACCCGAGGACCAGGACCGGGTCTCGGCCCTGGGCTACGCCGTCGGGTACGTGGGAGGGGGGATCCTGCTGGCGATCAATGCCGCCATGATCTTCCTGCTCGGCGAGGTACCCGGATCCCGTTTGTCGTTCCTCAGCGTGGCCTTGTGGTGGGCCGTCTTCTCGATCCCCGTGCTGCGCCGGGTACCCGAGCCGCCGGCGGCGGCCGCCGAAGCACGCAGCGAGGGAGCGGTCATCCGGGCCAGCGTCGCCCGCCTCCGGGAGACCTTCGGGCATCTCCGCCGCTACCGGGAGCTTCTGAGGTTCCTGGTCGCCTTCCTCATCTACAACGACGGCATCGGAACGATCATCGGGGTGGCCGCCATCTACGGGGCCGAGCTCGGATTCGGGACCGAGGAGTTGATCTTGGCGCTACTCCTCGTCCAGTTCGTCGGGATTCCGTTCACGCTGGTGTTCGGACGAATCCCCGGCGGGGACCCCAATCGGCGCCGCCGCCTCTTCGTGGGTTTCGTCCTCATCAATCTCGTCGCCCTCCCTGTGGTTGGTGCCCTCGGGGCGCGCACACTCGGCGCCGACGTCGTCGGGCGTCGCGGGGCCGACTTCGAGGCCACGGCGACTGCCGTGGGTCAAGACAGCCACGGCATCGAGACCTTCGATCTCGAAGGCGATTGGGCGGTCGCGCCCGAAGGCGCGCTCGGCAGCGGCGCCCGGAGCGACTATGCGTTCACCGGTCGACCCGGGGACCGGCTGGCCCTGCGCTACAACGGGCAGAAGGTCGAGATCACCTACAGCCGGGGCCCCGACCATGGCTCGTTCATCGTCGAGATCGACGGGGAGATCGTGCTCGACGACGATGAGCCACTGGTCGTCGACGGTTTCAACGAGACCGAGCGTTTCGAAGAACGGGAAGTCGTCGACGCCGGAACACCCGGGGAGCACCTCCTGGTGATCACCAACCACGTCGAGCGAGACGCCGACAGCACCGGCAGCATCATCGGCGTTGCCGAGATCGAGGTGTTGGAACCGGTGCGTGAGAGCAACCTCGGCGTCATCCTCGGCTTGCTCCTGATCGTGGAAGCGGCGGCGCTCGTGCTGGCGCTGGTCACCTCGGGCACCCGGCTCCTCGACCCGCTGCTCCGCAGGCTCGACACCAAGCACACCATCATGCTGGCCCTGGCGGTGTACGCCGTGATCGCGGTCTGGGGTTTCTTCCTCGACGCCGTGATCGAATTCTGGTTCCTGGCTTGGATGGTCGCCGTGGTTCAGGGCGGCAGTCAGGCGCTCAGCCGCAGCCTGTACGCCTCGATGTCACCGACGAGCATGAGCGGCGAGTTCTTCGGCTTCTTCTCGATCATGGCCAAGTTCTCGGCGATCCTCGGCCCGGCCATCTTTGCCGGGGCCGTCGCCCTCTTCGGCAACAGCCGGCCCGCGGTTCTCGGCGTGGTGGTCTTCTTCGTGGTCGGCGGCCTGTTGCTGGCCAGGGTGGACGTGGAGGAGGGCCGTCGGGTGGCACTCGCCGAGGACGAAGCGGCGGCCGGAGGCAGCGCGCCGAGCTAGCCGCTCACTCCCGCCACCACACGACCTTCCGCCCCTCGAACAGCTCCATGAGGGCGGAGTTGAACTCGTCCGGCTTCTCGATCGGAGTGAGATGTCCCGCCCCCTTGACGACGGTCGTTCGAGCTCCGGGCACGGCCTCGGCCATGGCCCGTACCTGAGCCGGTGGGGTCACGGTGTCGTGCTCACCGACGGCCACCATCGTGGGCACGGCCACGTGGGGGAGGAGTGCGCTCCGATCGGCGCGATCTCGCATACCGCTCAAGGCGGCCACGATGGTCTCGTAGCGGGTTCCCTCGATCATGGAACGGACCCGGGCCCGCACGAGATCCGAGGGACGCGGACCGAGCAGCGAGCCGAGCATCGATGCGGCGAGGGAGGTGCGGCCCTGATCGAGCACTTGAGCGATGAGCCGATCGCGGTCGGACCTTGATTCGGGGGAATCGGCGGAGGCTCGGGTGTCCACCAGGGTGAGCGTGCGCACCATCGCCGGGCGCAGTTCGTAGAGCGCCAGCGCCACATAACCGCCCATCGAAAGCCCGACGATGTCCGCTTCCGTGGCGCCGAGAGCCTCGATGAGCGCCGCGACGTCATCGGCCAGGAGTTCCATCGTCAGGCTCTCCTCGACGATGGGGTCCGAACGACCGAAGCCGCGCAGGTCGAAGGCCACACAGCGCCGGACGTGGGCGAGCCCGTTGAGCTGATCCAGCCAGATCGAGTGGTCCAGGGGGAAGCCATGGATGAAGATCGACAACTCGCCCTCACCGGACTCCCGGTAGTAGAGCATCGTCCCATTGACCCTGGCGAACGGCATCCCGGTGCTCCTCCTCGTCACGGGAGCATCGGCGGGGACTCCACCGTCCTTTAACCGAGTTCGGCGGGTTCACCGATGCACGATGCTGAGCATCGACCGGGAGACCCCGCCGCTCGACGACCTGAGTTCCTCCCTCCCAGCAGGTCCCTGCGGAGCCTGGGGGCACCGGTCTCTCACGCATGGGTGCCGCAAAGGGTGGATCCCGAGCCCACCTGCGGTAGCGTCCCGGCCGTGAAGCTGCTGGTGCTCGCCATGGGCATATTCGTCATCGCTGCGTGCAGCGATGACGGGTCGTCGGCCACCGCACCGTCCTCGACACGATCCCCCGAGGGCATCTCCCCTTCAGACACGCCGGCATGGAACCTCGGCCGCACTCCGACCGGTGATGCGGCCACCGAGGTACGGGTCCTCGACGGCGACAGCCTCGAAGCGAGCATCGATGGAGCGGTGGTCGAAGTCCGGTTGCTGGGGATCAATGCTCCGGAACGCAGCGAGTGCTGGGACGGCGAGGCGGCGGCGGCGCTGGTCGAAGCGGTCGGCGTCGAGCCGGTGTTGATCGACGGTGTCGGCGGGAAGGACCGCTTCGGGCGCACCCTCGCCTACCTGTGGAACGGGAACGGGCTCCTCGTCAACCTGGAGCTCGTTGCGGAGGGGCACGCGCTGTCCCTGACCGGGGACCACCCGGAGGCCGGGGCGTTTCTGGCCGCCGAGGGGGCAGCGTACGAGGCCGGCGTCGGGCTGTGGGGCTCCGCAGCGTGCGGTCCACCGGCCCCGGCCACCATGGTGCTCGACGAGATCGTCTCCGACCCGCCCGGCCGCGACTACGGCAACGAGTACGTCCGCCTCCGCAACGACGGGAGCGATTCCCTCGATCTGAGTGGGTGGACGATCCGCGATGAGACCTCGTCCCATCGCTTCGTCTTCCCCGCCGGAACCACCGTGGCCCCGGGAGGCACGGTGACGCTCCGTTCGGGCTGCGGCGACGACGGTCCGGGATCGTTCTGGTGGCAGTGTCGCGGCGACCCGGTGTGGTCGAACGACGGCGACCTCGTGCTGCTGCTCGACCGGCGCGGCAACGTCGTGCTGCGTCACCGGTACCCATGACTCCGCCCCACCGGTAACCTCACCGCTCATGGCCGTCACCGACACGCTCGATCGGTCGCTTCGCGACCTGCGCATCTCGGTCACCGACCGGTGCAATTTCCGCTGCACCTACTGCATGCCCAAGGAGGTGTTCGGCCGCGATTACGAGTTCCTGGCCAGGGAGATGCTGCTCACGTTCGAGGAGATCGAACGCATCGCCGGGGCATTCGTCGCGCTCGGAGTGACCAAGATCCGCCTCACCGGAGGCGAGCCGCTCCTCCGCAAGGACGTGGAACACCTCGTGGGACTCCTGGCGGCGATCCCCGAGATCGCCGATCTCACCATGACCACCAACGGGTCGCTCCTCGAGCGCAAGGCGGCGAGCCTCGCCGAGGCCGGATTGCATCGCGTCACGGTCAGCCTCGACTCCCTCGACGATTCCACGTTCCAGGCCATGAACGATGTCGGGTTCCCGGTGGCCCGGGTCCTCGACGGCATCGAGGCCGCGGCGGCGGCCGGACTGGGCCCCGTGAAGGTCAACGTGGTGGTCAAACGGGGGATCAACGATCACGAGGTGGTCGACGTCGCCCGCCACTTCAAGGGTTCGGGCCACATCGTTCGGTTCATCGAATACATGGACGTCGGGCACAGCAACGGGTGGCGCATGGCCGACGTCGTCCCTGCCGCCGAGATCGTCGCCTCGATCGATGCCGCCATGCCGCTGCAGGCCGTGCCGCCCAACTACGCCGGCGAGGTGGCCAACCGGTTCCGCTACCGGGACGGTGAGGGCGAAATCGGCGTCATCGCTTCCGTCACCCAGCCCTTCTGCTCGGGATGCACCCGGGTCCGCCTGTCGGCCGAGGGGATGCTCTATACCTGCTTGTTTGCCGTCGGGGGCAGCGACCTCCGCCATCTCGTCCGCAACGGCGCCGACGACGATGAGTTGGCCGGGGTGATCCGGGGCGTCTGGGAGGCACGCACCGATCGCTACTCGGAGATCCGCTCCTCGCAGACCAGGGATCTCCCCAAGATCGAGATGTCCTACATCGGCGGCTGAGGATCAGATCCGCTCGGCGACCGTCTTCATCTCCATGAACAACCGCAGGTAGTCGGGGCCCCCCGCCTTGGCGTTGGAACCCGACATGTTGAATCCGCCGAAGGGTTGCACGCCGACCAGGGCACCGGTGATCTTCCGGTTGATGTAGAGGTTCCCGACGTGGAACTCACGTCGGGCCCGCTCGATCCGACCCCGATCCCGCGAGTGGAGGCCCCCGGTCAGCCCGAACTCGGTGCCGTTGGCGATCTCGAGCGCGTGATCGAAGTCACGAGCGCGCAACACCGACAACACGGGCCCGAAGATCTCGTGCTGCGCCAGCCTGGCGCCCGGATCCACCCCGGCGAAAATGGTCGGCTCGAGGTAGTAGCCGCCGTCCCGATCGATCGCCCCGCCGCCGTGCACCAGATCGGCCTCGGACCGGCCCGTCTCGATCTCCGCCGAGATCGAGGCGTGCTGAGCGGCCGAGATGACCGGGCCCATCTGGTGGTTCTCGACGGGAGGTCCCACCTCGAGGGCCGCCGTGGCGGCCACCACCCGATCGAGGAACTCGTCATGAATGTCATCGATCAGGATGAGCCGCGACGCCGCCGAGCACTTCTGCCCCTGGAACCCGAAGGCCGACCTCACGAGGTCGACCACGGCGGCGTCGTGGTCGGCGGTCTCGTCGACGATGAGCGCGTCCTTGCCTCCCATTTCCATGAAGGCCCGCTTGAGCCACTGCTGCCCGGCGTGCACCCTGGCGGACCGCTCGGCGATCCGCAGCCCGACTTCCTTGGACCCGGTGAAGTTGACGAAACGGGTCCTGGGGTGATCCACGAGGGCATCGCCGACTTCCGACCCGGCGCCCGGGAGGAAGTTGATGACGCCGGGCGGGAAGCCTGCTTCGGCGACGAGATCCATGAACCATGCACCGATGACGGGCGTGTTCGACGCCGGCTTCAGCACGACCGTGTTGCCGGCCATCACCGGGCCGATCGTCATCCCGGCCAGGATCGCCAGGGGGAAGTTCCAGGGCGGGATCACGACACCGGCACCGATCGGGATCAGGTGGGACTCGTTCTCCTCGCCCGGATAGGGAACGACGGGGACTCCTCCGGCGAGGTGGATGGCGACCCGGGCGTAGTAGTCGCAGAAGTCGAGCGCCTCACAGACATCGGCCTCGGCCTCGGCCCAGTTCTTGCCGGCTTCGTAGCACTGGAGCGCCGCGAGTTCGTACTTGTCGCGCCGCATGAGCGCCGCCAGCTTCATCCCGAAGCGGGCGCGCTCCTCGGCGTCGAGGGCCGACCACGACCCGAACGCATCCCAGGCGATCTCCACGGCCCGTGTTGCTTCTTCCGGTCCGGCGGCCGCCACGGTGCCGATCGAATGGTCGGGTCTGGCGGGATCGACGCTCTCGATTCGCGCCGGCATGTCGATCCTGTCTTCCCCGACTATCAGGGTGTGATGCCGGCCCAGGGTCTCGGCGACGGAATCCAGCGCGTCGATGAACGCGCTCCGCGCCGACGGCTCGGTGAAGTCGGAGTAGGGCTCGGGACGGAAGGACTCGAACATGGGCTCCTCTCTGCTCTCCCCCAGTATGCCGCGGCCGCGCCGCCGACCGCCTCCCCCCAAGCCGCCTGGATCGACCGGCCGGGTTCCCTACTCGTGCACCGCCATCTCCTCGGCGCCCCACTCGCGAAGCTCGTCGTCGACGCCGTGGAGAACGATGCGGGCTGCGATCAGGAACACCATGAGTGTCGCCAGCGGCAGCTCGCGGGGCCAACCGAACACGCTCACCTGGACTCCCCACAGCAGGGGACCGAGGATCGTGGCGAACCGCCCGACCACGGCGTAGAGGCCGTAGAACTCACCGAGATGCCGGGGCGGGGAGATGCGCTGCATGTAGACCCTGTCGGCCGCCCAGGTCGCTCCGAGCGCCAAGCCACCAAGACCACCGAGGGGCCATGCCATCGTCTGCGATGCCAGCGTGCCGGCCACGATCCCGAGGACCAGCGCCACCATCCACAGATGCAGTACCGAGTGGAGCAGCCGGCGGGGGCCGGTCCGATCAACGATTCTGCCGCCGATCAGGCCCCCCAGCAGAGCCCCGACGATGGCGACGATGAGGAGATCCTGGACCTGACCATCACTGAATCCGACTTCCTCGATGACGTAGATGGTGAGGAAGCCACCGATGAGGGTGTTGATCGCATCGGTGTACAGGAACCTGCCGACGAGGAAGCGAACCACGCCGCGATACCCGCGGGCCCTTTGCCAAGCCCGAACCACTCGGCGCAGGCTCTCGCTGATCGCCGGCGTGGGGCCGGGTTGGCGAAGCCGGGGGCGCTCCTTCACCAGGGTGAAGGTGGGGAGGGCAAAGACGAGAAAGGCAACGGCGATGGTGCGAAATACAGCCGGGTAGCCGTACTCGTCGAGCAGGAGCACCCCGGTCAACCACGCCACCACCGACCCGAGATAGCCGACGGCGATTCCGATTCCGGAGACCCGCCCGATCGTTTCGGGGGTGCTCACATCGGGGAGCAGCGAGTCGTAGACCACCGATCCGAGGTGGAATCCGATCAAGGCCACCCCGAACAGCACCAGCGACGGCGCGGCCGCCGCGGTTCCGAGGAAGAAGGTGGGCACCACGGCGATCAGGGTGGCCGGAACCAGGAAGCGGATGCGGCGACCGGAGTGATCGCTGCGGGCCCCGATCCACGGACCCAGCACGATGACGAACACCATGGCCACGTCGATGGTCACGGCCAGCGCCAGATCGGCTTCACCCCCGCCGCGCAGCATCCCGGGAAGGTCGTCGACGTGATCGGTCAGCCACCCGGGGAAGTAGAGGGCCCCCACTCCCAGGGCGAAGATGGTGTTGGCGAGATCGTACGAGGCCCAGGCCGCGATGCTCAGCCGGGTCGGGCGGTACTGGTCCACCGCCGGAATGTATCAGGCCGGCCGATCCGGCCGTGGTCGATCGATCAGGCGGCCCGGGTCAACTCGGGCCGGCAGGCGATGCAATCGACGATCGGGCAGGCATCGACCTCCACGGCGTCGAGATCGAAGGCCGCCAGCCAAGCCTCGACGGGCGTCGGGATCGAGACGGTCCGGGTGCGGGCAATCGGTGCGATGTTCTGATCCTTCATGCCTTCCACCGTAGGCACCGGGTGTGACAAGAACGAGAGGAACTCGGTTGCCGCGGCCGTCGCACCGGGCCGGCCGATGCTCGTCGCTCAGCGGCCGAGCAGCCCCAGCACCTCGGCATCAGAGGTCTGATCGAATTGGCGGTACCACTCGCCCACGGCCCGGAACCGCAGCGGCTGCAGGGGACACACCACCTCGTCGGCATCGTCGATGAGGAGATCGACGGTCGACGGGGGTCCCACCGGGACGGCGCACACCAGGTGGGCGGGCCCCTCATTGCGCACCGACCGAAGCGCCGCCCGGAGCGTGGCGCCGGTGGCCACTCCGTCGTCCACGACGATCACCGTGCGCCCGGCGATCCCCGGGGAGGCATCACCCCGATACCGGCTCTGCCGCTGTGCCAGCTCCGTGCGGGCCCGGTGGATCGCTTCCTCGAGTTCGGCTTCCGCGACACCGAGGCGATCCGCCATCTCCCGCTCGATGATCGACACTCCCCCGTCGGCCACCGCGCCCAGGGCCAGTTCGGGGCTGAACGGCGCACCGACCTTGCGCGCCACCACCACATCGAGAGTTCCGCCCAGTGCCTTCGCCACCACCGCCGCTACCACCACTCCACCCCTGGCGACGCCGAGGACCAGAGGATCGGCACTGCGATGATGCGCCAACGCCTCGGCGAGGACACCGCCTGCTTCCCGTCGGTCCCGGTAGCCGTCCACCCCTCGAGGGTACCGCCCTAGCCTTGCCTCGATGCGTCGTCTCGTGCTCGTCTCCAACCCCGTGGCATCGGGCTTCACGGCATCGCTCCACCGTGAGGTGGTGGCAACCCTGACCGGTCCCTTCGACGTGACCCCCGTCTGGCCCCCGACGCCCGGCGAGGCGCGCCGGGCTGCAGCCGAAGCGGCGGCGGATGGTTACGACGTCGTCGTGGCCATGGGGGGTGACGGGGTGATCCACCAGGTCGCCGGCGGCCTGGTGGGCACCGGGAGTGCGCTCGCGATCATCCCCGCCGGCACCACCAACGTGCTCGCCAGGTTGACGGGTGCCCCGGGTCGACCCCGTGACGCCGCCGAGACGCTGGTCACCAGCCGGACGGTTCGGCCGGTGACCGTCGGCCGCATCGAGACCGACTCCCCGCTGGGCGTACGGAACGAGGTCGTCACTTTCGGCGCCGGGGTGGGCTTCGATGCGGCGGTCGTCGAGGTCGCCGAGCGGACTCCGCTGAGCAAGGTCTCGTTTGGATCTCTCCACTACGCCCGCAGCGCACTCCGGGTGGCGCTCACCGACTACCGCCGCCGCCTCCCCCATCTTCGGGTGGCATCCGGCGACCGCACCGCCGAGGCGGCGGCGGTGCTGTTTCAGGTCCACGATCGGTTCACCTTCTTCGGTCCGCTCGCCCTCCGCCTGGGGGGCAAGGTCGCCACCGGGCCCCTGGCCGTGGTCGCCCGGCGCCTCACCACCACTCGCCTGGTCAGGCTCGTCGTGAAGGCGGCCCGAGGTGCCGACCTCACCGAAGTCCCCGGAGTCGAGGTGTGGTCCGACTTGGACCGGCTCACCGTGGAAGCCGACCCGATGGCATGGGTGGAGGCCGACGGGGAGCTGCTGGGCAAGGCGAGTCGAATCGAGATCTCGATCGAGGACCGGCCTTTGCTGGTGGTCGATCAGACCCGGAGAGATCGACCCTCCCGGCTCAGGCGTCGATGAGCGGGTCGGCAACGACCCGGTCGGCGGCGAGCGCCCCGGCGGCCCGTGGGTCGAGGACCCCGAACTCGGTCACGACCAACGAGATGGCGTCCAGCGGAATCGGCTCGTAGTACCCCTCCGCCTCGCCGGCTGCCACCGCTCGGTCGAAGAGGATCCCGGGAAGAGCCTTCTCGACCGAGGCGATCAGATACACCGGAACCCCGGATGCCCGGGCCTCATCGACGATCTCCGCCGATCCGGCGATGTTCATCACCGCATCGGGGCCGAGGGCGCTCACTCCCATGAGCACCAGATCGTGATCGGGGATCACGTCGGGAACCTCCTCGTCGGGCACCAGGTCGACGGCAAGGCCGGCTGCCGCCAGGTCGGCGGCCATCTCCACCCCTTCTGCCATCGGCATGGTTGCCGCACAGGACACGAAGACCCGCCCGTTGTCGGCCGCTTCCATGAGCACGGCCCGTACCGAACCCGATCCCCCGAAGGTGAGGACTGCAGCACCGTCCTCCACGAGCGCCGCTCCCACCTCACCGAGGAGCCGCCCCGACGTCGTGATCCTCTGCTCGAGTTCACGCAGCTCCGACGCCAGCCGCTCCGGTCCCTCGTGGAGATGCAGTAGCACGGTGTTGACCAGCCCGACGATGGGGGCGATCGCCGGCTGGCGCCGAAGGAGTTCCTCTGCCAGGTCCCGAACCGGGCCGGGGTAGGCCTCGGGAGCGTATGAGGCCAGTGTCTCCACGAACTCGGCCAGGCTGCCGGATGCGAGGCCACCGGCGGCCGCAGCACCACCGATTGGCAGCAGACCGATGGTGCTCACCCGCCGCCACGACGACCAGTTCTTCCAGTCGGTTCCGCCCGGATCACCACCGAAGATCCGGGTCACCGCTGGAGCGCCTGCTGTGCCGCCTCGGCATCGACGACGAAGCCGGCCAAGGAGGCCGACAGCGCCGCCCGTTCCCAGAGGATCTCCCGCAAGGGGCCGCCGACACCAACCTGCAGGTGGTCGGCGAGCACTCGGCGTGCGGTGTCGCGGTCGGGAGCACCGGCGGCTCGCGCCAGCGCCTGACCCAGGACCTCTTCGAGGTGGTTGGGGGGGAAGGTTCCCCGCAGCTTCTGGGCGAACACTCCGCCGGCTTCGACCGCCAGATGGCCGACCAGGTCCTCGAGCCCACACAAGACCTCATTGACCACACCGGGTCCCCGATTGGCCGACAATGCCGAGACCGCCGCGGTCACGAAGGGGCTCCACCGCTCCTCGAAGGCGAGGGAGCCGCCGTGGGCGACACCCGCCGCCGATGCCAGGCCGGCGGCGACGCGCCTCGCCTCCCCGAGAACCGCCCCCATCTGCACGCGTTTGGCATCGAGGCGATTCTCGAGGAACCCGGCCAGCAAATCGACGCCACGCGGCCGCCCGTCGGGTGGATCGGCGGCTGCGAAGAACAGGACGGGTTCGGCGATCCCGTCCGACACCAGCGTCGCTCTCAGATCGTCGGCGATCGCCAGCCGCTCTCGCTCATCGATTCGGTCGATCTGATTGAGCACGAAGACGAACTGCGGCGCGGAGTCGGCGAGCGGGGCGATGAACTCGTCATGGATCGCAGGGTCGTGGTACTTCTCGGGGTCGAAGACCCAGATGATGCCGTCGATCTCGGGAAGCAGCCGTTCCAGTCGAGCGCGGTGATCCCGATCGATCGAGTCGAAGTCGGTGGCATCCAGAAGCGCCAGACCGGGAAACCGACGATGCACGACTCGCTCGTCGACCTCGAGGCGATCGAGGAGCTCGTCGAGCGGCGACCCTCCGTCTTCGGGGATCCAAGCCAGGGGGCGGTTGGTGTGGGGCCGCACGGGGCTCACCGATGCCACCCGCTCCCCGGCAAGGGCGTTGAGCAGGCTCGACTTCCCCGATCCGGTGCCCCCCACAATGGCCATCACGAGGGTGCCCCCGAGGTACCCACCGCGATGTCGGGTCTGGAGCGCCGTCTGTCGCGCCCGGGTGACGTCATCGGGGTGCACCACCCCTTCAGACAGCTCGACGACGAGATCGAGGCCGTCGACGACGCGCAGGATGTCGCTCATCGATCGGCCCCCGTCTCCAGCCACAGGCGGTCGTCCACCGAGCTCGGGATCGAGTCGCCGAGCGCTGCTTGGAACCTCTGCCGGTCGGCCTCCAGCACGTCCGCCATCGCCTCGCCCAGACGCTGCCTCGCCCGCTCCGCCGACCCGGGGATCCGGGCAACCCGGCGACGGAGCCGGCCGGTGGGCACCAAAGATGGGTCGAGGGAGACCCGGCGAAGCCAGTCGGCGGCCCGGCGGCGCCATCCCCGACGGAGACGGCGACCCGACGGCTTCTTCACCAGGTCGGGGAGCCCGTGCAGCCAGGAGGCGATGGCTTCATGGGCGAGACGCGGGGTCCGCGGTCCGTGGGTCCACAACCCGGGTTCCCGCTCGAGCGCCCGGCGCCCCGCCGAGTCGAGGTCCCACGCCGCCGCCGCCCGCCGCGATGCACCCGTTGCCCTCCTGGTCACCACCGAGCCGAGATCGACGGCCAGGCGCCTGGGTTGACCCGCCAGAGCCGCCAACTCCCCTCGGGCCAGCGACGACCGCAACGCGGCACACTCCGAGTCGTATGCATCGACCGTCAAACGCGAGAGATGGCGGTGCCGTCTGCGCTCGAACTCGACCGACTCCCGCACCTTGACGAGCCCGCGCTGAACCTCGGCGATCGCCGACTCGATGCCTTCCGCCACGATGGCGTGCCGCGCCTGAGGATCGGCCAGATTCTCGAGTTCCTTCCTCAGCACGGCCGACTCGATGCCGGCCGGGGTTGCGGCCTCCTCGATCCCGATGACTCCTTCAGGGTGGAGGCGGCGCAGCAGTCCCTGCCGCACGAGGTGGCGGGCCATGTCTTCGCGAAGGAGGCGCTGCGTGGCGGCACCCCCACTGAGCCGATTGAGCACCGTGATGGTCGGCATTCGACGGCGGGTGGCAATGCCGAGGAGACGCCATGCTTCGGCATCGGCATACCGCCGTTCGCTGGCCACGAACACGCAGACGTCGGCGATCTCGAGCAGCGTGATCGTGAGGTCCATCGAATCGACCGTCGCCACGCCGGGTGGCGGGGAATCGACGATCACCATGCCGTCCGGCGGCGGTCGCAGACCCGCCGTCGCCCGCTCGCCGGCCTCGGGGAACACCTCGATCAGATTCCCCGGAAGGTCCCCCGCCGACCATACGATCGGGGTTCGGGTCGTCGGCCGCAGCGGACCCGTGGCGGCGACGGCGCGCCCGGCCATGGCGTTCACCAGCGCAGACTTGCCACTCCCGGTGGGCCCAACGATCACCGCGATCAGCGGCGCGGTCGGGTCGGACACCTTGGGAAGGAGGTAACGGCCGACGGTGATCTGCAAGGCACGGCGGCGCCCCTCCGCCTCAGGCCCGGAGAGCACCAGCTCGGTTCCTCCGAGCGCAGCGGCAACTCGTGCCAGGTCGGCACCCAGCGATGATTGGGTGGTCACAACCACTGATTGTGGCACAGGCGACGCCTCCCCGGGTTGCGCGGCAATTCGTGTCACACCCTCTTCGTACGTTGGGTTCATGACGAGCGTGCGCCACCTCCCCACCCCGGAAGCAAGGGTCGAGGTCGTCGGGGACCGGGTCACCATCACCGGTTTGACGGTCGTAGACCCGACCCTGGCCGGCCTGGTGCGGTCACAGCCGGTCGAGGACCACCCCGAACTCCTCGCCCGGATCCTCCGCGCCGGTGCCCAGGGCCTGGTCACGATGGGGATCGGGCTCGACGTGGCCTCGGTGGACGCTCAAGTGCGACAGACCCTCGGGGCGGTGCTCGCCACCTCCGAGGAGCGGCTTTCCGCCATCATCGCCACCGGAGAGCAGGCCTTCGCCGAGCGGTTCGACCCCGACCGGCGCAGTTCCCTCCTGTCACGCGCCCTGGAGGAATTCACCGAGTGGCGCGACGCCCTCCTCGACAGGCTCGACCCGAACGGGGGCGACAGCCACACCACCGAGTTCCTGCAACGCATCGCCGATCTGGTCGGTCCACAGGGTGTCCTGGAGCAACGCCTACGCGCCGCGCTCGATCCCCACGCCGACGGCTCACTCCTGGCCGGACTGGCCGATTCGATCGACACTCGGTTCGACGAACTCCGCACGCTGATCGTCCACTCCCAGGGCCGGGCGCAAGGGCGGGCGGAGGAAGCCGCCCGAGGCACCGCCCAGGGTCTCGACTTCGAGGACACGGTCGAGGCGATCCTCAGATCGGAGGCGGGGAGCATCGGCGGGTGTCTCGTCGAGAGGGTGTCGTCGCTTTCCGGTGAGCTCGGCCCGGCTGCGACCGTGGGGGACTTCACCATCGAGCTCCCCGGTGGCCACCGGATCGTCGTCGAGGCCAAGAACCAGGCGTCGCTCACTCTGTCCGGCAAGAACGGGATCCTCGAGGAGCTGGATCGCGCCATGGCCAATCGCCGGGCCGACTTCGGGATCTGCATCTCGGCCCGGGAGGCCTTTCCGGCCGAAGTGGGCAACTTCGGCGTCTACGGCGACCGGGTCCTGGTGGTCGACGACGGCGACGGAGCCCTGTTCCGAGTGGCGATGCGGTGGGCCGTCACCGTCCTGTCGGCCCGGGGGATGACCGGTCCCAAGAGCGTCGATGCGACGATGCTGGCCGAGCGGGTCGATCGCATCCGCATCCTGGCGGAACGGTTCAAGACCGGACAACGATCCCTGACCGCCGCCGGGAAGCAGATCGACGGCGTCCGGGACCTCCTTCGAGAGATGCGAACCGATCTCCTCGACCTCATCGACGACATCGGGCGCGAGATCGCCACCGCGACGCTCACCGGGGAATGACCACCAGACGGGAAATTCCCGGCGGGAGGGGCGCCCGGCCGTAACCTGGCCGCAGCGATCACACAGGCCCCATTCGTCGATGACGATGCCATCCACTACCGAATCGATCGTCGCCAAGCTGCTCGAGGTGCTGCGGCTACGCGACCCTGCCATCGCCGACCATGGGCAACGCACCGCCGACGTGGCAGTGGCGATCGGGGTGGAGATGGGCTGCACCGTCGACACCCTGGATCATCTCTTCCTGGCGAGCCAGCTCCACGACATCGGCAAGCTCGGTGTACCCGAGACCATTCTCTGGAAGCCGGCCGGGCTCAATCACGCCGAGTGGCGAGAGATCCGCACCCACCCGGAGGCCGGGCATCGGCTGGTCGCCGACATCGTCCATCGAGATGTCGCTGCGGCGGTGCTCTACCACCACGAACGGGCCGACGGTGACGGCTATCCCTTCGGCCTCGACGCCCGATCGGTACCCCTCACCGCCCGGATAGTCCAGGTCGCCGACGCCTTCGACGCCATGACCAGTGAGCGCCCCTACCAGCCACCGCTTCCCACGATCACCGCCCTCGACGAGATCGAGCGTTGTGCCGGGAATCAATTCGATCCGGACGTCACCGCTTCGTTGCAGCGGGTCTTCGACCACGATCGGTTGCGCGCCCTCCACAGGATGCGGCCCCGTCCGGAGAAGAAAGCCTCGGGCCCGGCCGATCCCTTCTCGTCGAGCCCCACGCTGGTGCAGTTGCGCCACCGCTGAGACGCCTCAGCCGTCCAGCAAGCTCGATGCCGACCGCCCCTCGTCGCAGCCGTCGAGCAACGGACACCAGCGACACCACGGGCCCGCGATTCTCGGCGCCCCGTCGTCGTCCGCAAACACCGACCTGATGAGATCGATCATCGCCGCCACCCGGCCGACGGTGGCATCGACCTCGCTCCTGGCCGGCACCGCTTCGAAGCGTTCGCCGGTCGCCACCGACACGGCCTCGATCTTGACCGGGAGCTCGCTCCGCTCCATGGCCCACAACAGGGCATAGAAGTCGAGCTGCGGTCCGGGATCTCCGAGACCCCCCGTCTTCCAGTCGACGAGCCGACTGCCCCCGTTCTCCTCGAACACGGCATCGACGCTCCCCCGCAAGGTGATCCCCTCGGCCGGCAGCACCTCGAGGCTCACCTCGGCACCCCGGAACCCTTCGGTTCCCAAGAGACGGAACCGGTCGTAGAGGTTGCCCACCTCCTCGATGACCCGGCCCAGTTCGCTGGGCTTGAGGCCGAGCGACGCCAGCTTGGGATTCATCGACCCGCCGATCTCCTCGCGGCACGCCGCCGAGAACTCGTCGTCGTCGATCGGACCGCCGGTCAGGTGACGGGCGAAGATGCGGTGAGCCAAGCCCCCGCGAAACGACGCCGGCGACTCGGGCCCGTAGATGCCCCTCAGCCGGCCCACCGCCTGGTCGGGGCATTGGTGGTACGTGGCATAGAGGGTGCCCGACACGACCATCGGCTCACCCGGGCGCACCGGCGGGAACTCAACGGGTGGCTCCAGCGTCATAGTGTCGATGGTAGGTCCGGCTACCCGGCCGGGCCGGTACAATGCGTGCCCGCTCCCGGATTCCTCGATGCCCCGACCCTTTCGCATAGCGATCCTCATCGCCGCACTGCCCGTCGCCCTCGTGGTGTGGGCCTCGGTGGTCTATGCAATGGACCGCGCCTCCAACGGCGGCGAGGTTCTCGGCCCCGTGTCCGTAGCCGACATCGAGTTGGGCGGGCTGAGCGAGGAAGCTGCACTCCAGGCAATCGTGGATCTCGAGGCCCGGCTCAGTACGTTGCCCGTGCCGGTCATGATCGAGGGACACGAATTCGATCTTCTTCCCTCGGAGATCGGCTTCGACATCGACGAGCAGGCCCTGGTGTCTCAAGCGATGGAGGTCGGGAGGACCGGCGGGGTGCTGGATCAGTTCCGGTCGTGGTTCGGCCGTTTCGGGGGTCAAGACGAGCACATCGGCCTGGTGACGGGGTTCAGCACGGACCTCCTCGATCTCGTCCTCGATCGTTGGGAGATAGAAACGATCGCCGATCCGCCGTTCGAGGGCGGGATCCGCGTCGACGGCACCGAGGTCATCGCCCGCCATCCCCACCCGGGGACGGCCATCGACCGGGAGGCGGCCGCCGAAGCGGTGGCCGCGGCGATCGTCGATCTCGAGAGAACACCGATCACCATCCCGACGCAGTTCGTCGTCCCCACCGCGACCAGCGCGCAGATCGACGCGGCCGTGGCGGCCGCGGACCGACTCATCTCCGGTCCGGTCATGCTCACGCGCCTGATACCCGAAGCCAGGATCGACTTCCCCGTCGAGGTTCTCGCCGACGCGCTGCGGACCCGCCAGGAGATCATCGACGGCGAGACGGTCATCGAGCTGTTCTTCGACGACGACACGCTGCTGACGTTCCTGCTGCCCTTCCAGAACGACCTGGAGTTCCCGGCTCAGAGTGCGCAGCTCGTGGCCCGGCCCGACGAGGACATATCGGTGATCCCCGGGCGCAGCGCCCTGCGCATCGACGTCGCCCAGATTGCCCCCGTCGTGTTCGCCGCCGCCCAGTCGGCGACCCGCTCCGGCGTGCTCCCCTACTTCGAAGCCGAGGAACCCGAGATCACGACTGAGGACGTGCTGGCACTGGGAGTCGATGGTCTTCTCTACCGGGCCACCACGTTCTTCTCATGTTGCGGGGACCAGAACAACCTCAATCGCATCAACAACATCCAGCTGATCGCCGCGGAGGTCGACAACACCCTGGTGATGCCCGGCGAGGTGTTCTCGCTGAACGAGCACGTCGGTCAGCGGACCGAAGAGACCGGCTACCGCCGGGCCGGCGCCATCATCGGGCCCAAGGTCGACTGCTGCGACCACCCGGCCAACATAGGCGGAGGCGTCAGCCAATTCGCCACCACCCTCTACAACGCGGTGTTCTTCGCCGGGCTCGAGGACGTCGAGCACACTCCCCACACCCTGTTCTTCCCCAGGTACCCGGAGGTGAGGGAGGCGACGCTCGGATGGCCCTCGCCGGACATCAAGTTCCGCAACAACACCGAACACGCCATCCTGATCGACACCGAAACGTCCGATTCTCACGTCACCGTCCGCTTGTACGGAAACAACGGCGGCATCGAGGTCGAATCCCGGCTCGGTGAGCGGGTCGAGGAGACGGAACCGTTCGACGTCTACGAGCCGAATGACGAGCTCCCGCCCGGCGAAGAGGACGTGACCTCCGAGGGATCTCCGGGCTGGACCAACCACGTGGACCGCATCATCACCCTTCTGGATGGGACCCAGACCGTTCAGACCTGGTGGTGGACCTACCACCCCTTCCCCCGGATCGTCGAGGTCCACCCATGCATGCTCCCCGAAGATCACGAGGAGTATGAGCAAATGGAGTGCCCATCGGTGGTCCCCGACGTGGTGGGGAGGAAGTGGGCGAATGCACTGTCGGACATCGCCAACGCCGATCTGATCGCCGTCGAGGGTGAGCCGATCACCGACTGCAGCATCGAGAACGAGGGACGAGTCCTGTTCCAGGACCTCGAGGTAGGCAGCCTCGTCGATGCCGGTTCCTCGATCACCCTCCGCCGATGTCTGCCGCCGTCGGACGGCTAGCCGGATTCCTCGTCGTAGAAGACGAAGAACTGCTCGATGGCCCCGGTCACGGCCGCAACAGCGGCCTCCTCCCAACCGCCGTCGCGTCGGGTCGTCACCTGATTGGAGGCGATGAAGACGTGGCCGACGGCGTCGTCGGCGGCGAACACCGCAGCCGCCAGGCGGCCCGGGAACGAGTCGTCGCCCGACGTTCGATCGAAGACCTCCCCGGCCTGACCGGTGATCCCGCGATCGGTGGCGAACAACGCCACTTCACCGATGATGGTGGGTTCATCGACCTTGATCGTCTGTCCCATGATCAGCGGGGACTCTAGCGCTCCAGGCCCTGGGGAAAGCCCGAAGAGCCGGTCCCGACAACGTGGAGCTTCAGCAGGTTGGTGGACGCGCTCTGGTTCGGCGGGATCCCGGCGGCCATGACCACCCACTCCCCCTCGGTGGCGACGCCCGCGTCGCGCAGGAGCCGTTCCGCAGCGAAGATCATCTCGTCGGTCGATTCCAGGCGGGGGAAACTCATCGGGGTGACACCCCACAGGATCGCCATCCGCCTGTGAGTGGCCGGATCCGGGGTGAAGGCCACGATGCGAGCGCGGGGACGGTACTTGGAGACCAGCAGGGCGGTATTCCCGCTCTCGGTGAACGCCACCACCAATTTGAGGCCCAGGCTGTTGGCGGTGTCGGCGCACGCCTGGGCGATCGCCGACGCAAAGGTGGCCTCGGCGGCGACGAACTCCACTCCCGGCATCGCCTCGTAGACGGGGCTGGTCTCAACCCGGCTGCAGATCGTCGCCATCGCCCGCACCGCCTTCACCGGATAGGCCCCGATGGCGGTCTCGGCCGACAGCATGACCGCGTCGGTCCCGTCGAGGACGGCGTTGGCGACATCGGTGACTTCGGCGCGGGTGGGGCGGGGCGAGGCCGTCATCGACTCGAGCATCTCCGTGGCGGTGATCGAGATGCTCCCGGATGCGTTGGTCCGAGCGATGATCTCCTTCTGGACCATGGGCAGAGGCGCATAGCCCATCTCCACCCCCAGGTCTCCCCGGGCCACCATCGCCCCATCGGAGGCCGCCAGGATCTCGGACAGGTTCTCGTAGGCGTCGGCTCGCTCGATCTTGGCGATCACCGGCACGGAGGGGGCGGCGTCCCTCACGGTGGCGATGTCGCTCCCCGAGGTCACGAACGAAGCGGCGACGATGTCGATCCCGATCTCCTTCCCGAAGGCGAGGTCTTCGAGATCCTTGGCGGTCACCGCCGGCAGATCGAGTGGTGTGCCGGGGAAAGCGGTGCCTTTGCGGTCGTGAAGCACGCCCCCCTGCCGCACCACCGCCTGCAGTTCGTCCCCGGCGCCGCCGACCACCTCGAGCTCGATGAACCCGTCGGCCATCACGATCCGGCTTCCTTCCACGAGCCGGGCCGCCTCGAGGTGCTGCACGAAGATCTCGGCATCCGATCCTTCGTCATCACCGGCGCGCAGGGTGAGCGTGGAACCCTCCTCGAGCAACACGCTTCCCCCGGGGAAGGTGCCGACGCGGACGCGGGGTCCCTGGATGTCCTGCAGCACCGCCACCGCCCGGCCTTGATCCGCGGCAGCCTCCCTCACCCACTCAGTCCACTGCCGGTGCAAGTCGTGGGAACCATGGGAGAAGTTGAGCCGGGCCACGTCCATGCCGGCCGCAACGAGGGCGCTGATGCCCTCCCGGGTTCCCGTCGCCGGTCCGAGGGTGGCGACGATCTTCGTCTTCCTCACTGCCGGGTCACCTTACCCGCACCCAAGGTCCCCGCCTCGGACCACAATGGCGACGTGACGAACCCGGTGATCGCCGTCCCACTCAAGCCATTCCGCAAGGGCAAAGGGCGCCTTGCCGGCGACCTCGACTCTGGACGTCGTGCCTTGATCGCCGAGATGGTGGCGACCCGGGTCGTCACCGAGGCCCTGAAGCTCGAAGTGGTGGTAGTCGTGGTCGCCGGTGACGACGAGGTTGCCGGGTGGGCGCGCCGGAATGGTGCCGACGTGCTCGACGATCCCGGGGGGCTCAACGCCGCTGCCGATGCGGCCGCGGCCCACGCGGCACGGCTCGGCGTCCCTTGGCTGATCGCCCACGGAGATCTTCCGCTCCTCGGTGCCGGGGAACTGCGCGCCGCTCTCGGTGCCCTGGCATCCGGGGAAGCCGTGCTCGCCCCGTCGCGGCACGGCGGCACCAATCTCCTCGGAGCCGGGGAGCCGATCGTGTTCCGCTACGGCGTCGGCTCATTCTCGAGACACCTGGCCGCCACCCGCCATCTCCGACAGCGCGTGCTGGTCTCGACGGCCACGTTGCTCGACCTCGACACTCCATCTGATCTCGCTGCTGCGGTCTCCCACCCCAGGGGAGCATGGCTCGGGGAGTTCCTGACCTGAGCGCCAGCGCAGGGCGCCGAAGCCTTGCACCGGACACCCCGGTGGAGAGCAGCGGCTAGACGGCGCCCTCCCGGAACCCGACTCGGCCGCCCGACTCCGGATCGAAGAAGTGCATCTTGGCGGTGTCGATCACCAGCTTGACACTGCTGCCCGGGGGCACGCTCACATCGGACGACACCCGCGAAGCGAATCGGGTCGTATGCCCGAGCGACGATGGGTCGGCACCGCTGTCGGCCAGGAGCTCCTCGATCTCGGGGGTGATGACCGGGGGCACCGCGACTTCATAGTGCACGAAGGTCTCCGACCCGAGCACTTCGGTGACCTGCACCTGGGCATCCATCGTCCGATCGGCGCCGTCGCCGGCGATGCGAGCATCCTCGGAGTCGCCGGGACGGAAGCCCAAGACCAGATCTCGGTTCATGTGGTTTTCGATGCCGGGATGGCGCTCAAGGGCCTTCGCGTCGACCTTGAGGCGATGGGGGCCGAAGACCACGAACACGTCGGAGCCGGATCCCTCCAGATGACCGGTCACCATGTTCATCGCCGGGCTGCCGATGAATCCGGCGACGAAGAGGTTGGCCGGGTTGTGGAAGAGCTCGGAGGGCGGGGCCACCTGTTGGAGGTTGTCGGGCCGCTTCTGTGTCACCGCCTTCAACACCGCGACCCGGTGGCCGAGCGTCATCGCCTCGACCTGATCGTGGGTCACATAGACGGTGGTGGTCTCCAGCCTGCTGTGGAGACGCCCGAGCTCCGTCCGCATCTGGACGCGGAGCTTGGCATCCAGGTTGGAGAGAGGCTCGTCCATCAGGAACGCCTTCGGCTCGCGCACGATGGCACGACCCATGGCGACCCGCTGCCGCTGGCCACCAGAGAGCGCCTTGGGCTTGCGCTCCAAGAACTCGGTGATCTCGAGGATCTCTGCGGCCTCCTGAACGCGGCGGTTGATCTCCTCTTTGTCCATCTTGCGGAGTTTGAGCCCGAACGCCATGTTGTCGAACACGGACATGTGGGGGTAGAGCGCGTAGTTCTGGAACACCATGGCGATGTCGCGGTCCTTGGCCGGAACTTCGTTGACGAGCGCGTCGCCGATGCGCATGCTCCCCTCAGAGATCTCCTCGAGACCGGCGATCATGCGCAGGATCGTCGACTTCCCACACCCGGAAGGCCCCACCAGGACCAGGAACTCCCCATCGGCAATGTGCAGGTCGACATCTCCGACCGCCCGCGTGCCGTCGGGATAGATCTTCCCGAGGCCCTGCATCACGATCTCGGCCACAACTCCTCCTCGGCGGTGTTCCCCGGAGGGTAGCAAAGGGGTTTGTATCATTCCCCAGACGCAGGAAGGACGAATCGTGACCAATCCAGTGGCGGTGATCACCGGCGGCACCGGCGGCCTAGGACGCCGAGTGGCCGAGCGCCTCGCTGCTCGAGACTTCAGTCTGGCGATCACCTATCTGGTGCCCGAAGAGGCCGACGACCTCGAGAAGGGCCTCGACATCCCCGACAAGCGGCTGCTGCTCCAACGAGTGGACTGCTCGGATGCGGAGGCCGTCGGGGACTTCATGAAGCAGGTCGCGGAGCGCTTCGGGGGTATCAACGTGCTGTGCGCCCTCGTCGGCGGGTGGTCGGGTGGCCAGGACGTCGACGAGACCGACGACGTCCGCTTCGAGCGGATGATCGATCTCAATCTCCGCACTGCGTTCTATGCGTCCCGGGCGGTGCTCCCCCACCTGGAGAAGGCGGCGTGGGGCCGGATCATCCTCATGGGGAGCCGGGCCGCCATCGAGCCTCCCGCGGGCCAGGCCGCCTACAACGTGGCCAAGGCCGGCGTCATCGCCCTCGCCCGGACCATCGCCCAGGAGGTTGGGGATGCCCCGATCACCGCCAACGTGCTGCTGCCGTCGGTGATCGACACGCCCGCCTTTCGGGAGGCCATTCCTTTTGCGGACTACGTCAGTTGGCCCACCCCGGAGGAGATCGCCGGAGTGATCGCCTTCCTGGCGTCCCCCGACTCCCAGGTCATCAACGGCGCCATGATTCCCGTCTTCGGGAACATGTAGAAGGCGTCCCAGCCTCGGAGACCACACCTGAGCAGCTACAGGACCGATCGTGGACCTTCGATCAGAGCCCCCTCGACTCCCACCGCCCTCAGACTCCGCAACCGCCTCCGGACCCGAAGGTCGACCCCCCAGGAGGTCGTTGTCGGCCAGCCACCGGCGAACCGCCTGGAACCCGCTGGCTGGGAACGTGCCGAAGCCGGTGAATCCGCTGCGGAGTGGCGTGCGGCGGCCGTCACTGTGACAACCACCATCCCCAATGTGGCGCCGATCGCGGTCGATGGGCTCATGAAGAGCGCGTCGTCAGATCGAGTCGGCCCAAAACCGCGGAGAGGGGGGCCCTGGTTCGGGCCCCCCTCAACTCAGCGGTACACCCCTCCTTGACGCCGATCGGGTGCTTCCCCGCGGCCGCTGCTAGGGGAGGGTTTGGGAGTATGCGGCGATGTCGACCACGTCCTGGAGACTCCAACCGAGGAGGATGGCTGAGGGCATCTGGGTCCCCGGCTGCCCGAACCGCACCTTGTGGAAGAACTCCCAAGGGTTGCCAAGGGCGATCGTCCCCACATACTCCGGTTCCTCATCGTCTCCGAAATTGATCTGGGTGCCATCGGCACCGTGACAAGCCACACAGGCGCTGGTGAACAACGTCTCGCCATTGGCGGCATCCCCACCAGCAATCGCCTTGTCCTCACCAATGAACTGGCCGTAATCCTCAAGAGCGCCCACGATCAAGGCGGCCAGATCGGCCATCGCTTCTTCACCCATGACCGAGAAATCATGATCCGGGTCCGTCTGCCCACCGATCTGAGCAACAACATCGGCGAAGCTCAGCGAAGTGCCGAACACCCCGGGGAAACCGGTGAAGTGCGAACCGGACCCATAGGCCCCGTCGGCACCCATGTAGTCCCAACCGTGACACTCCTTGCACCGCCAGGTGTCCCCTCCGGACCTCTCGTTGGTGGACTGCCGAGCCCAAATCGGGTTGTCCTCCGACGGGCCATCCAACCCCAACACAGCCCACCACTTGTCATACAACAACCCGCCCTGCACCGCATCACCGGTCGGCGCTTCGGTGGTGGTAGGTGCTGCGGTCGTGGTCGTCGCCGCGGCGGTTGTCGTCGTGGCTGCAGCTGCGGTCGTCGTGGTCTCGGCGTCGTCGTCATCCCCGCAGGCACTGAGCAGAAGGAAGAGTGTTGACGCAACGACCACCCCTCGGCGAATCTTGACCCATCGCACTGGCGGCCTCCCCACCTAGATATCGCAACGAGCCGACTCTCTGTCGGCTTCGATCCTTCAACTATATGGAGAGCGTGACGAACCGGGTAGGGGCTGGCGGGTAGATCGCCTTCCGACTCTGGTCGGAGGATTACCCGACTTTGGACGTAGCCGACCCCATAGAATGCCGACCAGGCAATGCCCGCGCATCGATCATGAATCCCAGAACCCGCGATACGCGGATCCCTTTTGGCCGGGGTATGACCTTCTCTCGGCAGTTCCTCCTCTTCGGCCTGCTGGTTCTCGTCATTGGCATGCTCACGATCGGCCTCTGGGTGCAACATGAGATCAACCGGGTGTTCATCGCCCGCACCGCCGCCACCACTGCCTTGTACGTCGAGAGTTTCGTGTCGCACCACGTTCAGTCGCTCGAAACGCGCAGCGAGCTCGACGCTGCCGACTCGGTCGCGTTGGATGAACACCTCAGGGAGACCCCCATGGGCACGGGGTTGGTGGCGGTGAAACTCTGGACGCGCCAAGGAACGATTGCCTACAGCACGAACAAAGACCTCGTCGGCCTCACCTATCCCCTCAGCGAAGACCTGAATCTGGCTCTCTCCGGCGAGGTCATCTCTCGGATCTCCGACCTCTCCGGGCCGCAACACGAGAGGGAGCGAGTGATGGCTGACAAGCTCCTGGAGACGTACACCCCCATCTTTCTCGTCGGGACCGAAGAGCCGATCGCCGTCGCCGAGTTCTACCAGCGGCCGGACGCCTTGCTGAACGACATCAGGAACGCACAGATACGTGGTTGGCTGATCATTGCGACGGCCACGCTGGTGATGTACCTCACGCTCTTCGGTCTTGCGCGACGTGCCACCAATCTCATCCGGTCACAACGGCAGGAACTCGAAGGAAACGTGGCGCGGCTGAGCGGCCTCCTTGGGCAGAATCGGAAACTCCAGCGACGTATGCAGGGAGCAGCCGGAAGAGTCACAGCCCTCAACGAGGAGTACCTCCACCGGATCTCAGCCGACCTCCACGATGGTCCCGCTCAGAACATCGCTCTCGCAATGCTTCGGCTGGAAGCCCTGGAGAACGGAGAGCGTCCCCGAAGCGGAGACCTGGCGACGATCAACTCTGCGCTCGATAGTGCGCTTGCCGAAGTCCGGTCGATCGCCAAGGGCCTTCGTCTTCCGGAGGTCGACACGATCTCTGCCGTCGATACGGCACGCAGCATCGTGAGGAGCTTCGAACGCACAACCCAGACCGATGTGGCTCTGCAGATCAACGACCTACCCGACGACATCCCACTGTCGGCCAAGATCACCGTCTACCGGGTACTCCAAGAGGCCTTGGCAAACAGCTTCAAGCACGCCCCCGGCGCCTCGCGCCGCGTCGAGATCGCGGCCGGCGACCACATGCTCACCCTCGAGGTGGAAGACAACGGGCCCGGGTTCGACTCCGAGCAGAGGCCCCGTCCCGGGTCCCTGGGGCTCATCGGGATGCGTGAACGCGTCGAGATGCTCGGAGGAGAGTTCGAGCTGATGACGGCACCCGACGAGGGCACCCGAATCCGGATCCGACTACCGCTCGAGGAGACCACCGATGCCTGACTTGATCCGGATCGTCGTGGCCGATGACCACCCACTGTTTCGACGCGGCGTCGTCGATGCACTCAACTCCGAAGACGACTGCACCGTCGTCGGCGAAGCGAGTACCGGCGAAGAAGCAGCGCAGATCGTGGAAGAGTTGGCTGCCGACGTGCTGCTCCTCGACATCGACATGCCCGGCCAGGGCGGGATCCAAGCAGCCGCCGAGATCTCAGCGAGGATCCCGGCAACCCGGATTCTCATGCTGACCGTCTCAGACGCCGAGGACGACCTCCTGGGAGCCCTCAAGGCGGGGGCCCGTGGGTACGTGCTCAAAGGCGCCCCAGCACAAGGGCTCGTCCATGCGGTGCGAGTCGTGGCAGCCGGTGAGGTCTACATCTCGCCGACACTGGCCAGCACCATCCTCTACGAGATGACCCATGACGAGAAGGCGGATCCACTCGACAAGCTCAACGAACGAGAACATCAGATACTCGAACTCGTGGGTGAAGGTCTCACCAACCGTGAGATCGGCGAACGCCTCTACCTCGCTGAGAAGACCATCAAGCACTACATGACCGGCATCCTCAGGAAGCTGCAAGTACGAAGCCGGGTCGAGGCCGCCCTCCTGGCCCGGAAGAAGGATCGACGGCGCTGAGGCAACAAGAGGTCGGCGACACCCGACTCGATTGTCTACCGACATCCCCGATCACCGACGGGGTCTTCGTCATCGCCCGCGCCGGGGACCGGTGTCGATTGCGATCTGCACCGAGCAACGCCGAGGACGGCAATCCGGCTGCCCTGATCCCATGGGGCCACGGGTCGCAGCCGGCTGCTGGGGACCGGCGAACCGGGGATGCCTTGGTAGCCCCGACCGGATTCGAACCGGCGTTACCGGCTTGAGAGGCCGGCGTCCTAGGCCGCTAGACGACGGGGCCGAAAGCGGATCGAGCCGCTTGCTCGGGGGGGAGGACTCGAACCCCCAATGACAGGACCAGAACCTGCAGTGTTGCCAATTACACCACCCCCGAAGGGCAAGACGGCAGGATACGGGGGGCTTGTTCTGGGGGCAAACCCCGGGTTCAGAGGCGAGCGGCGACGCCCGCCAGCCGCGCCAGGGTGCGGGTGCGGCCCAGGCTCTCGAGGGACTCGAACAGCGGGGGGCTGACCGAGGAACCTGACACCGCCACTCTGATCGGCTGCAGACCCTTCCGGGCCGAGAGGCTCATCTCCTCGAGCATGGCGCGCAGCGTCTCCTCGATGGCGTCCGTGGTCCATTCGGCGAGCACCGTGAGCCGATCGAGGGCTGCGGCGATCACATCTCCCACCCCCTCCGCCGCCATGACCTTGCCCCACGCGGCCTCGTCGTAGGAGACCTCGTCGACGAAGAGGAACCTGACCTGCTCCGGCACCTCGGTGAGCAGCCGGGCCCGCTCCTGGATCAGGGGCGCCACCGCAGCGAGCCGAGCCGCCTCGGCGTCGTCGAGCCCCCTCCCGAGATCCCCCTCGACGAGGGGGAGCGTCATTGCCAGGAATTCGGCGGCATCGAGGTCGCGAATGTAGACCCCGTTCATCCACTCCAACTTGGCGACATCGAAGATCGCCGGGTTGCGGGACACGGCCCCGAGGTCGAAACGGTCCTTCATGACCTCACGGGGCACGACCGTCTCGTCCTCCCCCGGCGACCAGCCGAGCAGTGCCAGGTAGTTGACCATCGCCTCCGGGAGGATGCCCCGCTCGCGGTAGGCCCGCAGCGCGGTGTCGCCGTGCCGCTTGCTCAGCTTCTTCCCGTCGGGCCCGAAGAGCAGCGACAGGTGGGCGTAGGTGATGGGGGGACCACCCATGCCCTCTCCGATGAGGATGTGCTTCGGGGTGGACGACAGCAGATCTTCGCCTCGCACGACGTGGGTGATCTCGAAGTCGACGTCGTCGACCGAGCTGGCCAGCTGGTAAGTGGGAGATCCATCAGACCGCAGGATCACGAAGTCGTCGATGTTGTCGTGATCGATGCGAACCTCACCGCGAACCAGGTCGGTGAACACCGTCTCGCCGGGGCGAGGAACGGCGAACCGGGTACTGAAGGGATCGGTCCGGCCCGCCGCCTCGTCGGCCGGGATGGCGCGGCAGCGGCCGTCGTACCCCGGGGGGCGACCCTCGGCCATCGCCGCTTTGCGACGCTCCTCCAACTCGGTGGTGGTACAGAAGCAGCGGTAGGCCTTGCCCTCCTCGAGGAAACGGCCGGCCACCTCCCGGTAGCGGTCGAGCCGCAGGCTCTGCCGATACGGCTCGTGGGGCCCGCCGGCCTCGACACCCTCGTCCCAATCGAGGCCCAACCAACGCAGCCCTTCCAGGATGTCCTCGGCGTATTCGTCGCTGCTCCGCTCGAGATCCGTGTCATCGGAACGCAGGATGAAAATGCCCCCATGCCGTCGGGCGAAGAGCCAGTTGTAGAGCGCGGTGCGACCCACTCCGACGTGCAGGAACCCGGTCGGTGACGGGGCGATGCGCACCCGAGGCTTCATGGGTGCACGACCGGATTGGAGAGGGTGCCGATCCTCTCGATCTCGACGTCGACGCGATCCCCGGCGCGGATGGGACCTACCCCCGAGGGGGTGCCGGTGAGAATCACATCGCCGGGGAGCAGCGTCATCACTCGGGTCACGAAGGCGAGGATCTCCGCCACCCCGAAGACCAGGTCGCTGGTGTTCCCGTCCTGGCGCACCTCGCCGTTCACCCGACACACCACCGAAAGGTCGGCCGGATCGAGTTCGGTCTCGATGGCCGGACCCAGGGGACAGAAGGTGTCGAAGCCCTTGGCGCGAGCCCACTGCCCGTCCCGCCGCTGCAGATCGCGGGCCGTGACGTCGTTGGCAGCGGTATACCCGAGGATGTGGGCCGAGGCATCCTCGGCGGCGACGTGCCGGGACACCGTCCCGATGACCACCGCCAGCTCCGCCTCGTGGTGCACTTCGGAGGAGGCGGACGGGAGCACGATCGGGATGCCGGGCCCGATCACGGCCGTCGCCGGCTTCACGAAGATCACCGGCTCCTCGGGGACTTCGTTGCCGAGTTCGGCGGCATGCTCGGCGTAGTTGCGCCCGACGCCGACCACCTTCGTCGGGAACACCGGGGACAGAAGCTGTGCCTCGCTGAAGTCGACCACCGCCTCGGTCGGCTCCCAAGCCACGAACGGCGTTCCCCGATGGAGCCGTATCCCCTCCGGCTCGGCAGCCCCGTAGGCGATCTCATCATCGGCGAGGCGCACGCGGACGATCTTCATGGGTAGTACTCGTCGGATTCGTAGCGCGCCAGCCTGGTGCGCTGCTCGGCGGGCATCTCGTCGAGCGCCTGGACGAAGTGCTCCACCCCGACACCGAGGAACAACGCCCGGGCCTCTATGCGCACCACCCCGTCCCCGCCCAAGCCCACCGCTTCGGCCCACAGCTTGCGACCCTCCGTCTGAGCCAGCCACGCTTCGCCGCGAATCGAAGCCCCGAGCGGGACCGGCTGGCGGTAGTTGACCTCGAGTCGGGCGGTGACCGCCGGCACGTGGTGGGCCACGGGGACGAACCCCATCAGATCATCGAAGAAGGCCGCAATGCCCCCTCCGTGGACCACCCCGGGACCTCCCTGAAAGCGGGGCGGGAACTCGATGTCGGCCACGACTCGATCGCCTTCGAGTCGCGCCTCGAGGCCGAGCCCGTGCTCGTTCTCGATCCCGCAGCCGAAGCACCATGGCAGGTGAAACGGTGGCAGCTTGGCATCGTCCGGCATCGGTACGACGACGCCGCTGAGGAAACGCGCCTCCATCACAGATCGAGCAGGCGTTCGCCGGACTCGAGCCGACGGCGCAGCGACTCCGGATCCTCGGCCAGGACCTCTCGGGACACCGCCGCCACCAGACGTAGCGCCGCGTCGGGACTGTGACCGAGACCGGTGAGGCGCTTCCGGGCGGCCACCACGTCGTCGGGTGGGTTCCCCGCATAGCCGAGGAGCAGCTCGGCCACCTCGGCGTCGACGGCCGTGGGTGCCCGCCCGTGGTGGGAGGCTCGGGCCCCCATCAGAGCGGCGACTGCAGCCTCCGCGTCGTGCCGGTTCTCGCCTTCGGCGAGGGCGAGCGGCCGGGACGCCGCCAGCCGGAGGGCGTAGCCGGAGTCGGGACCGGGGGTCCCGAACATGCCGCCCCACGGCATGTCGGCCGGAGCGCCGACCTCACCCGGCCTGTCGGGGGTCCAGTGCTGCGGAGCCGCCGGATGCCGGGTCGGGCGCGGGAGATCGGAGAGACGGAGTTCGATGTTCGGCTGCTGGCCCACCGCGCCTCCTGGTAACGGGTTCCTATGTTGTCACAGGTGGCGCTCGTGCCAGTCGAGAATGGCCTCGAAACGTTCACGACGATGCCTGGGTTTGCCGGATCGCGACAACTCGTGGCTTCCGCCGGGGAACCGCAGCATCTCCACCTCGACGCCCTCGGCGACCAGGGCCGCAAACAGCTGTTCTCCCTGTTCGATGGGGCAGCGGTCGTCCTGTTCCGAGTGAACGATGAGCGTCGGGGTCGTCACCCGATGGGCGCGCGACAAGGGGCTGGCCGCCCAGACGGTCTCGACGTCACCCGGATCGAGTGCACCGAGATACATCCGGGGGAAGCGGTGACCGATGTCGGAGGTTCCCAGGAACGACGTGAAGGCGTAGAGCCCCCGCTCCGGCACCGCGGAGCGGAACCTATCGTCCACGGCCAGGATGCGGACCGTCATGAATCCACCGTAGGAGCCGCCCATGATCCCCAGGCGCTCAGGATCGAGCCGAGGGAATCGCTCCAGGGCGGCGTCGAGCACCGCCAGGATGTCCTCGAGGTCGACCGGCCGGTCCTCGCTCCATGCCCCGACCGGGGCGCGCACGAAGTCCTTTCCCCGCCCGCTCGAGCCGCGCGGATTGCAGGCCACCACCCCGTAGCCGGCTCCGGCATACACCTGGAACTCGTCGAAGAACCCGAACCCGTATTGGGTGGCCGGGCCACCGTGGATATTGAGGAGTGCCGGGACCGCTTCGTCGCCGTCGGGCAGGAGGACCCAGGCGTCGATGTCGACCCCGTCGCGGGTCACCACGAAGTGCTCCGGCGTCACCAGCCCCGTCTCGGCCCGGAAGCCCTCGTTGAGGTCGGTGAGCCTGCGCTCGGTGCCCTCCTCCCACCACCACAGCTCGCCCGGATCGGTGGGTGAGGTCGCCGTGAAGGCGAAGGCGCTTCCGTCGGGGCGGGGCGCCACTCCGGTGACGAGCCGATCGCCGCCCACCAATTCGGCGGCCTCACCGCCGTCGGTGAGACGGAAGACGCCGATGCGGCCGGAATCCTCCACGAGGACGAGACAGGCGCCGCCGTCGATCCACTGCGGTCCCGGGGGCGCCGTCGGTGGCGCCGGAGGATGGACGCTGCGATCCAACGAACCGGCGACCTCCTCCAGCTCCCCTTTGCCGATCCGCCACAGGCCGGCAACGTCGGGATACCCCCAACGGTCGGGGAGGCCGACCAGGTGGGGCCGGCCGTCGCCGCGGTAGGAGAACAGATACCAGAATCCGATGTCGGCGAGCGGCACGGCGTCCCCGCCGTCGACGGGGACCTCCCACGGCTGGGTTCCCCCGTCGAGGTAGCGCTCCGGATGACGCGGGCTCAGGAACCCGACCGCCTCGCCGTCGGGGCGCCACCGGACGCTCGAATCGCGGACATCGCCCTCGGTCAGCGGGTTCACCGCCCCGTCCAGCGCCACGAGGTAGACGTTGGCGCGGCGGTCGTGGAGCCAGCCCTCGTCGTCGTAGCGGTAGCCCGGGCCGGTGATCCGCCTCGGGTGTCGGTTCCGCTCCTCTTCGTCGAGATCGCCCCAGGGCTCATTCCACTCAACGCCGACGACGGCGAGGCCGCTCCCATCGGGAGACCACTCGGCCTCCCGCACCCCAAGAGCGAATCCGGTGAGCACCTCGGCTTCCCCGCCATCCGACGACATCACGGCCAGTTGAGCCGTGTCGTCTCCCTCGCTTCGCAGAAAGGCGAGGCGATCGCCGTCGGGAGACCAGCGGGGCCGGGTGTCGGCCCTTCCCCTGCTGAAGGGACGCGCCGTGCTTCCATCCCACAGCCAGATCCGACGGTCGTAGTGGTCGTCGTCGAGGTTCATCCGGGAGACCACGAACGCCACCCTGGTGCCGTCCGGATGGAGCTGCGGATCTGAAACTGCTGCGTAGCCGCCGAGGTCGTCGGGTTGCATCGGCGCGGAGCCTAGCCAGGGCCGCGCCCGCCGTTACCCTGCGAGGGTGCGGCGGCTGGTGGCATCCTCGTTGGGGCTGGGATTCGTGCCCCGGCGCCTGTGGAGGAGCGACGCCGGCGCCGGGACCTTCGGTGCCGCCCTGGGCGCGGCGATCGGGTGGGCACTGCTCGGCGCCCCGTGGTGGCTCGATCTCATCGCGGCCGCCGTGGCGATCGGGATGTCGCTGTGGGCGGCGGCACCGTTCGCCGAGGGTGATCCCGGTTGGGTGTGCATCGACGAGACCGCCGGGACCCTGATCGCCGTCGTCGGGCTGGGGGGCTGGCCGTGGCTGGTCGCCGTGCTGGTCGCCAGAGCCGCCGACATCTTCAAGGTGCTGCCCGGGGTGAGACGGGCGGAGCGGGTGCCCGGAAGCGTCGGCGTGACTGCAGACGACGCGGTGGCCGGGCTCTACGGGTTGGCGGTCGGCTGGGCGGCGGCGGGGGTCGGGTTCTAACGGCCGACCGGGAGGGCACCGGCTGTGGGGTCGCAGTTCGGTCACACCTCCTGAGGGTGCGACAGCCTGCTCGTCTACCGCGGGCCGGGGGCTTGGCGTCTCGTGCCGTTCCATGGGGCCGATCGGCCCTACCAAGGACCTCTCCGACCGGCGACGGTGGACCCAGAAACAGGGGGTTCATGTGCGACGCGTTCTCCAGGTCTTGCTCATCGTGGCGTTGCTGGGTTCGGCGTGCTCCGACACGCCTGATGGGGGCACCACTTCCCAGGCCCGGGCATCGACAACCGCCGCCGCGGCGGCCTCCAGCTCCACCGTCGAGACGATCGGGCTGCCACCCTTGCCGTTCGGCGCGGCCTTGGATGCGGTGCTGTCGACCGGCGTGGAAGAGGGCGGGGGTTTCGGCGTGACCGCAGCGGTGATCGCGCCCGGCTTTGCACCGTGGACCGGTGCGGCCGGAGATTCGATCCGTGGTGGTGACGGCGACGTGGCCATGAAGCCGGGCATGCTCTTCGAGGTCGGCAGCATCGACAAGCACTTCACCGCCGCTCTCGCCCTGCGTCTGCAGGAACTCGGCCTTCTCGATCTCGACGCCCTCCTGAGTGAATGGGTGTCGGGTCATCCGAACCTCCATCCCGACATCACCCTGCGGCACCTGCTGTCGAGCACGAGCGGGGTCGCCAACTGGGTGCAGCACCCCGACTCCCTGTTCCGGGCGCCGTGGGATCAGGTCGATTGGGACAGGGTGTGGACCATCGACGCCATGCTCACCGAACTGGTGGGGGAGCCGGAGTTCCCTCCCGGTGAGGGGTGGCAGTATTCCACGACCGGGTTCCGTCTGGCACGCCACGTGATCGAGGAGACGACCGGCCGCTCCTGGGCTGCAGGGGTGCGGGAGTACCTCCTCGAGCCTGCCGGGATCACCGACGCCTGGATCGCCGGCGAAGGCCCGGTTCCGCCCGGGATCGAGATCGCTCACGAGTGGTACGACACCGACGGCGACGGAGTTCTCGAGGACGTCACCGGCCGGACGGACGCCCAGTATTCGCTGAAGCCGGGGGGCCTTCACCTCAGTGCCCTGGATCTGGCCGACTGGTGCAACGCCGTCTTCCGGGAGCGGTCGGTGCTTTCCGAGGACTCCCTCTCCCAGATGACTGCATTCAGGGCCGCAGTTGATCCCGATGAGCCTCTCGTCGCCGAGTACGGCCTGGGTCTCGGGCGCTTCTCTCTCCCGGTGCTCGCCGACAACGGCCACTACGGCCACAGTGGCCTGAGCTTCGGCTACATCACGGCGATGATCTACCTGGAGGAGGCCGACACCTGCGTCACCTTCATGGTCAACGACCGTCTCACCATCGAATTCACGGCGGACAACCTGCTGGCGACCGTCATCAGCGGCCCCTAGCCATCCGAGGGGCAGGTCACGAGGGCCACGAGGCGCCCGGGCGCTGCCGGGAGCGGATGATGGCTTGACGCCCGGTGCGATGCGAGACCGTCAGCCGATGGCGGCTTCAAAGGCCGAGAGGGTCCGGGTGACGTCGTCTGCGGTCGTCATCCACCCGGAAACGGAGATTCGTATCGCCCTGTGGCCGTCCCACGAGGTCCCGCTCATCCAGGCCGTGCCACCCTCCTGCACATGGGCCAGGATGCGGTTCGTGTCATCGTCGTCACCGGCACGAACGAGGACCTGGTTGAGAACGACGTCGTTGATGACTTCGAGGCCCAGATCCGAGAGTCCCGCCGCCATGGCCCGAGCGTGGCTGCAGCAGCGAGCGACCAGATCGGCGACGCCGTCTCGACCCAGCGACCGCAGCGCAGCGTAGATCGGGATCCCTCGGGCCCGGCGGGAGGCTTCCGGCGTCCAGTCCATTGCGTCCCGGCGATCCTTGGATGGGGTGAGGTAGGCCCCGGTGTAGATCATGGCGGCGGCATGCGACGCCGGGTCGGCGACGACAGCGATACCCGAGTCGTAAGGGACGTTGAGCCACTTGTGGGCGTCGAAGGCCCACGAGTCGGCCCGATCGACGCCGTCGGTCAGATGACGCAGCGACGGCTCTGCGCGTGCCCACAGGCCGAAGGCACCGTCAACGTGGAGCCACGCCCCGGCCCGGGAGGCGAGATCGGCTATCTCGTCGAGTGGGTCGAAGGAACCGGTGTTCACTTCCCCGGCCTGCGCCACCACGATCGTCGGCCCCGAAAGGGCGGCGAGCGCGTCGGCGAGAGCGCTGCCACGCATCCGGCCGGATTCATCGGCGTCGATCGGGATGATCGATGCATCGCCCATACCCAGGAGCCGGAACGCCCGGTCGACGGTCGAATGCCGCATCTCCCCCGCGACCACGTGCACCGGCGGCGATCCGTACAACCCGCTCGATGCCACATCCCACCCGGCGTCGCTCAGCACCCGCTGTCGGGCGGCGGCCAGCGCCGTCACGTGGGCCATCTGACATCCCGTCACGAACGCCACCGACGAGTGCCGAGGCAGGTCGAGGATCTCGAGCAACCACCGGGAGGCCACCTCCTCGATCACCGACGACGACGGGGATGAGACGAACGAGAAGGAGTTCTGGTCCCACGCTGAGGTCAGCCAATCGGCGGCCACAGAAGCAGGGACCGCGCCACCGGTGACGAACCCGAAATACCGACCGCCCTGGGAGCCGACCAGACCGGGAGTCGCCCCGCGGGCCAGATCCTCGATGACTTTCACCGGATCGACCCCCTCCCGGGGAAGCGGCAGGTCGAGCGCAGCCTTCACACCACTCAAGGCCTCACCGGGAAACACCTCGGCGTCACCAACCGAACCGAGATACTCGATTCCGAGTTGGGCTGCTCGACGCAATGCCTCCTCGTGCATGTCGGCACATTAGGGGCCGGGCCCCGTCGGTTTGGCGACCCACCGGAGCCGAGGGGGTCCTCGGCAGCTCGGGGAATCCCACCATCCGCCTCGTTGTTGGGAACTCAGACCCATTCAGACGGAGTGGGTCGCCCAGACTTCTGGGGCGTGTCGACCCCACATCGCCGTGGGGGGAGGAGAAGTAACGTTGGATTCAATCCAGTATCTCGTCGAGTTGTCGGTCAAGCCCGGCAAACTCGAAGAATTCAAGGAGGTCGCCAACTGGTTCGTCGAGCAGTGCCAGGCCGAGGAGCCGGGCACGATCAGCTACCAGTGGTACCTCAGTGAAGATGGCACGAAGTGCTACCTGCACGAGGCCTTCAATGACTCTGCCGGGCTCGTCGCTCATGCCGGCGGACCCCGGGTTCAGGGCCGCATCGGTGATCTCCTCGAAACCGCCGACATCACCCGTTTCGAGGCGTTCGGCAACCCCGACGCCGCCGCAGCCGAGGTCCTTGCGAGTTTCGGTGCCGTCACCTACCCGTATTTCAACGGCTTCTCACGCTGACGCCCCGCGGCTGATGAGGGTGCCGTCCCCGTGGGCGGCACCCTCGTCTTCGTCAGGTTCGTGAAAGGGATTCCATCCAAGACCCCCGGGTCTGGACGCCGGCGCGCCGCGGCCTACTCGGCGGCGCGCCGTCCCACGACGTCCGCTGCATCGGAGACGGGCCGGGTCTCCGCAAGCCCGATGTCGATGATGGGGGCCATCGCCGCCTCGACCTGCTGAACGGTCTCGGCATCGATGACGAAGAACATCTTGTGGGCGGGGGGGTCAACCCACGCGCCGACGAGCTTGGCTCCCGTATCCGCGATACCGGAGAGCGCGGCACCAAAGGTGGCCTTGGCCTTCTCGGGATCGTGGTAGGGACAGGACTCCCAGGTGTGGGTGTGCGTCACATGAAACAGCATTGCCAGAGCCCTCCTGAGGCGAGACAACACCAGGGACGCTACATCCGGAGGGAGCCGACAGGCCGTCGAACCGATCGACGAACTGCCTCGTGCACCCAATCGGAGCAGTTCGCCGAGCGGCCGCTCGGTATTGCCGCCCGACCGTGTAGGTTCGAGTGGACTCACGGGGGGGACTCGTGTTCATGGCGACCGTGAGCTTCCGCGGATAGGAGTGGCAGAGCATCGCAAGCCTGATCCGACCCTGGTTCGATGCCGCCGTCGGGGACCTGCCGGAGGGCGCTCAGCTCTGGGATGCCCACACCCACACCGGGTGGAACGATCCCGACGGGGTGACCGGCACCGCCGAGCGCCTGATCGAGAAGCTGCGCGCCGCGGGCCACTCGGGTGCGGTCGTGACCACAAGCATGGATCCGAGCGGGTACCGCCAGGCCAATGACCGCGTCCTCGACGAGGCAGAGGAATCGGGAGGCCTGCTGACCCCGTTCCTCCGGGTCGATCCCCACGAGGGCGCCGGAGCCTTGGCCGAGATCGAGAGGTCGCTTGCCCGGGGCCATCGGGGAATCAAGTTGCATCCCCGAGCCGACCGGTTCGCGCTGGGCGACCCCGAGCTGGAGGCCATCCTGAGGATCGCAGCCGAGAGAACCGTGCCGGTGCTGATCCACGCCGGGCGCGGGGTCCCCTCTCTGGGCAGGGACGCGGTCGCCCGGTGCCTCGAGATGCCGGGTCTGCGCCTCGTTCTCGCTCATGCGGCCATCAGCGACCTGGCGTGGCTGGGCCGGGAGGCGGGCAGCGTCGCCGGTCTGTACTTCGACACTTCATGGTGGGACATCACAGATCTCCTCGCCCTCTTCAGCTGGGCGCCGCCCGGTCGGATCCTGCACGCCTCGGACACCCCCTACAGCCATCCCGAACTGGCTTGTGTGCTGACGCTCCGGGCCGCCGTTGCCGCCGGATACGCGGGCCCGCTCCTCGGGGCGGTCATCGGAGGGAACGTGCAGCGGCTTCTCCGCGGTGAGGAACCGCTGGATCTCAGCCCCCCGTCACCTTCCGTACGGGTGTCGCCGACACTGCTGAGGCTGCATTCCCACCTGAACCGGGCCGTTGTTCGCGCCTTTGCCCGCCTGGACGTGATCGAGGCCGTCGAACTCGCTCGGCTGGCTTGCGACGTTCCGGGTTCCGACGCCGACGAAGCAACCTGCAAGGCGATAGGGGCGACACTCCAGGCGATCGACCCGACGGCGCAGCGGGGCATCGTCCGGCCGCTCATCGTCCTGGCCGCAGCGGCGCTGACGCCGGGAGCCCCCTTGCCGGCCTCGACGGTCTGGCCAGAGTGACGCCTGCGCAAGCGGCAGAGGGGCACCCTTGCGGCCCGTGGAGATCTCGCCACGGCTCACCGCCGTCCGAGACCTTGCCTGAAACGACGAACAGGTGCATGCTGACAGTGCGTCACTTGGAGGTCGGATCATGACCGGGCAGGAGCGCGAGATCGACCTCGAGTCGTGGGCTCGCCGGGAGCACTTCGAGATCTTCCGTACCTTCCGGCAGCCGCATTTCAGTATCTGCGCCGAGGTGGACATGACGGCGGTGGTGCCCGAGGTGCAGCGCCGCGACGTCTCCCTGAACACGCTGATCATCTACGTGGTGGCTCGAGCCGCCAATGATGTCCCTGAGCTCCGGCTGCGAATCCGAGGCGACCGGGTGGTGGAGCATGACGTGGTTCACCCGGCCTCCACGGTCATGGCCGGAGATGACCTGTTCACATTCGCGTTCTTCGAGTTCAACCCCGACTTCGAGGTGTTCACGGCCGAGGTGGCACGGGTCACCGCCCGCGTGCAGGAAGAGCCATCCCTCGAGGATCCTCCCGGCCGGGATGACCTTCTCTTCATGACGGCCATCCCCTGGGTGGCGTTCACCAGTTTCGAGCATCCGATGACCGGGGATCCCGATGACGCGATCCCCCGATTCGCATGGGGCCGGTGTCGGCGCAGCGGGGAACGGCACACGATGCCGCTCAATCTGCAGATCCACCATGCACTCGGGGACGGCCTCCACGCCGGTCACTTCTACGAACGAGTGGCCGGCTATTTCAATGACCCGGCGTCGTTCATCGGTTGACCGAACGCGGTCCCGAAGCGTCTTGCCACGATGGCGGATTCGTGGGTGATCTGATCTGGCTCGTGCTCACGGCTTGACCATGAAGATCTCGTGGGTGCCTTCGATGGCTGGTGGTTCGGTGAACCCCTGCGAGGTGAAGTTGAACCTCGCGCCGGCGACCAGGTCATGGACCGTGCGAGTGACAAGTATTTCGTTCGGTCGTGCGGCCGCGGCGACTCGCGCTGCGTGAACCGAACGGATCAGAGGCCCGGCTTCCACACCATCAGCAGCAGAACAACGATGAGCACAACGGTGACCAGGCGAGCCAGCATCCCGATCCGCCGCAGGCGAGCAGCGATCGCCGAACCTGGACCGTCGGCGGCCACTACCCGCTCAATGCTCCTGAGCTCGGGAACAAAGAAGAAGATGGCCGTGGCGATGACCAACAGGGAGAGGACCAGCGAGATGACCACCCACTCCTGCGAGAACTCCCACCGGTCACCGGCCAGGTACGCGCCGGCCCCGACGGTTACCAGCCCAGCCGGCGGGAGGAGGAGCCGGTTGACCTTCCCCACCCGCAAAGCGGAGTCGAGGATCACGCCCGGATCGCCGCTTCGCGAGATCACGAACATCAACACGTTCGAGTAGAGGAGACCGCCCAGCCAGGCAGCCGACGCCAGCAGGTGGATGAACAGCACCCAATCGTAAGAGTCCAAGATGCCTCCAGCGCAGAGTGTGGCGAGCCTACCCTCGGGTGGGCCAGCGCTACGGAACGTCACCCGACGACCGAATGGGGAGGTGAATGCCCCAGGGACCTTTGGCCCTATTGCGTCGATTCGGTGCTTGGTTGCCTGGTGGCATCGACGGGGGAGGATCCTGGTGCGTTGGGTAGGCGTCCTTTGTGTTTTCGGCCTGTTGGCAGCGGCGTGTGGGGGAGGCGACGACGCTGAGACTTCGGTGGCGACCACAGACCCGGTGGCTGCCGTCGATTGTCGGGAGGATCCGAACCGCCCCTTCCAGCTTCTCTACGAGATCCCGGGGCCGCACGACGTCGAGGTGACCTGCGATCTGGTCTACAAGACGGCGCCGTCGGGGGCCGACCAGACACTCGACGTGTACGCCCCTGCGGGAACCTCGGCGGGTGAAGCGCTCCCGGCGGTGATCTTCTTCCACTTCAACGGCAGCGAGTATGCCTTCTGGCCGACCGACCGTGAGCAGCCGATAGCCGAGGACTTCAAGACGGGTGGCGATGTCCATGCCCGGGTTGTGGCTTCACTGGGGATGGTGGGGATCACCTTCAACGCCAGCAGCTATCCGATGCGCAGCGACGTCGGGGAGGTCAGCGAAGAGAACATGGGGCATGCCGCTCAAGATGCCCTCGATCTGCTCGCCTATGTGGCCGACCACGCCGCCGACCTCAATGTCGATCCCACCAGGATCTGTGTGTGGATGGGCGGCACGGGGAGCATGGTGGGTGCCTTCACGGCGCTTGCCGGCGAGCCCCGGCCGGTGTGTGCGGTGGTCTTCACCGGGGTGCTGCACACCGAATTCGCGGGTCAGTACGATCCGGCGGGTCTGGTGAGCGCCGACATGCCTCCGTTCTTCATCGCCCGCGCCAACCTCGACATCGAAAGCAACTACGGCCTCGATCATTTCGTGGCTCGGGCCCGGGAGGCGGGTGCTGATCAGGTCACAGTGGAACGGGTGCAGGGCAGCCAGGCCTTCGAGATAGTCGAACCCGACAATCCGGCTACCCCGGTAGCGATCGCCAAGGCGCTCGACTTCATCATGGAACACCTCGGCGTAACGGCCCCGTGATGAGAACCCGGGTGGGGCTCTGGGCGGTGGTCGCCATCTTTGTCGCCGCGTGCGGGTCGGGCGGCGGGTTCGACGTGGATCCGGATGTGGCGCCGGGTATCAACCCGTACACTTTCACCTGGGACGAGACCGCGGACGGGGAAACGGTCTCTCGCGACCGGGAATACCTGCTCTACGTGCCTCAGGAATACCTGGACGACCCCGACGACCCTTGGCCGCTAGTGCTCTCCCTCCACGGCTACCCGGGTCCCAACGAAGTCGAGGGGCTGACGTCGTATGGCGTCCCGGCGGTGGTGCAATCGACACCGTATCGGTTCATCATGGCTGCACCCCTGGCAACCAACGCCGACTTCCACCGTCCCGGGTGGGCCTGGCTCCACTCGGCCGATCATCTGGTGGACTTCATCGATCACGTTCGATCCCGGGTCAGCATCGACCCGAACCGGATCTATGTGACCGGGTACAGCTGGGGAACGACGGGAGCGTGGGCGCTGGCTGCGGCGCATCCCGATCTGCCCGCCGCGCTCGTCACGGTTGCCGGCGGTTGGAACGACCGCTGTCCGAACTGCGAATGGCCTGCCGAGGACTACGCGGGGCAATACCCAGAGAACATCTGCGATCTCAAGAACATCCCAACGTGGGCATTCCACGGCGATCTCGATCGTGTCATCCCCTGGCAGGCCTCCCAGGTGATCGTCGACGCTCTCCAGGCGTGCGGCGGTGACGTCCGGTTCACCCTCCAAGAGGGGGTTCGCCACCGCGCCGTCGCATACGAGGATCCCGCCCTCTACGAATGGATGCTGGCTCAGGGAACCGACGAACCCTGGCCCCTGCTGCACAACGAGTAGCTCGGGTGGGCCAGTATTGCGAAATGTCACCCGAGGAGGACGGGACACTGCCCCTGGGGTGCCGACTCTTGACCTCACCCCCGAGGCGACGGCAGGGCCATCCGGCCCTGGTAGCAGCCATAGGCTTGACCATAGGAGTCCGACGGTTGGGGAGGGTATGAGGTCAACCAGGGTCTTGGCGGGCATCTGTGTGCTGATGATTGGGGCCTGTGGCGGGGAATCCGCCGAGGGGAACGATGCGACAACCTCGACGAACACCGCCGCAACCGGCGCTCCGACGACGACAGTCCCCCCGGTGTCGTCCCTGGAGTCATATGTCGAAACGCAACAAGCGCTGACCGATGAACTGCAGGCACTGGGTGTCCGAGTCATTGCCGGCGTTGAGGCTGTTGCGAACCTCGAGACGGGAGAGATCATCGATGGCGAGGGACTCGTGTCCCTCCTCAGGGATATTGCCAGTGAACTCAACTCCGCGCACGCACGGCTGATGAACCTCGAACCGGAACCGGAGATTGCGGACGCCCACAACGCGTTTGTCGACGCAACTGGGGACAGGCTGGAGCAGTGGGAACGGGCGGCCGATCAAGCGTCCGAGATCAAGACACTGGAGGAACTCGTCGCTCTCACCAGCAAGACTCCGGCCTTCACGGCCGCATGTGAGAACCTCGAGAACGCCGTCAGCACCACAGGCCTTCTTCTGGACCTCGACTGCGAGTGACATCGGCCGGGGCGGCTGGCATACGGTAGTGGCCCTATCTGGGGATGGTCCCCTGGGGTGGTGCCTGGGCGAGTGTTACGGAATGTCCCCCGAACGAGTCGATGGGCTGTCTCAGGTCCCTGCGGCACTGATCGCTTCGAGGATCGCCTGGACCACTTGGTCGCCGGCCGGTTCGTCGGGAACTGCCACGACGTCACCGTCGACGAGGTCGTGAAAGAGCACGGTCCAGTGGTTTGCCCCCGCGATCTCCACCAGATCGACGTTGTAGCCAGCGGATCGGAGGGATTCGGCAGCATCCCGCGATTGCCACGCCTCGCACACCTCGTCGTCTGTCCCAGCGATGAGGACGATGTCGGCCTCCAGATTCGCCCTTCCGGGCCAGCCGGCATCGAAGCCGGTCGTCTGGCCTTGAAACTCGTAGTGACAGCCAGAGATCGCCACGATCAAGTCGGGGCGGGTCGTTCCGGTGAAGCAGGCGTCATACATGCCTCCGGGACCGTAGATCGCTTCGGTAAGTCCGCCGAACAGAACCATCGTGGCTCCATTCGAGTGACCGACCATTGTCACGGGTTGGTCGAGGTCACCTCCGTACTCCTCAGCGACGGTCAAAGCGAAGCGGTAGGCACACTCACCGTCTTGCTCGTGATATTGACGTTCTCGGTAGTCGGTCGCGAAGACCACCACACCCTGGCTCGCAAGGGCCGGCCCCGTGATGTCCCAACGCGACCGATCGCCGGACAAGCCTGGGAAGGCAACCACGACCGGCCAGGAACCCTCCTTCTCCGGCGCCCACATCGAGATGTCCTGGGTGGTTTCATGCGACATGACCGCCGAGACGATGCCGCCCTCGACGCTGATGGTGAGCGACGTGGTCACCGGAGCCTCCGTTGTGGTTGTCGGAGGGAGGGTCGTTGTCGTCGTCGTTGTCGGCGGCGAAGTGGCTGAGACAGCCGTGGTCGTTGTCGTGGAAGTACCGGAAACGGTGGTCTCGGTGGTTGGGGCGGCTTCGGAGGAGGCGTCATCGCCTCCACAAGCCACCGCCGAGATCGCCAGAAACAGACAACCAATCAACACGGTCAACCTGTGCATGGCATCCCCCCATTGCTGGACCCTGCTTGGAGCAAAGCCTACGTAACCGCTGCTCCGTGTGGGGTGCCGAATAGCTGGTGCGACTGGCCAGGTCAGAGGCCGAGGATCAGCATCACTCCCTGGGCCATTGTTGCGAAACATCCCCCTAGCACCGTAAAGCCTCCGAGAACCCTCCAATGAGGACGGGCAATCGCAACACTGCCCACCGACTGAACCAAGGCTTGACGAGCGATCCAGGACTCAGGGGAAGCGGTCGGGAGCCATGGGGCATAGATGGAAGGACATGGCGGGAAGGTTTCTATGGGGTCCTGAGGAACCACTGACCGTCCTCAGCTTGGGGTGGCGACTCTTGAGCACACTCCCGGCTGCACACGACCGAGGCGTTCTTCACCCAAGTAGCCTGCGTCGATGGGTCTCGGGACGTTCTTGGCCATCGATGTAGGCACCGCCCTCAATCTCGTGTCGGCGGTTGCGGTGGTGGCCGGCGTGATCTTCGGGGTGATCCAGCTCCGGCACGGCATCCAGACCAGACGGGACGCGGCTGCGGTCGACGTGGTGAGGACCGTGCAGACCCAAGAGGTCAGGCTCGCCGTCCGGCGCATCCTGGAACTCCCGGTCGACGTGGAGCCGGCCACCATCAGGAGCGACCGAGCCCTCCTCGACGCCGCCCTGTCCGTCGACAGTGCCTGTGAGATGTGGGGCTCGATGGTCTACGAGGGGGTCGTCGATCATCAGATGCTGGACCGGATGGTGGGTGGATGGGTTAGGGCGACGTGGGCAAGACTCAGAAGCTGGATCGAAGCGGAGCGAGCCGAGCTCGACAACCCCAACGTGGGCGAGTGGTGGCAATGGCTCGTGGAGATCCTCGAGCAGGACCCGGATCCGGGCAAGCAGCTCGGAGCGCACGTTGCCTACCGACACCGGAAACGATGACAGGCGGCCTCACCTCTGGTGATACCGATGACGGCTCTGCGAAGCAACTGGATCTCGTAGCTTGCTGTGGTCTGCATGGTATTGGCGGGCAGGTCGGCTATGATGGCTGGTGCGCACGCCGATTCGCGTGCGGCGCCTGTCTTTGCTTCTTCTGTTCCGTCGAGTGAAGTCGCCGCAAGTATCCACGGCCTTCAGTCGACATTCCCGTTGGCGTGAGAGCCGGATTGGCCTTGTGGGGCGTCGAGTTTCGACGGTTCAACGCTTCGGAAGGAGCCTATCCATGTCCACCAACATCTACGTTGGGAACCTCGCGTTCTCAACCGACTCGGCCGCTTTGAAGTCGCTATTCACCGCGTTCGGTGAAGTGACCAGCGCTCAAGTGGTCGAGGACCGTGATACCGGCCGTTCACGCGGCTTCGGGTTCGTTGAGATGACTTCCGCCGATGACGCCCAGAAGGCGATCTCGGAGGTCAACGGTTCATCGGTTGACGGCCGCCAGCTCAACGTGAACCTGGCCAAAGAGCGGTCCCGGTAGGACCGCCAATCGACTTGGGGCCGGGGACGCTGTCTCCGGCCCCAACAGAACCTGCTCTTCCGTCACCCAAGGAGACCAAGCAGCCATGGTGGACCACAAGCACCACCTGACCCCGCGGTTCGTGCGATTGGTGACACATCTGCCTTCGGCTCGGATGCTCGCAAGCGTATGCCTGCTTCTCTTCGGGATACTCGCCGTGTTGGCGTTCATATCCGAGGGGTTGCTGCTCGCCGTGGATCGGGGGGTGGAACACTCGGTGCTCGGGATGCGGAGCGGCGCCCTCGATGGAACGATGGTGGCGCTCACATTCCTCGGCACCCGTTGGGTAATCGGCGCAATGACGATTGCTCTTGTCGTGTGGAGTCTCTACACGGGCAAGGCGCGGGCCTTGGTGTTCGTCATCGTCGCGGCGGTTCTCCTGAACCCCGTCTTCGAGTTTGGCTTCAAGGAGCTCGTGGGCCGCGTTCGGCCCAACTCGGCGCAGCTCGTTGCCGGTCGCGGACCATCGTTTCCGAGCGGGCACGTGCTTGCCAGCGTTGGTTTCTACGGAATGGCACCCCTTCTCGCTTGGGAGGCGACCCGGAGTCGCGCCCTTCAACTGGGCGCACTCATCGGCTCGGTGGTTCTGATACTCACCATTGGCGCATCGCGCATCTACTTGAACGTCCACTGGGCGACCGATGTCTTGGCCGGCATGCTGCTCGGAACCGTGCTTGTGGTCGTAGCCGCGCACCCCTACCTCAGTCGGCGTCGGAGGGCCAACAGCCTGCCGAATCAAGGATCCCCGCTGACCGTCGGGACGGCGTGAAAGAAACAGACGGGATCCAACGTGGGAGGATCCGGAGCCTCTCCGGTCACCGGCATCGAACCACCGTGCGACGAGGGCCCAGCACCGACAGCGATGAGTCCTGGCTACTCAACACACCCGCACAATGAAGCTCCGTAGATCCCGAGCAACGCCCTGAGCCGCTGGTGGCGAGAATGCCCCGAAGAACCCTTGAACTGGCGCTTGTCGTATCCCTGGTCGCCGGGTTCTTCTACTTGGGGGAATCAGGGCGTCTCTGGGTGTTCTGGTTGCCGGCGGTACTCGTGAGCCACACGGCGGTCGGGTGGTATGAGCGTCGCAAGGTGCGGCGGCTCGCGCGTTAGAGGGAAACGCATCTCCGTGAGCACAGGAAGAGGCCCAGCCAGCCCTCGGTCCCATTGGCCTGCCAACATCCTCCATCCTCGCATAGCGCCCTCGAACAAGTACAATTGGTGCTTCACGGAGACCCACGAGGCCGGCAAACTGTCGATCAACAGGCTCCTCAATCCAGGGAGCCCGATCATCGACAATGCAATCCTTGCTGCAATTCGTACACGACGAAGCACTCACAGCTTCACTTCCGCGCCCATCACCGACCAACAGTTGAAAGCCATCCTGGACGCTGGGCGGTGGGCCCCGTCCGGCCTCAATTCCCAGCCTTGGGACTTCACCGTGGTGAAGGACCCGCGGGCGCGCGTCGACATGGCCAACGTTCTCAGGCGCATCACGATCGCATGGAAGGGTTTCGCAGCCGCCCCGGTCATGATCGTGGTCTCGGTTGATCCATCACGAGACCCCGAGCACTTCGTTGAGGACGGAGCGGTCGCCTCTCAGAACCTGTGCCTGGCGGCTCACAGCCTGGGACTCGCATCCTCATGGGCCGGGGTCTACGCCAAACGCACCAGAAAGCGGAGCGTCGAGAATGCCCTCAAGAACCTGATCTCCCTGCCGCGGGACCATCGAGTCATTGCGGTCGTTCCCATCGGTCACGCGAATGGTCACAACCCCCCCCGGTCTTCGCGGATCCCTCTGAACGAGATGGTGCACCACGAGCGCTTCCATCCCCTGCAGCGATATCGCTCGAGGCAGCGGTAGCGGGCAACGAGGCTTGCCGACTCGCTCCCACCATAGAGCCAGCGTTGCGGATGTACCCAGGAGGCACGACTGGCCTGGCTAGTGGTCCCTCCGCGAATCAGAACGTGCGCCGACCCTGGCGCTCGCGAATCCCGGCGCTCCTCAGGGGTCATGACGCTGGATCCCTTCCACACCAGTTTGTGCAAAAGTGAAGGAGCGGAGCGGCCTGTTATGATCGTCCGCCAAAGGCCACTACGCGAAGCGTGGCACGGCAGGGGAACCGCACCACTTGGCAAGCCGTCACCGCACGATCCGGGTAAGGGGTGTCGAGTGCAGGCTCGAATCGGTTTGATGGAGCATTCCCGAGAGTCATTCGAAGGGGTTAGGTCTGGGCGCTCCTCACCGGAGTCCCCCGTTTCGCTTCCGCCCGCGAAGGACGCACGGACGATCCGGATGCAAGTGTGACGCCGGAGAGGCCGACAATGTGGACAACATCTACTTC
>JBFFRY010000012.1:0-66663 GCA_041572755.1 Acidimicrobiia bacterium | reverse complement strand
GACTACCACCACCACCACGGTGGCGCCGACTACCACGACGGTGGCGCCGACCACCACCACCACCACCACGGTGGCGCCGACTACCACGACGGTGGCGCCGACCACCACCACCACGACGGTGGCGCCGACTACCACGACGGTGGCGCCGACCACCACCACCACGACGGTGGCGCCGACCACCACCAACCCGTCGCTTCCGGATGGGGTGACGGTCACCGGCCACCCATCGTGTGATGGGGCGGTGTGGGAGCCGGGCCACAAGGGGTCGGAAGTGGCCGGCGACGGTACGGTCACCATCGCCGGCATCACCATCGACTTCCTGACCGGGAGTGAAGTGGGCCAGACCGGAGGGGGCATCTACGGGATCGAGGCGATCTCGGATCCCGATGCCGTGGTGTGGTCCAAGGTGGGTGATGTCCACTACGCGGTGGCCCCCGTGCACCTTCCCTGGCTCACCAGTGCATCGAGTGGCGGCGTCCTGCAGCCGATCGTGCACTTCGACCTCTGTGCTCCCTGAGTCGGGCGCTACCCGCCGGGACGACGAGGTGGTGAGGGCGCCCCGACCGGCTCGGTGAAGGCGTCGCGAGGGGCGGGGCGACTCAGAGGCGGCTCAGCCGGTCGAGCAGCAATGTGAAGAAGCCGGGCGCATCGACGGATCGGACCACCCGGCAGTTGGCCGGCAATCCGGTGGCACCCCACCAGTCGACGACCGTCATCCCCATCGTGAGTTCCGACCTCGTCTCGATCGCCACATGGCAGTCCTTGCCGTCGAACAGCCCGGGTCGGAGCAGATAGGCGACCACGCACGGATCGTGGAGCGGCCCACCGCGGGCACCGTATCGCTCCAGGTCGTAGCGCTCGAAGAACTCGAGCCAACCCGCCACCACGTCGGCGACTCTCGTCCCCACGTTTCGCAGTTGCTCCAGGAAGGCCGGGAGGATCAGCACCTGGTGGGTGACGTCGAGGGGGAGCAGCACCAGGGGCAACCCGCTGCTGAACACGATGTCGGCCGCATGGGGATCGACGTAGATGTTGAACTCAGCAGCCGGGGTTCGGTTCCCTCCCTCGGAGAAGCTCCCGCCCATCATCACCACCCGGCCGATGCGGTCGACGATCGTCGGATCTCTCTCGATGGCGGTGGCCAGGTTGGTGAGCGGGCCGAGAGTGCAGATGGTGAGATCGTTGGTGCGATGGATCGTCTCGACCATGAAATCCACGGCGTGCTCGGGGCGGAGCGATGTGGTCGGGTCGGGGAGATCGGCCCCGTCGAGACCCGACGGTCCGTGGACGTACTCGGCCGTCACCAACGGACGGCGCATCGGGCGATCGGAGCCGGCGTAGACCCCCAGGTCGGTGCGACCGGCCAGTTCGCACACCTTGAGGGCATTGCGCGATGTGTGGGTGAGCGGCACGTTGCCGGCGACGGTGGTGACCCCCACGACCTCCAGTTCTGGCGAGGCGAGAGCGAGCAGGAGCGCCACCGCGTCGTCCTGACCCGGATCGGTGTCGATGAGGATGGGCTGTGTCACCGGAGGGCCTCCACTTCGGCCCTGGTCGGCAAGGATCCCTGTGCGCCCCATCGAGTGACGGCGGCGGCCCCGCACCGCACCGCCCACTCGACGGCCCCATCCAGGTCCAGCCCCCTGACCAGGCCGTCGGCGAGGCCGGCGCAGAAGGCATCGCCCGCCCCAGTGGGGTCGACGGCGTCGACCTCGGGAGCCGGGATGAGGCTCGATCGACCGTCGGCGACCACGAGGGCCCCGCCAGCTCCGAGGGTCACGACGACGGCGCCCGGCCCATCGAGCCGTCCGGCGAGCCGGATGGCATCGCCGCTGCGCTCGGGGATGGGGCCGTCCGCCAGCAGGGCCAGCTCCGTCTGATTGGGAACGAGGACATCCACCGACCCCAGCAGCTCCTCCGAGAGCGTCTGAGCCGGAGCCGGGTTGAGGACGACCCTCCCGCCGCTCAACTCGATCGCTCGCTCCACGACGTCGGTACCGACCTCGAGTTGGAGCAACGTGACCGCGGCTTCCGTCAGGAGGCCGGCGGCGGCCTCGAGGTCGCCGGGGCTCAGCATGGCGTTGGCGCCGGGACTGACGACGATCGTGTTCTCGCCCGACCCGTCGACGGTGATCACCGCCATCCCGGTCCCGGCCGCATCCGATCGGCCCACGGCGGTCGCCTCCACCCCGGCCCCCTGGAGTGCATCGATCAGCTTGGATCCCGCCGGATCGGAGCCGACCATCCCCACCATTGCCACCCGCCGGCCCAGACGGGCGGCGGCGACCGCTTGATTGGCACCCTTGCCCCCGGTGTCCCGAAAGTGGTCGTGGCCGAGCACGGTCTCGCCGGGTGCGGGAAGCCGAGGCACCCGCACGGTGAGGTCCTCATTGAGGCTCCCCACGACGACGATGTCGAGCACTCCGACTCCTCCGCTCGGGCCTCGAAGCCTAGGAGGGGAGCATCGCGACGCGGCGATGATCGGGTCCCGTCTCTTCGAACCGGGGACTCGGCGGTCGGCGGCCGCTCCGTAACCCCCGACGCCGATCGTGCGTTCCTGTGGGGTAGGGACCAGCTGAGACAACAGGGAGGGCAATCATGCAAACTGTGACGTACCCGAGGGGGCGTCGCCTCATATTCATCGGCGTCATTCTGCTTCTCGTGGCCGGAGTGCTGGCACTGACCGGGGGAAGCGCGGAGGCGGCCCCGTCCCACGACCCGGCCGCCGAGTGGTTGGTGTGTCACAACGGCAACGATCAGTACTTCGCCGGTGTGCCGACCGGGCATGCAGTCATCACCAACCGCCCAGGAGGCGGCTTCTACCTGGATCCGCACAGTGCACCGGGCGGCCACAGCATCGATGAGTACTACAAGCCGTCTGGCGACTCGACGGTCTACGAATATCTCGACTCCAACGGGAACTCCACCGGAACCTTCGTGACGACGTGGGACGGCAACACTTCATGTGGAGCGGTCCCGCCCACGCCCGAGCTCACTCTGGTGAAGTCTGGGGTGTTCCAGGACGACCTCGTCAACGATGGGTTTGCCCAGGTCGGCGAGACGATCGTGTACACGTTCACGGTGACCAACACCGGGAACGTGACGTTGACCAACGTCGCGGTCACCGATCCGTTGCTGGGCGCAGCGTGGTCGTGCTCGATAGCGTCGCTGGCTCCGGGTGCCGTCGACAGTTCGTGCACCGCGACCTACACGATCACCCAGGCGAACATCGACGCCGGCGGCGTCGACAACACCGCCGCGGCCGATGCATCAGAACTGGCACAACCGGTTTCGCACGGACCGGTGTCGACACCGCTCGCCCAGAACCCCGGCGGTGGTGGGGGCGGCCAGGGTGGCGGCGGCGGTCCGGCGACCACCACGACGACCACGGCCACCACGACGACCACGGCCGCCACGACCACCACGACCACCACGCTTCCTGCGGGCGGTCAAGGAGGGGGCGGGGGCGAGACGACGACCACCGTCGCCGGACCGGGGGCACCCGGTGGCGACGACGACCCGATCACCACGCTTCCGTATACGGGGGGCGGGAACCCGTTCCCGATCCTCATCGCCGGGGCCGCGCTGCTCGCCATGGGCGTCGGTCTGGTCTTGGAAGCGCGGCGGCGCCGGGAGCAGCCGATGGCGTAGACCCCCCCAGAGAGGAGGAGATGCCTTCTTCCCAAGTGCCCCCGGTTCCAGGCGCCGGAGCATCACCTCCCTCCCGGTCGGTGGCTCCCACCACACCCCTACGGGGCAGGGTGGGAGCCACCGTTTCGAATGCCTCCGATTCGGCGGGCGTCTTGTCGAAGAAACGTAGCGGCCTCAGTCGCGACGGACGAAGGTGAGCAGCAGCACGACCGACAGCGTTGCCGCAACGGCCGAGAGGGCGGCATTGGCGGCAAAGCCGCCCCGCGCGAACAGCGCAGGACCGAGCACCGCCCCGGCGGTCCTCCCCGCGGCCATCATCACCTGGATCAGCGCCAGATACCGGCCCCGGTCGGCCGGAACCATCTCCGATGCCAGCGGAAACGAGGACACGATCGTGAACTCGACTCCGAGGATCGTGACGGCGAGGGATGTGAGACCCGCCACCAGAACCGTCGACGTCGATGCGAGCGCCACGAACCCGACGGCCGCCACCCCCAGCCCGATTGCGACGGCCCGGCGCTTGCCGAGACGATCGGTGAAGCCGAGCGCGGCGCTCTCCGCCGTCAACTCGGAGAGTCCGATCAACGCTGCTGCCCCACCCAGGGCGGCGAGAGAGAACGCAAAGCGGTCTTCGAGCCAGGCCCCGAACGCCACCAGGGACGTGTCGGCTGCGGCACTGAAGAGGAACGTGACGACCAGCAGGATCGCCGAGTCGCGGGACATGCGAGGCCGGCCGGAGGTGACGGTTCGTTGGGCCGGGGGCCGATCGAGGGCCATGGGGACCAGCAGCGCGGCGGTCAGCGCGATCGCAGCGAGCACCCAGAAGGGCGACCGCCACCCGTGCCGAGCGATCAGCCAGGCGGCAACCGGGGCACCGGCGAGGAGGGCCGCCGACCAGGTCAACTCCAGGATCGCCAGCGCCCGCGCCCTCCGGCGGTAGTCGGTCCGCGCCGCGACGTAGGACTGGGCGGCGACGTCGAACACCGGCTTGGCGAGTCCGATCACGGCGAACCCGACCATGGCGCCCGCATAGGAACCACTCGAGGCGATCAGCACGGCACCGGCCACGAACAAGCCCAGCCCCACCACCGAGAGACGGATTCGGCGGCGGGCTCGGTCCACGGCTCCGACGACGAGCGGTGTCGCCGTACCGGCGGCGGACCGGACTGCCAAGAGGAGGCCCGCCCGCTCCAGAGAGACGCCGAGCCCGCGGGCGATGGCCGGCAAGAACGGGTAGACGAAACGGAAGGCGGTGTTGAGGGCGAGGCGAGTCGTCGTCAGGTGTGCGAAGGAGAGCCGAAGCGACCGAACCCCTCTCACACGTCGAGGAGGCCGTCGGTGAACAGCCGCGGCGGCAGCAGCCACAGCAGTCGGCATGTGCCGGGCCCGACTCGCGGCCACGGCACGAGGGACTCCAGACCGGCCGCCGCTCCGGTCGGCACCCGATGGGCACCGCCGCCGACCAGCATCGAGGTGGTCTCCGACCAGGTCGGCTCGTGGCCGACCAGCACCACCCTGCGGACCTCCGCCGGGACGCCGTGGAGGGCGTACACGACCGCCTCGGGACCCCCGCCGTAGAGGGCATCGACGATCTCGATCGGCGCCTCCCACTCTCCGGCCTCGGCCGCGAGCTGCGCGGTGGTGAGGGCCCGCGTCGCCGGCGAGGCCAGGACCAGGTCAGGGGGCCGCATGGCGCCCGAGAGGACCCGCCCCATGGTCTGGGCGGCCTCCACCCCGCGGCGGTTCAGCGGCCGCTCCGAGTCGAAACCGAAGTCGGCATCCCAGTCTGATTTGCCGTGGCGGAGAAGGACGATCTCGGGCACCACCAGACGCTACCGCTTCACACCATGCCGGTCGACAGGGCAAAGAGGATCTGGGCTCCGTAGTACAGCGGCAGGCCCCAGGCTCGATTGACGAACCCGGGAGCCACGAACCGCTGCCGGGCCACCGCCAGGTCCGAGAGGTAGAACGCCCCGGCCGCCGGGAGCGCCGGCCATGGGGTGCGCCCGAAGGCGGCGCCGACGGCGGCACCCAACATGGCGCTGATCACGACGATGTAGGCGACCACCGGGACCCGCATCGGGGCGGGCAGGTGGGGCCGGAGCCAACGCCCCACCAGCACTGCCGCCGCACCGAGCCCCACGGTGGCCGCCGGGATCCAGGTTGCATCGATGCCGGCTGCGGCGAACGCCACGATGTAGGCGATGTGGGACAGCAAGAACGCCACCAGACCGGTGAGGAACCATCCACGGCCCGGGGGGACCAGGGCGAAATCGCCAACCCAACCCAGGCACAGCGCAACCAGCACCCACCGCCCGTACCCGGAGTCGGTGGCGCCGGCGGCGAGCGCCGTTGCGATGAAGCCGGTGGAGGCCAGGGCCTTGACGGGAAGGCGCCAACTCGCGGCGCGCCGCTCGGCGCTCAGCAGGGCGGCCACCGAACAGACGGTGAGCACCACCAGCACGAAGGTCATGCTCCGGCTTCCCTCCACAGGTCGCCGTAGGCCCGGATCAGGCCGTCCTCTCGAAGCTCGACGACCGCCTCGAACTCCCCGGCGCGGTGGAGATAGACCAGGTCGTCGATGCGTTCGTAGCGCTGCACGACACGGCCGATGTCCCGCCCCGGAAACCGAATCCAGGCCGCCTCCGTGTCCGCCTGCTCCCCGAGCTCCGGGTCGAGCCGGTGGATGGCGATGATGCTGGCGGCGGGTGTGAACTCCAGGTCGACGTCGATGCATCCCTCGATGAGCCCGATCCCGGTCTCGCCCGCCTTCCAGCGGCCCTCCCCGTCGCCTTGAAGGGCGACCGCATCGCGGCGCCGGGTCCCTTCGACCCGAATCCCCACCACCCTGGTCCGCCATGCGTCGTCGACGACGATGCTGTAGCGGATCTCCGTGGGGTCCCCCTCGACCGGGAGCAGCACGGTGCCGGAGAGGCGGTGGCCACCGTCGCCGGTGGGTTCGAGGTTGCCCCGCTCGACAGAGCCCCCGGGGCCGGTCCACAGCGCCGATGGCATGCCGGCAGGCTACCCGGCGTGGATGGCGGCAACGATGTAGTCGATTGCCGCCAGCAGCCGCTCGACGTCGCCCGGTTCGACGTTGGGGAAGACGGCGATGCGGAGCTGATTGTGGCCGAGCTTGCGGTAGCCCTCTACGTCGACGATGCCGTTGGCACCCAGGCTGGCGGCGACCGCCGAAACCGGCACCTCCGGCACCAGGTCGACCGTGGCCACCGTGGGGCTTCGGTGAGTCGGATCCCCCACGAACGGCGTTGCGTAGTCGGACTCCTCGGCCCATCGGTAGACGGCGTCGGCGGCCCCGCGGCAGCGGGCGGCCGTCTCTGCGATCCCGCCGCGAGCCAGGAGCCAGTCGACCTGATCGGCGAGCAGGAACAGCGTGGTCAGCGACGGTGTGTTGAGAGTCTGATCGCGCCGCGACTCGGCGACCGCCACCCCCAGATCGAGGAACGGGGGAGCCCACCGCTCACCGAGGGCCGAGATCCGCTCGAGGGCATCCGGCGAGAGCAGGGCCACCCACAGGCCTCCCTCAGACCCGAACGCCTTCTGGAGCGAGAAGTAGTAGGCATCGAAGTCGCGGGGATCGACCTCGATGGCTCCGGCGGCCGAGGTCCCGTCCACGGCCACCAGGCCATCGGCAGCGGGCCGCTGCACCGGCATCACGACCCCGGTGGAGGTCTCGTTGTGGGTGAGGGCGAACAGGTCGACGTCGGGGTCGGCGTACGGTTCCGGCCGGGAACCGACCGGCGCCTCGACCACGACCGGCTCCTCGAGCATGGGCGCGGCGGCCACCGATCGCGCGAAGCGCGCCGAGAAGACACCGAACACATAGTGCTGGCTGCGCCGCTCGATCAACCGGAAGACCGCCGCATCCCAGAAGGCGGTGGCGCCGCCGTTGCCCAAGGCGACCTCGTATCCGTCGGGGAGTGCGAACAGGGTGGCGAGGCCGGTCCGGATGCGCCGCACCACGGAGCGAACCGGCTCGCGGCGATGACTCGTCCCGAGGTAGAGAGGCGCCGCCATCAGCGCGTCGAAGGCGGCAGGGCGGATCTTCGAGGGACCGGCACCGAAACGCCCGTCGCCGGGACGAAGATCCTCGGGGAGTCGGATTGCCGACGGTTCCATGGGCGTAACCTATCGATCACCGACCCGAAGGAGGGAATCGAGATGCCGACCGGTGTGTCCCAGCGGCTTGCCGCCATCGAGGAGTCGGCCACCCTGGCCATCACGGCACGGGCCAAAGAGCTGCGTGCCGCCGGTGAGCCGGTGATCGGATTCGGAGCCGGCGAGCCCGACTTCCCCACCCCCGAGCACATCGTCGCCGCCGCCGTCGAGGCGTGCCGGAACCCGGCGAACCACAAGTACACCCCGGCGGCCGGGTTGCCCGAGCTGCGGGAGGCGGTGGCGGCGGAGGCCAAGAAGACCGCCGGCCTGGACGTCGCTCCCTCCCAGGTGGTGATCACCAACGGCGGCAAAGGGGCGGTGTTCGCCGGGTTGGCCGCCCTGCTCGATCCCGGGGACGAGGTCCTCATGCCGGCCCCATACTGGGTCACCTACCCGGAGGCGATCGCTCTCGCCGGCGGGGTCATGAAGGTGATCCCCACCGACGTCGAGGCGGGTTTCCGGGCCACCGTCGACCAGCTCGAGGCGGCGAGGACCCCGAAGACGAAGGCGCTCATCTTCGTGTCCCCCTCGAACCCGAGCGGGGCGGTGTACACCCCCGCCGAGGTCGAAGAGATCGGCAGGTGGGCGGTGGACAACGACGTCTGGGTGCTCTCCGACGACATCTACGACCACCTCGTCTACGGGGAAGGCCGGTTCAGCTCGGTGGCGATGGTGCCCGGCGCCGCGGAACGAACCGTCATCGCCAACGGGGTGTCGAAGACGTTTGCCATGACCGGGTGGCGGGTCGGGTGGCTGATCGGGCCCGAGCCGGTCGCCAAGGCGGTGACGAGATTCCAGTCGCACGCCTCGTCGAACGTCGCCAACGTGCCGCAGCGAGCCGCCCTGGCCGCGCTCACCGGTCCGGCGGAGCCGATCGAGGAGATGCGGCGCGCCTTCGACCGCCGCCGGGTCACGATGACCTCGATGCTGCAGGAGACCCCGGGTGTCACCGCCATCGACCCGGAGGGGGCGTTCTACGCCTTCCCCGCCGTCGACGGACTGTTGAACCGGCCCCTGCGCGGCAGGGAAGCGAGCACCTCGATGGAGCTGGCCGCACTGCTGCTCGACGAGATCAAGATCGCCGTCGTGCCGGGGGAGGCGTTTGGAGCACCGGGCTACCTGCGCTTCTCCTTCGCCCTGTCGGACGACGACCTCGCCGACGGCCTGCAGCGTCTCCAGGAGTTGGCCGCCGGGTAGCCGGTTACCGCTCGGTCAGCGCGACGATCGCCTGCCGGTAGCCGTCGACGCCCTCGCCGGCGACGGTCACGGCGCACACGTCGCTGATCACCGACCTGGCCCGCCACTCCTCGCGGGCCGAGATGTCGCTGATGTGCACCTCGGCGGTGGGCAGACCGATCGCCTCGATGGCGTCGCGGAGCGCGTACGAGTAGTGCGTGAGGGCTCCGGGGTTGATCACGATGGCGTCGTAGCGGCCGATCGCATCGTGAAGCAGGTCTATCAGGACGCCCTCGTGGTTGGACTGAGCGGTGTCGATCTGACACCCGTGCTCACGCCCCCAGGCCCGGCAGCGCTCCTCGAGTTCGGCGAGGGTGGTGTCGCCGTACACGCTGGGGTCCCGGATGCCGAGGAGATTGAGATTGGGTCCGTTGAGGACGAGGGCCCGCATGCGATCAGGTTATCGGTTCGGCCGCCAGCAGGGCCTCGGCGCTCTGCAGCGTCGTCGAGTCGAACTGCGACTCCTCCAGCTCGAAGCGGGAGGCGAAGGCGTCGATGAGAGCCCGTTGAGCCTGGGGCACCGTCGTCGGCACCTCGGCGGCGATCGCACCGGTCGCCGCCGGATCCCACGAGTACCCGAGGGCGGCGTAGACGGGTTCCAGGATCCGGTTGGTGAGATCGATCCGGTCGACCACCACGACGCCCCCCACATGGGCGGCGCCGGCCACCAGGCGCTGACCGACTCCCATGATCTTCGTGCGATCTCGGGCGTTGACGCTGTACGAGCCGGGGCAGTACTCGCCGGGGACCTCCCCGACCCTGGCGTCGATCCCGAGCGACGTCAACGCCTCGACGACGATGCTGGAGATCATCTCGAACCTCGCATGGATCGTCTCGCGGGGTCGAGGTTCCGGGATGGCCCAGGCGTAGGCGAGCGTGGCTTCGTGGAAGACGGCGGCCTTACCGCCGGCCAGCCGCTCGACAGCGGCGAAACCGGAGGCGAGGGCGGCCCGGCGTGCCGCGTCGTAGCCGGGGTCGACGGTGTCGCGGCGACCGAACGCCACCATGCGCTCGGGCACGAAGACGCGAAGCGTCTCGCCGAGCTCGCCGGCGGCCACCCGATCGAGGATCGCTCGCGACAGGGCGCCGTCGAGAGGCGCTGCGACGCGGCCGGTGAGAAGGCGGATGGGACGGGTCACGGGAGCGAGGCTAGGCCCGAAGCGGGATGAACCTCCAAACCGGGCACAACGACCATAATCCAAGGGTCGATCTGGTCGGGAACGTGACGCGACCCTCCATTGCCATCGCACTGTTCACCGCACTGCTGGTTTCCGGCTGCGACAACGCTCTCGATGGGATCGGCGAGCTGTCGCGTCAGGTCGTGCACGGGGATGCCGAGGAGATTGCGGCCACGACCACTCCCGAGTCCACCGGACTCGGCCTGAAGGGCATCTCCGATCTCGTGTGGTGGAACGATGCGCTCGACGCTCTAGGCGGGGGTCGATCTGCCCTCATTCGGGACGTCTGGGGCCGAGGCGACGGCGTGAGTGCCTACGTCCAGGCGAGCCGATCCGAGATCGCGGTCGCCCTTCCCGGCATCGAATTCCCCAAGCTGGCACCGGAGGCGGTCACCCACGTGACGAGTCAATTGGTGTACGACCCGCAGACGGCGCTGCTCGACGCGGCCACCTCCGCCGCGTTCGGCCTGTGGGCGGGAGAGCCGTACGTGGCCCCCCGATCCGAGGCCCAGCTCGCCGTCCTGCGGGTGGGCCTGGCGACCTCGGGCGAGCAGGAGACCACCGACATCTCCTCGTTCGGCGTCGGGGGCGGACGGGAGCTGGCGTGGGTGGACGGCGATTATGTCTATCAGCTGTTCTGTCGCACGGGTATCAGTGAAGAGTCGTGCTTCGCCATCGCCGAGTCGACGGCTCCGCTCGCCGTCTTGACGGTCATCCAGGCTCCCGCCGATACCTGATTCCTCGGGGCCGCAGATAACCTGACGCTCCGGAGGTGACGCATCTTTCACAGCGGCGGATGGTGGTCGTACCTCAAGTACGACGAAGAGCAGGACCGACCCTCGATCGACCGAGCGCTCCTGGTTCGGGTGACCCGCTACGCCCGCCCCTACCGGCGGTTGCTGCTGATCGTCCTGGGCACGATCGTTCTCATCAGCGGGGTGTCGCTGCTCCCGCCCCTGCTCATGCGCGACCTCATCGATCGGGCGATCCCCGACGAGGATCTGGGCCGGGTCACCTGGCTCGGATTGGGGATGGTCGCCGTTCCCATCGTGAACGGCGTCATCGGGGTCGCTCAGCGTTGGGCTTCGGCCCGGTCCGGTGAGGGCATCATCTTCGATCTCCGCACCGGCCTCTACGGCCACCTGCAGCGGATGTCGCTGGCGTTCTTCACCTCGACGAAGCCGGGGGAGTTGATGTCCCGGCTCAACAACGACGTGGTGGGGGCCCAGCAGGCCATCACCGGGACCCTGGTGTCGACCCTGTCCAACGCCTTCGGCGTCGTGGGGACCCTGGTGGTCATGCTCAACCTCGAGTGGCGGCTGACCCTGGCGGCCGTCGCCATTCTCCCGTTGTTCATCTATCCCTCGCGTCGGGTCGGCCGGGTGCTGCGGAGGGTCACGAGGGATCAGATGGATGCCAACGCCCGCATGAACTCGACGCTCAATGAGACCCTCAACGTCAGTGGTGCGCTCCTGGTGAAGCTGTTCGGCCGATCCCGGGACGAAGACCGGCGATTCGGCGCCCAGGCCTCCGAGGTTCGCGACCTCGGGGTGCGCCGGGCGCTGATCGGGCGGTGGTTCTTCATGGCGCTGGGCGTCGTGAGCGCCCTGGGCAGCGCCCTGGTGTTCTGGCTCGGGGCGGTGCTCGTGATCCGGGGATCGCTGTCGGTCGGCACGATCGTGGCCCTCTCCGCCTATTTGGCCGGCCTGTACGGGCCGTTGACCGCCCTCTCCAACGCCCGAGTCGAACTGGCGACGTCGCTGGTTTCGTTCGAGCGGGTGTTCGAGGTGCTGGACCTGCCGCACGACATCGCCGAGCATGCCGAGGCGGTGTCGCTCGACCCCCTGCAGGGCGCCGTGTCCTTCGAGGACGTCTCATTCGACTACCGGGCGGCAGATCCCGCCGGGCTCGACCACGTCAAGCGGTTCTCGTGGTTCACGCCGATCGATCGGCCTCCCGATGGAGAGGCCCCGGTTCGCGCCGCGGGACGCTCAATGGCGCTGCAGGATCTCGGGTTCTCGGTGGAGCCGGGGGAGTTGGTGGCCCTCGTCGGACCCAGCGGCGCCGGGAAGACGACGATCACCTATCTGATCCCGCGGCTCTACGACGTGACGTCCGGCCGCATCACGATCGACGGTTGCGATGTGCGGGACCTCACCCTGGCCACCCTGGCGGCCGGCATCGGCGTCGTCACCCAGGAGACCTACCTGTTCCACGACACGATCGCCGCCAATCTGAGGTACGCCCGGCCCGACGCCGCCCAGGGAGCGCTGGAGGATGCCTGCCGGACGGCCAACATCCACGACTTCGTGGTCTCGCTGCCGGCCGGGTACGACACGATCGTGGGGGAACGGGGCTATCGCCTCTCGGGGGGAGAGAAGCAGCGAATCGCCATCGCCAGGGTGATCCTGAAGGATCCCCGCATCCTGATCCTGGATGAGGCCACCGCCCATCTCGACGCCCACTCCGAGGCGCTCATTCAGGAGGCACTGGAGCGGGTGATGGAGGGTCGAACGTCGTTCGTGATCGCCCACCGCCTCTCGACGATTCTGGCGGCCGATCGGATTCTGGTGCTCGACGACGGCCGCCTGGTGCAGCAGGGCACCCACCGAGAACTGGCCGGACGGCCCGGCCTGTATGCCCGGCTCTACGAGACTCAGTTCGCGGGCGTGTGAGAGGCCTTGAGTAGAGTCGCAGCCGTGATGCGCCTCACGCTCGCCAGGGCTTTGGGGAGGCTGGCCGGTCGGGCAAGTCGGTTGCTCGGAAGGGGGGGATCGGCCGTCCCGGGCCTCGTGGCCCTGCGGATCGATCCGGGTCTGATTCGGCGGCTCGCCGCCGGGCTCTCCGAGGGCGTCGTGGTGGTCACCGGCACCAATGGGAAGACGACGACCACCAAGATGCTCGTGGAGATCCTGCGCGGTGCCGGCAAGCGGGTGATCACCAATCCGACCGGCTCCAATCTCGCTCGCGGCATCGCGACCCGGCTGATCGAGGTCGTCGAGAGCCGGGGATCGATCCCGGCCGACGTGGCGGTGTTCGAGGTCGACGAGGCGGCGATTCGGGCGCTGGGATCCGAGTTGACGCCGCGGATGGTGGTCGTGACCAACCTGGCCCGCGACCAGCTCGATCGGTACGGGGAACTCAACACGACCGCATCGCACATCGGGGCGGCTCTGGCCCACACTGCGACCGCGGTGCTCAACAACGATGATCCGCTGGTTGCCGGGCTGGCCGGGTCGGCGGCCGAGGACCGGCGTTTCGGTGCGGTCGCCTCGATCCGGGAGCGCATGCCGGACGACCGAAGTCTCTATGGGGCGGCAGGCGACGCTCCTCCCTCCGGCGATCTCGATCTGACGGTCGAAACGGCCGATCCGGAGGGGGACGGGCTCCGGCTGGTGATGGGACTTCGTGGAGGGGCGCGGCTGACCGTGGAGTTGCAGGTGCCGGGGGTCTTCAACGCCTACAACGCCGCGGCCGCTGCACTGGCCGCGATCACCCTCGGCGTCGACCCCGAGGCAGCGGCTCGAGCGCTCGAGGAGGTGGGTCCGGCGTGGGGGCGGGGTCAGTTGATCCCATTCCGGGGACGGAGCGTCAGGGTGCTGCTGGTGAAGAACCCGGCCGGCTTCAACCAGGCCGTTCACCTCTTGCGCGAAGTTCCTCGCGGAGCGCCCATCCTGATCGCCATCAACGATCTCATCGCCGACGGTCGAGACGTCTCCTGGTTGTGGGATGCCCGGGTCGAGGCCCTGGCCGGAGCCGGGCACCGGGTGGCGACCACCGGGATCCGGGCCCTCGACATGGCGGTGCGACTCAAATACGCCGGGATCGAAGCTTGGTGGGAGACCGAGTTCGGGGCGGCGCTCGACCGGTTCATCGATGAGGTGCCCGAGGGGGAGACCGCCTACATCGTCCCCACCTACACGGCCATGCTCACGCTGCTGGAGATGCTCCTCCCCGGCACCCACCGCACGGAGGCCTGGTCGTGAGCGACCTCGTCATCACCCATCTCTACCCGTACACCATGAACATCTACGGGGACACCGGGAACGTGATCGCGCTCGCCCAGAGGCTTCACTGGCGGGGTATCGAGCCCGTCGTCGAGAGGGTCGGTGTCGGCGATCCCTACGACCTGCTTCGAGCCGACATCGTGGTGGCGGGGGGCGGCGAGGATGAGTCGCAACTGGCGGTGGCCGACGATCTCCTCGCCCGAGCCGGGGCGATTCACGAGGCGGTCGAGGCCGGTGTCGTGTTCCTCACGATCTGCGGCACCTATCAGCTGTTCGCCCGCAGATTCGTGACCCACGACGGTCGGGAGATTCCCGGGATCGGTGTGTTCGCCGCCGAAACCCGGGGAGGGTCCAAGAGGATGATCGGCAACATCGTCATCGGCTCACGGTGGGGCCGGCTGGTCGGCTTCGAGAACCACAGCGGTCGCACCGTGTTGGACGAGGGCCAGGAGCCGCTCGGTGTGGTGCACAAGGGTCACGGGAACGACGACCGGAGCCGGGAGGAGGGGGCGGTGGCCGGCAACGCTTTCGGCACCTACCTTCACGGAGCGTTGTTGCCGAAGAACCCTTCGTTTGCCGACGAGCTTCTGACACGGGCCCTGCGCCGTCGCCACGGTGCCGACTTCTCGCTTCCTCCCCTCGACGACACGTTGGAGCGGGAAGCCGCCGCCGCGGCGGCGCGGCGGCCGTAGCTCACCGGAGGAGGGGGGCGACCTCCTCGCCGAGCCGAAGCACGAGTTCTTGCTGCTGCGAGAACGGCATGCCGGGAAAGTACGAGCGGGCGATCACGTGCAGGGGGAGCCCCGCCTTGTCGGCGACCACACCGATTCCCTCGGCCACCATCTCTGGTGGCCCCACCAGCGTTCGGGCGCGGAGGCGTTCCTCGACATCGGCGGTCGGCGCCGGCGGGGCCGGAAGGGGGCCGGATCCACGGAGTGCCGAGGTCTCCATGTCGCCGTACTTCCACGTGGTGTAGTGGACGTAGTCGCGGATCTCCTCCCATCCCCGCTCCGGGTCATCGGCGACGTAGATCATTTGATAGTGAGCCCACTCGAAGGCCCGCTCGACCCCGGTGCGCTGCCGCTCGTCGGCGGCGATGGCGATCTGTTCGGCGAGGCGATCGGGCCCGGCGTTGGAGAAGAACCCGTCGGCGAGGCGGGCGGCGCGACGCACCGCCGCTTCGGCGTTGCCGCCGATCCAAATCGGGATGGGCTGTTCGGGAACCGGCCGCACCGCCACGGGTGGCACGGTGTAGATCCCGCCGCGATGCTCGATCACCTCGCCCGACCACGCCGCCGGGAGCAGGGTGAGCACTTCATCCATGGCCCGCCCCCGGTGGCGCCGATCGACGCCGAGGGCATCGAACTCGACCTCCGACCATCCGAGACCCAGCCCGAGGACAAGCCTGCCACCGGCCAGCAACGACACCGTGGCCGCATCCTCGGCCAGGCGGATGGGGTCATGCAACGGGGCGAGCACGACGCCGGTACCGATGGTGATCTTCTCGGTGCGTGCGGCCATTGCGGCGCTCATCACGAGGAGCGACGGCATGTAGCCGTCATCGACGAAGTGGTGCTCGGTGGTCCAGACCGAGTCGAGGCCGGCGCGCTCGGCCAGGGTCGTCAGCTCGATCGCTTCGCGGTAGAGGTCGCGCCACGATCGATCGTCCTTCGGGTGCCGCTGACAAGAGACCAGCCCGAAGCCGAGCCGCATCAGACGAGTGCCAGGCGCGTGCGGGCGGCTTCCATCTCGTCGACGGCGATGGCGAACTCGAGGCCTTCGGCCGAGGAGTGGAGCAGATACACCGCATCGATGTTCACGCCGGCGTCGGCGAGACGACGGGCCATCGTGGCGAGTGCACCAGGCCGGTGGGGCAGTGTCGTCACGAGAACCTCGCGCTCCTCGAAAGCCATGCCGGCGCGGCGCAGCACGGAGCGGGCCGTGAGGTCGTCGTCCACCATCATGCGGACCAAGCCTTCCTCATCGAGCCCGAAGGCCGCCAGCGCCTCGACGTTGATGCCGGCGGAGGCGATCTGCTCCGTCAACGTTGCCAGCATTCCCGGGCGATTGGCAAGGTGCACCGTGAATTCGGTCATACCTCGACTCTACGCCTTCGCCGGGCCTGACTACGGTGGGCCGATGTCTCGGATCCTGTGGGTCGTGATGGGCTCCCCCCTCGCGGTCGGGGGCGGTGGGGGCGGGGAGCCGGGTTGCCGGGCGGGGGCGGCACCGACGTGATCACCGTCGAAGCCGAAGGGAGCGGTGGGTTCGCCTCCCGCGTCACGGTCCCCTCGGCCGGTGGGTACCCCCGAGCCGGGCAGGTCGTGGGACGCGGCGGGACGTGCTCCTGCGTCACCGCATCCTCAGCACGGGGATCCCGATGACTCATCGGATCTGGGATGGCAGCGCCTGGCGCGATGTGGCGGTTGCCGATCTCGGGGGCGAGCCCCTGGTGGTGGCGAATGTGGCGGCGCTGGTCTTTCCCGATGAGCAGCGCAGCTCCCTGCTGCTGCAGAGAAGGGATCGACCGGGGGAGCCGGTTCGCGGCCTGCTGGAGCTTCCCTCGGGCCGCTGGCGAGCCGGGGAGACCCCGGCCGAGGCCCTGGCCAGGGAGGTCACCGAGGAGACCGGACTTCGGGTCCGCCGGGTGTGGGCACCGGCCAGGCGCTACGAGGCCCATGCGCGGCGGCCCTTCCTGAGCGTCGCACCGCTGGCGATCACCGTCGGTGTCGAAACGGCCTATCCCGCCTTGCACCTCGTCTTCGCCTGCATCGCCGAGGGAGAACCGCGGGCCCTCACCGGGGAGACCGCCGATCCCCGGTGGTACTCGATCGGGGAAGTGCGGCGGGCCCTCGGGACCCCGGAGGACTTCACGGGACCCACCGTGGCGATCCTCTCCGAATGGCTGGAGTCGCTCCCCGACGACTCCTAGCCCGTCTCGAGTTCGTCCTCCTCGGCGTCGGGACGGCTGGTCGAAGGAACCACGAGAACGGGCCGTCCCAGCTCGCGCATCACCCGGGCGGAGACGCTCTCCCACTCGTCGAACAGGTGCTTGGTGGCTCCCAGGACGACGACGTCGGCGTTCCAGACTTCAGATTCCTCGATGATGGTTGTGGCCGGGTCCTCGCCCTCGAGGTGCATGACGTGTGGCTCGATCCGGCGAGCTCGGAGCGCTGCCAGGATGGGATCGGTCAGCCGGCGACCCCTCTCCTCCACATAGCGTTCGATGACGGCGTCTTCCTCTTCGGACCATGCCGGGGAGCCTTCGGCGAGCGGATGCCATTGCTCCGATCTGATCGTGTCGAGGAACGAGCGGGGGACCTCGATCACAGTCAGCACCGCCACGGCGCCGTCCTCGCCGATCAGCCGTTCGGCGAAGTCGGCAACGGGGTCGGGAGAGAGGACGCCGGCGGTGGCGATGAGCATCCGCACGAGGTTCAGGTTATCGGTCGGCGCCGGGGTACGCTGCTTGCCCCATCGAGGAGTGGCGTGGACCGGCCCGACGAGCTCGTGAATCGAGTCCTGTGGAAGATCCCCAACGTCCTGTGTCTCATCGGCTCCCGGTCGGGTGACGAGTGGAACGGGATGACTGCGTCCTGGGTGACGCAGGTCGCCATGGAGCCCGTGCTCGTCGCGGTGTCGATCGACAAGAAGGCGTTGAGTCACCGGCTCATCGCCGACGGCGGGTCGTTCACCGTGAACCTGTGGCCTCGCGAGGACACCAGGCCGTTCGTGAAGTTCTCAAAGCCGGCCGTCAAGGACGGCATGACGTTGAACGATCGTCCGATCACGCAGCGGGTCACCGGGGCACCGATCTTCGAAGAGGCGGCGGCGTACCTCGACTGTCGCCTGGATCGGGTGATCGATTGTGGGACCCACTCCCTGATGATCGGCGAGGTGGTCGACTGCGACTTCCTGGTCGACGATCCCGAGACGCCGGTGGCCCGAATGGAGGACACCCGCATGAAGTACGGGGGCGTCAAGCGCGGCGGTCACTGAAGGGCGGTCGCCGATCAGGAGTGCCGGAGGAGCGCGGCGATGTCGGCCCGCTCCGAGCGGGTCAGGGCACGGCTCACATGTGTCCAGATCGCCTCGGCGAGCCGGCCCGGCCTGACCACGAGAAGGCGGCCGAGCCTGGCGCCTTCCCCGGGGCTCTCGGTCACGAGCACCGGGTAGGGGTGAACGAGAGGGTGATCGGCGGCAAGCAGTTCCCGCAGCGCGAAGGTGTTGCGGAGGGCAGTCTTCACCGGTTCCTTCACCCTCAATCCGTTGCGGATCACTCCCTGCGGCCGGATGGCGGCCGGCCGGAGATCGGGGTCGAAGTGCACCGTGAACACGCCGTTGGGCCCAATCAGGACTCGGTCGATGATCCCTTCGGGAACCGCCACGTCGTCGAGAGCCAGCCACTCGCTGGGGAGTTCGGTCGTCTCGGGTCGAACGCCGACGGGAACGACCGGCCGGACCGCGGGGCGCGCCGGTGCGGGCTCGAGAGTGAACACCTGTGCCATCGGGAAGCCATCGGCCGGTCGGGGATCCGGCTTGAGTCAGTGGAGCGGGTAACCGGGCTGGCCGGCGGCGAGCCAGTTCTCGAATGCTTCGGCATCGGGCACGTCTCTTCGGGCGGCCGCCGACATCACAAACCGGTGATGGAGGAAGTCGGCGAAGGCCTGGACCGGATCCTCGGTCCTCCTTCCGGGCAGTGCCCGTATCCGCTCCATGAGCGGCTCGAAGATCTCGACCCGCCAGCGGATCGCCGAAACGTCCTTCCCGGACGGCGTCGGTGCCCCGAAGTCGTAGCGCGAGAGATCTGAGAGGATCTGCCGAGCCTGGCCCTCTGAGGCGTCGAGGCCGGTGAGCTCCCGGAGCCGCCTCGTGTGGTAGTGGCGGCCTCCCACCTTGAGGCGCATGCGGACCCGATCACCGGCGGCATCCGGGATGAGCTCCAGATCGTCCACCTCGAACCCGAGGGCGTTGATGCGCCGAATCTGCTCGGTGATGCGGTAGCGCTCCTCGGGCCCGACGACCTCGTCGCGAGTGATCTCGGCCCACAGCGCTTCGTACCGGGCCGCGATGTCTTCCCCCAGAGCGAGATCGGCCTCCGCGATCTCCACCCCCTGTGAAGCGGCGATGTCGGCCATGCCGCCGGCCACGTTCTGGATCATGATCTGGAGGTCGTCGGCGCGCTGACCGTCAGAGAGCTCGCTGCGCAGCTCGGCGGTCTCGGCGTCGACCATCGTCACGTCGATGGCCTCGGCGTCGAAGCGGTAGAGGACGTTCGAGAGCGAGCAGTCCCCCCAGTAGCACCCCAGGGTGTGCAATTCGACGAGCAGGCCGGCAAACGCATCCAGCATCTGGTTGCGGCGGTCCCCGAAGCCCGTGCCGGAGAGCAGCTCTCGATACGAGAAGGCGTAGGGGAGGTAGGCGGTGATGACCGCGGCCGACCACTCGGCATCCTGATCGACCCAGGTGCGTTCCACCAGACCGACCGGCCTGACCGACGGAGCGTCGATCTCCTCGAGAGCGCGCAGCACCTCGTATTCGTGACGTGCGGCCCGCCGGGGGAGTTCCTTCACGGCGAAGATGCCCTCGTCGTACCCGTAGAACCGCACTTCGTGCCGGGAGATGCCCTTCGGCAGATCGAGTCGCCGGGGATGGTCCCACTCGGTGAGAGACCGATCCCAGGGGAGATCCAGGAAGTCGGGGTTCCCGGTCCGAACGACGATGTGGGGGGTCGCCATGCCCGGTCATTGTCGCCGATCGGGTCGGAGTGGTGCACGTGCAGCAACCAGCGTCGAGAGCGGCACACCAGTCCGGGTCGACCCGCTGCGTCGAGCGGCCTCGGCGTAGGATTGCCCGGACCAGGAAGGGGATCCGTGGCTACTTCGCCGGTCAGGACCCATCACGAACCGACCTCATCGTTCCAGATCGATCGATCGCTGGAGACGCTTCGAAACCGGGCGGCCGATTGGTCGGGCCTGCCGATCGGGCGCAAGATCGAGTATCTCCGCGCCATCCAGAGAGGCACGCTGGGGGTGGCTTCCGAGCTGGTGGCCGAAGCGGTGGCCGCCAAGGGTGTCTCAGAGCGGACCGGGGCCGAGGACTGGCTGTCCGGACCCATCATCATCCTGCGGACGATCCGCTTTCTGATCGACACGCTGGAGAGCATTCAGAGGACCGGCCGGGTCCCGATCGATGATCGTCACGTCTCGGTGCGGTCGAACGGTCAGGTCGTCGCGCGGGTGAACCCGGCCGACGTCTACGACCGGATCATGTATCGAGGTTGGCGGGCTGATGTGTGGATGGAGCCCGATCTGGCGCGCCCCGATCTCTTCGCCAACACGGGTGGCATCTACACGAAGCCCGAAACGGCGACACCGGGAGTCGCCGCGGTCCTCGGTGCGGGCAACGTGATCAGCATCGGCGCCCTCGACGTGGTCCACAAGCTCTTCGTCGAGGGCAAGACGACCATGCTCAAGCACAGCCCGGTGAACGACTACGGCGGCCCCTACGTGGAGCAAGCCTTTGCTGAGCTCATCACCGACGGATACTTGCGCACCTCGTATGGGGGTCCCGAGACCGGGGGGATCCTGGTCGGCCACCCCGCTGTGGACGAGGTACACGTCACGGGGGCGGCCGCCACCCACGACACCATCGTGTTCGGCCCGGGGGAGGAGGGTGCGGCGCGCAAGGCCCGCAACGAGCCCCTGCTGGAGAAGCCGATCACGAGCGAGCTCGGCAACGTCAGCCCGGTCATCGTCGTGCCGGGAGCCTGGAAGAGCCGCGACCTGCGGTTCCAGGCGGAACACCTGGCGACTCAGATGCTGATGAACCATGGGTTCAATTGCAATGCCGCCAAGGTGGTGGTGCTGCACCGGGGTTGGGGCCAGCGTGAGGAGTTCCTCGATCACCTGAGAGCCGTCCTGCTGTCCATCCCGCCGCGACCCGCCTACTACCCGGGGGCCGAGGAACGGTTCGACCGTTTCGTGGGTTCGCATCCAGCCGCTGAACTCCTGGGCGTCCGGGCGGAGGGCTACGTGCCGCCTGCGTTGCTCATGGGGGTCGACGCCGGCGAGGATCACCCGGCTTTCGGGGAAGAGTCCTTCTGTTCGGTCTCGGCGATCACCGTGCTCGAAGGCGACGATCCCTCCGACTTCCTGGCTCGGGCCGTTGACTTCTGCAACGAGCGACTCAGCGGAACGCTCAACGCCACCGTCTTGGTGGATCCGGCCACCGCGGCGTCGATTCGACCGAGCCTCGATGCAGCGGTGGCCGACCTGCGGTACGGGGCGGTCGGGGTGAACATCTGGGGAGGGGCCGCCTTCGGTCTCGGTACCACGCCCTGGGGAGGCTTCCCCGGTCAACCTCTCAACGACATCCAGAGCGGCCGCGGGTTCGTTCACAATGCGCGGCTGATCGATCGACCCCAGAAGACGGTGATTCGCACGCCGTTCCGGATGATGCCCAAGCCGCCTTGGTTCATCACCCACCGCACGGCGCACCGCGTCTTCCCCAAGGCGGCGGCGTTAGAGGCGGACCCGTCACTGGCGCGGGTGCCCGGCGTGGTCCTGGCGGCGCTCCTCGGTTGAGTCCGAGGCCTCGGCGACGCGGCCGGTGGTGGGAGCCACCGGGGACGACCGGCATCCGACGCGGCCCCATGACATCATGGGGCGGTGGCCTCCCCGGCGCGGCGCGCTCTGCTCTACACGGTCGTTGTGATCGCCGTGTGGGTCGTCGGGCTGCCGGCGGCCCTCATCGTGGACGAGGCCGGATCCGCGGCGCCGCCGTGGCGGTGGTGGGGGATTGGGGCCGGAGCGGTTCCCCTCCTCGCCGGAGCGGTGATCTCGTATCGGGCGGGCCGGCACCTGGCCGCCGCCGGTTCAGGCCTCTTCGGGGTGCGGCCCCCCGGTCGACTCGTGATCGACGGCCCCTACGGCACCGTCCGCAACCCCCAGGACGTGGGTTCGACCCTCATGGCCCTGGGGCCACCGCTTGCCGTCGACCTGCCCATCCTGTGGATGGTGCCGCTCGTCGGCCTCGTCTATTTCGCACTCGGGGTGGAGCCCCTCGAGGATCGCCACATGCTCGAGGCCTTCGAGGACGAGTTCCGTGAGTACCGCAGTCGGGTGTCGAGGTGGATTCCGATCAGGTGACCAGGCGTCGTTGCGCCATCCCCGTCAGCAGCTCGAGGACCGCCCGATTGGCCAGCAGCGCCGTGATGTCGGCCGGTCCGTCGTAGAGGGGGGCGACCTCGACGACGTCGGCGCCGACGACGGGAAGTTCCCGACCGATGCGTCGCAACGTGGGCAGCAGCTCGTCGGCGTGCAGGCCGCCCGGCTCCGGGGTGCCGGTCCCGGGGGCCGCCGCGGGGTCGACGACGTCGATGTCGAGCGACACGAACACCGCATCGGCGCCGTCGGCCGCTGCGGCGATCGCGTCATCCACCACCTCATCGAGCCCCCGCTCCCGAATCTCGGTCATGGTGTGCCACCGCATGCCCTGCTCCCTCATCCAGGCCACCACGTCCGGCGGGGGCCAGAAGCCGCGAAGCCCGACCTGCACGAAGCGATGGCCGGGCACGGCCCCCGACTCGATCAGTCGCCGCATCGGCGTCCCGTGCCCGTGGAGCATCCCGTAGTGATGCTCGGCCGTGTCGGCGTGGGCGTCGAAGTGGATCAACGCCACCCGGCCCGGCCCGTGGACCCGGGCCACCCCGGTGGCGTTCGCGAACGTCACTGTGTGGTCGCCGCCGAGAACGATCGGCGCTGCTCCCTGCTCGGCGATCCGGCTCACCGTCTCGATGATCAGTTCGAGGCTGTGATCGACGTAGCCGGGCACGACGTCGATGTCGCCGACGTCGACCACGCCGAGCACCTCCAGCGGATCGACGCTGCTCACGAGGTCGGGGCGGCTCCCCGTCGGGCCGAGGGGATCGCTCTCGCGGATCGCTTTCGGCCCGAAGCGAGCGCCGGGCCGGTAGGTGGTTCCCCAGTCGAATGGAGCTCCCACGATGACGGCTGCGGCTCCGCCGATCGCATCGAGAGCCGCACGGGGGGTACCGGCGAAGGTGCCCCGCGCCCCAAAGGAGTGGGTGTCGAAGCCGGTGGTCATGGTGCGCCAGGATACGGCAGCTGCGATTCGCTGCCACACTGGGCCCGTGGACATCGCGGTCAATCTCGTGGAGAGCTATCTCAGGCTCGCCGGGTACCTCACCCTGAGCGAGTTCGAGGTGCAGCGACGCGGCGAGAGAGGCTTCGAGACCGTGACCGACGTCGACATCATGGCGATGCGGCTCCCCGGGAAGGTGTTTGCCGGCGATCCCCACGAGGGCGAGGACTGCCGGCTTCTCCTCATCGACGATCCGATGCTGGAACTCTCCGACGACCTCGTCGATGTGATCATTGGGGAGGTCAAGCAAGGTGACGCCGAGTTCAACCAGGGCATCCGCCGCCACGAGGTTCTCCATTCCATGCTCCGGCGCATCGAATGGCTGTACGACGAGCCGCTGGACGGAGTGGTGAGCACTCTCCGAGAAGAGGCCGTGTGCCACACCGCCGCTCGGGGCGGAGGGGTGGTCCGAACCCGGCTGGTGGCCTTTGGACGGGGGCCGACCAGCGATCTCCACACGATCACCCACACCCACGTCGTGAACAGCATTCTCGGTTTCTTCGAGGGCCTCGACGATGCCTTCCGGCCGGTCCAGTTCCGGGATCCGGCTCCGGCGATGCTGTCGCTTCTCCTCAAGACCGGTTTCCGGGTGAGCAAGGACCCGGCCTAGCGGGGCGGTTCCGTCGAGAGGCGACGGAGGCGTCCGAGCCCGGCCAGCAGGAACAGCACGGTGCCCACCATCTCCAGTGCCTCCTCGGCGATCATCATCGGGTCGTACAGGGAGGCCCGGATCGGCTCCCCTCCCCAGTTCTGGATCAATTCGAGCAAGAGGGCCAGACTCCAAGCCGCCCCCCCGGCGAGGAATTGGGCACTGCGGGACTCCCTCACGATGCGCACCCATGCCAGCGCGGCGATGGTGAGTATCGGCAGGTAGAGGATCTGCCAGTCGACGCCACTCCACCGTTCGAGACGCTCGTGGAATGCGTTTCCTTCATCGAGCGCGAGCAACACCAGCACCGCCGACCAGACCCAGGTCCGGAGAGGTGCCCCCGAAACCGCCGCCAGGATCCACACGCCGGCGGCGGTCCACAGCACCCCGGCGGCCAGCCAGGTGGCGACCGACGCCTCCGAGTCGAGATTGGCTGCCGACCAGGTGGGGGCCACGGTCCGCTGGACGATGCCCAGGATCACCAGTGCACCGACAACCGGACCGGCCACGGCAACCACCGCCCAGGGCGGTGTCGCGGCGATTCCGGCGATTACCCGGCGGAGGACGCCCCTCCACGATGGGCGGTCAGCCGGCACGGGTGGAGTGGACCAGGGCGGCGGCCCGCTCCGGATCGACGGGCGCCTCGGTGATCCCGTCCCGCTTGATGGCGGTGCCCACGATCAAGCCGTCGGCCAGTCGCAGGAGGTCGACCGCCGTCTCGGCCGTGACGCCTGATCCGACGAACAGTGGCGCCCCAGGGGCCGCGGCCTTCACGGTGGAGAGGTCGGCCTCACTCACCGGGGCTCCGGTGCCCGAACCGGAGACGATGAGGGCATCGGCCCCGGCCCGTTCCCAGGTGTCCCGGGCGGCTTGCTCCAGGCTCCACCCGGGCGGAGGAACTGCATGTTTCACCATGACGTCGGCGGCCACCTCGACGTCGGCTCCGAGTGAGGACCGGAGACGGGCGATCTCGGCGGCCTTGCCGACGATCGGTCCCTGATCCGTGAACATCGACCCGGCCAGCACGTTGACCCGTATGAAAGCGGCTCCCGTCGCAGCGGCAACGGCCAGGGCGGCGAAAGCGTCGTTGCGGAGCACGTTGACGCCGATCGGGATCTTCACCGATCGGGTCACCTCGACGACGATACGGGTCATCGCCGCCACGGTGGTCTTGGGCACGTCGTCGGCGAAGAAGGGGGCGTCGCCGTAGTTCTCGATGAGGACGGCATCGAACCCGGCGTTCGCCAGGGTGGCGGCGTCGCCCACCGCTCGATCTGCTACTTCGTCGAGTCCTCCGTCGAAGCGGGCTGCTCCCGGCAGGGGTCCGAGGTGGACCATCCCGATGAGCGGTCCGATCATGGAAACGCGCTCGCCACCCGCAGTGCGGTTTCGGCGGTATCCCCGACGGCAATGAGGTTCTCGACGTCCGCGGCCGGCATGCGTCGCACCGCCAGACGGCTCCACTCCCCGGCGCTGCCCTTGATCACCTGGTCGGTTTCGGGGGGCCCAAACACCCAGCTTGCGTAGCCGGGTCCCACCAATTCCAGCCGCACCGGGTCCGAGTAGTCCTCACCGGCCGCTTCGAAGGCGTAGGGGAGGGTCGCCCACCCCAGCCAGGCGACGTGCCGGATGCGGGGGGTGTCGATCACCTCTCGCTCCAAGGCGGCATGCACGTCGAGTCCGTGGGCCCAGGTCTCCATGAGGCGGCTGGTGGCGAACGTCCGTGCCGACATGTCGGAGACGAACCACGGGATCCGCTCATCGGCGCGGCGCCGCGACAGCGCATCCACCACCGCGGCTCGATTGTGGCGCCACCATTCGATGATCTCCTGGGGGCGCTTCCCCTGGCCCTCGCGGACGCCCAGCTCGTTCAGCTCGTCCACGGTGGAGGCTTTGGTTGCTTCCGCCAGGGTCTTGCGATCACCATCCAGCGCGCTCCTTGCGTAGCCTTCCGACCACGCGAGGTGGCTGATGGTGTCCTGCACCGTCCACTTGGCGCCGGGTACCTTGCGTTTCCAGTCGCGCTCGGGCGCTCTCTGCAGGAGCTGGTCGAGGGCCTGCTGCTCCGCCACGAGGTCGGCGAGGATCTCGCGCATGGCCTACAGGCTAATCGGGCGGATCAGCCCTCTCGCTCGGTGTCGACCAGCAAGTTCAGCTCGTCGATCATTGCCCGGAGGCGCCCGAACGACCGGCGATCGAAGTGCAGCCGCAGCCGGGGGAGTCCGGGATGGTCGCCGTCGGCCTTCTCTGGGTCGGTGGCCTCGGTGGCCTCGATCGTCCCGTCGACGAGGATATCGGCGTACTCCTCGTTGAGGCGAGCGACGATTTCTGGTCCGGGGGGCTCGGTGAGGCGCAGGATCAGGCGATTGTCGACGTAGCGTTGCGAGTGGTAGTTGGCGTAGAAGCGGCAGATCTCGTCGGCCGCCTCGGTGACCGAGGTGACGAGGCGGATCAGGTCGAGATCGTGGGCGGCGATCATTCCCTTGGCGAGCAGCCTCTGGCGCACGAAGTCGAGCCAGCCCTGCCAGTAGTCGGTGCCGGGCGCCTCGATGAGCACGATGGGGTGCATGTCGCTCTTGCCCGTCTGGATGAGCGTGAGGAGCTCGAACGACTCGTCGAGTGTCCCGAACCCGCCGGGGAAGAGGGCAAAGGCGTGGGACTCCTTCATGAAGGCCAGCTTGCGTGTGAAGAAGTACTTGAAGTTCACCAGCCGGCTCTCGTGGATGTAGGGATTGGCCTCCGCCTCGAACGGCAGCCTGATGTTCACACCGAAAGACCCGTCGATCCCCGCGCCGCGATTGCCGGCCTCCATGATCCCCGGCCCGGCTCCGGTGATCACCATCCATCGCCGTTCGTCGCTCATGACCCGGGCGAACTCGCGCGCCATCTCGTAGTTGGGTTCTCCCGGCCGGGTTCGGGCCGAACCGAAGATCGTCACCTTCCGGGTGTCGCGGTACCGGGAGAAGACCAGGAACGAGTACCGCATCTCCTTGAGGGCGGAGTTGACGAGCTTGAGATCCCCCCGGTCGGCATCGTCGCGGAAGAACTTCAGCGCGCTCACCATCATTTCGGCGATCAGATCGGCGTCGCCGTGTTCGTGGGGATGGTTGGCGACGGCATCCGCGGCCAGGGCCCGGATCCGGGCATCGAGGTCGGCGTCGCCGATTTCATACGGGGGCATCGGTGCGACGGTAGCGCTCAAGGGTGGCTGTGCTGCGGAGCGGCCGGTCGACGGTCCGGCGCAAGTCGATCCCGGCACTTAGGCTCGAGCCATGCGGCACATCGTCTGGGATTGGAACGGCACCCTGTTCGACGATCTCCACATCGTCGTCGATGCCGTCAACGTGTCGCTCGGTGAGTTGGGGGTCGATCCGATCGATGCCGCCTCCTACAGGGCGTTCTACCGGCGCCCGGTTCATCTGTTCTACGAGGCCCTCCTCGACCGGCCGGTGCCGCCCGACGAGATGGCCGCCATCGACACCTGGTTCCACGACGCCTATCACGCCTCGCTGGACCGGGCGACCCTTGCCCCCGATGCCCGGGGTGCAGTGGCGGCGGTGGTCAGGGCCGGGGCCACCCAGTCGGTTCTGTCGATGTGGTGGCACGATCGATTGGTGCTGGCGGTTCGCGCCTTCGATCTCGCCGAGCACATGCTGGCGGTCGACGGCCACCGCGGCGGGCCGGGGGAGACGAAGGAGCAGCACCTCAGTCATCACGTGGAGCAACTGGGTCGCCTCTTTCGGGGCATCGATCGCAGAGAGATCGTCGCCGTCGGGGACATCACCGACGATGCCCTCGCCGCCGAGACCGCCGGCATCTCCTGTGTCCTCTACGACGGCGGTTCCCAGCCCCGTTCGGATCTCGAAGCCACCGGGATGCCGGTGGCCGACAGTCTCCTCGAAGCGGTGTATCTGGCCGGAGTCAGGGGGCAGACCGGCTAGGGAACTCGATCAGCCTTCGTACGGCGGACCGTCGGGCCCGCGCCGGGCGACCGCATTCCACACGGTCTCGTAGTGATCGTGATCGAGAAGATCCACGTGGCTCAGGACGAACTCGTCCCAGGACCGTCGCAGGGGGTCGTCGGCATCGGCGAACATCCACAGCCCGGCCGGGATCCGGTCGAGCACGGTGCGCAGGCTCATCGGGGTGCCGACGCGGGTGCGAGCGTCGGCGGAGACGAAGGACTCGTTGACCTCCACTGCGAGCCGGGCGATGGTCTGCGAGAAGAGCGCCTTCATCGTGGGATAGCGCCGCGTCAGCATCGCCTCGATCTGATCGGCGTCCGGGAACGCCTTCTGCCAGATGACCCAGCGATCGGCAAAAGCCTTGTTGAGGGTCTGGGTTCCCGCATAGTCGCGCAGGTCGGTGGGATTCAAGGTTCCGAAGAGTCGGGTGTCGTCGCGCAGCCGGACCGTCTCTCCGGTCGGCAGGTCGAGCGCCTGGTACCGGTCCAGGAGGGCGTGGAGTGCGAACAGCGTCTCGGCCCCGGCCGCATTGAGCTCGGACATGTTGATGAGCGCCGGCCCTCGCAGCGCTCGGGTGATGTCGCCGTCCTCCCACCGGCTCTCGGTGCCCCCCTTGCCGTCGCCGTGCAGCTTGGTCGACCCGATGAGTGTGATGTCGCGTACCTCGCCGGTCAGCGGAATCCGGTAGTAGGGGAGCCGCAACATCGCCGCAAACTGCTCGAGATCGTGGTCCTTGCCGGTTCCCATGTGGCCCTGGAGGGCGATGTGGATCGGGGCGTCGACGACGTTGCGCCGCCGCACCGCTTCGAGCTGCGCCAGCCGGTACAGCATGCCGAGGTCGACGTAGTACGGGTCGAGTTCGGGGATCTTGCCGGCGCGCTGGTCGTGGTCGGGGAGATCGGCGGGGACCTCGAAGATCTCCAGTTCGATGGGCTTTTCCTCGCCGGTCGGGTCGGTGAACGTGATCGTGTCAGCCACTGCTACTCCTCGGGACCGGATCATCGTAGAGCATGCTCTCGTGGACCCACCAGGTGTCGCCCCCGGCGAGTGCGATGCTCTTGCGGAGCGCCGATCGAACACCGTCGACCATGGCACGGGTCAGCTCGATCGGTTGCTCCACGATCTGATTGCGGGAGTAGGCCATCTGCACCGTGGCGTCCCCGATGCCGATGCCGAGGACCGTGGTGCCCCCGTACTCCGCAGCATCGACGGCGGCGGCCAGGGCTTCGACCGAGCCGCGCGTCATGCCGTCTGCGAGCACCACCAGCATCCGGACCTCGGTGTTGCGCCGGTGGAGTCGTTCCACTGCGTGAGTGAGGTTGATCTCGTCCACGTTGGCGGCCTTCTCGAACATGGAGACCGGCGGTGACTCACCGGGAGCGCGCCGGGCCTCCGTGGCAGCTTCTTGCGGCCGGGAGGCGGTCCAGAACAGACCGGCTAGTCCCGCTTCGGCGGCGCCCCAGGGCTCGTCGAAGCTCTTCACGAGATAGTGGTTGACGGTGCGCGTCAGCCGGTCGGCGGCTCCGCCCTGGGTGCGCCGCAGTCCGCCGCGGGTGCTGTGCAGACGATCCATGAAGGACAGCTCACTGTCGTCGACGCGGGCCGCAAAGGCGCGATTGAAGATCGAGACTTCGAACTCCACTTGGAGCTCGTCGCACAAGTGGGCCAGCGTCCACGCCCCGAGCACGGCGGCGGCCAGCGCCCACGGGGATCGGCGCCCATCCGGGAGAGGGCGAGGCTGGAGCATGCTGGCGGACCCGTCGACGAGGAGGCTCACGGCATAGGCCCGTCGGGTGGGGAGGGAGCGCCGCTCGTACATGCGCTGGTAGAGGCCGGCCCCCAGGAACAGCGCGGCATAGGGCGAGAGGTCGCCGGCGTCGTAGCCGGAGCGCAGTCCCCGGCGCTGGTTGGCGATGAAGAGCGGATACAACTCGCCGGAGATGTGCCGCCGGCCCACGGACCAACGCTCGGCGGCGTCGTCGAGGGCATCCCTTCCCCGGCTTCCGAAGCGAGCGAAACGGTGTGGGAAGCGATCGATGATCAGCTTCCCGCTCTGCCCGGTGGGCAGGTACACGTCGGGGGCTTCGCTCACTCGCAGGATCTGATCGGTGGCCGGGTCCCCGCCGGTGTCGGCCCGGTCGGGTCGGCCCTTGAGGGTCTCGGCCGCCTGGGCGGCCCGACGGGTCTGATCGTGGCTCTCGACGTCGGCCAGGATCGGCGTCACCAGCCGCACCGAGTCGACGCCGTCGGCGATGTCGCTCTGGTCCTGCTCCTCCCGGTGCTGGCGCTCCGTCCTGGTCTCGTCGGGTGATGCCTCGGTCAGCAGGCCGTGGAGGCGGGCCACCGCCAGCAGTTCGAGGGTGACCCCGGCGGTCTCCCACGGGCCGTCGGCTTCCGCCGCCCGATCGAGGAGCGCTCGGGCGTCCTCCAGAGCGGCCGCCACCGGCGCATCGGCATCGCCCTGGAGACCGTCGACGGGCCGATACCCGCCGACGGCGAGGAAACAAGACAGGGCGAACTGCCCCATCGGGCGGGCCCGGCCCATGGCCGCCGGTGCCGAGGCGACGTAGAGGTCGGCCAGCACGGAACGGGCACCGGGATAGACGTTGAGGTTGTGGGATTCCTGGCGGGCGTCCTCGATGGCGAGGAAGAGGGCCTCGGCGGCCGGCCCGCCTGCCCGCTCCAGGGCGTCGAGGAGCGGCACCGGTTCATCGGGCGGCGGTTCCTCGTCGTCGGGGACCCACTCGGGAGGAAGCGGTCGGGGTTCGTCGAAGTCGGTGGTGACCATGTGCACCGCCTCGTGGAGGGCCGAGGCCAGGGCGACTTCGTCGGGGGTGACCGGTGCCGATCGGGCATAGGCGGCCTGGAACACCCCCGGATCGAGAACGATCTCGCCGGGCTCGGCCGAAGCGTGGGATCCGAGGCGCACCCGCAGCGCCTCGTCGCCGGACAGCGATCGGGCGAAGCGAGTCACGGCCGGAGCGACCCGCTGATAGCGGGCCACCACGGCCTCGATGAGGCGCTCCTCCGGCGGGAGGATCTCGGTCAGCAGCGGCTGCTCGGCGTCACGCACAGCCGGTCATTCTCCCATGATCTTGAGGCTCAGGACGGCCCGCCGACGACTGAGGGTGCATCTTGCCCGTCGCCCCGATACAATCGCCCGACCATCCCGGCCCTCGGGCCGGGCATGTGGGAGGAATGGCGACAACAGAGGACGAATATGAAGAAGAGAAACGTATTGGCGCTGCTGTTTGCGTTTGCGCTGGTCGTCGCCGCTTGCGGCGACGACGACGACGCCGCAGACACGACGGCGGCTCCGACGACCACCGAGGCGGCTGCCACCACCGAGGCGGCTGCGACCACCGAGGCGCCCACGACCACCGAGCACGATGAGCACGACGAGTTCCCGCCGGCGGCGGGTCCGCTCGGCGGCGTGCTGATCGAGGAGGGCGAGGCCGTTCAGATCCGAGCGCTGCAGGCGATCTCGGGTGCGGTCGAGTTCCTGGGCGTCGACCAGGTGCGGGGCGTGGAAATCGCCATCGGGCACTACGGTCAGGTCCTGGGCCATGATGTGGATCTGGGCACCGTCGAAGACGACCTGTGCAACGCCGAGGGCGGCCAGGCGGGCGCCCAGGCGATCGCCGCGCAGGACGGCGTGCTCGGCGTGATCGGCACCACCTGTTCCGGTGCTGCCGTTCCGGCAGCGGGGATTTTCTCCGAGGCGGGCCTCGTGCTCATCTCGGGCTCGAACACCTCGCCGTCGCTGACGTCCGATCTGCAGGGCAACGCCAATCCGGCGTGGCAGCCCGGGTACTACCGGACGGCGCACAACGACCTGTTCCAGGGTGCCGCCGCTGCGCAGTACGCCTTCGAGACGCTCGGCGTGTCGACGGCTGCGGCGATCCATGACGGCGACCCCTACACCGAGGGTCTGGCGGCAGCGTTCTCGGCTTCCTTCGAGGAGTTGGGCGGGACCGTCACCACCTTCGTGGGTGTGAACAAGGGCGACACCGACATGGTGCCGGTGCTCACCGAGGTTGCCGGTGGCGCTCCCGAGGTCATCTACTTCCCGATCTTCCCGCCGGAGGGTGACTTCATCATCCAGCAGGTCGGGGGAGTGGCCGGTCTCGAGGACGTGATCCTGTTCGGTGCCGATGGTCTGTTCATCACCGACTTCATGGCGCTGGAGGAGTCCGAGGGCATGTACTTCTCGGGTCCCGATCTCCAGTTCGCCGGAAGCGGTTACACCGGCGTGTCGTACGCGGACTTCAGGGCCGAGTACGAAGCAACGTACGGTGAGGCGCCGCTGGCGGCGTTCCATGCCCACACCTACGACGCCACGATGATGCTGCTCAGTGCCATCGAGGCCGTTGCAGTCGAGCACGATGGAGCTCTGTGGGTCGACCGGCAGGCGCTCCGCGATGAGCTGTACGCGCTCAGTGGGTTCTCCGGCGTGACCGGGACCCTGGCGTGCGACGCCTTCGGCGACTGTGGCTCGCAGGCAGTTGCGATCTTCTACCACACAGACTCCGCTTCGGAGGATGCGCTGGCAGATGCGACCGTGTGTGCCAAGTCGACGTTGGACGACGGCTTCGAGATCCTGGCTTCGTGCCCGTAGGCTTCGAAGTCACTTGACCAAGGCAATGCGCCCGGTCCCGCATCAGCGGGACCGGGCGCGCCTATACCGATGACGACGAAAGGCACGCCACTGCTCACTCGAGGACGCACGGTGCGCCGCGCCTCCTTCGACTGGGTCGGGGCCGTCCTGTGGGCGGTCCGCGTCGGCTTCGTCGTCGTGATCTTGTGGGGGGTGATCGGTGCCATCACCCTCAGCGCCAAGGGGGAGGGGCTCAGCGCTGATGCCTGGCGCGGGCTGACGGTGACCGGCCTCGCTCAGGGCTCGATGTACGGACTCATCGCCCTGGGCTACTCGATGGTCTACGGCGTGTTGGGCTTCATCAACTTCGCCCACGGCGAGGTCTTCATGAGCGGGGCGATGGTGGGGTTCTTCGCCGCCGACTCGATGGCCGCAGGCGGCATGTGGGAAGACAACTTCTTCCTCGCTCTGGCGATCCTCCTGGTGGCGTCGGCGGCGACCTCGATGTTGGTGGCGGTGCTGGTGGAGCGGATCGCCTACCGACCGCTGCGGGGCTCCCCCAGGCTGATCCCGCTCATTACCTCGATCGGGATGTCGTTCTTCCTGCAATACACCTTCCGCGGGTTGTTCGGCTCCGGGTTCCTCACGTACCCCCAACTCCCGGAGAGTCTCAGAGAGGACCCGTTCCAGTTGTTGGGCTTCACCGTGCAGAAGGTCCAGGTGATCGTGATCGCCCTGGCGGCCGTCGCCATGATCGGGCTCTTCGTTTTCGTGACCCGCACCAAGACCGGCCGGGCGATGCGGGCGGTGGCCGAAGACAAGGAGATCGCCGGTTTGATGGGCATCAACGTCGACCGGGTGATCGTGGTCACCTTCGCCGTCGGCGGTGCCATGGCCGGTGTCGCCGGATCGCTGTGGGCCCTCCTGTTCCGCAAAGTGAGTTTCTTCACCGGCTTCCTACCCGGGATCAAGGCCTTCACCGCCGCCGTCTTGGGCGGCATCGGCAACATGGCCGGGGCCTACCTGGGCGGGGTGAGCCTCGGCTTGTTCGAGTCGCTGGGTCCCCAGGTGGTGTTGGGCGGCTGGGCCTGGGAGCTGCCGCTTCCCCTCCTCATCGGCGTGTTGTTCGGCGTTGTGGCCGCATTGATGGTGTGGAAGCGCCACCGCTTCCAGGAGTGGCTGTGGCAATCAGCGGCCGCAGTGCTCGGCATCGCCTTCCTCGTGACGTTGATCGTCCCCACGTTGCGCGACTTCGGGCTCGCCGTGATCGTCCCCGGTCAGAGCCAGCTCAAGGACGTGGTCGCTTTCACGGCGCTGGTGCTGGTGCTCATCTTCAGGCCCACCGGCCTGCTCGGTGAGCGCCTCGCGGTGGAGGAGCGGGGCTGATGGCTGTCGCCACCGCCCCATCGATCGAGACTCCGGCACGGTTCGACTACGGCCGGGTGGTCAAGTGGGGACTCATCGCCGGCATCGGCACCGTGTTCGTGTCGGTGATCGGCATGGTCGAAGCATTCAGCGATAGGGCGATCGTCGATCCGATCCTCGGTCTCGGCTACCTGGCGCTGGTCTGGATGCCCCTCGCCTTCGGCTATCAGGCCACCGACAAGAAGGTTCTGGAAGGAATGGAGGCACCCCCCAAGGGGCTCCACAACGTCGTGGGAGGTGCGGCGGCAGGGCTCCTCGCCGGGGGTGTGCTGGCAGCGTTCATCCTGCTCATCGATTCGGTCAATCTGCGGGACAGCCTTCCCAACGTGTCTCCCCGGCTTCTCGAGCTGCTGACGTTCACGCGGGGCGACGGCGAGGCGAGCGTTGCGTTCGGGGTCCTCGCCGTGTTGCTCGGCGGCGCGGCGCTCGGCGCCATCGGAGGCGGCTTCCACCTTCTCGGAGAGCGGCTGCGCAAGGCGGTGATCGGTGGAGCGGTCTGGGTGGTGGTGGTGTCGATGCTGGAGCTGATCATCGGCCAGTTGCTGCGAGGAATCGACGACGCGGCGCTGGTGGGCTGGCTCCTCCCCGACCTGGAACCGGTGGCGGATTGGCTCCACGATCCCTCGACCCGCGGGCTCCATTGGGTGGCCGCCATCGTCGTCTTCGTCACCGGGGGCGGGATCACCTATGCCCTGGGTGGCCGTCGGGAGTCGTTCCGAGAGCGATTCGCGGCGCTCCCCGAGGAGACTCGTCGCCGCTCCGGCTTCGTCGCAGCGGTCGTCTTGATCTTCCTCGGGTTCTGGATGCCGACCTTCGTCGGCGGTTTCGTCAACGAGATCTTTGCGACGGTGGGCCTGTTCTTGCTCATGGGTCTCGGTCTCAACGTGGTGGTCGGCCTCGCCGGCCTCCTCGACCTGGGCTACGTGGCGTTCTTCGCGGTGGGTGCCTACACGACGGCGATCCTCATGTCTCCCGAATCACCGCGGATCACCCCCGAATGGCCCTTCTGGATCGTCATTCTGATCGTGATCGTGGCCGCGGTGATCGCCGGGATCATGGTGGGGACCCCGGTGATCCGGATGCGCGGCGACTACCTGGCGATCGTCACTCTCGGCTTCGGGGAGATCGTCCGCATCATGTTCCTCTCCGATTGGACGAAGCCGATCACGGGAGGAGCCCAGGGCATCATCAACGTCCCATCGATCATCATCAGCCGCGGTTTCGCGGTGATCGCGTTGAGCCTGGTCACCGCGGGGTTGGCGGGCTACGCCGTCTGGTGGGCGGTGCGCAACGGGAACCGCCTGTCCTCGTCGGACGGTGAGGTCCGTTCATCGGCGCTGTGGCGGCTCGGCGCATTTGCGTTCGCCATAGCCGGTGTGGTCTTCAGCCTGTGGTTCTTCGCCAAGGACGAGGGCCCGATCGAGATCCTCGGCACCAACACCCAGGCCATCGTGTACATGGTGCTGCTCTTTGCGATCCTGGCCGCCTACATCTCGTGGCGTATCCAGGACTCCCGGGTGGGACGGGCCTGGATGGCGATGCGGGAGGACGAGCAGGTCGCCGAGGCGATGGGCATCAACATCGTCACCGCCAAGCTGCTGGCCTTCATCACCGGCGCCATCCTGGCGTCCTTCGGCGGAGCGCTGTTCGCCGTCAAGATCGGGTCGATCTTCCCCAACAGCTTCGCCTTGCTGGTGTCGATCATCGTGCTGGTGCTGATCATCGTGGGCGGTATGGGCAACATCCCCGGGGTTGCAGTGGGTGCCTTCATGCTGGTCGGGATCCTGGGTGGGCCCACCCAGCCGGGCCTGCTGCGCGAGTTCGAGGACTACAAGCTCCTCATCTATGGGGCCCTGCTGGTGTGGATGATGCTGAAGCGGCCCGAGGGCCTGCTGCCCAGCATCCGTCGGTCCCGGGAGCTCCACCAGGAGGAGTTCCTCCAGGATGCCTGGCTGCGCAAGCAGCTCGATCAGGAAGATGAAGCGGCGGAGGGGGTCGACTGATGGCGATCCTCGAGACGGCCGGCCTTTCCAAGCTGTTCGGCGGGCTGCACGCCCTGGACGACCTCGACTTCGAGATCAACGAAGGCGAGATCGTCAGCGTGATCGGCCCCAACGGCGCCGGCAAGACCACGTTCTTCAATGTGATCTCCGGCATGTTCACCCCCGACGGAGGAGACATTCTCTTCCAGGGCGAGAGCATCGTCGGGTTCACACCCAGCGACATCACCCGCCTCGGCATCGCCCGCACGTTCCAGAACGTGCGGCTCTTCGCCAACATGACCGTGTTGGAGAACATCATGGTCGCCCAGCACTGCCGGACCCGGGTGGGCCCGTTCGGCGCCATTCTCCGAACCCCGCGTTTCCTTCACGAGGAGGCGGAGATCGAGGAACGGGCCAAGGAGGTGCTGTCGTTCTTCGGCAGTAGGCTCGTCGGCTACCGCTTCGATCAACCGGCCTATGCGCTGTCGTACGCCAACCGGCGTCGCCTCGAGATCGCTCGCGCCATGGCCACCCGGCCCATCGTGTTGCTGCTCGACGAGCCGACCGCCGGCATGAACCCCCGGGAGACCAGGGAGCTCACCGGGCTCATCCGCCAACTGCGCGACGAGAAGGGCTTCACGATCGTGGTGATCGAACACGACATGAAGGTGGTGCGGGGTGTCTCCGACCGGGTGGTGGTTCTCGACTACGGTCGCAAGATCGCCGAGGGCCACTACGACGAGGTGTCGCATGACCAGCGCGTCATCGAGGCCTACCTGGGGACGACGGCCACCGAGGGGAACGGGCCATGAGCGGCAACGGCACCCCCGTCCTCGAGTTCCGCAGTGTGAACACCCATTACGGCCCGGTCCACATGCTCAAAGACGTCGACATCGAGATCCGGGATGGAGAGATCGTGTGCCTGCTGGGCGGCAACGCCTCGGGCAAGACGACCACGCTGAAGACGATCCTCGGCATGGTCGAGCCGACCACCGGCGCCGTCTACCTCGACGGTGAGGTGATCAGCGGCCGGCCCACCTCGGAGCGGGTGGAGCGGGGCATCTCGATGGTCCCTGAGAACCGGCGTCTCTTCAAGCGGATGACCGTCAAGGAGAACCTGGAGATCGGGGCGTATCTCAGGAAGGACCGCCAGAACCTCGACGCCGACATCGAGCGGATCTTCGAGCTGTTCCCCCGCGTGAAGGAACGCATGCATCAGAAGGCGGGCACGCTCTCCGGGGGCGAGCAGCAGATGGTGGCGGTGGGCAGAGCGTTGATGGCCCAGCCCAAGGTGCTGCTGATGGATGAGCCGTCGATGGGGCTGGCGCCGGTCCTGGTGGCACAGAACTTCGAGATCATCGAGCAGATCAACGAGGCCGGTACGACCGTGTTCGTCGTGGAGCAGAACGCCAACATGGCGCTCTCGATCGCCGATCGCGGCTACGTCCTGCAAACCGGCCAGATCGTGCTCGCCGATACCGCAGAGGGCCTGCTGGCCAACCCCCAGATGCGTCAGGCCTACCTGGGCGAGGTCGACTGAGGGGTGTCGGGGCTGGCTTCGAGCAGGCTCCCGTGACCCTCGAGCTCTCACCGGACGATCGGGCCCGCCTGGCCGGTGAGGGGAGCGAGGCCGATCGTCTGGCGATGACGGTGATCGTTCGGCTCGCCCGAGCCATGGGAGCGCAGCGTCTCCTGGACGTCACCTCGGCCCACATCGACTCGTGCCTCTATCACGGCCGGTCCGGCCTCGACTTCGCCCTCCGTCTGGCGGACGGCGGAGGACGGGTGCGGGTACCGACCACGCTGAACGTCACGTCGCTCGATCTCCTCCACCCCGAGTTGTATGTCGGGGATCCGGAGCATGCGGCCCGATCACGGGAACTGGCCGACGCCTACGAGCGCATGGGATGCGCCCCGACCTGGACCTGCGCCCCCTACCAGTTGACGACCCGGCCCTCCTTCGGTGAGCAGATCGCCTGGGCAGAATCGAATGCCATCGTGTTCGCCAACTCGGTGCTGGGGGCCAGGACGCACCGCTACGGGGACTTCGTCGACATCTGCGCCGCCATCACGGGCCGCGTGCCGGCGGCGGGGCTCCACCTCGACGAGAACCGTCACGGGGAGGTCCTCTTCCGCATCGGGGCGCTGCCGGACGATCTGACGGCGAGTGACGTCCTGTATCCGGTGTTGGGTCACCTGGTCGGACACCAGGCCGGGGTTCGCATCCCCGTGATCGAGGGGTTGCCGCCCGGCCTCGGGGAGGACCGGCTCAAGGCGATGGGGGCCGCAGCCGCATCCTCGGGCGGGGTGGGGTTGATGCATGTGGTCGGTTCGACACCCGAGGCTCCCACAACGGAATCGGCCCTGGGCGGGCGGCGGCCCGCGGCGACGGTCGAGGTGACGCCGGACCTCATCGTGGCGGCTCGGGATGATCTGTCCACGACGCCGGGGGAGACGCTGTCGGCCGTGTGCCTCGGCACCCCCCACTACTCCCTCGCCGAGTTGGAGCACCTCGCGGCGCTGCTGGCCGGTCGCCGGGTGGATCCGGCGCTCGAGCTGTATGTCTCGACGGGGCGCGACGTCTTGGCGGCGGCGCCGCCCTCCTCGATCGCGGCGATCGAGGGGTCGGGAGCCTGCGTGGTCACCGACACCTGCACCTACATCACCCCGATCATCAGGAACCGCCGGGGTGCGGTGATGACCGACTCGGCCAAGTGGGCCTTCTATGCGCCCACCAACCTGGGGGTGGACGTCGTCTTCGGGAGCGCCGAGGAGTGCGTGGCGTCGGCCGTCGCAGGCTCGGTGACCCGCGACCAGGAGCTGTGGGCCGGTGTCTGAGGTCCGGGTGCTGCTCGAGGGTCGGGGATCGGGGAGGGCGCTCGTGTTGACGGCCCCGCTCAGCTTCTGGGGTGGAGTCGACGCGGAGAGGGGCGTCATCATCGATCGTCGCCATCCGCAGCGTGGCCAGGAGATCGGAGGCCGGATCCTGGTGATGCCGGCGGGGAGAGGTTCCAGCTCGTCGGCGAGCGTGCTGGCCGAGCTGATTCGCCTCGGGGTCGGTCCGGCGGGGATCGTGCTTCAGCACGCCGACGAGATCGTGATGCTCGGAGCCCTGGCCGCCGAGCTCCTCTACGGGGTCACGTGCCCGGTGGTGGTCGTCGATACCGGGGCGTTCGGAGCGATTGCCGAGGGCAGCCTGGTCGGCATCGACGGCGAGGAAGTGACCCTGGGATGAACCGGGGGCTTTGGTGGCGCGGGTGTGGTGTACTGGGGAACGAGAACGGAGGAATGGATGTTTGTTGCTGACGTGATGACGCGGGATCCGGCCACGGTGCCTCCCGAGGCGAGCTTGCGGGATGCCGCCGCCGTGTTGTTGGACCAGGGCGTGAGTGGGTTGCCCGTCACCGATGGCGAGGGCCGCTTGGTGGGCATCATCACCGAGGCCGACTTCGTCGCCGCCGAGGCGGAACGGGACGACTCGCGCCGGCATCGGATTCTGGGCACGTTGCTGGGAAGGGAGCGCTCGGCGCTGGGGTCCGCAGAGCGCGTCGGTGATGTGATGGCGACATCGGTCGAGACCGTGCGGGAGAGAGACACGGTCGCCGCGGTGGCCCGCGCCATGCTGCAGCACAACGTGAAGCGGCTCCCGGTGGTCGATCAGGCCGGGAAGCTGGTCGGCATCGTGAGTCGGGCCGACGTCGTCAAGTCCTTCGTGCGCGAGGACGCCGGGATCGTCGCCGACGTCGAGACGCTCCTGGCCAACCGTGTCATCATCGTGGAGCCCGGTGCAGTCACGGTGACCTCCGAGGATGGCGTGGTGGGTCTCCAAGGGGAGGTGGAGACCCGTTCGGAGGCCGAGGCACTGGCCGAGATCGTGGCTCATCTCGACGGCGTCCTTCGGGTCGACAACCGGCTCAGGTGGAAGGTCGACGACGACGTGCCCGAGGAGCAGTGGCCCGGCTTCAACCAGGAAGGCGCCGAGCGCTGAGGATCGGACGGTGCGCTACCTCGACGCAGCCGCGACCCGGAACGCCCTCTCGATGGCGGATGCCATCACCGCCATGGAGGCCGCCTTCGGTGATGACCGGTCGACCCCGCCGCGGGTTCTGGTTGGTTCTTCTCTCTTCATGCCGGGTGCCGTGGGGAGCACTGCGGGGATCAAGGTCGTGTCCACGGTGCCGGGCAACCCGGTGGGCATCGTGGTGGTGTTCGACGCCGACGGGAGTCCCCTCGGGCTGATCGACGGCCCCACGCTCACCGCGATCCGCACCGGAGCCGGAGCCGGCCTGGCGACCCGCCTCCTGGCCCGCCCGGGGGCGTCGACGCTGGCGATCCTGGGGGCCGGGGCGATGGCGGCGGATCAGGTGGAGGCGGTGCGTGCCGTGCGTCCCATCGAGCGGATCCTGGTGTGGAGCCGAACCGGCGATCGGGCCGAGAGCCTGGCCGCCCGGGTGGGGGGGATTGCCGTGGAGCACCCCGACCCGGCGGTCGCTGAAGCGGATGTCGTCTCCACCGCCACCCCGGCCACCGAGCCGCTGTTCTCCGCCGACGCAATCCGACCGGGTACTCACATCAACGCCGTCGGCGCCTTCACTCCCGACATGTGCGAGATCCCCGGGGAACTGGTGCGTCGCGCCTTCGTGGTCGTCGATGATCGCGAGGCGGCTGCGCTCGAGGCCGGCGACCTCCTTCGCGTCGGACGCAGCCCGGACGCCACCGTTGCCGATCTCCTGGAGGGGCGGATGCATCCCCCGGATGGCGATGTCACGTTCTTCAAGTCGGTGGGGATCTCGAGTCAGGACGTAGCCGCCGGGCGGGCGGCGCTGCTCAACGCGGAGCGACTCGGTCTGGGAACGGTGATCGACTAGGCGAGCACGTTCTTCTCCTTGACCACGAGTGGCTCGCGATCGACGGAGAAGAAGTCGAGCGGCACGTCGGCATCGTCCGGCATCGTCTCCCCGGTGAGCACCGTGGCCAGCATGCCGGCGCACATGAGGCTCTCCTTGAACCCGTGCCCCGAGAAGCCGTTGATGAGGACGAGGCCGTCGAGAGCGGTGGGGCCGACGACCGGGTGAACGTCCACCCGGTTCACCGTGTAGAGGCCGGCGATGCCGCTCAGCAGGCCCCGATGGGGGAGATCGGGGAGCCGGTGATGGAGGGAGTGGATCTTGGTGTCGAGGAAGGCCCGATCCGCGTTGGTGTTGTAGGTGTCGGGATCGGTTTCCTCCCGCTCGTCCTCCTCGAGCACCGAGCCCACGACGAGCTGCTGGTCGGCGCTCTCGGGGCGAAAGTAGATGCCGCTCACCGAGTCGGCGACCACGGGCAGCGGCCGAGGCACCTCGGGGGGCAACTCTCGATACATCACCTGGACCCGGGTGGGAACGAGGTCCCAGCTCAGCTCGAGGCCGGCCATGGCGTTGATGCGGTTGCACCACGGTCCGGCGGCGTTGACGACCGTCCCCGCCGAGATGGCGGTGCCGTCGGCCAGCTCCACGCCGCTGACCCGCTCGCCGTCGCGGATGACACCGGTCACCTCCGACCGGAAGGAGATCTCAACCCCGGCGTTGCGTGCCGCATCGACCAGATCGCTGCATGCCGCCACCGGGTCGAAGTAGCCGCCTTCGTCCTCGAGTATGAATGCCTCGTGATCGGCGCATTCGTGCTCGGTCTCCCCGCTCAGGTCGAACGGCTCTCCGCAGGCGGAGAGCCCGGGGAACCGATTCCGCAGCGCCGCGGCGTCGATGACCATCGCGTCGACCCCTTCGTTGCGGAGCCGCTCGCTCTCCGCCTCGGCCTGGGTCCGGTCCTCTCCGGTCATCCACAGGACCCCTATCTCCTGGAGACGAGCGCGGGGCTCGGCGAGGCCGGTGAAGTCCCCCCAGTTGCGGAAGGCGAGCAGGCCGCCCCGGGCGATGCGGATGACCTCGGGGTGGGTGTAGCGCTGGCGGACGATTGCCGACGAGGCCCCCGTGGAGCCCTCGCCGGGACCACCGCCTCGCTCTACGACCGCGACCTTCTGGTTGCTGCGGCGGGCCACCTGGTAGGCGGTGGCCAGTCCCATGATCCCGGCCCCGATGACTACAACGTCGGTGGTGTCACTCATGCAGCCACTCTATTACCGGGTCAGTGCTCGGCTATGAATCGGAGCAGCGTCTCGGTGAGCAGATCGGCGTTCTCCTCAAACATCTCCGTCCCGTGGCCGCCGACGTCGAAGATGAGCAACTCCCGTGGCTCGGCGGACCGATCGAAGAAGTCCTCGGCGTCGTCGACGGCCCCGAAGTCGTCTTGGGCGGCGATGAACAGCTTGGGCTCGGTGATGTCGGCGATCACGGCGAGGCCGTCGGTGTCGCCGAACTCGGGGACACCCGAGAGCGTGACGATCCCGGCGAGATCCTCCCGGGCAGCCAGCGCCAGGGCGGCGGCACCGTTCATCGAGGCTCCGAAGTAGAAGATCTCGGTGGCGCCCCGGGTGCGTGCCAGGTCGAGCGCGGCGGCACCGTCGGTGGCCACCCGCGGGTCGTTCTTGTCACCGTCGGATGAGCCGTATCCCCGGTTGTTGTAGACGAAGGCAGTGTGACCGGCGGCGGCGATGCGGTCGGCGAATTCGAACCACGACGCCATGTCGGCGGGGAACATGTGGCCGAGCACCACCCAGGTGGCGTCACCTTGCAGGATCCGGCCCTCCAGGGTGAGGCCGTCGGAGGTCTCGAAGGTGACGTTCTCGGGGTGCGACGCCTCACCGGTCGTCGCCCCCGTCCCGGCGGACGTCGCCGGGGACTCTGTGGTGGTTGCCGAGGTGGTCTCGACCGGCAGCGCCGGGTCCTGATCGGAGCCGCAGGCGGCGATGAGCAGCGCCACCGCCACCGCGAGAGCGATGATCCGGTCGTGCATGCTTCGAACCTACCTTGTAGCGTCGCCATCGTGATCCAACACCACACCGTGCCATCGAATGGTGTCGGTCTGCATGTCGTCACGGCGGGCGACGAGCAGGCCCGGCCGCTGGTGCTGCTGCACGGCTGGCCCGACAGTTGGCGGTGCTGGGAGCCGATCATCGAGCGGCTCGAATCCGAGTTCCGGCTCGTTGTTCCCGATCAGCGCGGCTTCGGGGAGTCCGATGCCCCTCTCGGCACCGCGGCCTACCACCTCGGTGTGATCGTGGCGGATCTCGTGGCCGTCTTGGATCACTTCGGACTGGAGCAGCCCGGCCTGGTCGGCCACGACATGGGAGGCGCGCTGACCTGGTCGGCGGGTGCCTTCGTCCCGGAGCGGGTGGGGAGGGCCGTGGTGCTCGCCTCGCCCCACCCCCTCAGGCTTCGCGCCGCCGCTCTCGAGGATCCGCGCCAGCTCGCCAGGGCCTTCTATGTTTGGCTGCTGCACGCCGGACCACCCGGAGAGGCCCTGCTGGCCGCCGACGGGTTCGAGCGGCTGGCGGCATGGGTGTTCGGTGGATCAAAGGTCCCCGGTGACCTCATCGGGGACTACCGACGCTCCTGGGCCCGCCCCGGCCGGTTCACCGCGATGGCAGAGTGGTACCGGGCCAACTATCGGCCGGAACTGTTCAATCCCGATGTGCCGGTGGCGCTGCCTCCGGTGCGAATCCCCGTTCGTTACCTGCACGGCGAAGCCGACGCCGCTTTCGTCCCCGGGGCGGCCACCGGGTCGGGGGAGTTCGTGGAGGCCTCGTACCAGGAGTCCGTCGTGGAGGGTGTAGGTCACTGGCTCACGTTCGATGTCCCCGATGTCGTCGCCGCTGCGATCCGTGAGTGGATGTCGCCGTGACGGCACGCCCTATCATCATGCGGCCATGGATCACCGTCTGACCACGCTCGACAACGGGCTTCGCATCGTCACCGAGACCATGCCGTCGGTGCGGTCCATCGCGGTCGGCTGCTGGGTGGACACGGGGAGTCGTGACGAGCGCAAGGAAGAAGCGGGTTGCTCCCACTTCCTCGAGCATCTGCTCTTCAAGGGCTCGGAACGGCTCAGCGCCCAGGACATCGCGCAGGCCTTCGACGCGGTCGGAGCCCGGTCGAATGCGTTCACCTCGAAGGAATACACCTGTTATTGGGCGCAGATGCGTGACGAGGATCTCCCGATGGGGCTCGATCTTCTCGCCGAGATGCTGCAACGTCCCGCATTCCGGCCCGAGGAGATCGCCTCGGAGAGCCAGGTCGTCCTCGAAGAGATCAACATGAACGAGGACGATCCCAGTGATGTCGCCCACGACCAGTTCGCCCGAACCCTGTGGGGCAATCACGCGCTCGCGCGGCCGGTCCTCGGTTCCCGGGAATCCATCAACGCCATGGGCCGCGATGTCATCGACGGCTACTGGTCGCGACGGTACACCGCTTCGGCCACCGTGATCGCCGTGGCCGGTCACGTCGAGCACGACGACGTGGTGCGGGTGGTGAGCGACCGGTTCGGCTCCTGGGACGGGCGGGAGATCGAGCGTGAGACGGAACACGCCGAGGTCCGCACCGCAGTCGGGGTCAAGACCCGCGACACCGAACAGGCCCACCTCGTGCTGGGCGGCGAGGGCATGGCCCGTGGCGACGCCCGCCGGTTTGCGTTCGGGTTGCTGAACCACATCATGGGAAGCGGGATGTCCTCGCGGCTGTTCCGCGTGATCCGCGAGGAGCGGGGCCTGGCCTATGCCGTGTACTCCTTCAGGATGCCGTATGCCGACTCCGGCGCTTTCGGTGTCTACGTCGGCACGACGCCGTCTCAGACGGCCGAGGTCCTGCGCCTGACCCGAGCCGAACTCGATCAGGCGGTGGCCGAGGGGGTCACGGCAGACGAACTGGAACGCGCCAAGGGGAACATGAAGGGCTCCCTCGCCCTGTCGATGGAGGACACCAACAGCCGGATGGTGAGGCTGGGTCGCCATGAGCTCACGGGGATCGAGCACCTCACGCTCGACGAGACCGTGGCTCGCATCGAGGCGGTTACGCTTGAGGAGGTCCACGATGTTGCTCGAGCCGTGTACGACGGACCACTGGTACTAGGGGCGGTCGGGCCTTTCACTGCCGGGGATCTGGAGGCACACATCACATGATCCGGGTTGCCATCTCGGGAGCGGCCGGCCGGATGGGCGGGCTCATCGCCGAGACGGTTGCCGGGACCGGTGACCTCCAACTCGTCGCTGCCTACGATCCGGCCGGAGCGGGCGCCCGCATCGGTGAGATCGAGATCGGCGAGACCTCCGACGCCATGGCGGGAGCCGACGTGGTGGTCGAGTTCACCACCCCCGATGTGGTGATGCAGAACCTCGATCGGTGGCGCGATCTCGGACTCCATGCCGTCGTCGGCACCTCGGGCTTCGACGAGGGTCGGCTGGCGGCCCTGCGGGAGCAGTGGGGCGCCGGGCCGCCCAACTGCCTGGTCGTTCCCAACTTCTCGATCGGTGCAGTGTTGATGATGCGGTTTGCCGAGATGGCGGCGCCTCACTTCGACGCCTCGGAGATCATCGAGCTCCATCACGATCGCAAAGCCGATGCTCCCTCGGGCACGGCCCTGGCGACGGCGGCCCGCATGAAGAGGGCCGGAGGGCGTCAAGAGCGGTCGACCGAGTCGGCCGAACTGGTTCGTGGCGCCCGGGGCGCCAACGCCGACGGGTCGCGGATCCACGCGGTGCGCCTTCCCGGCCTGGTGGCCCACCAGGAGGTCCTGCTGGGTTCGGGGGGTGAGACGTTGACGATCCGCCACGACACCACCGATCGCGTGGCGTTCATGCCGGGCGTGCTGCTCGGCATCCGCGGGGTGAGCGGGTTGGCCGATTCGGTGACGGTCGGCCTCGAGAGCCTGCTCGGCCTCTAGTAGAGGGCGTTGGCGAGCGCTTTGCGGTACGAGGTGGTGAGGGGGTGCTCGTTGCCCAGCACCCCGAAGACGTCGAGCATGGCGAGGCGAGCAGCCTCGCGGCGCTCGTCGCCGCGACGCACCACGGCGAGGAGGTGATCGAGAGCCGGTTCGTACTCGGCGCGGGCCGCCAGGGCTCGGCCCAGTTCCAGCCTCACCTCGGTGTCGTCGGGATCGGCTTCGACCTTGCCGCGCAGAGCCTCGACGTCGCCGTTGGTGCCGGAGGAGACCCTGGCGGCAGCTTCGAGACGCTCCACTTCGGCCGACCGGACGAGACGCCCGAGCACGATCAGAGCCTCTTCGTTCTCCCCCCTGGCGATGAGGAGGGAAGCCAACCCGGTTCCGGCGTCGGCATGATCGGGGGACTGCTCGAGGATCTGGCGAAACGCCGCCTCGGCGCCCGCCTCATCGCCCGCCAGGACCAGATCGCGGGCCCGGTCGACCGCCTGATCGGCTTCCGAGGGCAGCACCTGATCCACGAACTGGCGGATCGACGCCTCGGGGATCGCCCCCATGAAGCGGGAGACCGGCTCGCCGTCTCGGAAGGCGATCACGGTGGGGATGCTCTGGATCCCGAATTGGGCGGCGAGCGCCTGGTTGGCGTCGACGTCGACCTTGACCAACTCGAAGGCGCCGCCGTAGGACTCGGCGACCTGCTCGAGAGCGGGGCCCAGCACCTTGCAGGGGCCGCACCACTCCGCCCAGAAGTCCACCACGACGGGAACCTCATGGCTGCGCTGGAGGACTTCCTGGCCGAAGGCCTGCTGATCGATGTCTTTGGTGTGTGCCATCACCGTTCACAACGCCGGGAACGTCGCCGGGATTCCGCAGGTTAGCCCTCAGCAGCGCTGCTACCGTCCGTGGTGACTCCACAGCGGGGAGGGGCCCATGTACGCACCGTTCGGGCATGTGCTGACGGCGATGATCACGCCATTCGAAGCCTCGGGTGGCGTCGATCACGGCCGGGTGTGGGACCTGGCGCGTTACCTCGTCGACCACGGTTCCGACGGTTTGGTGGTCTCGGGAACGACCGGTGAGTCTCCCACCCTGTCCGCCGACGAGAAGGTGGCGCTCTATCGAGCCGTCGTCGAGGCGGTCGGAGAGAACGCGGTCGTGGTTGCCGGTACCGGCACATACGACACCGCCGAGTCGGTCGAACTCACCCGGCGGGCCGCCGAGGCGGGGTGCGACGCGGTGATGGCGGTGACCCCCTACTACTCGCGTCCCTCCCAGGACGGCCTGATCGCCCACTTCACGGCGATCGCCGACGCCACCGAGCTCCCGGTGCTGCTCTACAACATCCCGTCGCGGACCGGGCGACGCATCGAGGTCGAGACGCTTGTGCGCCTCGCCGATCATCCTCGGATCGCAGCCGTCAAGGACGCCGTCGGGGACCTCGGGTTCACCACGGCCACTCGGGTGGCTGCTCCCGACGACTTCGCCATCTACTCGGGTGACGACATCTTGACGCTCCCGACCATGGCGGTCGGGGGAGTGGGCATCGTCTCAGTCGCCTCGCATCTGGCCGGCACCAAGGTGGCCGAGATGGTTGCCGCGGCGCTCTCGGGTGATTGGGCCAGGGCTCTCGCTCTCCATCTGGCATTGGCGCCGCTGTGCAAGGCCTTGTTCATGGAACCGAACCCCATGCCGGTGAAGGCCGGCCTGAACGCACTGTGGGAGCCGGTCGGCGACCCCCGCTTGCCCCTGGTTCCCGCCGCCGCCGACACGGTGCAGGCCGTCAAGGAGGCCTTGGGCATCGCCCAGCAGGCATGAGCGTTCGGGTGGCCTTCCTGGGGGGGCTGGGCGAGATCGGGCGCAACTGCGCCACCGTCGAGATCGACGGGCGGATCGCCCTCATCGACTGCGGTCTGATGTTCCCCGAGGAGGACATGCTTGGGGTGGATCTGGTCCTGCCCGACTTCAGTTCCGTCCTGGAGCGCGCCGACGATGTCGATTGCGTCGTTCTCACCCACGGCCATGAGGACCACGTGGGAGCGCTGCCCTACCTCCTGGCGAAAGTGAACGTACCGGTGTTCGGGACCCGGCTGTCGGTGCACCTCGCCAGGTCGCGCATCGAGGAAGCCGGGGTCGAACCCGATCTGCGTCCCACCGAACCCGGTTCGTGGGTTCGGCACGGGGGCTTCCGGTTCCGTTTCATCCCGGTGTCGCACAGCATCCCGCAGGGGGCCGGGGTTGCATTCGACACTCCCGAGGGTCTGGTGGTGCACAGCGGCGACTTCAAGCTGGACCCGACGCCGGTCGACGGAATCCCGACCGATCTCCCCGCCTTTGCCGAACTCGGCAGGGAGGGAGTCAGGTTGCTGCTCGCAGACAGCACCAATGCCGAGGTTCCCGGCTTCGTCGACAGTGAGACCAGTCTCACCCGCACATTGTTCGACATTGTGGCCGGCGCCCGGGGCCGGGTGATCGCGGCCTGTTTCGCCAGTCACCTGCATCGAGTGCAGCAGATCCTCGATGCGGCGGTGGCGGACGGCCGCTACGTCGCCTTCCTGGGCCGCTCGATGCAACGCAACACGCAGATCGCTGAGGAGCTCGGCCTGCTTCGTATCCCGGCCGACTCGGTGCTTCCCATGGAGGAGCTGATGGAGCTGGCACCCGAGCGGACTGCGGTGCTGTGCACCGGCGCCCAGGGAGAACCGCTGGCCGCGCTCTCGCTCATGGCCGGGGGCGACCACCGCTGGGTCACCATCGAGGAAGGGGACACGGTCCTCATCTCGGCTCGGCCGATTCCCGGCAACGAGACTCGCGTCTCGCGAGTGATCAACGGTCTCCTGCGTCACGGCGCTCGGGTGTTCCACGGTGACAACGCATCCGTGCACGTGTCGGGACACGGAGCGGCCGAGGAGCTGAAGACCTTCATCAACGTGGTGCGCCCCCGGGGCTTCGTCCCCGTGCACGGGGAGTATCGGCACCTGCTGGCCCACGCCGATCTCGCGGAACAGATGGGGGTTCCCGATGTGTTCGTCTGTGAGGACGGCGACGCCATCGTGCTCGAGGACGGAGCCCTTAGGGTCGAGCGGGGCGCGGTTCCCGGGGGGTTCGTATTCGTCGACGGGCTCGAGGTCGGTGAGACGGCTCAAGGCGTCATCCGGGATCGGCGCCACCTCTCCGAGGACGGCGTGATCGTGGTCACGATCGCCTTCGACCGTGGTTCCGGTGACATCCTGCGGGGGCCGGATCTGGAGAGTCACGGGTTCATGGACGACCCGAGCACGGTGTTTGCGGTGGCCCGCGAGAAGGTACTCGCCGAGATGCGGGCGATCGCCGAGTGGCCGGCCGAGCCCGATCACCTCAGGCGTCGGATCATCACGGCGGTGCGGAGGGCGGTGCGCAGCGAGACCGCCCGGCGTGCCGTCGTGCTGCCGATCCTCATCGAGACCTGACGCGCCCTTCCACCACACCGAGTGGCTGGATCGTTGGCGGTACGGTGCGGTGCGGGTAATGTGACGAGCCGGATGGCAAAGCGAAAGCCCGCCCGTACCCGGGGCAAAGGGCGAGGTCGGGCACCGCGTTCCACCAGCAATCAACGCTCGGAGTCGGCGCTGGCGATCCTTCGAGCCCGTATCAGGTCCGGCTTCGGCCGGCATGCCGACGATCTCTGGGGCACTGCGCTCATCGTGTCCGGGGCGATCGTGGGGCTGGCCTACTTCGACCTGGCCGGTCCGGTCGGCTCGGCCGTCGAGTCGGGTATCAGGCTGCTGTTCGGGGTGTGGGGTTACGTCGTGGCCGGTGCTCTCGTGGTGCTCGGCGTTGCCTTGGTGGTGTCGCGGCCCCGCAACGACTACGGCCGGGTGGCCGGCGGCTTCCTGATCACCTTCCTCTCCTCACTGGCGTTGTTCCATCTCATGACCGGCACCGTGTCCCTGGCGGGGTCGATCGATCTCGTCAAGGAGAGAGGCGGGGCGATCGGTTCGCTCATCTCGTTCCCGCTTCGCCGCGTGGTGGGGTTCTGGGGAGCCTTCGTGGTTCTGGTGGCTCTGACCGCTCTGGGGGTGTTGATACTGACCCGCACGACGGTGCGCGACATCGTCACCACGATCGGTGCCGGAGCGCGGGAGCTGCGGGCTCGGCTGCAGCGCCGACGAGATCGGCGCAGGGTGAACGTTCGGGTCGCCCTCCCGCCGGTCGTCGATTCGCCGGTGCGTTCCCGGCCACCGGTGAGAGGCACGGCGCCCGCCGCCAAGACGAAACCCGAGCCGAAACCCAAGCAGGCTCCCACCCCCGCCCGTTCCCCGGCCCCCGTGCCGGCTTCTTCCGGCTCGGGTTATGAGAAGCCGCCGCTGGAGCTCCTCGGGCTGGGAGGCGCCGGGGATCACAGCCGCCGCACCCTCGATCAGACGGCTCGCGAACTCGAGGAGACCCTGCTGCAGCACGGCGTCGATGCTCGGCTGACCCGCATCGTTCCCGGCCCCACCGTGACCCGCTTCGAGATCGAGCTGGCGCCGGGCGTCAAGGTCGCTCGGGTCACGGGGCTCTCCCACGACATCGCCTACGCCCTGGCCACCCCGGACGTTCGCATCCTGGCACCGATCCCGGGTCGTAGCGCCATCGGGGTCGAGGTGCCCAACCGGAGGCGTCAGCTGGTCACTCTGGGCGACATCCTTCGCAGCCCCGAGGCCAAGGCCGAGGATCACCCCCTGCAGGTGGCCTTGGGGATGGACATCTCGGGAAGTCCGGTGATGCTGCACCTCGGCGAGCTGCCACACGTCCTCATCGCCGGCGCCACCGGGGCCGGCAAGTCGTCGTGCATCAACGCCATCGTCACCTCGGTCCTCGTCCGGACCAGGCCTGAAGAGCTGCGGATGATCCTGGTGGATCCCAAGCGCGTCGAACTGGGGCAGTACAACGGGGTTCCCCACTTGCTCACGAGGGTGATCACCAACCCCAAGAAGGCCGCCAACGCCCTGCAATGGGCGGTGCGCGAGATGGATCGGCGCTACGACCTGTTGGCCGACGCCGGTGTTCGGGACATCGAGGGGTACCACGAGCGCTGGGATGCCGGAGCGCTCGACGGCGATCGGTTCGATCGATTCCCGTTCCTGGTCGTGGTCGTCGACGAGCTCAACGATCTCATGATGGTGGCGGGCCGTGCCGTCGAGGAGGCGGTGGTCCGTATCGCCCAGATGGCCCGAGCCGTGGGCATCCACCTGGTCATCGCCACGCAGCGACCGTCGGTCGACGTGATCACCGGCGTCATCAAGGCGAACATTCCGTCCCGGCTCGCGTTCTCGGTGGCCTCCCAGGCCGACAGCCGGGTCATCATCGACATGGGTGGCGCCGAGAAGCTCGTCGGTCTCGGTGACATGATCGTGGTGACCGCCCGGGACCCGAAGCCGGAGAGGGTGCAGGGTGCCTGGGTGAGTGAGGAGGAGGTCCACGAAATCGTCGGATGGGTTCGCAACCAGCGGTCCGTTCGGTACGTGGACGACATCGTTGTCGAAGCGGAGCGGGAGTCGGCCGAGGCGGACGGCGAGTTCGAGGGCGAAGACCCCGAGATCGTGCGAGAGGCCATCGAGCTGGTCGTGAGGTCACAGCTCGGCTCCACCTCGATGCTGCAGCGGAAGCTGCGCATCGGGTTCGCCAGGGCGGGACGGGTGATGGACATCATGGAGCGGCGCGGCATCGTCGGGCCATCGGAGGGCTCGAAGGCCCGCTCGGTGCTGGTGGCCCCCGAGGAGTTGGGCGAAGTCCTCGATCCCGCCACCACCTGACCGGCATTCGTCGCCGGGCTCGGCGGCGAAGGTGGCGCAAGTGACGGTGGCGGGCGGAGTACTCTCCCCGTCGCCATGGAGCCAATCCGGCTGCTCGACGAGCAAGGAAGACTGGAGGGGGACCCGCCTCTGGGCCCCGAGGAGGTGCGCCGCCTGTTTGGGGCGATGATCGAGGCGCGCGCCTACGACCGCAAGGCCTCTGCCATGCAGCGCCAGGGCCGTTTGGCCACCTACGCCCCGCTGGAGGGCCAGGAGGCCACACAGATCGGTTCGGTGGCCGCCCTGCAACCCGATGACTGGCTCGTGGCGACCTATCGCGATGCCGGGGCGATGTGGCTGCACGGGTACACCTGGCGCAATCTCTTCCTGGGCCGGATGGGGGATGAGCGGGGAGGCCACCCGCCGGAGGGTGTCCCCGTCCTGCCGCCGTCGATCACGGTCGGCGGTCACATGATCCACGCCGTCGGACTCGGGTGGGCGGCCGCCCTGCGGGGGGAGTCGAGGATCTCACTGACTCTCTTCGGCGACGGTGCCACCAGCGAAGGCGACTTTCACGAGGCGATGAACTTCGCCGGTGTGTTCGAGACCCCCACCGTCTTCGTGTGCCAGAACAACCATTACGCGATCTCGATGGCCCGGAGCCGCCAGACGGCCGCCGAGACGATCGCCGGCAAGGCGGACGGCTACGGGATGCCCGGGGTGCTGGTCGACGGGAACGATGTGCTCGCCGTGTACGCGGCGACCATCGAAGCAGCCGACCGGGCCCGGTCCGGTGGCGGCCCCACGCTCGTCGAGGCGCTCACCTATCGCACCGGACCCCACACGACCACCGACGACCATCTCCGGTATCGATCTGCCGAGGAAGTGGACGAGTGGCGGCGGCGTGACCCGATCGACCGGGTGCGCCGCTACCTCGAGCGCGTCGACGCCTGGGACCCCGACTGGGAGGAAACGCTCCACGCTGCGGGAAGCGCCGCCGTGGAGCAGGCGGTTGTCGAAGCGGAAGCCGTGGCTGCCTTCGAGCCGGACGACATCTTCACGGGGATGTACGCCGAGCCGACCACGCCGCTGCGGCGGCAGGCCGAGGAGCTTCGCAGGGATCTGGGGGAGTGATGGCGATCCTCACGATGGCGCAGGCGATCAACGATGCGCTGCAGGTGGCGATGGAGAACGACGAGAGGGTGGTCCTGCTCGGCGAGGACGTCGGGATCACCGGTGGGGTGTTCCGGGTGACCGACGGGCTCCACGAGCGCTTCGGATCGGATCGCGTGTTCGACACCCCGGTGGCGGAGTCGGGGATCGTTGGAGCGGCCCTGGGGATGGCCGTGGGTGGGCTTCGGCCGGTGGCCGAGATCCAGTTCCTGGGTTTCGCCTACCCGGCATTCGATCAGATCGTGAACCACGTGGGGAGGATCCGCAATCGCTCCCGGCACCGCTTCACCGCCCCGATGGTGATTCGCATTCCCTTTGGGGGCGGGATCGGCGCCGCCGAGCACCACAGCGAGTCGACGGAAGCACTCTTCGCCCACACGCCCGGGGTCAAGGTGGTGGTCCCGTCGGGGCCCCACGATGCCAAGGGCCTGCTGCTCGCCGCCATCGAAGACCCGGACCCGGTGGTGTTCTTCGAGCCGATTCGGGTCTATCGGGCGATCAAGGAGGAGGTGCCCGACGGTGAGTATCGGGTGCCGATCGGCGCCGCTGCGATCGTGCGGCAGGGGTCGGATGCGACGTTGATCGGCTACGGAGCGGTGGTGGCCGACTTGCGGCGGGCGGCGGAGGAGCTCTCCGAGCGGGGCCGGGACGTGGAGGTCGTCGACGTCCGCACCATCAGCCCCCTCGACGCCGACACGATCGTGGAGTCGGTGCGCAGGACCGGAAGGGCGGTGGTGGTCACCGAGTCCCATCGCACGGCGGGCATGGCCTCCGAGATCGCGGCTCTGGTCCAGGAGCGAGCCCTGTATTCGCTGCTCGCTCCCGTCGAGCGGGTCACCGGCTGGGACACGGTGGTCCCCCTGAAGCGGTCGGAGGAGTACTACATCCCGGACGTGGCCCGCATCGTGGCTGCAGTCGAGCGCACCCTGGAGGCCTGATCGTGGCGATGGAATTTCTGCTGCCGGATGTTGGGGAGGGCCTGGCCGAGGCCACCGTCCTCCGGTGGTTGGTGGCGGTCGGGGATCCCGTCGAGGCCGATGCTCCTCTGGTGGAGATCGAGACCGACAAGGCCGTGATGGAGATCCCGGCACCGCGGGCCGGTGTCGTGCTCCATCACGGCGCCGCCGAGGGAGACGTCGTCGAGATCGGGTCGCTGCTCGTCGTGATCGGCGACTCGGACGAGGTGTGGCGCCCGGTCGCAGACGCACCTGCCGCGGAGCAGACGGCCCCGTCGGCTCCCGCCCCCGTCGTCGGCACCCTGGATGGGCCGGACGTTGCACCCGGCGTCACCGCTCTGCCGGCGGTGCGACGGCTGGCCTCCGAACTCGGGGTCGATCTCGGGGCGATCCGAGGGAGCGGACCGGGTGGCAGGGTCACCAGGGCCGACGTCGAAGCGGCCGCCGGGTCGTCCGGATCGGTGGAACGAGTGCCGCTGTCTCCGACCAGAGCCGCGATTGCCCGCAACCTGACCCGCTCCTGGCACGAGATCCCCCACGTGACGACCTACGGCGAGGCGGATGCGGAGCCGATGCTGGCCGCCCGGGCCGCGATCGCCGAGACGTCGAGCCGGTCGGTACCGCTCGAGGCGCTGCTCATCCGAGCGGTGACCCCGTTGCTGGAGGAGTTCGCCGAGTTCAACGCCGCCTGCGACGACGATCACCTCTTGCTGCGCCGGCACTACGACGTCGGATTTGCCGTCGATACTCCGGACGGCTTGATGGTGGCAGTGGTCCGCAACGCCGACGGGCTGGTGATCGGCGACCTCGTCGATGAGGTGCACCGGCTCGCCGCGGCCGCCCGGGAGCGGACCGCAACGGCGGCAGAGCTGCGCGGTGCGACCTTCACGATCAGCAACATCGGTGCGGTCGGCGGTGGCTACGGCACGCCCATCATCCCGTTCGGGACGACGGCGATCCTTTCGGTGGGCCGGGCCGACCCCCGCCCCGTGGTTCGCGACGGGTCGGTCGTGGCCGCCAGGGTGTTCCCGCTGTCTCTGTCGTACGATCACCGGGTGATCGATGGTGCCCGGGGGCGGGCCTTTCTGGCTGCGACGGTGGCGGCGCTGGAGGGTGTCGAGGGTGCCTGAGCCGACCGACGAGACGGCGGGTGCCCGGATCGACCTCGACGAGGTGGTGCGGGAGCTGGCGGCCATCGCCGCCCGTCTCGATGGCCTCGCTCCGGACGACCTGGCCGCTCGAACGGCGCTGGAGGACCGGCGCCGGGAGCTGCACCGGACCGCCCGAAAGGCGGCGTCCGATCCCTCCGATCCGGCGGCCCGGGCGCGCCTCGTCGAGGAGCTGGAGGTGCTGCGCAAGCGGTGGCTCGACCTGCAGCGGGAGCGGATCGACGTCGTGAAGCAGGCCGGCGATCTCGCCGCCGGGAATTTCGGATTCACCGCAGACGCCGTGCGCCTCAACAGGGCGATCGACGAAGCGGGAGGGCGGGCCGAACTCGAGGCCCGCATCCGGCGGCTGCGAGAGCTGCTGGACGAGGGCGGCGGGTAGTGGACGGCAAACGGCAGCGCCGAGCGTTGACGGCCGCGGAGCAGACCATCACGGCCCTTGCGTCGGGCGACGCCGACGCGGCCCGTCGAGGGGCGGAGCGGGCGGCCGATCTCGACCAGCTGGGGATCTACATCGCCTTCTCGCAACTGGCGAGGCGAGCCGCCGACGATCTGGAGCAGGGCCGGGCCGTCTCGGCGCGGATGTGGGCGGCGATCCGTGATGCCCTGGGTCCGGGTCCGCTGGCGCAAGCGGCCCAGCGGCACCTGGACTGGTCGCTGGGGCCCTAGAACCCCTCGGGCCGGAGCAGCGACCGCACCGCGTCGTGGAGGAGCCCGTTGCTGGCGAGGGCGTCGCCGCCGTCGACGACGGCACGGCCGTCGAGGGCGGTGAACGTCCCACCCGCTTCTTCGACGATGATCTTCAGGGGGGCCAGATCCCACACGGCGGCGATCGGCTCGACCGCCACGTCGACCGCTCCTTCGGCGACCAGCATGAAGGACCAGAAGTCGCCGAAGCCCCGGGTCCGCCAGCACTGCTCTTCGAGCAGGCGCATGGCGGCACCCATGCCCTGCTCCTCTGCCTCGATGTTGGCGTTGTAGGAGAGCTGGGCGTCGCTGAGGTCTCTCACCGCCGAGACCGAGATCGGTTCGGCGTTGCGGTAGGCGCCCAGGCGGTGCGCCGCCCACCAGCGGTGCCCGATCGCCGGAGCCGATACGACGCCGACCACGATGTCGCCGTCGTGCTCGAGTGCCAGGAGGGTCCCCCACACGGGGATGCCCCTGACGTAGTTCTTCGTCCCGTCGATCGGATCGATGATCCAGCGGCGCCCGGAGTCCCCCGCATCGCCGAATTCCTCGCCGAGGATCCCGTGGTGGGGTCGCGCTGCGGCGAGGCGGGCTCTGATCACCTGCTCGGCGGCCCGGTCGGCCTCGGAGACCGGTGTCATGTCCGGTTTCGTCTCGACCCGGAGGTCGGCGCTGCGGAAATGATGCATCGTGATCAGGTCGGCGGCATCGGCCAGTTCGAGCGCAAGGCGCAGTTCGCCCCGGAGGTCCATGGGCGGCATGTTGGCGTCGCGGGTTTCGGGTGGCAAGACGACTCTGCTCGGCGCGGTAGCGTACGGGTGTGAGCCAGGGCGAGATCCACGACGAACATCCGTTTGCGACACCACCCGACCAGCGCGACCCCGTGCGCCAGTTCCGGGGACGGTTGGCCGCTCCGGTGACGGTCGTCACCGCCGGGGGGCCCGAAGCGCGCTCGGGCCTCACGGTCTCGTCGCTGATGGTGGCCGAAGGCGAGCCCTCCTACGTGCACCTGTTGGTGGGAACCGCCACCGACCTGTGGGACGCCATCAGGGAGACGGGTACTTTCATCGTCCACATCCTCGAGGAGGAGCATCGGGAGCTGAGCGACCGGTTCGCCGGAATCCGACCGAGTCCGGGTGGCCTCTTCGCCGGTCTCGACGTCACCGACACCGGCTTCGGACCGGAGATCGCCGGTCTCGGGAGCCGGGCCTATTGCCGATATGAGGACCACCGCGACGATCCGTATCACGCCTTGGTCAACGGGACGATCGTCCGAATCGAATTCCACGACCTGCGTCGGCCGCTCCGTTACTTCCGGGGGGAGTACTTCACCGGCTGAGTCGGGCGGCACCCCGGTCCTAGACTCGCCGCCATGCCCGCCCCACAGGTCTGGATCACCACGCTCGGGTGCGCCAAGAATCAGGTGGATTCCGACAAGCTGTCCGCCCGGTTGGCTGCCGGTGGGTATCGCACCGCAGCCCGGCCCGACGACGCCGATGTGGTCCTCGTCAACACCTGTGCGTTCATCGAGGCGGCCCGCCGGGAATCGGTCGAGACCATCCTGGAGCACGCCTCGCAGAAGAGCGCGGACACCGGTCTGGTGGTCCTCGGCTGCATGGCGCAGCGATATCAGCGCGAGTTGTCGGAGGCGATCCCCGAGGCGGACGATGTCGTCGGCCTCGAGCACTACGGCGAGCTGCTCGACAGACTGGACGCACTGACCGGGCACGACTCGTCGGGTACGGCGAGCGTCATGGACATCCTCGAGGACGTGCGGCGGCCCACACCGGAGACGCCGTATGCCTACGTCAAGGTGGCCGAGGGTTGTGACAAGCCGTGCACGTTCTGTGCCATCCCGCTGATCCGCGGTGCTCAACGGTCCCGGGCGATCGACAACATCGTGGAGGAGATCACGGATCTGGGCGCCGCCGGCGTGGGCGAGATCGTCCTGGTGGCTCAAGATCTGGCTGCCTACGGACGCGACCTCCCCGGGAGCGACGGCCTGGTCGATCTGCTGCGTGGAAGCGGATCGGTCTCCGGCATCCGGCGCATTCGGCTGCTCTATCTGCATCCCCGGGAGATCACCGCCGGGCTCATCGCCGAGATGACCGAGAACGAGAAGGTGGCCGGGTACTTCGATCTCAGCTTGCAGCACGCCAGCGGGCGCTTGCTGCGAGCGATGAAGCGGCCCGGGGACGGCGATCGCCACTTGGGGCTGATCGGCTCGATCAGGGGAGCAGATGCCGCCGCCGCGCTGCGGTCCTCGTTCATCGTCGGCTTTCCCGGCGAGACGGAGTCGGACGTCGAGGTCATGGCCGACTTCCTGGGGGCGGCAGCGTTGGATTGGGCGGGGTTCTTCCCGTACTCCGCGGAGGAGGGGACCGCCGCCGCGATGCTGGGGGACCGGATCCCAGACGGCGAGATCGCCGAGAGGACCCGGTTCCTGTCGGGAATCCAGGCCGAGATCACCGCCGAACGCAATGCGGCGCAGGTCGGCCGGATCACCGAAGTGGTGGTCGACCTGGTCGAGGACGGGGTGCCGGTGGCCCGATCGGGGCGCGAAGCCCCCGAGATCGATGGGATGATCGTGCTGGATCGCGGGGAGGCCGGTGACTGGCTCAACGTCCGGATCACCGGTTCCTACGGCACGGACTGCGTGGCGGAGGTGGTCGAGTGATCGTGGAGATCGTCGCCGTCGGCACCGAGCTCCTGCTCGGCCAGTTGGTCAACAGCAACGCGACGGAGATCGCGGCGAGGCTCGCAGAGGCGGGCCTCGACCATTACCGCCAGACGGTGGTGGGGGACAACCTGGAGCGGATGACCGCCACGCTGCAGGAGGCGGTGGGGCGATCCGATGCGGTCATCGTGACCGGGGGGATCGGTCCCACCCAGGACGACATCACCAGGGAGGCGATCTGCGCCGTCGCCGGCGTGGAGATGGCCTTCTCCGACGACTACGCCGCCCGGCTCACCGAGTGGTGGGAGCGGCGGGGACGACCGATGCCGACGACCAACTTGCGGCAGGCCGAGTACCCCACCGGTGCGGAGATGATTCCCAATGCGAAGGGCACGGCTCCGGGCCTGCGCCTCCGGATCGGCGACACGTGGGTGTTTGCCCTTCCCGGCGTGCCCCAGGAGATGCTCCCGATGCTCTCCGATTCTGTGCTGCCGTTCCTCTGCGGGCACACCGACGGGGGAACGCTGCTGAGCCGGGTGGTGCGTACCTGGGGGGAGTCGGAGTCACGGGTCTCGGAGCTGCTGGGTGACCTCTTCGAGGGTGCCGAGAACCCTTCGGTGGCCTTTCTCGCCAGCGCCGGGGAGATCAAGGTGCGTCTCACGGCGCGGGCCCGGGACGAGGAGCGGGCCGCCGAGTTGTTGGATCCGCTCGAGGCCGAGGTGCGGCAAAGGCTGGGCAGGCTGGTGTTTGCGGTCGGCGGCGACCCGATCGAAGCGATCGTCCTCCGTATGGCCGTGGAGCGGGACTGGGGGCTGGCCACGGCCGAGTCGGCCACCGGGGGGATGGTGGCGGCCCGGTTCACGTCGGTGCCCGGCTCGTCGGGCTCGTTTCGGGGTTCGATCGTGGCGTATTCGGCCGAAGCGAAGGCAACCCTGCTCGGCGTTCCGCAGTCACTCATGGAGGAGCACGGGGTGGTCAGTGAGGAGACCGCCCTGGCGATGGCGGCCGGCGCCTGTGAGCGATTGGGGGCCGAGGTGGGCGTGGCGATCACGGGGGCGGCCGGCCCCGCCGATCACGAGGCCCGGCCCGGCACGATGGTGGTGGCGGTGCGGACGCCGGAGGACGCCCGCGCCCGCCTGCTGCGCATGCCGGGGGACCGGGAACGCGTCCGCACCTACACCACGACCGCGGCTCTTCAGATGACCCGATTGGCGATGGCGGGGGAGTGGTGGAGGGGATAGCCCGGCTCTTCGTGGCCGTCCCCCTCGATGACGATTCGCGTCAGGCTCTCTCCCGGGTGCTGGTGGAGGCGGCCCCGCATGGGCTTCCCGGACGGGTGGTCCCGCCCGAGAACTGGCACATCACGCTGCGGTTTCTCGGCGACGTCGAGGCCCCCAATCGGGATCGGCTGTTGGAGGCATTGGACGGGGCGGATCTCGGCGAGAGGTTCACAGTGCTTTGGGGTGGCCTGGGGGCTTTTCCTCGCCCTCGGCGCGCCACCGTCCTGTGGGTGAGCGCCGAACGGGGCACCGACGAGTTGCGCGCCGTCGCCTCAGGCGTGGAGGAGTCGGCGGTCGAGGCGGGGTTCCCTCCCGAGGATCGGCCTTTTCGGGCCCACCTGACCTTGAGCCGCGTCCGGCCCCACCAGGATGTGACCACCCTCCTCGATGGTGTCGCCCGTTTGGGGGTGACGACCCGGGTCGATCGAGTCGTGCTGTATCGCAGTCAGCTCGGTCCCGGCGGTGCGCGGTACCACGAAGTGGAGAGTTTCCCGCTTGGGTGAGCTGCTGGGGCTGCACGGTTTCACTCAGAGGGGGCGCATGTGGCACGAGCTGGCCGGGCTGATGGGCGGGAGGTGGCGGACTCCCGATCTTCCCGGCCATGGTTCGGCGCCCCCTCGGCCCTGGGGCGAGGCGGTGAGGTGGGTGGCCGAGCAGGCGGCCGGCGCCGATGTGGTGGTCGGCTATTCGATGGGGGGTCGCTTGGCGCTGGCGGCGGCCCTGGAGTGTCCGATTCGCCGATTGGTGCTCGTTTCGGCGTCGGCGGGTATCGCCGATCAGGACCGACGCCGTGAGCGGAGACGGTCCGACGATCGGCTCGCCGCTCGCATCGAGCAACTGGGGAGCGAAGCCTTCATCACCGAGTGGTTGACCCGCCCGATGTTCGCCGGCCTGACCCGACGGGACGACACGTGGCGGGCCGCCGACGCCGAGGCGCGAGCCGGCAACGAGGCGGCCGGTTTGGCGGCGGCGTTGCGTCAGCTGGGTCGAGGGTCGCAGCCGGCATTGGTGGGTCGTCTGGGCGAGATCAATGCACCGGTTCTGGTGGTGGCCGGGGCGGGTGATCCGGCCGGGGTGGGGGCCGCCGAAACGATGGCGGCCGGGCTCCCCGGGGCGACCTTGGCGGTGCTTCCCGGGGTCGGTCATGCCGTGGTCGGCGAGGATCCGGTGGCTCTGGCCGAGGCGGTGACGGCGTGGTGGGGAGCGGGCCCGGAACCCTTTACACCCGAACACATGTTCGACTAGAGTGATCGGGTCGGGGCGGATACAATCACATTGTTGTAGTTCGAAGATCGTGTCAGAGGCCCGCCGTACCGTGGCGGGGATTCACCGGAAGGAGCACCCGTGGAACGGGACAAGTCCCTCGAGATGGCGATCACGCAGATCGAGCGGCAGTTTGGGAAGGGCGCCATCATGCGGCTCGGGGCCGACGATGTGCAGAAGATCGCCGCCATCCCCACCGGGGCGCTGTCGCTCGACCTGGCGCTCGGTATCGGTGGCGTGCCGCGGGGGCGGATCGTCGAGATCTACGGTCCCGAGAGCGGCGGCAAGACCACGCTGGCGCTCCACATCGCCGCCGAGGCGCAGCGCAACGGAGGGATCGCAGCGTTCGTCGATGCCGAGCACGCCCTGGATCCGGTGTATGCGAGTGCGTTGGGCGTCGACGTCGACGAGCTGTTGATCTCCCAGCCCGATACCGGGGAACAGGCACTCGAGATCACCGAGATGCTGATCCGTTCCGGGGCCCTCGACGTGGTGGTCATCGACTCGGTGGCCGCCCTGGTGCCGCGGGCCGAGATCGAGGGAGAGATGGGTGACACCCACGTCGGGCTCCAGGCACGTCTCATGTCACAGGCGCTGCGCAAGCTGGCGGGCACGATCAACCGGTCGGACACTACGGCGATCTTCATCAACCAGATCCGCGAGAAGATCGGAGTGATGTTCGGGAATCCCGAGACCACCCCGGGGGGCCGGGCTCTCAAGTTCTACGCCAGCACCCGCATCGAGGTGCGGCGGATCGAGACGATCAAGGACGGCTCGGAAGCGATCGGGAACCGGGTCCGCGGCAAGGTGGTCAAGAACAAGGTGGCGCCTCCGTTCCGGGTCGCCGAGTTCGACATCATGTTCGGCGAAGGCATCTCCCGAGAGGGCAGCCTGCTCGACGTCGCCGCCGAGCACGACATCGTCCGTAAGAGCGGCGCCTGGTACACGTACGACGGTGATCAGCTCGGGCAGGGTCGGGAGAACGCCAAGCGGTTCCTGCGGGAGAACCCCGAGATCGCCATGCAGCTGCAGGCGGGTGTTCTGGAGGCCGTGGGTCTGGCAGGGAAACCGGAGGAGGCACCGGCCGAGGCGATGGCCGAAGCGGTGGGTGACCCGGTTCCCTCCGAAGAGGAGCCATCCGAGGAGGAGTGACCACCGGCCCCGGTCGGCACCGTGCGGTACGATGACGAGGTAACGCGCACGAAACTTTGAACCGAACACAAAGGGTCAACCGGAAACCATGCCACGGGTGAGCAGACCCGCATCCGTGCGGTAGCGGCACCGCACCTTGAGCATGCCGGCGTGCGCCGAGCCGTAGGGCTCGGCGTGCTGCATTGGTGGACCCGCTGAGAGGAGGCGCCCATGATCACGGCGGTGGTCGGGGTGGTGGGAGCGACGCTGGCCGGGGTGGTCGGCGTGATGGTCGGGAGGGCGCTTCAGAGGCGCTCTCATTCCCGGGCGGCCGTCGCGGCCGACGAGTTGGTGGCTGCGGCCCGACGCGAGGCGCGGCAGCTGCTGGCGCGGGCCGAGGACGAGGCGCTGGCCAAGGCGGAGACCTATCGGGAGCGCGAGGAAGCTCATCTGGAGCACCGCCGCCTCGAGATCAGCTCCCAGGAGGAGCGGCTGGCGCAACGGGAGGCGACGCTGGAGCAGCGAGCCGCCAACCTGGCGCAGCGCGAGCACCTCGTCATCGATCGGGAGCGGGAGACCGCCGACCTGCGAGCCACCACCGAAGCGACTCAAGAGCAGGCCCGACGGGAACTGGAGCAGCTGGCCGGTTTCGACGCCAGGGCGGCGAAGGACGAGTTGCTCCAGCGGGTCGAGGACGAGGCCCGGCGGGATGCCATGGTGCTGATGCGGGACCTCGAGCTGCGGGCTCGGGAGGAGGCGGATCGGCGGGCCCGGCGGATCTTGACATCCACGATCCAGCGGCTCGCCTCCGAGGCCGTTGCGGAAACCACCGTGTCCGTGGTCCCTCTCCCTTCCGATGACATGAAGGGGAGGATCATCGGGAGGGATGGGCGCAACATCCGGTCGTTCGAGGCCGTCACCGGAGTCAACATCATCGTCGACGACACCCCCGAGGCCGTGGCACTGTCGGCGTTCGATCCGGTGCGGCGTGAGGTGGCCCGCCTGGCCTTGGAGCGCCTCATCGCCGATGGCCGCATTCACCCCCAGTCGATCGAAGACGCCCACGCCAAGGCGCTCGCCGAGGTTGAGCAGAGCATCCGCGATGCCGGGGAGTGGGCGTTGCTCGAGGTGGGTTTGTCTCGCATGCACCCCGAGTTGGTGACTCTGCTGGGGCGTCTCAAATACCGGATGTCCTACGGACAGAACGTCCTCAACCACCTGGTCGAAACGTCGAAGGTGGCCGCCATGCTCGCCGCCGAGATCGGCGTCGACGCCGAGGAGGCTCGGCGGGCAGCGTTCCTCCACGACATCGGAAAGGCCGTGAGCCACGAACTCGGTGGTTCCCATGCCCTCGTCGGCGCCGAGATCGCCCGTCGGTTCGGCGAGGATCCGGCCATCGTGCACGGGATCGAGGCGCACCACAACGAGGTCGAGCCGCGGACCCTCACCGCCACAATCGTTCAGGCGGCGGATGCGGTGTCGGCCGCACGTCCGGGTGCCCGCCGCGAAGCGGTCGAGTCCTACGTCAGGCGGCTGGAGCGTCTCGAAGAGATCGCCATGGGCTTCCCCGGTGTCGAGAAGGTTTATGCGATGCAGGCCGGACGTGAGGTCAGGGTGGTGGTTGATCCGGGGTCAGTGGACGACCTCAGTGCCGCCGACCTGGCGCGACGCATCTCGCGGCGCATCGAGGACGAGTTGCAGTACCCCGGCCAGATTCAGATCACCGTCATCCGCGAGCTGCGCTCCACCGACTACGCCCGATGACCCAGCTGGGAATCCCCGCCGTCCGGGAGAGACGGCGCCCCACGCGTGAGGGGCGCCGCTATCTGGTGCGAACGTTCGGATGCCAGATGAACGAGCACGACAGTGAGCGAATCTCCGGTCTTTTGGAGTCGGACGGCATGGTGCAGGCCACCTCGGTCGAAGGGGCGGACGTGGTCATGATCAACACGTGCTGCGTGCGGGAGAACGCCGACAACCGGCTGTACGGGAACCTGGGGCAACTCAAGTCGCTCAAGGACGAGCGGCCCGGGCTGCGCATCATGGTGGGCGGGTGCCTGGCGCAGAAGGATCAGGAGCTCGTCCGGGAGAAGGCACCTTGGGTCGATGTGGTGTTCGGGACCCACAACCTCCATAGGGTCCTGGATCTCCTCGATTACGCCGAGGAGTGGGGACCGATCACCGAGATTCTCCCTGAGACCCGCTCCATCGACGACGTGCCGTCGTCGCTGCCGACCCGGCGCGAGGTGGCCCACTCGGCTTGGGTGACCATCACCATCGGATGCGACAACGCCTGCACGTTCTGCATCGTGCCGATCGTGCGCGGCCGGGAGATCAGCCGGCGGCCCGGGGACATCCTCCGCGAGGTGCAGGAACTCGCCGGGGACGGCGTCGTGGAGGTGACGCTGCTGGGCCAGAACGTGAATTCCTACGGGCGCGATCTGGCGGTCGACGGGCGACGCCGCCCGATCTTCAGCGATCTCCTACGGAGAGTCGGCCGGGTGGAGGGCATCGAGCGGGTTCGGTTCACCAGTCCCCACCCGAAGGACATCCGAGAGGATGTGGCGCTGGCGATGGCGGAGACCCCGGCGGTGTGCGAGCAGTTGCACCTCCCGCTGCAGAGCGGGAGCGCCCGCATCTTGCGTGCCATGCAACGCGGCTACACCCCGGATCGCTTCCTGGAGAAGCTGCGGATGATGGAGGCGGCGGTTCCGGGACTGGCGACGTCGACCGACATCATCGTCGGCTTTCCGGGGGAGACGGAGGACGACTTCCAGGCCACGCTCGAGGTGGTGACCGAGGCGCAGTTCGATTCGGCCTTCATGTTCATCTACTCACCCCGGCCAGGCACCCGGGCGGCGGAGATGGAAGGTCACGTGGCGCCGCTCGTCGCCCAGGAGCGTTTCGATCGCTTGGTCGAACTCCAACAACGGGCGACCCTTGCCAAGAACGTCAGGCTGGTCGGCGAGACCGTCGAGGTCCTCACCGAGGGGCCGTCCCGCAAAAACCCCGACATGGCGACGGCCCGGACCCGCACCAACAAGGTGGTCCACTTCCCCGGCAGAGCCGACCCGGGTCGGTTCCTCGACGTCGTGGTCGAGCGGGCCGCCCCCAGCCACCTGATAGCGAGGCTCGCCTGAGACCGGCGCTCGCCGTCGTGGGGCCCACGGCGTCGGGCAAGTCGGACGTCGCCCTGGAGATCGCCACCCGATTCGGCGCCGAGGTCGTGTCGGTGGACTCCATGCAGGTGTATCGGGGGATGGACATCGGTACCGCCAAGCCGACTCCGGCCGAGCAACGCCGGGTGCCCCACCACCTGATCGACATCACTGAGCCCTCCGAACCCTTCAGCGTCGCCGAGTTCCAGGAAGCGGGCCGGGGGGCGATCGGCGAGATCGAAGGCGGGGGAGCGACGGCGGTGATCGTGGGGGGTTCGGGGCTCCACTTCCGCTCGCTGGTCGACCCTCTCGTCTTTCCACCGTCGGATCCCGTGATCCGTGCCGAGCTCGAGTCGCTGGGCGCCGACGACGCCGTGGCGATGTTGCTCGCGGCCGATCCCCGAGCGGCCGACGTGGTCGATCTGGCCAATCCCCGACGGGTGGTGAGGGCGCTCGAGATCCTTCGGGTGACGGGGAGAACCCCTTCGCAGCGATACCGGGAACCCGGTGCCGCCGACGTGAGGGAGTACCGGTCGCGGATGCCGTTGGTCGTGGTCGGTCTCGACCCGGGGCCCGGCCTGCCCGATCGTATCGAGCAGCGATTCGATCGGATGCTCACCGAGGGGCTCCTCGAAGAGGTGCGCACCCTGGGCCCTCGTCTTGGGGTGACCGCCTCGCAGGCGGTGGGCTACAAGCAGCTGCTGCCCGTGGTGCGGGGCGAGCAGGACGTCGAGGAGGGACGGCGCCGGGGCATCGACGCCACCCGGGCTTTGGCCGGCCGCCAGCGGACCTTCTTCGGTCGTGATCCGCGGGTTCGGTGGATCGAGTGGCATGATGAGGGTGGGGTCAGGTTGGCGCGCACCCTGGCGCTGTTGGAGGAGCTCGGATGGACTTCGTGAAGATGGAGGGCCTCGGCAACGACTTCATCGTGGTCGATGGGCCGTTCGATCCCGATCCGGACCTCGTCGCCGCATGGTGTGACCGGCGGCGGGGGATCGGGGCCGATGGGGTCCTCGCCGTGACCGGAGCGGAGGGGGGCCGCGTGGGCATGGTCTACTGGAATGCCGACGGGTCACCGGCCGAGATGTGCGGCAACGGGCTTCGTTGCGTGGCCCGCTACGCGCTCCAACGGGGTCTGGTGACGACGTCCTCCTTCGTCATCGAGACGGCGGTCGGTGAACACCCGGTCGTCGTGACCGATGAGGGGGTGCGGGCCTACCTGGGCAAGGTGGGTGAGCCTGGAGGGGAACCCCTCGACCTGGCGGGGTATCACTTGGAGCCGGTCTCAGTGGGGAATCCCCATGCCGTCGCATTCGTGGCCGACTGCTACGCGGCCCCGGTCGATGCGGTGGGACCCATCGTCGAGGGCGATCCTCATTTCCCCGAGCGGACCAACGTGGAGTTCGCCACGGTCGTCTCGTCGGACCGCATTGCACTTCGGGTGTGGGAGCGGGGCGTCGGGGAGACGCTCGCGTGTGGAACCGGAGCGGTTGCAGCCGCGGCCGAGGCGCGGCGGCTGGGCTATACGGGCGATCGGCTCACGGTCGTCCTGCCGGGAGGGGAGCTCCGAGT
>JBFFRY010000011.1:0-68025 GCA_041572755.1 Acidimicrobiia bacterium | reverse complement strand
TTGCGGAACGTCTCGATGTAGATCGTGGCGACCTTGTTCACGATCCAGTTCTTCGAGAGCCGGGCGATGCCCAGCAGCACCCCGAGGATGGTGGCGGCGATGATGCCGGCCACCGTGATCCGCAGCATGTTGACGATGCCGGTGTAGAGGGCCCGGCCACCGGTGGCCGGACGGACGTCGACCCCCTCGGCGATGGCGATGCCGGGTGGGTCGGCGAGGAAGTCGAAATTGACCTTGATGTTCCGCTGGTCGAGGTTGTCGGCCGCTTCGCTACCCAGGATCCAGACGAGGGCAAACAGAGCGAACAGGAAGAGAATCTGAGCGGCCCACTTGAGGAAGGTGACGTTGCGCCACGGCGGAACCCGCTGGTGGTACTGCTGTGGCTTGTCGACCTCTATCGCCAAGAGCTAGATCCTCCGGACGAACGGAACACTAGATGAAAGTGATTGGGGGGTGCCGGACGGCACCCCCCAATCTGTTGGTATGTGTACTACCGGCCAGGTGGTGCGTAGACGAGACCACCCTCGTTGAACGGAGCGTTGAAGCTCCCCTCACGGGTGAGACCAACCGGGTTCAGGTTCCGGTTGTAGATCTCCTCGTAGTTGCCCACCTGCGACAGGACGTTGTAGAAGGCGTCGGCATCGAGGCCCATCGCCGTCTGCAACTCACCCTCGCCGCCGAGGAGGCGTCCAACCTCACCATCCGGCGGGCTGGCCTTCGCCGCATCGGCGTCGGCCGAGGTGATGCCCTTCTCGTCGAAGATGACCATCGCATAGACGGTCCAGTTGACCACGTCCGCCCACTGCGAGTCGTTCTGCAGGTACACGGGGCCGAGGGGCTCCTTGGAGATCGGGGCGGCGGGGAAGATCACCCACTCGCTGCCGTCCCGGTCCTCAGCCTCACGAGCGGCCTTGTTGCCGACGAGACCCGAACCGTCCGTGGTGACGGCGTCACAAGCGCCGGCCACGAAGTTCTCCATCACGATGTTGTAGTCCTCGAACGTGTTCAGCGTGATGTTCACGCCGAGCGCGCTGGTGACCTCGGTGATGTTCTTCTCGGTCGTCGTGCCGGCGTTGGTGCACACCACGGCGCCTTCGAGATCAGTGATCTGGGATCCAGCACTGAACCCGTCGGCGACCCGCGCCATCACCTGCTGGCCGTCGTAGTAAGTCGTAGGACCGAAGTCCATGCCAACGTCGCTGTCACGGCTCTGCGTCCACGTCGTGTTCCGCATCAGCACGTCGACGGCGCCGGTTTGCACGGCCGTGAACCGCTCGGCGGCGGTCAGGGCGGTGAACTCGACGGCGTCGGCGTCACCGAGCACGGCGGCCGCCACGGCACGGCACCAGTCCACGTCGAAGCCGGTGAAGGAGCCGTCGGCCTGCTGCTCGGAGAAGGCCACGGCGGCGCCGGACACACCGCACTTCAGAACGCCGCGAGCCTGGACCTGGGCCAGAATGCCGCCCTCGGCGACCTGCCCACCGTCGTCGGCGGCAGCGGTCGTGGTTGTCACCGCGTCTGCGGCGGTCGTCGTCGTCGCGGCATCATCGTCGCCGCACGCAGCGGCGACCAGCGCCAACACGACGAGGAGAGCCGACAATCGCTTGATCATTATTTCTCGCGCCTCCCAGTTGTCCACAAGTGCACACGGGACCCGCTGGGGTCCGCGTAGGCCGACCAAGGTAGCCGCGGAAGGGGGCGCGCCACAAGCCGAGACACGCCCGGATGAGGCCTCCCGGCCCCCTAGGCGCCCTGGGCGTGGAACGTGACCCGGCGTTCCCGGGCCTGGTCCAACTCGCCGAAGAGCAGCCGCTGCCAGGTTCCCATGAGGACCTGCCCGTCGACCACGGGAATGGCGATCGAGGCGGTACCGATAAGCATCTGACGGCAGTGGGCGTGCCCGTTGAGGTGCTCGTCCTCCTGGAGATTCTCGGTGCGCAACTCGTGGTCGTCGTGCTCGTAGTACGCCTCGACCGGCACCAGACCGTCGATCACTCGGCGGAAATCATTGAGGAATCCGGTTTCCGACTCGTTGAGTACCAGTGTCGTCGTGGTGTGGGGCGTGTGCACCGTGACCTGGCCGTGACGCACCCCCGAGCGGGCAACGACCTCGCGCACGACGTCGCTCAGATCCCAGAACTCACCCCCTTCACCCGTCTTGAAGTGAAGCACCTCGGTGCGGATCGGCGGATCGTCGGTGGCGGCGAGGAGGGTCATCGATCCCTCCGGGCGCCGCGTCGCTACACGGCTAGTGACGTGGTCGTCCACAGGTCTGGATCTCCAGGATTGTTCGGCGGGCCTTACGTTAGCCGCGCCCGTCTCACTAGCGGCATCCCGGCGCCGCACCATCAGCGGACCAGGTCCCCGGCCACTCGTTTGCCGGCCTGCACCACCGTGATGATGCGGCCCCGCAGCCCCTCGAACGAGAGCGGATCACCCTCAACCACCACGAGATCGGCCGGTTGGCCCGGCTCGATCACGCCGCCGTCCACCCCCATCAACTCTGCAGCGTGCCGGGTCGTCGCGGTGAGGACCTCGACGGGCGTCATCCCTCCCGCCGCCATCAGCGACAACTCTTCCAGGTTCTCCCCGTGCGGCGTCACCCCGCTGTCGGTGCCCATGGCCACCTTGACCCCGGCCGCTACGGCCTTGCGGAACGACTCGCGATGAACCTCGATCACCTCCTCGGCCTTGCGCACGGCGGTTTCGGGGATGGCGGCTCCGGCTTCGGCCGCCTTCTTGACGCCCGTCGGCGCCATAAGCGTGGGAACGAGGTAGGTGCCCCGCTCGAGCATCATGGCGATCGCCTCGTCATCGAGGTAGATCCCGTGCTCGATGGAGCGAATCCCGGCGCGGACGGCGTTCTTGATGCCCTCGGTGGCCTGGGCGTGCGCCATGACCCAGAGCCCGGCCGCCGAGGCCTCGGCGACGAGGACCTCGAGCTCGTCGAGCCCAAAGTGGGCATGGCGAGGATCGTCTCGTGGCGACAGCACTCCCCCCGAGGTGGCCACCTTGATGACGTCGGCACCGGCCCTGACCAGCTCTCGCACCTTGCGTCGCATCTCGTCGGGTCCGTCGACCAGTGTCGCCGGGCGTCCCGGATGAGGCACGAACAGCTTGGTGACGTTCCCGCTCGCCAGCCAGCCGTCCCCGTGGCCTCCCGTCTGACTCAGCATGCTGAGGGAGATCTGCAGCCGGGGGCCGGAGATGTAGCCCCGAGCCAGGGCCTCCTTGATCCCTAGATCGGCGCCCCCGGCATCGCGAACCGTCGTGATCCCGGCCTCCAAGGTCGCCCGCAGATTGCGGGCCGCCTCATAGAACTCCAGGGAGAAAGGCTCCTGGATGAGGCGACCGACATCGACATGGGAGATGGCCAGGTGGACGTGGCAATCGAAGAACCCGGGCAACACCGCCTTCCCCTCGAGGTCGAAGGCCTCGTCACCGTCGAGCCCCTCACCGACGGCGGTGATCCGGCCGTCCTCCACCACGAGATCGCCGGCCGGCAGTCGATCAGTGCCATCGAAGATGCGGCCGTTGCGGAACAGGGTACGCATCAGGTCCTCCCCGTCGAGCGCCGCGAGGCTAGCCCGGCGGCGAGGGAGGGGTCTGAGGAGCCACCGCCAGACCGTCGAACACGATCCCGACGATCGTCTCCGCCGTCTCCCGGAAACTCTCCTCGGCCTCGGCCGAGCGCCGCAGCCCCTGACCCGCCGACATCACGATCGTGTACACGAGGCGGCCGGCATCCCCGGGATCCATCTTGCGGAACTCCCCGCTCTCGATACCCCGACGACAGGCGTCGGTGACCGCCTGCGCCAGCTTGCCGTGAGCCATCCGGGCCCGGCGTTGCCCGTCCGGCGACAGGCTGGGGAGTTCCCGCATGATCATCGACCCGAGGTCGTTCTCGGTCGACACGAATTCGAGACCCCGCACGATCAACTCGCCGAGGTGCTCCCGGCACGTCGCCTCCGGCGGGAGATCGGCCAGCATCTTGTCCATCACCGCCGGCATTTCGGCTTCGACGAGGCTGACGAGAATGTCTTCCTTGTCGGTGAAGTACTCATAGAGCGTGGTCCGTCCGATCCCGACGAAAGCGGCGATGTCGCCGAGATTGGTGGCCGTGTATCCCTGGGTACGGAACAGGCCGGCCGCCGCATCCAAGATCTGACGGCGGGTGAGCGTCTTGTGCTGTTCTATCGATTCAGCGCGAATCCTCGGCACGAGGTACCTCCGGGAGATCAAGGGTAACGCGACCGGGGATCTGCAAGGTTGCCCGGCGGAGCCCCACTACCATCCTGTCGGATCGGCCGGAGGTTCTCTCACCATGCCCGCGACCGTGATCGTCGGCGCCCAATGGGGCGACGAGGGGAAGGGCAAGATAACCAACCTCCTCGCCCAGGAAGCGGACGTCGTCGTCCGCTACCAAGGCGGCAACAACGCCGGACACACCATCGTCATCGAGGGTGAGACGTTTGCGCTGACGTTGATACCCAGCGGTGTGCTGTACCCGGACGTCACCCCGGTCATCGGCAACGGGTGTGTGGTAGATCCCGCCGTGCTGATCGAGGAGATGGATGCCCTCATCGCCCGCGACGTGGATCCCTCCCGGCTGAGGTTGTCCGCCAATGCTCACCTCATCATGCCGTATCACCGCAAGCTCGATGCGGTGAGGGAGCGCTACCTGGGTCAGCAGCAGATCGGCACCACCAAGCGGGGCATCGGACCCGCCTACATGGACAAGTACTCCCGCGAGGGGATCCGGGTCCAGGATCTCTACGACGCCAGGATCTTCCGAGACAAGCTCCACGCCGTCCTCAAGGACAAGAACAGGCTTCTCACCAAGGTCTACAACCAGCTGCCGATGGATCCCGACGAGATCGCCGACGAGTACCTCGGCTACGCCGATCGCCTCCAGGGCCACGTCGCCGACACCTCCCTCCTGCTGTGGGAGGCGATCCAAGGAGGGAAGCGCCTCGTCTTCGAGGGTGCCCAGGCCACACTGCTGGATATCGACCACGGCACCTATCCGTTCGTCACGTCGTCGAACCCGACGGTGGGCGGGGCACTGACCGGCACCGGGATCGGGCCGCATGCCATCGAGAAGGTGCTCGGCATCGCCAAGGCCTATATCTCGCGGGTCGGGAGCGGCCCGTTCCCCACCGAGCTCGATGACGAGGTCGGTGAGCAGATGGTTCAGATCGGCGGCGAGTACGGCACCGTGACGGGTCGACGACGGCGCTGCGGCTGGCTCGATGCGGTGGCTCTTCGGTACGCAGTGAGGGTCAACGGTCTCACCGAGCTGGCCTTGATGAAGCTCGATGTGCTCTCTGCCTTCCCAAGCCTCAGAATCGCAGTTGCCTACGAGTCCCAGGGAGAGAGATACGACGACTTCCCGAGACAACAGCGGGTGCTCTACCGGTGCGAGCCGATCTATGAAGAGGTTGCCGGCTGGTCGGAGGACATCAGCGGGATCCGCACCTTCGACGACCTCCCCCCGGCCGCCAGCGACTACATCGCCCGGGTAGAGGAGATCGCCGGCATTCCGATCACGATGGTCTCCGTCGGGCCCGACCGCGAAGCCACCCTGAGGCGCTCATGATCGAGCGCTACTCCCTCCCCGAGATGGCCGCCGTGTGGAGCGAGCGGTCCAAGCTGGATCGCTGGCAGGAGGTCGAGGCTCTCGCGCTCGAGGGTTGGGAAGCCCTGGGTGCGGTTCCCGCCGGAGCGGCCCGGGAAGCACGGGCCGCCGGACCGGTCGACCCCGCCGCCTGGAGGGCCCGGGAGGCCGAGATCCACCACGATCTGGCCGCCTTCGTCGACGTGCTGGCCGATGGCATGCCGCAGCACGGACCCTGGCTCCACTACGGGCTCACCTCTTCGGACGTGCTCGACACGGCGCTCGGCGCCACCCTGCGGGAGGCCGCCGAGATCCTCGACCGACGCACCCGGAGCCTCTTCGAAGTGATCCGGGTCAGGGCCCTGGAGCATCGCGGCACGCTCATGGTGGGACGCACCCACGGCATCTGGGCCGAGCCGACCACCTTCGGGCTCAAGCTCGCCGGCTGGGCCTTCGAGTTGACCCGGAGCCATCGCCGGCTGCGGGAAGCGTCCCGGTCGGTCTCCACGGGCAAGGTGAGCGGGGCGGTCGGAACGTATGCCCAGGTCCCGCCCGACGTCGAGGCGCACGTGTGCCGGGCCCTGGACCTCGACATCGAGCCCGCCGCGACCCAGGTGGTCGCCCGCGATCGCCACGCCGAGTTCCTGACGGCGATCGCCGGGATGGGAGCGAGCCTGGAGCGAATGGCAACCGAGATTCGCCACCTCTCTCGATCCGAAGTCACCGAGGTCGCCGAGGCGTTCGGAGCCGGTCAGAAGGGCTCCTCGGCCATGCCCCACAAGCGCAACCCGATCCGATCCGAGAACGTCGCCGGCTTGGCCCGTCTCCTTCGCGGCTATGCAATGGCAGGACTCGAGAACGTTGCGCTCTGGCACGAGCGCGATATCAGCCACTCATCGGTCGAGCGGGTGATCCTCCCGGATGCCTGTTTGGTCCTGGACTTCGCGCTGCACCGCATGGCCTCGATCATCAACGATCTCGAGGTCGACGCCGAGCGCATGCGGGCCAACCTCGAGGCCACCGGCGGAGTGGTCTTCAGCCAGGCCGTCCTCCTGGCCCTCGTCGAGGCCGGACTGAACCGCGACGATGCCTACCGGATGGTGCAGCGCCACGCCTCAGCCGTTGCCGGGAGTGGTTCTCTGCACGACGCGCTTGCCGCCGACCCGGACTGTCCGCTGGACGCCGGGCGGCTCGCCGCCTGCTTCGACGTGGAGGCTCAGCTCTCCCGGGCCTCGGTGGTGTTCGACCGGCTCGAGTCGCTCACCCCCGCCGGCTGAGATCGGCCCGTCCGCCACAACAGGATCGGATAGCCGATCACCACCACCGCGGTGAACAGGAACCACTGTCCGGCATACCCGAGGTGAGGACCCAGCACGGCCTCGGGTGGATCCACCGGCACCGGGAGGTCGCCGGGGACCCCGGGATCCTGAGCCTGCAACAGCAGATAGGGGCTCAGCAAACGGTAGGGAGTGAAGGCTCCGATGGCCGCCGTGTCGATCCGCGACACGACGGTCGGGAGGGAATCCGGCACATCACCCTCTTCGGAAGGCCACAGATACCCGGTGACCTCCAGAACACCTTCAATCGGCCGGGCGGGAGCCACCGGCGGCTCATCGAACTCCGGCGGCACCCAGCCCCGATCCACGAGCAGCACCCCACCCCCGACGAGCCGCAGCGGGGTGAGCACGTGATACCCGCTGAGTCCCTCCCGGGAGCGCAGCACCAGCACCTCGATCCCGGTGTCGTACTCCCCCGTTGCCACCACCCGCCGGTAGAGGGAGTCGTCTCCCGATGCCTCCTCGAACGTGACGATGGGGAGCGAAGCCGCCGCTTCGACGGCATCCTTGAAGTCGCTCTTCTCGTCGTGACGGCGCAGCTGCCAGAAGCCGAAGCTCACGAATGCCGCGATCGTGACGATCACCAGCAGGTGACCGGTGATCCATCGGGGACGAAGCCACCAACGCATTTCCCGCCATGGTATTGACCGGAGGCGGCCGCCGAGTCTCCGCGCGAGACTCACGGCGAAAGGAGAGCCCATGGACGAGCGCACCTTCCCCGGATCCGAGGGAGAGGTCTTCTACAGAATGTGGCCGCCCCACGGGGATACGAGGAGCATCGCCGTCCTGGTCCACGGCTACGCCGAGCACTCGGGTCGCTACGCCCACGTCGCCGAGGCCCTCGCCGCCATCGGATGCGCGGTCTACGCCGAGGATCACATGGGCCACGGGCGGAGTGAGGGGGAACGGGCACTGATCACCGACTTCGAGCACGTGGTCGACGACCTGACCACGCTGACGGGGATCGCCCGTCGAGATCTCCCGGGCCGGCCGGTGGTGATGTTCGGCCACTCGATGGGCGGCCTCCTCGCCTCCCGGTATGCCATGCGGCATCCCGGCGAGCTGGCCGGCCTGATCCTGGCGGGAGCCGTGATCGGTGACTGGCACTGGGCCCGGGACGTGCTCGCACGAGGCGAGATGCCGGATCCGCCGGTCGAGTGGGACGGCATGTCCCGCGACCCCGAGGCGGTCGCCGGGTACGCCTCGGATCCACTCGTGTATCGCGACCGCTACAAGCGAGCACTGCTCGAGGCCGAGGTCGTCGCCCTCGACCGGTTCAACGCTGAGTCGGACCGCGTCACGATCCCGGTGCTGTTCCTCCACGGCTGCGCCGATCCATTTGTCTCCTATGAGACGTCTCTGGAGGCCGCTCGCCGCTTCCCGACCGACGACCTGACCGTCCGCCTCTACGAGGGGGCGCGTCACGAACTCGTCAACGAGACCAACCGCGACGAGGTGATCGCCGAGATCGTCGATTTCGTCGGTCGCGTCGCCGGTAGCGCCGCGTGAGCCACCGACTCGACCACGTCGCCCTCGGCCTGCACACGGCTCAGCCGGTCCTCGACACCCTGGTCGAGCAGCTCGGCGCCGAGGTCGTCCACGGCGGGTTCGGCCCCGGGTTCCGGGGCGTCCAAGTCCGCATCGGGGCAAAGGGCATGGTGGTCGAGCTGCTCGAGCCTCACATGCCCGACGTCACCGACTTCCTGATTCGCTTCCTCGATCGCCACGGGGAAGGCCCCCACCACCTCACGTTCCTCGTCGATGATCTGGCCACCGAGATCGAGCGACTCCGCAGCCTGGGCATCGAGCCCCTGGGCATCGAGCTGGCCAATCCCGTCTGGAAGGAATGCTTCATTCCTCCCGAGGTCGCCCACGGCACGGTGGTCCAGGTGGCGCAGACCACCCTCAAGGATCTCGAGTTCGAGGACCTCGACTGGCCCTCGCCGTGGTGGGAGGATCCGCCCGGCCGCGGTCCGACCGGCGCCACACTCAGGCGCGTCGTGCTCGGCGCCCCCGATGTGGATGCCGCCGCGGAGTTCTTCGGCGGCGTGCTCGGCGGCACTCCCGATGGAGAAGATCTGACGTGGCCGGACGGCGGTCGGATTCGCATCATCCGGTCCCCCGGTCGCGGCATCACCCACCTCGAGGTCGTCGGCCTGGCGAGTGACCGGGTCATCGGTGGAGCGCGCTTCGTCGACACCGGGCACTGATGACCCCGGCTCGGCCCGCGAGAAGGTCTCGTTCGGTGCCCGGTCGGGGTAACCCCATGGCCGCCGGTATCGTGGTCGCCCATGGATCCCACCTCGAGGGCCGCCGCCGCCGTCTGCTATCGCCACCCCGACCGGCCGACGCGCCTCTCCTGCTCCACTTGCGGGCGTCCCATCTGCGCGGAGTGCTCCCACGACGCCGTGGTCGGTCAGCGGTGCCCGGAGTGCGCCACCCCGGCGGCCCCGACCCAGGTGATCCGGCCCCAGGCCATCACCCACGTCGATCGCCGCACCACCCCTCTCACCATCGCCCTGATGGTGGTCAACTTGGGCGTCTTCCTCGTCGGGGAGTTCTTCCCGGAGGTCGGTCGCGACCTCTACAGAGAGGGATCACAATTCCGGCCGTTCATCGAGCAAGGTGAGTGGTGGCGGGCGCTCTCCGCCATGTTCCTCCACAGCGACTTCATGCACATCATCTTCAACATGTGGGCGCTGTGGCTGTTCGGGCCGACGATCGAGCGACGGTTCGGCACGCTCCCCTTTGCGTCGCTCTATCTGGCGGCGGGCCTCAACGGGGCCGCCCTGTTCCACTTGATCGGCCGAGCCGGGCCGGCCGTCGGAGCCAGTGGCGCCATCTTCGGGCTGTTCGGGGCGTTGATGGCCGCCAGCTACCGGCAGCGCCACACCCCGGCCGGGCAGGCAGTCTTCGGCCAGCTGGCACTCCTCCTCGCGCTCAACCTGGCACTCCCGCTGTTCGTCCCGCGCATTGCGTGGGAGGCGCACCTCGGCGGGCTGATCGCCGGGGTCGTGTTGGCGGCCGTCTGGGACCGCATGCCGCGCGGGGTGCCCGGGGTGGCGGTGCAGCGATCCACCATCGGCTTCATCCTGGCGGCCACCGCGATGCTCCTCGTGGTCTTCACGTGACCACCGGCGACCTCCTCGACCTGATCCGCGCTTCGGTCATCGGTGAGGACGTGGTGGTGGAGGGACCCTTCGGACCTCGCCGGGTGACCTACGCCGACTACACCGCCTCGGGCCGGTCCCTCTCCTTCATCGAGGACTTCATCAGAGAAGCCGTGCTGACCCACTACGCCAACACCCACACCGAGTCCTCGGGGACCGGTCTCCAGACCACCCGGTTTCGCGAGGAGGCCCGCCGCATCGTCGGCCGCTGCCTGGGTGCAGGCGAAGAGCACGTCGTGCTCTTCTGTGGTTCCGGATCGACCGGAGCGATCGACCATCTGATCCGAGTGCTGGGTATCAGGATCCCGGCAACCCTCGACGACCACTACCGGTTCAGCGATCAGATCCCCGCATCCGAGCGCCCGGTCGTGTTCATCGGTCCCTACGAGCACCACTCCAACGAGCTCCCGTGGCGTGAATCGATCGCCGAAGTCGTGACGATCCCGGAGGACGCCGACGGCCACATCGATCTGGTGCGGCTCGAGGCCGAGCTGGTTGCCCACGCCGACCGGCCGCTCAAGATCGGCTCGTTCTCGGCGGCCTCCAATGTGACCGGCATCATCACCGACACCGCCGCCATCTCGTCGCTGCTGCATCGCCACGGGGCACTCTCGTTCTACGACTTTGCGGCGGCGGCCCCCTACGTCGCCATCGAGATGGGTGCGGTCGATCCCGCCGATCCCCTGTCGTACAAGGACGCGGCCTTCGTATCACCGCACAAGCTCATCGGCGGACCGGGGACCCCCGGGGTCCTGGTAGCCCGTCGCGACTTGTTCGACAATCGGGTGCCGACAGTGCCGGGCGGCGGCACGGTGGCCTACGTCAATCCGATGGAACATCGCTACCTCGATGACATCGAGCACCGCGAGGAGGGCGGCACGCCGGCGATCATCGAGTCGATCCGGGCCGGGCTCGTCTTTCAGCTCAAGGAGGCGGTGGGCACCGAAACCATCCGCGCCGCCGAGGAGGGCTTCATCCGTCGCGCCATCGCCTCCTGGTCGGCCGACCCCAAGATCGAGATCCTCGGCAACCCCGACGCCGATCGTCTCTCGATCGTCTCCTTCGTGGTTCGGCACGGGGACCGGTATCTCCACCACAACTTCGTGGTGGCGCTCCTCAACGACCTCTTCGGGATCCAGAGCCGCGGGGGGTGTTCCTGCGCCGGGCCATACGGGCACCGGCTCCTCGGCATCGATCTCGACACGAGTCACGAGTTCGAGCGGGAGATCGCCCGGGGGTGCGAGGGCATCAAGCCCGGTTGGGTGAGGGTCAACTTCAACTACTTCATCTCCGAGGAAGTCTTCGACTTCATCCTCGAGGCCGTTCACCTGGTTGCCGAGGAGGGGTGGCGGCTGCTGCCCCGCTACCGGTTCGACCCCGCAACCGCGCTGTGGCACCACCGCGACGGTCCGGCCGACCCGCCGTTGAGTCTCGACGACATCACCTACACGGCGACCGGCATGCACTACCCCAGGCGGAGGGACCCGGAGCCGGGGAGCCGTCTCTCCGACTACCTGGACGAGGCCCGACGCATTCTGAGCACCGGTCCCGAGAAGCCCACCGTCGACGATCCCCTGGACGTCGGGCCCGACTTCGAGCACCTCCGCTGGTTTCCCCTCCCCACCGAGGTGGCCGCCGAGTAGTCGGGTACCCCGGACGTCAGTCGACGATCCGACCTCTCCAGATCGGCAATGGGCCGAGACCGAAGTGCTGTATCACGATCGTGGCGTGCTCCCGGTAGTGACGGGGGGCCATGCCGAGATTCCACCCCACGAGAAGTTTGGGCCGATCCGGGTCACCCTCGGGGGCGAGCGCCGCCACCGCCTCCACCAGCTCCCGGTGGGCGTCCCCATACTCCCGGCGGGCGGCATCCGGGCCGACTCCCTGCCAGTGATCGACCACCGCATCATTGAACTTCTGCCACTGTGAGGGGTAGGGGAGCTTGGGTCCCCGGGTCACCGTCCGCGCAAAGCGTCGCTCCCAGGCGGCCAGGTGAACGAGATGGAGCGCCAGAGGCCACCCGCCCCCCGCATCGGCGGCCACATCCTCTTCGCGATCGAGATCGATCCCCACCTCGGCAAGCACCCGGTGAAATCGCGCCCGCCGGTCCCGGAGGAGATGCAGGAAATCGTCACGTTCGGCCACGGATCGACGCTACACCGCCCGGGCGCGCCGAGAGACCCGAGGCGTAGCATCAATGCGTGGCGGCGAGGGGCCGTTCCGGCCCCGGGAGGGAGTTCCCATGGCTCTTGCGGTCGAACAGCGCACACCACCCGACAGGGGAGTGCGCTACTTCATCGCCAACCAGAACCGATGGTCCTGGCTGGCGCTCGGGCTGGGGATCGTCACCCTCCTGATGATGCTGCTCGGACCGGTGCTCGTCCTCAACAGCCACGGATGGACCCAGGAGTGCCCCGAAGGCGCCTCCGTGGTCGAGTGCTCGCCCACCGACCCGCTGGCGGAAGGGTTCACCAGCGACGGACTCGGCGCCGTGATACAGATCACCCAGATTCTCGCCGTGGCGACGCTGGTTGCCGTCGTCATCTCGTGGCGGCGCTATCAGAACCGCCAGCAGAAGGAGGCAACGGTCGCCGGGGTGGTGCTGGCCGTGCAGGGTCTCGCCCTGGCCGTCGGGCTCGCCTGGTTCCGGGGCAGCGACGTCGAGCGGTTTGCGCGCAACTTCCTCGACCTGAGTCTCCTCAAGGAATACTTCATGTCGCCCCCGGTGCCCGACTTCCTGAACGGCGCCAAGAACACGCTGATCCTTTCACTGCTCGGGGCGGCACTCGGATTCGGGCTGGGGCTGCTGCTGGCGCTGTTCACGATGTCGAACCGATCGGTGATCCGGGCACCGGCCCGGCTGTACATCAACTTCTTTCGGGGCACGCCGCTGATCTGGCAGATCTCGTTCGCCGGCATCGGGCTGGTCCCGGCCCTCCGCCTCAATCTGTCGATGTACACCATCGCCATCCTGGTCCTGGGCCTCAACCTGGCGGCGTACTCCGCGGAGGTATACCGGGCCGGGATTCAATCGATCGAGCGCGGGCAGATGGAGGCGTCTCGCACGCTCGGTCTCACCTACTTCCAGTCACTTCGCTACGTGATCGTTCCCCAGGCGATCCGCCGCGTCATCCCTCCGCTGCTGAATGAGTTCGTGATCCTCATCAAGGACACGTCGCTCGTCTCGGTCCTGGGCCTGACGATCAAACAGAAGGAACTCCTCGGGGTGGGGCGCGACATCTACGCCACCACCTTTGATGCCACGGCGTGGCTGGGAGCGGCCATCGGGTTCCTGGTGATCACGATCCCGATGATCCGTATCGTGACCATCGTCGAACGCCGCATGCGGAGCGGCCTGACCAGTGCGATCGGATAGGAGGCCATCATGAACGAAGACGGCTCGCTGGTCAGGCTGGAGAACATCCACAAGTGGTTCGGCGACCTCTACGTCCTCAAGGGCATCGACCTCTCGATCTTCCCCCAGGAGGTCGTAGTGCTGATCGGACCGTCGGGGTCCGGCAAGTCGACACTGCTGCGGACGATCAACATGCTGGAGGAACCCACCGAGGGGAAGGTCTACTTCGACGGCACGGACCTGACTCACATCCGCACCGACCTGAACGAAGCACGGACCCACATGGGGATGGTCTTCCAATCCTTCAACCTGTTCCCCCACCTGACGGCCCTCGACAATCTCACGCTGGCCCTGCTGAAGGTCCTCAACCTTTCCAAGGGAGAGGCCACCGAGCGGGCGCTCGAACAGCTCGCACACGTCGGGCTCTCCGACAAGCCGGACTCCTATCCGTCGCAGTTGTCGGGAGGTCAGCAGCAGCGAGTTGCCATCGCTCGGGCCTTGGCGATGAGGCCGAAGATGATGCTCTTCGACGAGGTCACTTCGGCTCTCGACCCGGAGCTGGTCAACGAGGTTCTCACCGTGATGAAGGACCTTGCCGACGACGGGATGACGATGGCGGTGGTGACCCACGAAATGGGGTTCGCCCGGGAGGTCGGGAGCCGGCTGATGTTCATGGATGAGGGAGTGATCGTCGAGGAGGGATTGCCGGCGGAGGTGTTTGCAGAGCCGAAGCACGAGAGGACGCGAGCGTTCCTCAGCCAGGTCCTGTGACACTGCGGATCGCCCGCCGCTTCCGGGGACCTGAGAACTCCGGCAACGGCGGCTACACCTGCGGAACGATCGCCGCCATCCTCGGCGGGGAGGCCGAGGTCACATTGCGCCACCCGCCGCCGTTGGATGTCAACCTGGCGATCAGGCAGGAGACACCCGACCGCATCTCCGTCCACGACGGGAAGAATCTCATCGCCGAGGCCGCCCGGCGGGAGATCGTCATCGATGTCCCGGACCCTCCCTCGATGGCCGAGGCCGCAGATGCTTCGACCCGCTACGCCGGGTTCGAGCGCCATGCCTTCCCGACGTGTTTCACCTGCGGACCGGCGCGAGCCGAAGGCGACGGCCTGCGGATCTTTGCCGGGCCCTTGAGGGATCGCGAGTTGTGGGCGACACCGTGGCGCCCCACCACACGACTGCCGATGGCGGGTGGGACGCTGGCCCCCGAGATCGTGTGGGCCGCCCTCGACTGCCCCGGGGCGTGGGCGGTGGAACGAGCGAGCCGGCAACGGCCCGTGGTGCTGGGGAGGATGGCGGCCCGGCTTCAGAGCAGCGTGATGCCGAACGCCGACTACCTGGTGGTCGCCTGGCCCCAGGGGGCCGAGGGCCGAAAGCTGTACGCGGGAACGGCACTCTTCGAGGAGTCGGGGGAGCTCGTCGGAGCGGCCGTTCAGACGTGGATCGTGCTCGACTGAGCCTCAGGCGATGAGATCCATCACGGCTGCCACGGCGGCCGGGCCGTCGACTCCATGGAGGTCGGCTCCGAGATCGGCCGCCTGATCCGCTCTCGCCACCGCAGCACCACCGACGATGACCGGACCGAGCCCTTCGGTGTGGAGAGCTTCGATGAGCCGTTTGGCCTCGGCGGCGGCCGCCGGGTCGCTGATGCTCACCCCGACGGCGACCAGGGGAGCGGCGGCGCGGCACGCCTCGACGAAGTCGCCGACGGGCATGTCGGCGCCGACATCGACGACGTCGAGGCCGGCCCCTCTCAGCAGATCGGCCACCATCGCCACCGGCAAGGCGTGCCGCTCACCGGCGGGCGCTCCGATGACGACGCGGCCCTTGGGTCGGCCTCGCACCGCGAATTGCCTTCCGAGCCGTCCCACCAGTCGATGGGCGACGGCGCTGGCCCGGTGCTCGTCGGCGATCGTGCGGATGCCGGCTGCCCAGCCCTCACCGATGCTGCGCATCGCCGGTCCGAGCATCTCCGTGTACACGCGCTGAGGGGTCATGCCCGATGTCAGGGCGGCTTCGACCAACTGCCAGGCGCCGCGCTCGTCGCCGGCCGTCAGCCGGGCTTCGAGGCGGTCCGACCACGGCGCACCGCCCCGGTCGGTTGGAGTGTCCGTCGCAGCCGGCTGCCGGAAGCGATCGAGATCGGAGACCGCAACCCGCCACTCGGCGCCGACCTTGGTGGCGGGGAGCATGCCGGTACGCACGTAGCGGTAGGTCGTCATGTAGTGGACCCCGAGGCGGTCGGCGCATTCGCGAAGGCCCAGCGTCTCGGGATCGGTCATCAGGTGTGGTCCGCCTGCCACTGCTCGGTGAACTCGCCGCGCAGGCGAGGGAATCGGGCGGGAGCGTGGTTGAAGCAGTGCTCGGACCGGTTGTAGCGGGAGAGCTTCACGGCACACCCGCCGGTGGAGCAGACCCGGTCGGTGCCGTAGGTCTTGGGACGGCGTCGGGCCCGGCCGACCGTGGACGCCCGCATCGTGGACTGCATTCGGAAACCTCCAAGGGAGCGTGCCAATATTTTAGCACTAAGTGACCCCCTCGTCCAGGTTCCTACCCGTCGTCGTCTCCCGCCCCGGCTTGAGCAGCCAGTTCTTGGACGACATCCGCATTTGCCAACGTGGTGACATCCCCGAGGGACCGCTTCTCCGAGATGTCGCGCAGCAAGCGGCGCATGATCTTCCCCGACCGGGTCTTGGGGAGATCATCGGTGAAGATGATGCTCGCCGGACGGGCGATCGGGCTGATCTTGGTGGCCACCCACGAGCGAAGCTCCTTCATCAGACCCTCGTCGCCGGTCACACCGGATCGCAGGGTGACGAACGCCACGATCGCCTGCCCGGTCACTTCATCGCTGCGACCGACCACGGCCGCCTCGGCGACCCCGTCGTGGGCCACCAGCGCCGATTCGACTTCCGTCGTCGAGATGCGGTGGCCGGCGACGTTCATCACGTCGTCCACCCGGCCGAGAAGCCAGTAGTACCCATCGTCGTCGCGCTTGCAGCCGTCGCCGGCGAAGTACCGGCCCGGATACTGGGACCAGTACGTCTCCACGTATCGGTCGGGGTCCCCGTAGATCGTCCGCAGCATCGAAGGCCACGGCCGGGTGAGGACCAGGTAGCCGCCCCCACCGAGAGGAGCAGCGTTGCCGGCCCCGTCGACGACCTCGGCGGCGGTCCCGGGGAAGGGACGACCGGCGGACCCCGGCTTGGTGGCCATCGCCCCCGGAAGCGGGGTGATCATGATCGACCCGGTCTCGGTCTGCCACCAGGTATCGACGATCGGACAGGCCTCGCCCCCGATCTTGGTGTGGTACCAAATCCAGGCCTCGGGGTTGATCGGCTCACCCACCGTGCCCAAGAGCCGCAGCGACGACAGGTCGTGCCGCTCGGGATACTCGTCGCCCCATTTCATGAAAGCGCGAATCGCCGTGGGAGCGGTATAGAACTTGGTCACGCCGTAGCGAGCGACCATCTCCCACAAGCGGTCCTTGTCGGGATGATCCGGCGTCCCCTCGTACATCACGCTGGTGGTGTGATTGGCGAGTGGGCCGTACACGATGTAGGTGTGGCCGGTGACCCAGCCGATGTCGGCGGCGCACCAATACACGTCGTCCGGCTTGAGGTCGAAGACGTAGTGGTGAGTCGTAGCCGCTCCGGTCAGGTAGCCGCCCTGGGTGTGGACCACCCCCTTCGGCTTGGCGGTGGTCCCCGACGTGTAGAGGATGAACAGGGGATCCTCAGCGTTCATCGGCTCCGGAGCGCGCTCGGTGGACGCATCGGCGACAATGTCGTGATACCAGAGGTCGCGCCCGCCCCGCATCTCCACTTCGTTCGCACACCGGCGCACCACCACGATCTTCTCGATGCTCGGGCAGTCGGAGGCGGCGGCATCGGCGTTCTCCTTCAACGGGAACACCCTCCCGCGTCGATACGCCCCGTCGGCGGTGACCAGCACCTTCGCTTCGGCATCGGTGATCCGCTGCGCCAGGGCGTCCGAGGAGAACCCCCCGAAGACCACGCTGTGGATCGCCCCGAGACGAGCGCAGGCCAGCATCGCCACCGGGAGTTCCGGGATCATCCCGAGGTAGATCGCCACCCGATCGCCCCGCTCGACGCCGAGATCGGCGAGGGCATTGGCGAACCGGCCCACCTCGTCGGCGAGATCCTTATAGGTGATCGTGCGGGTGTCGCCCGGCTCGCCCTCCCAGTGGAACGCCACCTTGTCGCCGCCGTGCCCGAGGTGGCGATCCAGGCAGTTGTACGAGAGATTGAGAACCCCGTCGGCGAACCAGCGGTAGAAGGGCGCCGCGCTGTCGTCCAGCGTCTCGGCGGGTTCCGTGAACCACGACACCCGCTCCAGTGCTTGTGCGCGCCAGAACGAAACCCAGTCCTTTTGCTCGTAGATCTCAGAGGTCGCATTGGCCTGGGCTACGAACTCCTCGCTGGGCGGGAACACCCGCTCCTCACTCGAGAGGGCCTCGATGGCATGGTGCTCTCCGCTCATTCCTCCTCACAGGTCGCCATGACGCGACACTAGGCACTCTGGGTTGCACTGAGACCGGGCCTCCGTCAGCGGCGCTGCTCCGGCCTGATCTTGAACTCGCGACGGGGCCGGCGGTACCCGACCAGCAGAACGCCCGCCCCGATCATGGCCCCCACCTGGACCCAATCACCCGCGACCGCGTAGAAGGTCTTGCGGCTCTCCTGCGATCGGACGGTCCCGAGCACCACGTCCTCCACGAAGAGGTCGGTCTTGGGCGCCACCGACCCATCCGCCCCGATCAGCGTCGACCGGCCGGTGACCGCCGCGTGCACCGTATCGACCCCCAACGAGGCGGCCGTCATCCGCACCATGCCGATCAACTGGTCCGATGCCGGCGAGTGGCCGTAGGAACCCTCGTTGGTGGCCACCACCATCAGCTGGGCCCCCTTCCGAACCTCGGATCGCATCGTCCTCGCAAAAGCGCCCTCGAACGAGATCACCGAACCCAGCAGGAATTCCTCACCTTCGATCGTCATCGGGAACACGACCGGCCCCGGGCCCCGGACCATGTCGTTGGGGACGGCATCGAGCTGAGGAATGAACTCGAAGATCTCCCGAATGGGGACGTACTCGCCGAATGGCACCGGATGGGTCTTGAGGTATTCGCCGACGATTGCGCCATCGGGAGAGAAGAGGATGTTGAGATTCTCGAAGAAGCCGGGCCCGGCAGGCCGAGTTCCGCCGGCGAGCAGATAGGCACCGAGCCGCACCGCCTCGCCGGCCATCTGTGCGGCCACTTCAGGATTGAAGGTCGGGTTGTAGGCGCCGCCGAACGAGTCCTCCCCCCACACGACGAGGTCCACGTCGGCGGGCTGGAGGGTTCGCGTCAGATTGAGGTGGGAGTTGTAGATCTGAAGCTTCTCGTTCTCGCAGTGCACCCGCGGGCAAGGGGAATTGCCCTGCACGATTGCCACCTGGACGCTCGTGCCCTGGGCCGAGGGTGCCCAGATCGCACCGGCGAGCGTCAACACCACGACGAGGACCGCACTCATCTCCAACCAGCGCCTATCCCCCTCCTCCTCGGTCGACAGCACCAGGCCGGCGGCGAAACCGACCGCGATCACCCCCCAGCCGGTGGGTCCGATCCACTGAGCGGCTCCCCTGGGCCATGCCAGCGAGCCGACACCGAAACCGAGTGAGCCCCACGGGAAGCCATCGAGCGGGAAGCGAGCCCGCACGAATTCCCAGGCCGCCCACCCTCCGACCGCCATGATCCACCAGCGCCACGGTGCCCAGTTCCGGGCCACGTAGAGGAGCATCCCAAACAGAGCGGAGTAGACGGCCATGGCGCCGGTCAGCGGGAACCACGCCACCGCACCGAGCACGAAGATCCACCACAGCATCGCTCCCCAGAAGACGGCGCCAAAGGAGAACCCCAGCCACCACGACTCCTGCAACGAACCGGCACGGCGCAGCGCCCAGAGGAACGGAGCGGGCGCCACGAACACGAGGAACCCGAGGTTGAAAGGAGGAAATGCCGCCCACATGAGGACGGCCGAGCCCACCGCTGCGACGAACAACTGCATCCGCCGGAGGGTAGTGGGGCTCGCGCTCTCTACAGTTCGGCCGATGACCGATCTCGAAGTCGCCCGAGCCGCCGCCCGGGCCGGGGGTGACATCGTGGCCGCCGGGTTCCGAGGTGCGTTCGCAACAGAGTTCAAAGGCGCGGTCGACCCGGTGACCGAGGCCGATCGGGCCGCCGAGTCCGCCATCGTCGCCATCATCTCCTCGGCCCGGCCGGAGGACGGGATCCTCGCCGAGGAGGGCACCGATCTCAAAGGAGGCGCCCGAGGGCGGCGCTGGGTGATCGATCCTCTCGACGGCACCGTCAACTTCGTCCACGGGATCGCCCAGGTGGCGGTCTCCGTGGGCCTCGTCGACGATCGGGGGGGCCTCGCCGCCGTCGTCCTCGATCCGCTGCGCGAGGAGGAGTTCACGGCCGCCCGGGGGTCGGGCGCCGCGCTCAACGGCGATCCCATCGCCGTCTCGGAGCGGTCCGAGATCGGCAACGCTCTCGTGGTGACCGGCTTCCCCTACGACCGTCGCGAACACGGACCCGCCTACGCCGCCCTGGTCGGGCGCATCCTCCAATCGGTGCGCGGGGTGCGCCGGCTCGGCTCGGCCGCCCTCGATCTCGCCTGGGTGGCCGCCGGGAGATTCGACGGCTACTGGGAGTTCGGCCTCGCTCCCTGGGATGTCGCCGCCGGCATGCTCCTGGTCGCCGAGGCCGGCGGGACGCTGACCGACAGCCGGGGAGGCCCCGCCGGTCATCGCGACATCGTGGCGACCAACGGCCGCATCCACGAGGCACTGCGTCACCTGGTCGCCACGGGGCGCCCCGCCCATCTCGACAGCCGATGACGGATCACGTCTTCACCGCCGCTGCCGTCCGCACCCACGACCGGGTGATCGGCACCTCGATCCTCGTGCGTTCCGGGCGGATCGCCGCTATCGGCGGCGACGAGTTGGTCCGCCCCGGTATCTCCCACCACGTCTTCCCCGGCCAGGTCATCGTGCCGGGACTGGTGGATGCGCACTTCCATCCGATCGGCTACACCGCCTCCCTGCATCGCCCGTCCCTCAAGGCTGCGGCCGACTTCCATGACATCGCCGCCATCATCGGCGAGGCGGCCGATCGCCAGCCGGTAGGCACGGCCGTTGCCGCGCTCCGACTCGACGACGAGTCACTGGCCGAAGGCCGGCTCCCCGACCGAGAGTTCCTCGACTCGGTGGTGCCCGACCGGCCGGTGCTCCTCATGCGCTACTGCGGTCACGTGGCGGTGGCCAACACCCGGGGCCTCGAGGCCGCCGGCGTCACCGCAGCCACCCCGGATCCGGTGGGAGGAAGCTTCGATCGCGACGGCGCAGGGCGGCCCACCGGGATCGCCAGGGAGACGGCCGCCGAGATCCTTTCCGCTGCCCTCCGCCGAGCGGCGCCTCCGATCACCCCTGAGCACGTGGTCCAGGCGGCCACCGCGCTGGCGTCGCTCGGGATCACTGCTCTCGGCGGGATCGTCGGCAGCTCGGCCGGGTGCTGGGCCGGTCCGGGGAGCGAACTCGACGCGTTGCTGGCGGCCGCCCCCGACCTCCCGATTCGCGTGGCCGCCTTCGTGATCGCACCCGGTCCCACCGAACTCCGGCAAGCCGCAGAAGCCCTCAAGGAGTCGCGGGGGCCGGTCACCTTCGCCGGCGTCAAGATGTTCGGCGACGGGAGCCTCGGGGGTCACACGGCGGCGATGCAGGAGCCGTATGCCGACGCCCCTCGAGAGAGCGGCACCCATCGGCTCGATCCGGACCACGCAACGCTGCTCGCCACCACTGCCCTCGATCTGGAGGGACGGGTGGCGATCCATGCCATCGGGGACGCCGCCAATCGCAGAGCCCTCGACTTCATGGAGGGCCTCGTCGAACAGGGGGCAGACCCGGCTCGGCTGCGGATCGAGCACGCTTCGGTCCTCGCGGAATCCGACATCGAGCGCTTCGGGCGCCTCGGAGTGACCGCTTCCGTCCAACCGGCCTTCCTCGCATCGGAGACCTCTTGGCTGGAGTCGCGCCTCGGGCCCGATCGTCTCCGCCGCGCCTACCCCTTCCGCAGCCTGCGGCAGGTCGGCGCGCCGCTGGCCGGCGGGTCGGATTGCCCGGTCGAACCGCCACATCCGCTGGCCGGGATGGCTGCCGCCCGGGACCGATGCGGCATCATCCCCGAACAAGGCCTCGACGGCGGCGAGGCTCTGGCACTGTTCACCGACTGGGCGGCGACGGCGATCGGCGAGACTGCCGGCTTCGGCCCGTTGGCCGACTTCACCGTGCTCGACTGCGACCCGGTGATCGCCTCACCGGCGGAGCTCCGCACGGCGCGAGCGGTGGCGACCGTCATCGGCGGTGAGACGATTCGGTCCGAGGGAACGGCGGCCTGGCCGGACTGATCGCTGCGGCTCAGCGGTCCCGGATGGGCTGGGCCACCTGCTCGTACTCGGCGTGCTCGCCCGTCTCCTTCTTGGAGTAGACGAGGTCACCGTCCACCGTGACCTCGAAGACCCCTCCGGTGGCGGGGATCAGCGTCAGCGACTTGATGTCATGCTCGAATTCCTCGAGCAACTGATCGACCATGCGCACGGCACGGTCCCGATAGCCTCAAGTGGCGCAGTATTCGAGTGTGATGTCCATGGCCGGCACCCTAGCCGTCGATGAGTCGGCCCTCCATCCCTCCGGCGACGGTGATCACCTGCCCCGTCAGGTGGCCCGAGACCGCCTCCGATGCCAGCGCCACCACGGCGCCGGCGACGTCGTCGGGGGAAGCGAGCTTCTTGAGAGCCATCGTGGCCGTCGCTCGGGCGACGTGCTCGGGGGATATTCCCTCGGCAACCCGGCTCGGCGTCGCCGTCCAGCCCGGGGCAACGGCGTTGACCCGTACTCCCAGCCGGGCGGCCTCGTTCTTCAGCGTCGGCAGCAACCCGCTCGCGATGGCCCCCTTGGCGGCGGCATAGTCGGCCTGACCGGCCTCACCGAAGAGGCCGGCCGTCGAGGCGACGAGTATCAGCGAGCCGTGCCGGGTGTCGGAGGCATGACGCAGGAAGGCACGGGACGTCAAGAATGTCGTCGTCAGATTGGCGGCAAGGGTCGCTTCCCACCGCTCCGGGGACATCTCCCAGACGGTGGTGGGGTCGCCGGGGTAGGCACCGGCGTTGGCCACACAATGGTCGAGACCGCCGAGCTCCTCCACAACTCGCGGCACCAGCGCATCGGCCTCTTCCGCGTTGCGCAGGTCGGCCCGCATCGCCGTTCCGCCGATTTCGGAGGCCAGCGCTTCAGCGGCCGCCGCGGACGTGTGGTAGTGCACCGCAACGACGGCGCCCTCTGCGGCGAAGGCCCGGCACACCGCAGCACCGATGCCACCCGCACCACCGGTGACGAGCACTCGAGCCCCGTCCAAACCCGTGTCCAGGGATGCTCCCCGATCGACGGCGGCAAGTGTATCGAGCCGGTCCGGGCCGGGCCGCTACCATCCCCCGGTCGCCGCGGCGATCCATCCCGACGCCGGACGGCCCCGACGACGTGTGCCGTCCGGCGAGCCGGAGGGCCGGTCCGATCAGGTCGTCCTCGGGTGCATCGCAGGCTCGTGGGGGAGGCACCGGCCTCGAAGAGGGCGAGGCTCGAGACTTCCCATCGACCCGTTCCGCTGCCGAAGCACAGTCATCACGGAGAGGAGTCATGCCGATGGCGTTCACCGATCGGGTCGCCGCGATCATCGATGGACCGAACTTCGCCCACGTGGCGACCCTCGATCCCGACGGGCACCCCCAAAACACCGCGATGTGGATCATGCGAGACGACGATCGGATCGTCCTCAACACCGCCCAAGGCCGCCGCAAGTGGCACAACCTCCGCCGCGATCCCCGGCTCGGCATCTCGATCAGCCCAACCGATGACCCCTACATCAACGTTTCGATCTGGGGACGGGTGATCGAGATGCGCACCGAGGACGGTGACGAAGTCATCGATGCACTGGCTGCGAAGTACCTCGGGGTGGAGAGCTACCCCTACCGGCGCCCGGAGGAGACCCGGGTCACCATCATCGTCGACGTGGAACACGTCGCCTCCTACGACTGAGACTCCCCGGCTTATTGCATATACTTTGCAATAAGCAAGATGCACATCCCCGACGGGTTCATCAACCTCCCCACCTCGGCCGGCTTCGGGGCCGCCGCCGCCGGCGGCCTCTGGTACAACCTGCGGCGGGCAGCCGATCTCCTCGACGACCGGCGTATCCCGCTGGCGGGGCTCACCGCCGCCTTCGTGTTCGCCGCCCAGATGGTCAACTTCCCGGTGGCGGCCGGCACCTCCGGCCACCTAGTGGGTGCCGTTCTCGCCGCCGTGCTCGTCGGTCCCTGGATCGGTTCGATCGTCATGACGGTCGTGCTCATCGTCCAGGGCGTCTTCTTTGCGGATGGAGGCCTGTCGGCGATCGGTCTCAACGTCTTCAACATGGCGATCGCCGCAACCTTCCTCGGGTACGGCGCCTTCGTCCTGTTTCGCGCCGTGCTGCCGCGAGCCACGACCGCTCTGTCGGTGGCGGCCGGAATCGCCGCCGGGGTGTCGGTGATGGTGGCCGCCCTCGCATTCAGCCTGCAGTACGCCGTGGGCGGTGAAGGGAGCGCCGATCCGGCTGCCGTCACCGCCGCGATGGTCGGGGTCCATGCGCTGATCGCGGTTGGTGAAGGCTTCATCACCGCCTTCATCGTCGGTGCGGTGCTGCGCACCAGGCCGGACCTCGTCCACGGAGCCCCCACCCGAGCAGAAACCCGTGGATAGGAAGACCCTCGCCTTCGTGGGCACCGGCCTCCTGATCGCTCTGATGGTGGCCGGGGGCCTGAGCTTGATCGCCTCCGACGAGCCCGACGGCCTGGAGCGGGTCTCGTTCGATGAGGGATTCGCCGACCGAGCCGACGAGCATGTTCTCGAGGACGCACCTCTCGCCGGCTATCGGGTCGGCGAATCCGGAGACGGCTGGTCCACCGCACTCGCCGGCATCATCGGGGTAGCGATCACGCTGGTGATCACCGTCGGCCTGCTGTGGCTCACCCGGCGGGCGAAGCGGAGCCCAGGTTGAGCGGCGGCCACGTTCACGCCCTCTATCACCACGGGACCGGGCCCCTCCACCGCCTGGCGCCCGAGGTGAAGCTCGCCGCCGCGCTCTTGTTCGTGGCCGCCGTCGTCGCCACTCCGCGGTCGGCCCTCTGGGCATTCGGCGTCCACGCTGCGGTGTTGGTCGGCCTCATGGCCGTGGCCCGTCTCCCGGTGGGCTTCGTCCTGAGGAGGATGGCCATCGAGATCCCGTTCTTGCTGTTTGCGATCGCCCTTCCCTTCATCGGGCGCGGTGAACGAATCGACGTTCTCGGCCTCTCCCTCTCCCACGAGGGGCTGTGGGGTGCCTGGAACATCATCGCCAAGGCAACCCTGGGGATCGGTGCCTCGATCGTCCTCGCCGGCACCACCCAGGTCCCCGACCTGCTCAAGGGCTTCCACAGGCTCCGCTTCCCCCGGGCGATCACTTCGATCATGGGCTTCATGATCCGCTACCTCGACGTGGTGATCGGCGAGCTGAACCGCATGCGCATTGCCCTCCGGTCGCGGGGCTACCGGCCGCGCCGGCTCGGCCAGACCCGGCCGCTGGCCGCCGCCGCCGGCACCCTCTTCATCCGCTCCTACGAGCGGGGGGAACGGGTCTATCTCGCCATGCTGTCCCGGGGATTCACCGGGTCGATGCCGGATCTGGAGCGATCGCGCGGCGGACCCGCCCAATGGGCGCTCGCCGCTCCCGTGCCGGCACTTGCCGCGGCGGTGGCGGCGGCGGCGTGGGTGATCACATGAGCGTCCCCACCGTCGAGATCCGCAACCTCTCCGATGCCTATCCCGACGGGAGCCGGGCGCTCGATGGTGTCGACCTCCACGTGCATCCCGGGGAACGAGTGGCACTGCTCGGCCCCAACGGAGCCGGCAAGACCACACTGGTGCTCCACCTCAACGGGATCCTCCAACCTTCCGCCGGATCCGTCCGCATCGCCGGGCTCGCCGTCGATCAACCCAACCTCATTGAGATCCGCCGCCGGGTCGGCATCGTGTTCCAGGATCCCGACGACCAGCTGTTCATGCCCACCGTTCGCGAGGACGTCGCCTTCGGGCCCGCCAACCAGGGCCTCGAGGATGGGGAACTCGACCGTCGGGTCGACGAAGCCTTGTCGGCCGTCGGCATGGCCGACCGTCGCGACCGGGCTCCTCATCACCTCAGTCTCGGGGAGCGCCGGTTGGTGGCCATCGCCACGGTTCTGGCCATGCGGCCCGAGATCCTCGTGCTCGACGAACCGACCGCCAACCTCGATCCGGTGGGCCGCCGTGAACTGGCCGAGGTACTCGAGACGCTCGAGCACACCATGCTCCTCGTCTCCCACGACCTGCCGTTCGCCCACCGGCTCTGCAAGCGATCGGTGGTGCTCAATCGGGGCCGGGTCTCGGCCGACGGGTCAACCGCCGAACTGCTCTCCGACGACGCTCTCATGGCGGCCAACCGCCTCGAGCTCCCGTATCGGTTCGACCCGGGCTAGAGATTCCCAACCCGCACCACTCGAACAGGGCGGAACTCTGCCTCGCCGAATCCGCGGGATCTGCCATCGGACCGGTTGGACCTTCTCCTCACCTCTCGAGATGGGTTGGAGGCGGTCGTGGCACCCCACGGCTGGGCGGTCGCCGACATGATCGACCCCGACGACACCATCTACGCCGTGGTGCTGCAACGCACCCGTCCCTGAGGAGTACGCTGAGTCGAGAACCCGTGGGCCGGCACCGCGGGTGTCGGCTCCAGCCAGGAGGCCGGCATGGACGTCATCTTCCTCGTGGTCATCGGCATCGCGGCGTGGGGATTCTGGGAGGCGCGCCGGCGGTCGGAGTCGCCTCCCGGCATCTCCACCGCGGCGGCACCATCGCTGCCGACACTCGACCGGTGGGTGGCCGCCGGGCTCATCGACGACACCCAGGCCGCCGCCATCCGCAACTTCGAATCACGGTCGGTCGAGCGATCGACGGGACGCGTTCCGGTAGTCGCCGAGGTCATCGGCTACGCCGGGGCGGCCCTGGCCGCCGCCGGAGCGGCGGTGGCGTTCGGCGACTTCTGGGAGGACATGGCCGGCTGGACCCGGATCGGCCTCCTGGCGCTCGCCTCGGCACTGCTCATCATGGGTGGATGGCTGCTCCGCCACTCCGACGAGCCGGCCTTCGGGCGCATGAGAAGTGCGCTCTGGTTTCTCTCGATCGGCTTCCTGGCCGCGTCGGTCGGAGTGTTGTGGGCCGACAAGACCGACCTCTCCCGGGGATACGGGGTGCTCGTCGTCGGTGTCTCGATCACCGCAGTGGCACTGCTGCTGTGGTGGTGGCACCGCACAGCACTGCAGCAGCTCGCCCTCTTCGGGGGGAGCATCACCGCCGTCGTCGGCGGCCTACTGAGCATCCCCGCCACGGTTCGGCTGCCCTGGCACGTCTTCGCCCTCTGGGTGCTGGGCTTGGGATGGGCGGCACTGGGTCGAAGACGGCTCATCGAACCCGACTGGGCGGCCATGGCATTGGGGACCACGCTGACGCTGGTAGCCCCCACGGTGGCCATCGGAGAGTACGGCTGGATGTTGGGTCCGGCGCTGGCAATGGCGGTCGTCTGCATGGCGGCCAGCGTTCCCCTCGAGATCGTACCCATGGCGATCATGGGGGCCGCCGCCACCTTCATCTACGTGATCTGGGGCGTGCTCCGCTACTTCGGCGACACCCTCGGGGTGCCGGTGGCCCTCGCCGTCATCGGCGCCCTCATGATCGCCGTAGCGATCGCCGTCGGTCGGGATCGGCTCACTCGCTTCTTCGGCCCTAGAAACGGAGCCCGACCGCCTCGGTGAGGAACCGCATGAAGGGCGCCCCCGCCTCGACCGTCCTCCCATAGGTGTGGATGAATGAGACCGAGGTGACGTCCGCCTGCCGCAGACGGGTGGAGGCGATGAAGTCCTTCCGCTTGAGGTCCTCGATCGATGGGTGTTCGGGGTCGAACCCTCGCGGTGGTCGCTTCAGCGACTCCCCTTCGAGTTCACCGTAGAGGTCGGCAAACCGCTTCCCGTAGGCCGCCTTCTTCCACCCAATCGGGTCATCGACGATGGCTTGTCGAATGGCGTTGGCATCGGCCGTCGCCGGATGCCACAGTCCCAGGGCGGCGAACGAAGCGCTCGGTTCGAGGTGGAGGTAGAAGCCGGGTGCATGCACGTCGTCTCTGGTGGCGACGTGCCGGAAGTGCATCCCCACGTGGGTCTTGTAGGGGGTCTTGTCCTTCGAGAACCGGGTATCTCGCTGGATCCTGAAGAGGGATCCGCCCACTTTGCGGGCGTCGGCCGTGAAGTGCTCTGAGATCGCATAGAGCGGCTCTGAGAACTCGCTGATGAATTCGAGTGCCGGGCCCCTCACGTGCTCCTCGAAGCGGTCCTGGTTCGCCTTGAACCACTCGCGGTCGTTGTTCTCATTGAGCTCCCGCATGAACCGGAAGAGCTGCGGCGTGAAGAAGCGGGTCATGGCCGCACCGTACCGCTCCCGGCCCCCCAAGGCGAGGGGTGCGCTTGACAGCGCCTCCCCACCCCGCCAGGGTGCCTCGCCCCAAGAGAGGAACGTGATGCGAGCGCGCCACCCGACGCCGGAGCTTGCGGCGAAGGGCCCGTTCCAGGGAAGCCCCTTGAGGCACTCGTGAGCGGAGCCAACCTCACCCTGAGGGCCGCCCTCGAGGTGGCGGCGATCGCCGCCTACGGTGCCGGAGGGTACGCCCTCGGCGACGGCGGCACCGCCGGCGTGCTCCTGGCCGCGGCGTTCGTCGTGGCAGCCTCACTCGTATGGGGGACCTTCAACGTCCCCGGGGACCCCAGCCGGAGCGGCAAGGCCCCGGTCCCCGTTCCAGGCTTGATGCGGCTGCTCGTCGAACTCGATCTGCTCATCGGCGCCGCGGTGATGACCGGATTCGTGTGGTCGCTCCTTCCCGGCATCGTCTTCGGGGTGCTCGTCGTGCTCCACTACGCGGCCGGTCACCGCCGCATCGCCTGGCTGCTCCAAAGGTGAGGGCGCCGACCGGCGTGCCAGACTGACCTTCGATGGCCGACAAGACCGTGTTCGCCGCCGATGCGCTCGACGGAGCCGATCGCTACAAGCTGCTCACCGGTCTGGTGGTACCCCGTCCGATCGGGTGGATCGGCACCCTCTCCGTGGACGGCGTCGCCAACCTCGCCCCGTACTCCTTCTTCAACCTGGTGGCCGGGACGCCCCCTACCGTGCTCTACGCACCCGGCCTCACCCAACGGGTCAAGGACAGCCTCGCCAACGCCCGAGACACCTCCGAGTTCACCGTGAACATCGTCACCGAGGAGCTCGCCGAAGCGATGAACCTCACCAGTGCGGAGTTCCCGCCCGACGTCGACGAGTTTGCCGTCGCCGGGCTGACCGCGGTTCCCGGCGAAGTCGTCAAAGCACCGATGGTGGCCGAGGCCAAGGCGAACCTGGAGTGTCGAGTCTCCCGGATCGTCGAGGTGGGAGACCCTCCCGGTGCGGCGGTGGTCTTCGGCGAGGTCGTCCGATTCCATATTCGCCCCGAGGTCCTCGATGGGACCCGGATCGACCACGGGGCACTACGGGCCGTAGGCCGGATGACCGGCGACGGGTACACGACCACCCGCGACCGTTTCGAGATGCCCCGGCCCTGATTCAGCCGAGGGCCCGGTCGAGATCCTCGATGAGGTCGTCGACGTGCTCGATGCCCACCGACAGGCGAACCAGATCGTCGGGCACCTCGAGGTCCGTGCCGACCACCGACAGGTGGGTCATCACCGCCGGCACCTCGATCAGCGACTCCACCCCGCCGAGGCTCTCCGCCAGGAAGAACAGCTCGGTCTCGATGGCCGCCCGCTCGGCCGCCTCCCGACCGCCGGTGGGCCGGAAAGCCACCATCCCACCGAACCCGTCCATCTGGGCGGCGGCGATGGAGTGCTGGGGGTGGTCGGAGAGGCCCGGGTAGAGGACCTCCGCCACCCGGCGATCGCCGGCGAGGAACTCGGCGACGGCCCCCGCATTGGCGCAATGCCGCTCCATCCTGACGCCGAGCGTCTTCAGCCCCCGCAGCACCAGGTAGGCATCGAAGGGCCCCGGGACGGGACCGGCGGCGTTCTGGAGGAAGCGGAGCCGGTCGTGCAGCTCGGGATCCCCGGTCACCAGCGCTCCCCCCACGGTGTCGGAGTGACCACCCAAGTACTTGGTCGTCGAGTGGAGCACCAGGTCGGCGCCACGCCCCAGGGGCCGTTGCAGGAAGGGCGTGGCAAAGGTGTTGTCGACGCAGGCGAGGGCGCCTGCGGCATGGGCGGTTTGGATGACGGCATCGAGATCGACGACTCGCAACAACGGGTTCGTCGGAGTCTCAACCCACACCAGCCGGGTGGCAGGCCGGATCGCCTCCTCCAGTGCCCTTGGGTCGGTGAGGTCGGCTGCCGTCCACTCGATCCCTTGCTCTCCGAGGACGCGAGCGAAGAAACGGAACGTGCCGCCGTAGGCGTCGTCGGGCATCACCAGGTGATCTCCGGGTCGCAGCAGATAGCCCACCAGAGCGGTGGCCGCCATGCCGGAGGCGGTTGCCACACACCCCCCGCCGTCGGGAGCGCCCTCCAGAGCGGCCAGTGCCTCCTGCAATGCCGTTCTCGTCGGGTTGTCGGTGCGGGAGTACTCGTACCCGGAGTGCTCGCCCGGGGCTTGCTGGGCGTAGGTGCTGGTGGCGTAGATGGGCACCACCACCGAGCCGGTGGTCGGGTCGGGATCCTGCCCGGCGTGGATCGCCTTCGTCTCGAATCGCATCATGCCTCCTCGAAGCCGTGCGAGCTCATCCAGTCGTCATCGAAGACCTTGGACAGATAATTGCGGCCCGAATCGGGCACGATCACCACCACCAGATCGTCGGGTCGGCGCCGGGCGACCCGCCGCGCCCCCTCCACCGCCATTCCGCCCGATCCCCCGACCAGCATCCCCTCCTCGCGCACGAGGCGCCGGGTCATGGAGAAGGCCTCGGCGTCCGTGACCCTCTCATACTCGTCGACCACGTCGGGATCGAAGGTCTCCGGCCAGAAATCCTCACCGACGCCTTCCGTGAGATACGGGTGGACGTCGTCGTCCGAGGGTGCGGTGAAGATCGATCCGACCGGGTCGACGCCGACGACCCACACCTCCCGGTTCCGCTGCTTGAGATACGACGCCGTGCCGGTGATCGTCCCTCCCGTGCCGACACCGGCGGCCAGCACCCCGATCTGGCCGTCCGTCTGATGCCAGATCTCCGGCCCGGTGGTGAGCCGGTGCGCCTCCGGGTTGGCGGGATTCGAATACTGGTCGGGCCGAAAGGCGCCGGGCTGCGATCCGAGTTCGGCCGCCACCGAGTAGTAGGACCGGGGGTCGTCGGGCTCGACGTCGGTGGGGCATACCACCACCTCGGCCCCGTAGGCCAGCAGCAGGTCCTGCTTTTCCTTGCTCTGCTTGTCGGCCATCACCGCCACCAGGCGGTATCCCTTCAGGGCGGCCACCATGGCCAGTCCGACGCCGGTGTTGCCGCTCGTCGGCTCGACGATGGTCCCCCCGGGTTCGAGCAGTCCCTCCCGCTCCGCCCGTTCGATCATCCCCAGGGCGATCCGATCCTTGATCGATCCCCCGGGGTTGAGGAACTCGAGCTTGGCCACCAGGTTGCCGGGAGGATGGAGGCGTTCCAGTCGCACCAGAGGGGTGCCACCGACGGCGGCGATCACATCGGGTTGGATCTCCATGCGGCGAGGTTAGGCGGGGATCGGTCGCCGATTCAGGGCCGGGGCCGCCCATAGCGGTCGAGGAACCGGGCGGCGGTGGTCGGCAGCAGGGCTTCCCGGGCCTGCTGGGGGACCTCGAGGGTCGCCGGTTGATCGAAGATCTCTTCGATCGTCCCGGTCCCGGCCGGGTGATCCGTGCCGATCATCACCCTTCCCTCGAGCCGCACGAGCGCCGACCTGATCAACCGGGCCCGAGCCTCCCGCTCCCCGGGATCCGCCTCGAAGTGGAGCAGGCTGCCGGCCACGTTGGTGAGGCCGAGCCACACCTAGCTCCCGTCCCCAGGCGTGGAGGCCGGGGGCCTCGCCCGGTCGAACCGGGAGAGGAGGTTGGCCCACCAGATCACGCCGTTGCGTCCGCAGATCGGCCCCCATCTCATGGGGCCGGATGTCGATCGGCACGCCGTGGCCCGGGAGCGAGCGATGGGTCCAGCGCATCAGGCTCGTCAGCCGGTCCGGCGCCAGGACGTGAGTGTGAGAGTCGACGTGCAGCGATGCCCACGCAACTCCACCCCTTGCTGACACCCCACCCCGGGTGGGGTACGTTGACCCCCGATGCCACCCCCCGGGGGTGGAGAGGAGGGACCGTGCAGCCGGGACACAAACGCTCTACGCTCAATCGCCTCAAGACCGTCCGGGGCCCCCTCGACGCCGTGATCGCCATGGTCGACGAGGAACTGTATTGCCCGGACATCAGTAGGTCTCCGCCCTCCAGGGGTCCCTCGGGAAAGTCAACCGGGCCCTCCTCGAAGACCAAGTGGAAACCTGCGTGATGCACGCCGTCGAGGAGGCAGGTACCGGTGAGATCGTCGACGAACTGCTGGAGACCCTGCGCTACACCCCCGCCGTGACCGGTCCATCCCACCAAGGAGCCATGCCATGACCGACCTGACCCTGTCCGTTCCCGAGATCCACTGCGACCACTGCAAGATGTCGATCGAAGGCGCCGTCGGTGCCGTCGCCGGAGTCGCCAAGGCAGAGGTGACCATCGACCAGGCCACCGTTGCCGTGTCCTTCGACGACCCCGCCACCCTCGACCAGATCGTGGCGGCCATCGAATCACAGGGCTACGAGGTGCCCGCTCAGTGAGATCGATGACCGCATCAGCATCGATCGCATCACGCCCGACGTCGACGGCAAGACCTGCGCCTCCCGTGCGTTTCTCATCGAACGGATCCTCTCCAAGCAGGAGGGAGTCGCCGCGGCCGTTGCCGACTTCGCCGGATGGGGGGCGCGGGTCGAGGTGGCCCCCCTGGCGGCGGCCGGAGTGCTCAACCCGATGATCGCCGCTGCGGCGATGGCGCCGTCCAGCGTGTCGGTCGTCGCCAATTCCCTGAGGCTCCGCCGCTGGGTCCTAGCCGGAGGGTCGCCCCGAGGGGTGCTCTCGCTCCCAGGGCCGATCCCACGGCCGGTCTGAGAACTGCGGGTTCCTGCCCCAGGCGAGATCGAGGGCCAGCACCGCGGCCCTGCCCGCCACCGCGATCAAGGCGGCACCGCCGAGCTTGGCCCAACCGGCCCCCAGGACCAAGTAGGCGAGCCCGTAACCGAGTGCCACCGGGATGCCGAGACCCAGGAGCACGAGGAACACCGTCTTGGCAATGGTGCGCACCCTCACCATGGGTACCCTACCGACCGCCCATGACAGCCACGCTTGCACCCCCAACGATCCCCGGAGTGATCTGGCGGCCGGCCCGAGTGAGTGATGCCGCCGATCTGGCACGACTCGCCGCCGCCATCGACGAAACGGAGGGGCTCGAGTTCGTGGGCGGCCCGGAATTCTGGGAGTGGTGGCTGGGCCAACACCGACTCGAGGACGACACCCTGGTGGCGATCGACAGTGACGGCCGGGCGATCGCCGTCACCGGGTCGTGGGTCCAGGTCACCCCGGCGGGGGCCCGAGCGATCCTGTGGTTCGATCCCCGCCCAGATCACCTCGACCTCGATTCGTTCCTGCTGCAGTGGGCGGAGGCACGGGCCCGTCACCAGCTGGCGGGTGCCGAGGGTCCCCGAGTCATCCGGATCAGCGCCGAGGAGCACCGGAGCCGGCGACGCCATGCCATCGAGGAAGCCGGCTTCCGCGCCGCCCGCACCTTCGTCGAAATGGAGCGTTCCCTCGCAGAGGAGATCCCCGACCGATCCGTTCCTGCCGAGACGACGGTCACCACCTGGGGTCCCGATCTCGACGAGAAGGCTCGGACGGCTTCGAACCTCTCCTTCGCCGACCACTGGGGCAGTCTGCCCATGGACGCCGACACCTGGAGGTCGATGGTCGTCGACGACGACACGATCCGTCGTGAGCTCTCCTTCCTGGCGCTTGCCGGCGGTGCGGTGGTGGCCATGGTGTTGGCATCCGTGGACGCTGAGGACGATCCCGGGTGCCTGTGGATCGACAGGGTCGCCGTCGTGCCTTCGTGGCGGCGTCGCGGTCTCGCTTCGGCGCTCCTCCTCCGAAGCCTGAAGGCGGGGGCGCAGGCCGGGCTCGCCAAAGCCCGGCTGGGCGTCGATGAAGAGAGCGGCTGGGACGCCCCGTCGATGTACCGCCGGCTCGGATTCGCTACGACGAAGCGGTCGGTGACGTATCTGAAGGAGTTGCTGTGAAGCGGCCGGCCGCGATCGGTGTGGCACTGGCGGTCTTGGCGGCCGCCTGCTCCGGGGGCGGGACCAGCCCTACCAGCACCACGGTCACACCGAACACGACGATCGCCGGGACCCCGCCGGATCCGGTACCGGCCACCGGACTGCCGGCACCGCGCCCATCGCTGCTGGCCGCCATCGTGCTCTTTCCGGGCGAGCTGCCCGAGCCCTACACCGACCTTCCCTTCGATGCGATCGAGAGCGGCTATCGCCCCGCGGGGGCCGATCTCGCCCACGCCCTGGACCCCGAGGACGAGGCCGACGACATCATCAGGTACGGCTTCCTCGCCGACCTGACCACCGCCTACGGCGGCGTCGAACACCTCTCGATCGCCACCGAGGCCGTCGAGTTCGCCACCGCCGAGGGAGCCTCGGGATACATCGCTGATTGGGTCGACGACCTCGCGAGGAGCAGCGATGAGAGCACGGGTTCCGTCGGGCTCAGCGACTTCTCGTCTTCCCCGATCGAGGGGCTCGGAGACGAAGCGGTTCGAACGGACTACATCACCACGATCCGACTCGCCGAGGACGACGAGCGATCCCTTCCCGGCGCCGCCGTGGCGATCCGGGCCGACCGGATCGTGGCCTGGGTGTGGGCTTCCGGTGAAGGGGCAGCGGATGCGATCGACGACCTCGACGAACTCGTCGGCAGACGGCTCACCGGCGCCGTCTCGGGAACGCTGGCCGGCCGAGATCCCGGCCTCCTCGACCTCGCCGACCCGCCGACCTCGGTGTTGGAGTCGTTCACCTTCGAGTACCGCTACGGCCTGGAGGCCGCCGAAGGATCGTTCGAGATCAAGGTTCAGGGCGTCTTCGTCGCTCCCGACCGGGCCGAATGCAGCATCGAGTCCGTGGTGCCGGGCTCGGAGCCCACCGTGTCGTCGGTCGTGGCGGCCGGCACCACGGTGTGGATCGGCGGCCGTTCCGGTTTCACCGAGACGCCGCTGCGCGACCCGGCGGCATTGAGTGCCCTGGCCTCCTGCCCGGGTCACCCACTCTTCTGGGAGATGACCCGGTTCCACCGTCTCCCCACTTCGGGTGGGGAGCCCGAGGTGATCCGCGGCATCGACGCACTCGTCGTCGACCTCGCCGACGACACCGAGGCGCTCGGGTCGCTCGGATACCTCCCCGAGGAAGCGGGCCTGTTCACTCGCTACGAGATCGCAGTGGCCGCCGACGGCGGATGGCTCGTGGAGCTCCACACCGAACGGGAGACCGACCTGCCCACTGCCATGCTTTCGTTCGGCATCCCCTCGGCCGACGTTCACCCCGGCGTGCCGGCGACGGTCTACAACGACCTGATCATTGGACACCCCAACGATCCGAACCTCCGGATCGAGCCGCCGTTGCTGGCCGGCTAGCGAGAGAAGCGATCGGGCGACGAGATCGCGATCGCCTCGGGCGTCAACCCGGATACCCACCACGAGGCCCACGTGCGCCGGCACCCGCCCAGCGGCCGGTGACGTCGGCCCCACCCGAGGTCTGCCCTCCCCCGTTTCTCGGGAACGCGACCCGGTCATCATCACATCGGCCCCACAAGTCGGCCCGATTCGGTCGCTTCCGCCCCAAAACGTGACGAGGCCGCCCCACTACCCTGCCATGCATGGACCCGGTACGACGCCTCGAACGCCCAGGCCTCCATGCTCCTCGGGCGATCCTCGCGTTCGAGGGATGGAACGATGCCTGTGATGCGGCCTCCGGGGCGGCCGCCTATGTGATCGGCCAGCACGACCCCAGTCCCTTCGCACTCATCGAGCCCGAGGACTTCTTCGATTTCCAGGCAACGCGACCCACCGTCGAGGTCGACGAGGGAGGGACCCGCCGCCTCACCTGGCCGGACACACGGTTCTATGCCATCGAGATGCCGGCCGGAACCGACGACGTCGTGGTCGTCACCGGCCACGAGCCCAACCTCAGGTGGAAGACCTACAGCAGGCTGATCGCCCAGGTCCTCTCGGAGACCGACGTCGACATGGTCGTCACGTTGGGGGCGTTCATCGGACAGGTGCCGCACACGCTGCCGGTGCCCATCATCGGCGTGGCCACCGATCCCGAACTGGTCGAGCGCTACCAACTCCCCACCTCCCACTACGAGGGCCCGACGGGGATCGTGGGAGTGATGCTGGAGGCGTGCCGCGAGATGGGCATCCCGGCCGTCAGCCTGTGGGCGGCCACCCCCCACTACCTGGCCGCCAATCCCAATCCCAGGGCCATGCTGGCGTTGGTCGACAAGGCCTCGGCCATCCTGGACATCGATGTGGACACCGCCGAACTCACCAAAGTCGCCGACGAGTTCGGGACGCGGGTCGACGAGGCCATGAATCGGAGTGAAGAGTTCGCCGACTACGTGCGGCGCCTCGAAGAGGGTGTCGAGACGCCCGACCCCGCCATCGATCCTTCAGGCGGTCAGCTCATCTCCGAGATCGAGGAGTGGCTCCGCGATCGTTAGCGGCCGTGGAACCCCTCCCCACCGCGCCCTTCACCCGCCGCAAAGCGGGACGCCCCCTCGGCGGCCACCTGCACCACCGTTCGTCCCCGGGCCGCCTCGATCTCCAGGCCCTCGGCGAGCGGCACGCCGATGCCGTCGTAGACCGCCGCCCGGTCCGACCGCACCGTCTCCTGAGGGAAGGCGGCGACCACCTCGGCGAGTTCGAGCGCCTCGTCGAGTTCCCGATCCGGAGCGACGAGGCGATCGATCAGTCCGATCCGGTGAGCCTCTGCGGCCGAGACCGGCCGGCCGGTCAGGATCATGTCGAGCGCCCGAGACAGGCCGACGATGCGGGGGAGCCGCTGGGTGCCCCCGTCGGCGAGAGGAACCCCGAACCGCCGTTCGAAGCAACCGAAGACGGCGTCCTCACCCGCCACGCGGAGGTCACACCACAGGGCCAACTCGAGACCCCCGGCGACGCAGTACCCGGCGACGGCGGCAATCGTCGGCTTGGAGACCGTGGTCCGGCCGATACCCAGCCATCCCCCGGGGCCCTCCACCAGATCGAACGACTTGAGGTCGGCCCCGGCACAGAAGGTCCCACCCGATCCGGTGAGGATGGCAACGGAAGCCTCGTCGTCGGCGTCGAACCGCTCAAATGCCTCGGCCAGTCGCATGGCCGTTTCGGCATCGATGGCATTGCGCCGCTCCGGGCGGGCAATGGTCACCACCGCCGTCGATCCGATCCTCTCGTAATGCACCGCCACGATGGCCTCCCCGGCTCGTCGCTCGGAGCCTACGGCCCGGATCGCTCAGCCGAGGGTGGCCGCAAGCACTTCGAGGAGGCGGTCCACATCCTCGACGGTGTTGTAGACGTGGGGGGAGATTCGCACCGAGTCACCCCGAATGCTGACATGCACGTCGGCGGCGGCGAGAGCATCGGCGAGCCCCCCGGGCGTCCCCCGGGGAAGGCGCACGCCCATGAGATGGCTCTCCCGGCTTGCCGCCGGCACCGGATCGAGACCGAGGTCCCGGGAGCCCTCTTCGATGCGCCCAGTGAGCGGCTCGATCGTGGCGGCCACCGCATCGGGGGTCCAGGCAGCCAGTTGCTCGAGAGCGGCGATACCCATCGGCGTCAGGGTGAAGTTGCTCCGCTCCCCGACGTCGAACCGCCTCGCCCCATCTTGGTAAGTGTCGCGATAGTCGACGAGGCCGGCAAAGTCCTCGGCGTCCTTCCTGGTGATCCAGTTGAACTCGAGGGGGTTCCCAAGCCGGTGCTCGGGGGCCACCCACAGGTATCCGAGGCTGTAGGGACCGAGCAACCACTTGTAGCCGGTCGCCACCACGAAGTCGGGCCGGATCGCAGCGAGGTTGAAAGGTGCGGCTCCCAGCGACTGGGTCGCATCGACGACCAGCGCGGCGCCGGCGCCCCGCGCCGCCCGGCCCACCGCCTCGAGATCGAGGCGCCTGCCGTCCGTCCAGTGCACCTGGGGCACGGCGACGACTGCGGTTCGCCGATCGATGGCGGCCAACACCGGCGCCGTCCAGTCGCCCTGTTCCGGCTTCGGCACCACTACCAGGTCGCCCCCGGATTGCTGGACCGACTCCCGCCATGGATACACGTTGGACGGGAACTGCTCGGCCACCATCACAACCGTCCTTCCGGCACCGACCGGGAGATTGGCCGCCGCGATCCCGACGCCGTAGGACACCGCCGGGATGAGGGCCACCCCGTCGCTGTCGCCACCGATCAGCGAGGCGAACAACTCGCGGAGACGCTCCGAGGGGGCGAAGAAGTCGTCGACGCCGACTTCCCAGGGATGGGACTGGAGGTCGACGGCGCGCCGCGCCGCCTCCCGCACCGCGTTGAGCTGCGGCGACATGTAGGCGCAGTTGAGATAGGCGAGACCGTCGGGGATATCGAACAGGTCCCGCTGCGAAGGCAGGACGCGTCGCACGCCGGGTGCGCTACTTCTTTCGCTTGTGACGATTGGCGCGCAAGCGCTTGCGGTACTTGTGCTTGCTCATCTTCTTGCGCCGTTTCTTGACCAGAGAGCCCATGGATCCTCGGTATCGGGGCGCCCCAGGTTGGCGGCTCTTCGAGCGATGCGCAACCTCGTCTACGCTCGGCGGCCATGCTTCCGATGATCGGCATCACCTGCGCGCAGCGTGAGGTGCCGTCCTCCGCCGGGGAGGATCGGGCGCACGTTCTCTACGCGACGTACAGCGCGATGGTGCGTGCGGCCGGCGGCGTTCCCGTCGTGCTCGTGCCGAGCGACGGGATCGACGAGCTCGTGGCCCGGATCGATGGGCTGGTGCTGAGCGGTGGTGGAGACGTCGATCCGACCCGATACGGAGGGCCCGGTGCCGAGTCGGTCTACGGCGTGGACCGGGAGCGAGACGAGTTCGAGATCGCCTTGGCCCGGGCGGCTGCGGCGCAGCGCCTCCCCACGCTGGCGGTCTGTCGCGGCATGCAGGTCGTCAACGTCGCCTTCGGGGGAACCCTCATCGCCGACATCCCGACTGCGATCCCCGGCGCAGAGCAACACCGGCGGCGCAGCGGCGACGCCCGTCTCCCCGTACAGCGGGTCACGCTCGAGGCCGGTTCGGCCGTGGCCACCGCTCTCGGATCCACCGAGGTGCTCGTCAACTCCATCCACCACCAGGCCATCGATGAGGTGGGAACCGGGCTGCGGGTCACAGGCCGGGCCGGTGACGGTCTCCCCGAGGCGATGGAGGCGGCGGAGTGGCCGCTGTGGGGAGTTCAGTGGCACCCGGAGTGGCTCGGCAGAGACGACGGGCCCTCACTGCGACTCTTCCGCACGCTGGTCGAAGCCGCGTCCGGGTGACCTAACCCTCGCCTGGTACGCTCCTCGGCGTGCCGGCCGATTTCTCGCTTCGCGATCGGGTCATCGTGATAACCGGAGCCAGCCGCGGGATCGGCGAGGCGATCGCCCAAGCGTGCGTCGACGCCGGAGCGGCCGTCGTTCTTGCTTCGAGGAAGCAGGAAGGGCTCGACGAGGCGGCCGCGGCGATCACCGACTCCGGGGGCACCGCCCTGCCGATTGCCTGTCACATGGGTCACCCCGAGGAGGTGGAGGCCTTGTTCGATCGGACCGTGGCCGAGCTGGGCGGAGTGCACGGCCTCGTCAACAACGCCGGCACCAACCCGTACTTCGGTCCCACCCTGGGCACCACCGATGCCGCCTTCGACAAGACCTTCGAGGTAAACGTCAAGGGCTACCTCTACGCCACCCGGGAGTTCGCCAACCGGGCCGAGGGCGGCAGCGTCGTGAACATCGCCAGCGTGGCCGGCATCGACGCCTCCCCCCTCATGGGCGTCTACGGCATGACGAAGGCTGCGGTCATCTCGATGACCAAGACCCTCGCCGTCGAGTTGGCGCCGGCGGGGATTCGCGTCAATGCCATCGCCCCCGGCTTGGTGGAGACCCGGTTCGCGGCAACGCTCATCCACAACGACGAGATTCGCGACTCTGTCATGGCGCAGACCCCGCTGGCCCGCCACGCGGTGCCCGACGAGATCGCCGGGGCCGCGATCTTCCTCTTGTCTGAAGCATCCTCGTTCGCCACCGGCGAGACCCTGGTGGTCGACGGCGGATCGACGATCCGCTGAGAGCCGGGCACATTCGGCAAGGGCTAGGGCGCCGCCTTGACCGTCCGCACGATCGCCGTCAATCCCCTCCCCGGCTACCCGCATCGCATCGGAGCCGCCATGTGGCGCATGGAGGACAATCGGCGGCGAACCCTGGTGACGCTGGAAGGCCTCGACCCCGAGCACTTCGACATCGTGCCCGACGGGCTCGAGAACTCGATCGGGACACTCCTGTATCACGTCGCTGCGGTGGAGACCGACTGGCTCTACACCGACATTCTCGGCGAGGAATTCCCGGACTGGGTGGCAGTGCTGTTCCCCCATGACGGCCCTGAGCACGACGGCAGGCTCACTCACATCGGCGGGCTGACCGCCGAAGACCACCTCACCCGGCTCGCCACCGCCCGGGACCGCTTCTCGACCGAGATGCGCCGCCTCGACGACGAGTACCTCGATCGCGTCCGTCCCGTCGCAGGTCACATGGTGAGCCCCGGCTGGGTGCTGCATCACCTCCGAGAGCACGAAGCGGAGCATTGCGGCCAGATCCAGTCGATCAGAACCGTCCTCGAGAACCGCCGAACCTCAGTCGACCTCGGTCCCCCGCTCTGAGATCGCCAGCGCCACGACCTCTCCGGCGTCGCCGATCTGGGACCGCATCGCATCGGCCACAGCGGTCACGGAAGCCTCCAGCGTGAACGCCACCACGGCGGGCCCGGCGCCGCTCCAGGCGGCGTGGACGGCTCCGGCGGCTCGCGCCGCATCCACGAGTGCCGCCGATCCGGGTGCCAGGTGAGCACGGCGCTCCTCGTGCAACTCGTCGCCGCTCGCTTCGGCCAGTAGATCGGAATCCCCGGTCCGCAAACCCTCGATCAAGAAGCCCAGACGAGCAGCGGTCCGCACTGCAACGGCCGTCGGGACCGGATCAGCCGTGGCACGACGAGCCTCCTCGGTCGCCAATTCGGTGTCCGGCACCGCCATGACGATGCTGAGATCCTCGTGCAGCTCGAGCCGCCGCACGGTGCCCTTCGGCGACACCATCACCAGGCCGCCGTACAGGGCGGCGGCCACGTTGTCGGGGTGGCCCTCGACCCGGGTGGCGGGACCGAGCAGGGCACCCCGGTCCACCGAGCCCCCTCGCAACGATCGCAATGCAGCCGCGGTGGCGGCGATGATGGCTGCGCTCGATCCGAGGCCGCGGGTGGGTGGGATCGCACTGTCGATCTCCACCCGGAAGGATCCCTCGACGGCAAGCGCTTCCGCCACCCTCCGGACCAGGGCGAAGGCAGATTCGTCTGCAGGGGCAGCCCCGGAGGTCACCTCCCACTTCACCGCCTCGTCGACCGAGACCCGGCACCGCAGGTCCAGGGCGACGGCAAGGACGTCGTACCCCGGTCCGAGGTTGGCGGAGGAGGCCGGAGCGGAGGCTGTCTTCACGATCGAGGTTCGATGAAGATCCGGGTCGCAGTCGGCACGGCTTCCTGGATGCCCCGCTCGGCCCGTGCGATCACTGCCTCGATCTCGTCACCGCTCAGCCCCTCATCGACATGGAGGTCGATGTTCACCAGGATCTCGTCGGGACCCAGGTGCATGGTGAGCATTCGGGTCACCTCCTCCACACCGGGGACGGCCAGGACCGCCATGCGGATGCCGGATCGGATTTGGCGGGTCGCCGACTCCCCGACCAGGAGACCCTTGACCTCGATGGCCAGAATCCAAGCCGTCACGGCGAGCAGCACGCCGATGACCAGCGAGGCGATCCCGTCCCAGCGAGGATCCCCGGTCCACTCGGCGAGCAGCAGACCCCCGGCCGCCACGAGGATGCCGAGGACCGCCACGGTGTCCTCGAAGAGCACCACGAGAAGCGCCGGGTCCTTCGACTCCCGCACCGTTCTCCACAGCCGCCGTCCGCCCCGGCGGCGGTTGAACTCCCGCAGCGCGGGGATGAAGGCGATGAAGATCTCGAATGCGGCGGCCACCCCCAGCACGATCAGGTTGAAGGCGAGGCCGCCCGCATGGTGCTCGGGGTGACGGAGACGATCCAGGCCCTCCATGAAGGCCACCACGCCGCCCCCCACGAAGAGGAAGACCGCCACCATGAAGGACCAGAAGAAGACCTCCTTGCCGCGGCCGAACGGGAACCGGACCGAAGGTGCGAATCGGCTGGCCGTCGTGCCGCGCAGCAGGAAGAGCTGATTGCCGCTGTCGGCCACCGAGTGAAAGCCCTCGGCCAGCATGGCGGAGCTGCCGCTGACGGCGGCGGCGATGAACTTGATGACGGCGATGATCGAGTTGGCGATCAACGCCAGGATGACGACTGTACGGGACTCGGAGGACGCCACGAACCGGGATTCTACGGCTCGACTCGAAGCGACTCCCTGAGGAACTCCCTCATATGGTGGAACCAGCGGGCCGGACGTCGCCATTCCGAGTGAGTCCCGGGGAGAAACACCAGCTCCTTCGGCGGCCGCAACGCGTCGTAGAGCGCAAGCACCGAGCGGCGCGAGAAGACCTCATCGTCGTCGGCGTTGAGCATCAGCACCGGTCGAGGAGCGATCTCGCCGGCCACGGCACAGGGATCCGTCTCGGTGAGCGCCGGTTCGAGGTCGGCGCGGTCGGGGAAGCGCTCGGCGACCGAGACCGCCGGAGCTCCGGCTACCACGAGGACCCCGGCTCGAACCCGCCGGTCCTCCGCCAACAGACGAGTCCCGAACACGCCCCCCATGGAGAAGCCCACGTAGCCGAGGGGAACCTCACCCATTCGTTCCTCAACGGCGCCGATCAGAGCCAGGGAGTCGGCCAGCCACCACCGAACGAGATCCGGGTCGGCGGCGGTGACCTCCGGTACCGGTGCCGAGCCGGCCCGATCACCGTGCAGGGGTGCATCGGCCGCCACCACGCTGAGCCCGGTACGGGCCCACAGCGCACCGGGACCTCTCACGTACTGAGCCTTGCGGCTGTTCCCTTTGCCGTGCCCGATGAGGATCACCGGCCCGGGCTCGGGAGCGAGGTAGGCGTCGGCGAGGATCTCATCGCCTCGCGAACCGGCGAACCGCCAGGTCTCGGCCTGGATTCCGCGCTCGGATGCCTCGGCGACGATCTCCACCGTCACGTCTCGAGGGTGCGGACCTCGTCGCGCACGACCGTGCCGCCGAGCGATGCCATCCGGCCCCCCCAGGAGAGCCGAATCTCGGAGGGAAACCCGACCTCGGCACCCTGCTCGACCGTGACCCTCCCGGTGGGCTCCCCTTCCAGCGCAAACACCGCCGCCAGGGCCGCTGCGGCGCTTCCCGTGGCCGGGTCCTCATCGACTCCGAGTCCGGGGGCGAAGAAGCGGGACCGAACCCGGTCTCCCGATCGTGCAAACAGGCCCAACGCCTGTCCCGCCGGCCCCGAACGAAGCGCCTTGATGTCCGGTGCGCTCCCGGCCACTTCTGCGGCCGTAGCCGTTTCGACCATGAGGTAAGGGATCGGCATTCGCACCCACCAGGCCCGTCCCGTAGCGGGAAGACCGGCGGCAGCGGCCGGAGCGGTATCCGTCGGCTCGACGTCAGTCACCAGCGGCGCGTCGATCCACACCACGTCTTCTTCGACGCGGAAGGGGATCTCGCCGACACCGCACTGCACCGCCGACACCGTGCCGGGACCCATGACCCCGAGCACCCAGGCCGCACCGACCAATGGATGTCCCGCGAAGGGCAGCTCCGTGGCCGGGGTGAAGATCCGTGCCGTCGGCACATCCTCGGTGCGCCAATCCACGAACACCGTCTCCGAGAACCCGAGATCGGTGGCGATGCTCTGCATCGCCTCTTCGGGGAGCCCGGTCACATCGGTGATGACTCCGAGGTGGTTTCCCCCTTCGGTGCCCCTGGTGAAGACCCTCAGAACGTAGCAGTGGCGCATCCCCCGACCCTAGGCCAACGCACGACCGGTATCGTCCCGGAGACGATGACGGACTGGTTCGATCTCGACAACCTCCTTGCCCAGCTGATCCTCGCCCTGGGGGCCTCACTGCTGATCGGCAATCTCTACGCCATCATCATGGATCGCCGGGGGGTGCGACCCGACGGCTCGACCGGCGATTTGCGCCGCTCTCGAGCCTGGTTTCTCGCCGCAGTCGGGCTGGTGATCGCCGTTTGGGGTCTCGCCAGCCTCTTGACCTGATCTCCCGACGTTGAGCGGGCTCCGGGGGGCGGGTACCATCCGCGCTCCACGCGGGTGTAGTTCAGTGGCAGAACACGAGCTTCCCAAGCTTGTAACGGGGGTTCGATTCCCCTCACCCGCTCGGTGACATACCGGGCCAGACTTCGCCGCCTCTCGCGGCGAGCAGACGCCGGTCCGGCCTCCACCACCAGCGGGGCCCCCAGTTGAGGTCCTCGGCCTTCCCTGCGATCGTTGGCGCGGTGATCGATCGGACCGCACCGTGACGTTCGACATGGGTCTCGTGTTTTCGATCCTCGGAGTCGCCGTCGTCTTCTTCGTGACCGGTTGGCTCCGCGTCGATGTCGTAGCCCTGGGGGTCCTCGTCGCGCTGGCCGTCACCGATCTGATCACCCCAGAGCAGGCCGTCTCCGGCTTCAGCAACCCGGCGGTGATCACCGTCTGGGCCGTGTTCATCCTGAGCGGGGGTCTGGGGCGGACCGGTGTCGCCGGGATGATCGGCCAACGCGTGCTCCGCCTCGCCGGAGACGGTGAGGTCCGTCTCATCGTGCTCATCATGATCACCGCCGCCGGGCTCTCGGCGTTCATGAACAACGTGGGAGTGGCGGCGCTCCTGCTCCCCGTGGTCATGGACATCTCCCGACGCACGGGGCACGCCCCATCCAAGCTGCTCATTCCCCTGGCGTTCAGCTCTCTGCTCGGCGGCCTCACCACGCTGATCGGCACCCCACCCAATCTGCTGGTGGCCGACGCCCTCACCGAACGAGGCAGGGACGCATTCACGATGTTCGATTTCACCCCCGTCGGGATCTCGGTGGTGCTGGCCGGCATCGCCTTCATGATCCTGATCGGCCGCCACCTGCTTCCCGACCGCGATCCGAGACGCCAGTCGACCACCGTCGACCTCGACGAGATCTACGCCCTGGGCGCCAACCTGACCTTCATCTCGCTGCCGCCGGGCTCGGCGCTCGATGGCAAGACACTGGCGGCCAGCCGCCTGCGCTCGGCGCTGGGCCTCGAGGTCGTCGCCATCTTCCGACGAGGGGCGAGCATCTTGGCGCCGGGGCCGGCCACCACCCTCCACTCGGGAGACCGGCTGCTGGTCCAGGGTGGTCTCGAGCAACTCTCCGAACTCCAGGGCAAGGACTACCTGACCCTGGCCGACGAGGAACTCCCCGTGGAACGCCTCGTCTCCGCCGGGATCGAGATGGCTGAGATCCGCTGCGACGAGAGGTCACCGTTCGTCGGCAGGACCCTGCGCGACCTCAGCTTTCGCCGCACCTACGGCATCGTCGTGCTGGCGCTCCGCCGCTCCGATGCCCTGATCCGAACCCGCCTCGAGACCATCCCGCTGCGGCTCGACGATGTGCTGCTCGTTCAGGGCACCAGTGAGAACCTCGCCGCCCTCGCCGCCGAGACCGCAGTCATGCTCGAGCGGGTGGAGACGGCGGACGCCTACGAGCTCGAGCCCCGGTTGATGGCCGTGCGGGTCCCGGAGAACTCGGCACTGGCCGGCAAGAGTCTCATCGAGGCCAGGCTCGGCGAGGGCTTCGAACTCGGCGTCATGGGAATCCTGCGGGACGGCGACACCCGACTGCTCCCCGATCCCGACGAGCGGCTCCAAGAAGGCGACACTCTCCTGGTCAAGGGCCGTCGCGAGAGTCTGGCGAGGGTCGAAGGTCTCCTCGGCCTCCAGATCCGTCGCGGCGAGACCCTCGACCTCAACACGCTCGAGTCCGACGCGGTCGGTCTCGCCGAGGTCGTCCTGTCACCCCGAACGACCCTGGCCGGCCGCACCCTCCGTGAACTGCACTTCCGCGAGAAGTACGGCCTCACGGTGATGGCGATCTCCCGAGAGGGGCGGATTCTCCGGGATGGACTCGGTGATATCGAGTTGCGCTTCGGGGATGCCCTGCTCCTCCACGGCGACCGTCGCCGGCTCCAGGTGCTCGGCGATGAACCGGACTTCCTGGTGCTCACGCAGGCCACCCAGGATCCGGTGGACACCGTCCGAGCACCCATCGCAGCGCTCATCATGGCCGGTGTCGTCTCAGCCGTGGTCACCGGCTGGCTTCCCATCCAGGTGGCGGCGGCCTCCGGGGCGTTGCTCATGGTGCTCACGGGATGCCTCACCATGGACGACGCCTACCGGGCAATCGAGTGGCGAGCAGTGTTCCTCATCGCCGGGATGCTCCCCATGGGCATCGCCCTCCAAGAGACGGGGGCGGCGCTCTGGCTCACCGATCACATCATCGACCTCGTCGGGGAAGGCAGTCCGCTCTTGGTCGTCGCCGGCCTGTACGTGGTCACCGCACTCGCCGCCCAGGTGATGCCGACCTCGGCCGCCGCCATCCTCATGGCACCCATCGCACTCAACGTCGCTGTGGATCTGGGCCTCTCCCCCGAGGCGCTGCTGATGGCAGTCGCCCTCGGCGCCTCATCGAGTTTCATGAGCCCGGTCGCCCACGCCGCCAACATCCTCATCATGGGTCCCGGGGGGTACCGTTTCTCCGACTACACCAAGGTCGGGTTCCCCTTGATCCTGGTCTGCCTCGCCGTGGTGCTCCTGGTGCTCCCCGTGTTCTGGCCCCTGCAGGCCTAGGCGCCTTCCTCCAGGACGATGCAGAACTCGTTGCCGTCCGGATCGGTGACGACCCGCCACGTGTAGGGGCCCATCGTGTGCTCGGCCACCAGGTCGCCACCCGAGTCCCGGATTCGACCGGTCACCGCCGCCAGATCACGGACGACGAAGTCGACATGCACCCGGTTCTTCCCCTGCTTCGGTTCGGGAACGTTCTGAAACGCAAGGTTGATTCGCCCCCCCTGTTGGGATCGGAGAGCGACATAGTCGTCGCCGAAGGGAACCGCCTCCACGCCCAGCAACTCGGCCCACCAGCCGGCCAGTCGGGCGGCGTCGTTGGTGTCGATCGTCACCGTGCCCGGCATGAGGTCATAGGTACTACCCAACTCCTCGAAGCCCATAGTCCTCCCGTCCTCTCGCTGGTAGCGACGCTAGGGTGCTGCGCTGCCGATTGAGGATTCACGTGACCTCGAAGACGTCCATCGCCGCCCTCGTCCTGACGCTCTTCGTCACCGCCTGCAGTGGATCCGATGAGGATTCTGATGCCGCCGCAGCGCCAACCACCGGGGAACCGGCGACCAGTGCCCCGTCGACCACGGAAGCCCCCACGACGACGCCGGTCCCTGCCGAACCCGATGCCGACGCCTTCTGGGTCGGCGACTGTCCCCTCGAGGTCCCCACCGGCTACGACGTCACCTGTGGCACCCTCTTCGTTCCCGAGAATCGATCGGACCCGGGGTCACCCGAGATCGGCTTGGCGGTGGCCATCGTCCACCCGGACGGCGAGGTCACCGGACCGCCGCTCCTCTACCTCAGCGGTGGGCCCGGGGGAAGCGGCCTCAACGACTTCGAGGTCGACCCGGAGGGCTGGTCCTTTCCGTTCCTGGAGGGTCGCGATCTCGTGCTGCTCGACCAGCGAGGCACGGGCTACTCGGTGCCCACCCTCGACTGCCCAGAACTCGCCGGCGACACTCCCCCCGGCGAGGCGGAGCGGGCTTGCTTCGATCGGCTGGTGGCCGAGGGCATAGACACCGCCTCCTACAACACCGCCGAGAGCGCCGCCGATGCGGCAGAGCTGCGGCTGGCGCTGGGAGTCCCCGAGTGGGATCTCCTCGGGGTCTCCTACGGAACTCGACTGGCTCTCGAGGTCATCGGGCGCCATCCCGAGGGAGTCCGCTCGGTGGTCCTCGACTCTCCCTTCCCGCCCAACGTGGACACCCCCGTAGCCGAGGTCTTCGCGTTCATCGATGCGTTCGAGGTGCTCCTCATCGACTGTGAAGCGGACGACTACTGCGCTGACAACTACCCCGACCTCGTCGACAACTTCCTGACGGCGGTCGCCGATCTCAATGCCGATCCGGGGGAGGTCACCGGGGACGATCTGGTGATCGGCCTCTACAGCGCCTTCCAGGACGTCGAGAGCATCCCCCTCATCCCATGGGTCATCACCGAGGTGGCCGCCGGAAACGTCGACGCCCTCTTCGAAGTGGCCGAACTCGGGTTCACCCGCCGGTATCAGACCGATGTGAGCGACAGCGAGGGCATGTACAACTCGGTGATGTGCCACGACGAATACTCCCTCGGCGACTACGCCCGGGCCGAACAGGCAGCCGTGGGAGCTATCCCACCGGAACTGGAGAGCGCTCTCCTCCAGGGCACCTTCGAGTTGGCGACAACCTGCGAGTACTGGGACCCCACCACGACCACCGACAACTCCCCGGTGGTCAGCGACACCCCAACGCTCATCCTGGCCGGAGCGTACGACACGGCGACGCCTCCCTCGTGGGGGTACCTGGCGGCAGAGACCCTCAGCACGGCCTACGTGTTCACATTCCCCGGGATGGGCCACTCGGTGCTCACTGCCGACCCCTGCCCGATCGAGATCGTCGACCAGTTCCTGGCCGACCCCCTGACACAACCGGACGCCTCCTGCATCAACGAGCTCGAGTGGCCCTGGTTCGAGTGAGGCCCTCGACCTCGCCGGCCCGCCCGGGCCTGCCTGCGTCCCCACGCCGGTCCCGCCTACCATGCGCGGGTCGATGATCCTCTCCGACCGCTCCATCCGGGAAGCCATCGAAGCGGGCCGCATAGTTATCGAGCCCTTCGATCCGGCGATGATCCAGCCCTCGAGCATCGACCTCCGCATCGACCGCTACTTTCGAGTCTTCGAGAACCACCGCTACCCCCACATCGACCCCAAGCAGAGCCAGCCCGACCTGACCACCGAGGTCGAGACCGGGATGGACTACCCCTTCATGCTCCATCCCGGGGAGTTCGTTCTCGGATCGACCCTGGAGGTGGTCAGGATCGGAGACGACCTCGTTGCCCGCTTGGAAGGCAAATCGAGCCTGGGTCGGCTCGGCCTCCTCATCCACTCCACCGCCGGGTTCGTCGACCCCGGCTTCGAGGGGCACCTCACGCTCGAACTCTCCAACGTCGCCACGCTGCCGATCGCCATCTACCCGAGCATGAAGATCGGCCAGCTCTCCTTCTACGAGCTCAGCACCCCCGCCGAGGCCCCCTACGGGACCGGGGCCGCCGGGTCGAAGTACCAGGGCCAACGCGGGCCGACCCCCAGCCGCATCCACGAGGACTTCGACGGATGACTCCGGCCTAGACGAGGGCCCCGCCGGACTCGCCCTCGGTGAGCCACAGCTCCAGCTCGGTGCGATCCGGTTCATGGAGTGAGCCGTCTCTGACGAAGTACGCCCGATCCACCGCTTCGAGCGCGGCCGGGTCGTGCGTCGCCACCACGACACTCGCCCCACCCGCGGCGACGTCCCTCATCAACTGGAGCACATAGGCCGCCGTGGTGCTGTCGAGCTCGCCCGTCGGCTCGTCGGCGAGCAGGATCCGGGGGTTGTGGACGATCGCCCTCGCCAGCGCCACCCGCTGCTGCTCCCCGCCGGACAGCTCGGACGGTCGGTGCTCTGCTCTCTGCTCCAGCCCGACCGCTTCGAGCGCTGCAGCCACCCGTCGGCGAGCCTCGTCTCCGCCGACACCGAGCAGGCGCATCGCCACCATCACGTTCTCCTGCGCCGACAGCAGGGAAAGGAGCCCGAAGGACTGGAACACGAACCCCAACGTCCGGCGGCGGACACCGGCGGCCGCCCGCTCCGGCACCTGTCGCCCTTCGATGAGAACCTCACCCGAGTCGGGAGCCAGCAGCAGACCCATGATGTGGAGCAGCGTCGTCTTCCCCGATCCCGACGGGCCGAACAGTGCGATCATCTGACCCGGTTCGACCGCCAGATCGACGTCCTCGGCGCCGACGGCCCCGCGACCGTAGCGCTTCGACACGCTGCGAAGTTCGAGGAGGGAGCCGGGCTCAGGCATCGCCGTGCTCCCGTTTCAGCATGATCCCCTCGTCGACGACCTCGGCGATGGCCCGATCATCCATCATTGCCTCGGCGAGCAGCTCCCTGGGAAGCACCACCCGGCCGTCGTACTCGATGTCGACGATCTTCTTGGCGCGAACCCGTCGGTCGAGGCGGAACTTCCCGTCCTGAAGGTGCAGCACCCGGTCGGCCCGGCTGGCGAGGGTCACGTCATGGGTGACGGTGATCACCGTCAGTCCCCCCTCGTCGCACAGCGTCCGCAGCAGCTCATAGACCTGAAGCGACCGCTCGGTGTCCAACTCACCGGTCGGCTCGTCGGCGAGGAGAAGCCGGGGACCCAGCGAGAGCGCCACGCAAAGCGCCAGACGTTGCTGTTCCCCGCCCGACAGCAGGTTGACCCGAGCCCAAGTCTGGTTGCGGAGACCCATCACCTCGAGCAGGGCTCCGGCCCGCGACCGGCGTCGCTTGTGGCCGATGCCGGCCAGCAGCATCGGGAGCTCGACGTTGTGGATCGCCTTGAGATAGGGCACCAGGTTGCGGGTGAAGTCCTGCCACAGGAACCCCACGTTGCGCCGGAAATGCGTCAGCAACTCGGGCCCAATCGCCCGGCTCACGTCCAGCCCGGCCACTTGAACCTTCCCGGCGGAAGGGCGGTCCATCCCGCCGAGCACCTGCAGCAGGCTCGATTTGCCGGCCCCCGAGCGGCCCACGATCACCACGAATTCGCCCCGCTGGACTTCGAGGTCGAGCCCCTGCAGGGCGACGACCTCGAGGGCCCCCTGCTTGTGGATCTTGATCACGTTCTCGCACCGAACCAGGGTGGCGTCGCCCATCAGCCCTCAACCTCCCGAAGCACCTCGCTGAGCCGCCGCGCCGACACGCTCCGAGTGATCCACAGCACCGACACCACCAGCATCACGGCAACGACACCGAGGTAGACACCCAGTCGACCGTAGGAGACATGCAGCAGCGCCGGAGGAATCAGATCGGTGCCCTCTTCTCCGAGTTGCAGGAAGGGGATCATCAGCCGCATGAGCAGCAAGCCGGCGCCCAGGCCGATCACAGCCCCCACTCCGAGCACCACCACCTGCTCGAGGGCGAACGTGCCGGCCACTCCGCTCCTGCGGAAACCGAGAGCACGCAGCACACCCATTTCGCGATGCCGACGCCGCACCGCCTCGACCACATATCCGGTGACCCCGGCGATGGCGAGCACGACGCCGGCCCCGGTGCCGATCAGGAGGATCGACACCAGGCCGACCTGGATCGGGCGACTCGAGAAGTCGGACGACACGCCGGCTGCGGTGATCTCCTGATCGAACTCCCCCCCGTAGGCGGATCGCAGTGCCCGAAGGGTGCCGTCCGGATCGGAAGTCGCCAGCCACAGCTCGTCGGCTTCGAGGGTGCGGGCGATCGTTCCGGTCAGACTCCACGATGGCGCACCCGAGACCCACTGCCGAAGACCGTCGAGGCGGGTCACCAACACCCCTTCGTATCGCCCGTCACCGGTCGTCGGCACCAAACCCACCATGCCGGCCACCACCCCATCGATCTGGGTCGCGGCCACTCCGAAGAGTGTCTCCTCACCCACGGTCAAGCCCCCGACTGCTGCAGTGCGTTCGTCGGCGACGAAGGGGAGCCGTTCCGGTTCCCTCGCCAGGTGCGGCACCGGCTGGCTGCGGGTTCTGGCCGGAACCGACCACATGGTCACCGGCGCCGATTTGGTGAGCGGGGAACCGGCGATGTCGGCCTCGGTCGCCTCCGGGACGCCGTCCGGCACCGAAGCGAAGAAGGATCGAGCGGCGGCGTCGCCGTCGACGGCCGTGAAGCCAAAGTCCTCCTGCTCCACGAATTCAGACTCCATGAGCGGGAGCAGGGGAGTCGTGGACCCGGGTCCACCTGCCTCCAGCGAGTCGATCAGCAGTTGAGTCTCCACGACCATCGAACCCGTGAGGGGCTCCGACTCGAGCCACACCGCCTGGATGGTGAGGCGGCCTCCATCGTCGATGTACGGTCCGTTGAGGGCATCGTTTCCTTCGAGCGGGATCGTCACCGCCTTCCAACGAACGTCGTCGAAGGGCTCGGAGGCCGCAAAGACCCGGAAGCGGCCCACCTCGTCGACGACTCGCACCATGATGCGGGTCGGGACGTGGGCACCGAGCGACGCCCGCCGATCCCACGATTGCGGCATGATCAGGCCCTCGGCCACCAGGGCTGTGGTCCCCTCGGGGAGTTCGACCCCCCAGTCGACCGGGTTCCCCAGCACCGTCGGTCCCAGCACCTCGTCGGCGGAGCCGTCGCCGAAGTCGTCTCTCCAGGTGACGATTCCGGCGAACTCTGCGGGCTGCACCGCCAGCAGCTCGGCTTGACGCGACGTGAGCCGGGGTGCCCCGGTGCTCCGGTAGACCGGTGTCGCCGCCGCGCCTTCGGGTGCCGCGAGGTATTGAGCTCCTTCACCGACGACCCGGGCGTCACCGCCGCTCGCAAAGGCGGCCCGATCGTCGTAGGAGGTCTCCAGGGTTCGGGCATAGGTGAGGGCGAAGGCCCCAAACCCGGTGGTGAGCCAGACGAGCAAGGCGAGCCGGCCGTACGGGATCGGGTTGCGACCCAGATGCCATCCGGGAAGGGCCGCAGCCATGCCTCTCGTCCGGGTCATCAACCAACCGACCATCCTGAGCAACAAGGGCAGCAATCGCAGCAGCAAGAGCGCACCGGCGAACAGGAACAACGCCGGTGAGGCGACCGCGAAGGGGTCGAGCCCGACCTCTTCACCACCGGTGTCGATGAGTCCCCGCTGGCGAAGCTCGTACAGCACCACCCCCGCCAGCACCACGAGGAAGATGTCGATGTTGTAGCGCTGCCACACCGACTTGCGGGCCGGACGCGACGACAGAGCCCGCAACTCGAGAACCGATCGGCGGGCGATGGGGAGGATGGCCAAACCCATCGACAGGAACGTGAGCGTTCCCCCGGCGGCGGCGAACGGCACGATCGATCGGGTCTGAGCCACCGAGAGCGGCTCACCACCCGTCAGCGTCGACATCGGAGGTATCCGGCCGGCCAGCGCCACCATCGCCCGGGCCACCACCGGGGCCAGGATCGCCGCACCGACCGCAATGATCAGGGACTGCATCAGGTGGATCCCCACCGTCTGCCACGGCGTTGCCCCACGCATGCGGAGCAGAGCGATCTCCTCGGACTCCCGCTCGAGTGCCAGCGCCGCCATGTAGACGAGGAAGTAGAGCGCCCCGGCCACGACCAGAGCGAGCATCGCCACGATGGGAACACCGAAGACCACCGTGCGCACATCGAATTCATCGACGAGGTCGGCCAGCCTCGTCTCGGTCCTGATCCCCTCGGCGGCCCCCACCGAGCGGGCGAAGTAGTCGACCGCATCTCGCAGGTCGAACACGTTCTCCAGAGTCACCGCGTCCCGAACGAGGTGCAACGTGAACGATTGGGCGACCGACATGTCCGCAAAGCCCCGCTCTTCCCGCAACCACGGATCGGCCTCGCGATCCACGGTCGGGAAGGGAACCAACCACTGATCGAACGAATCCGGCGTGAGGAAGACCAGCTTCTCGGGGTCGACCCCGTCCCAGACGATGGCCGTGGGGTCGACGGGCCTGGCGATCCCGGATATCTCGACTATCTCGAACTGCTGGGATACGGAGGCAAACGGCTTCACGATGACCCGGTCGCCGACCTCCAGGCCGGTGAGCCGAGCCATGGTCTCGCCGAGCACGGCTTGGAGTACCGGATCGGCTTCAGAGGCCGGTCGCTGATCGGCCACCAGTTCTCCGGCAATGAGCTCGAGCCGGGCCGCCACGTTCGGGGCTGTGAACAGCCGGGTCTGGGTCGCCTCGGGAGGCGGCCGCGGCCAGGGGACCTCGGCGGGATCGGCTCCCGATTCCCGCCACTCCTCGGCCTGTTCCAACCAATCGGGGAATCCGAGGGGTATGAACACCAACTCTCGGCTCACCGACCGCTCCTCGATGTCTCCGTACCAAGCCGCCAGAGGGGTTGAGGCGTCGATGACCACCGACCGAGCGGACTCGGCGCCCTCCGGTGTGTAGGCGGTCGACGATCTCACCGCCGTCAGACCGACCACCGAGTCCGGCGCCTGCCGGAAGGTGAACAGCAGGTCGACCGCCGACACCGAGGCCTCGAACAAGGGCAAGACGACGAGCAGCGCGGTGACCAGGGTGGCGCCGAGGAAGGCACCGAGCAGCATCAACCGTCGGGCCCAGATCCGTCGCACGACCAAGCCCAGATAGATCACCCAACGCATGGCCAGCCTTCGTCGGCGGCCTCTCAGGCTAACCCGGGCCGACCCCGCCTGGATCCATGACTGGTTCCCGAGGGCCCGTCAACTCGTGATCCCCACCAACCTGAGATCGTCCGCTCGGAAGCAAGCCACCGACCGATCGCCGATCGATCGGAGGGTCGGACGCCGGGCCCGGCACACCTCGACGACGTGTGCGCAACGGTCGGCGAACGGGCATCCGAGCGGCACCTCGCGCAAGTCGGGCGGTTCGCCCGGGATGGGCCGCAGCTTCTCCCGGGCAAACCCCGGTACGGAACCGAGCAGGCCCTCCGTATAGGGGTGGCGGGGTTCCCGATACAAGGAAGTCGTCGGGGCCTCCTCCACGATCATCCCCCCGTACACCACGGCGACACGGTCGGCCACCGACGCCACGACACCAAGATCGTGGGTCACGAACACGAGGCCCATTCCCCGCTTGGAGCGCATGTCGTCGATGAGTGTGAGCAAGGCCCGGGCCACCGTCACATCGAGCCCACTCAACGGCTCATCGGCGATCAGCAGGCGGGGAGCCGAGAGCAGGGCGGCTGCCAGCATTGCTCGCTGGGCCTCGCCGCGGCTCATCTCGTGAGAGAACGACAGATACTTGGCCTTCTTGGGCAAGCGAACCTCGCCGAGGGCGTCGAGCACACGAGACCGGATCTCATCCGTGGTCATGGTCTGGTGTGTGTCGAGCACCTCACCCGACTGCGTCCCGATCAGGTAGACGGGATCCCAGGCGCCGAGGGCATCCTGAAACAGCACACCGATACCCAGCCCGACGAGTCGCCTCCAGGCGTCGTCGTCGAGCGCCTGCAGTTCCTCACCCTCGAACCGGGTTCGGCCCGCAAGAACTCTGGCCCCCGGCGCGAGGAGATCGAGAGCGCCCATAGCGATGAGGCTCTTCCCCGAACCGGACTCCCCCACGAACGCCAGTGACTCCCCGGCGCCGACCCCGAAGCCGACGTCCTCGACCACCGGTTGAACACCGTCGGGACCCAGGAGACCGATCGACAGCCCCTCGACCGTGAACAGCAGGCGATCGCTCACCCGGCGGCAGCCTCGACCCGCTCCAGCGCCCCGATGAGGCGCACCCGCGCCTCATCGGCGATCTCCTGCAACCGGGGATCGTCCGACAATCCGGCCATGATCCGCGACTCCATCGCCGCCACCACCGTGACTTCCCCGGCGTCGACGACGATCACGTTGCAGGGGAGCAGGAGGCCGATGTCGCCGTCCACCTCCAGGGCGCGATTGGCCAGCACCGGATTGCAGGCACCGAGGATCTTGTACGGCTCCCGCTCCACGCCGATCTTGGTGCGCAGCGTCTCCGCCACATCGATCTCGGTGAGCACACCGAACCCCTCCTCGGCGAGTTCGGCTCGCACCAACGCTTCCGCCTCCTCGAAGGACGTCCGGACCGTCACACCGAGCCCATAGGCCATCTCTCTCACCGCTCCTCCTGGATGATTTCATCGCAGCGTACCGAGGTCGGATTCGATGGGGACTTGACGCCCGGGCGGGCGGGCGCGACGGTTCCTCCAGGAGGCAGCATGCATCAAGATCTGACAATCGACCTCCGCATCGATGAGGACGACACGAACACGCTCGTCTTTGCCGAGTTGAACCTGCGAGGAGAGCACTTCGAGGCGACGGGGAGGGCCAAGCGGAATCCGTCCGATCGCCCGATGCCGATCGTGGGCGAGGAACTCGCAACGGCCCGGGCGCTCGGCGACCTGGCCCTGCAAGTGATGGAGGCGGCCCGCCGGAAGATCGAGCAGTTCCTCGGCTGAGCGGCGCGCCCGCTTCCGCCATGCATCTCGAGGTCATCACGCGTCTGCCCAGGAATGCCGAGTCGCGGGCGATCCGGGCTGCGCCCTCTCGAGACGGGCCGGGTCCCGGCCGAGGTCGGCGCACCGCCGACGCCTCAGGAGCCACCGAGGTCATGATCCCCGGCGTCGGGCATGACCTGATGCTCGATTCCCGCCGGGAGTCGGCTGCTCGGGCGATACTCGATCGGCTCGGCGATCGTGGTCTCTGAGCCGCCCATGCCCGACGAGCGCATCGTGATCACCCGACGACCCCCCGGTGAGGCCGCCGACCGGCTCCGTCGCACCGGATCGGTGTGGATGTGGGAGGAGGACCGGCCGCTTCCCCGAGAGATCCTGCTGCAGCGCATCGCCGAGGCCACCGCCCTCTACAGCATGCTGACCGACATCATCGATGCAGAGCTCCTGGGCGCTGCCCCACGCTTGCGCGTGATCAGCCAGATGGCGGTGGGCATCGACAACATCGATCTGGCGGCATGCACGGCACGGAGCATTCCGGTGGGCCACACACCGGATGTGCTCACGGAGACCACCGCCGACACCGCCTTCGCGCTGCTCCTGGCGGCGGCACGGCGCATCGTCGAAGGTGCCGACTACGTCAGAGCCGGAAGCTGGCGACAGTGGGAGCCCGACCTCCTCCTGGGCCACGACGTCGGCGGATCGGTGCTTGGGATCATCGGGCTGGGGCGGATCGGGTCGGCCGTGGCCCGGAGAGCGGCCGGATTCGGAATGCGGGTGCTCTACACGTCGCCGACCGAACGAGCGACGCCGCTCGCCGAGTACCGATCCCTTCGCGACCTCCTGACGGAGAGCGATCACGTGATCGTGGCGGCCCCACTGACCGACGCCACCCGCCACCTCATCGATGCCGAGGCGTTGCGACTGATGAAGCCGACCTCGACCCTCGTCAACGTGTCGCGGGGCGGGACGGTCGACCACGACGCTCTTGCACGGGCACTCACGAAGGGCCACATCGCTGCAGCGGGACTCGACGTCACCGAACCCGAGCCGATCCCCCCGAATCACCCTTTGGTGGGGCATCCCCGCTGTGTGATCCTGCCTCATCTCGGCTCATCGAGCCGGGGGACGAGAGAGGCGATGGCCGACCTCGCCGCCGAGAACCTGGTGCGGGGACTGCAGGGCCGGCCGATGATCGCCTGCGCCAACCCCGAGGTCGGCTGACCGTTCACCCCCGGCGCAACGACCACAAGGGAACCGGGTCTCGAAGTCCCTTCAGATGGCGCGCCTCGGCAACGTCGAAACCGATGCCGGTCACTCCGGCCGCCGGATCCCTCACTTCGGCCGTCACGAGAGCCTCCCCGCCGGCCGCTACATCGGCAACGCGAGCCGCCAGGTTCACCACGTGCCCGAACACGTCCCCCCGCGCCACCAGCACCTCACCGGCATGGGCTCCCAACCGCAGCGGAAGAGGTGCGGGCGCCTCCTCGACGAGCTCGACGGAAGCCAGCACTCCCGCTTCGGGAGCAGGGAAGGACAGGAGGTGGCCGTCGCCGATCCGTTTGACCACTCGTCCCCCCCGAGATCGGGTGATCCGATCGACGTCCCGATAATGAGCTTCGAGGAGTTCGCCGGCAGTGTCGTCCCCCTCGGCGACCGTGAAGGGGGTGAACCCTTCGAGATCGGAGAAGACGATCGTGTGGTCCTCCCGGTCCGAGCTCCCGATCTTCAGCGGGGCCACCAGGGCGTCCTCGCCGAGCAGTTCGATCGCCTTCACCTCGAGATGGGCCAGCGTCGTCGGCCTCTCGCGTATCGCCCGGCCCAAAGAGGCACCGAGCTCTTGAAGAGCCGCCACCGGTTCGTCGCTCGTTGTCGGATCGAAGTCGAGGAAACGGGGGTCGAGGATGCCCCGATCGACGGCCCGGCGCAGAGTTTCGCTGTCCCGCAGGCCGCCGATCACTTTGGCCGCCAAGGCTCTCTTCAGGGTGTCCCCGAACTCGCCTCGCTTGCGCCGCCGCATGACCCGACGCTACCTCTTCCTCAAGGTTTCCCACGGAGTGCCGATGACAGACGCACTCGGCGGAGTTCGCTTTGTCCCACTCCACCGGACATGGAGGGACCCCCTTCCTCCGACTCCTCCTGCGAGCGAGCCGGCCGAGCAGAGGCAGCCCCCTCTCCCACCGGAGGGGGCTGCCTCACGCAAGCCCTCAGATGGGTTCGACCGATGTGTAGTTGCGGAATCGCGTGAATTCGGCGGCAAACGTCATCGAGATGATGCCGGTGGCACCAGCACGGTGCTTGGCAATGTTGACCTCGGCGAGGCCCCGCGACTCGGACTTGTCGGGGTTGTAGTACTCGTCCCGGTAGATGAACAGGACGATGTCGGCGTCCTGTTCGATCGCCCCCGATTCCCGCAGGTCACCGAGCCGGGGCCGCTTGTTCTCCCTCGCCTCCAGGGCCCGGTTGAGCTGGGACACCGCAATCACCGGAATGTGGAGTTCACGGGCGAGATTCTTGAGGGAACGGCTGATGTCGGCGATTTCCTGCTGGCGGCTCTCCGAGCGGGCGGTCCCCTGCATGAGCTGCAGGTAGTCGACCACCACCAACCCGAGGTTGTGCCGTCGCTTCAAGCGACGCGCCTTGGCCCGAATGGCCGTCACGGTGAGATCGGACGAATCATCGACGTAAAGCGGCATCTGATACAGGTGCGATGCCTCGCGCACCACCTTCTGCCACAGCTCGGGCCCGAGCTGGCCGGTCCGCAGGCGATGCGAATCCACGCTCGCCATGGAGGACAACAGCCGGGTCACCACTTCCTCCCGGCTCATCTCCAGCGTGAAGACCGCAACCGGGGTTCCCGCCCCGGCAGCGTTCTGGGCGATGTTGAGGGCGAGGGCGCTCTTGCCCATGCTGGGCCGGGCGGCGATGACCAGCAGATTGGCCGGTTGGAGCCCGGCCAACCTCCGGTCGAGGTCACGGAACCCCGTGGGTAGGCCGGTGATCTCCTCACCGCGCGATCCGAGTTCCTCGATCCGCTCCAACGTCGTTTGCAGCATCGGCCCGACGGCGACCAAACCCTCACCGACCCGTCGATCGGCCACCCGGAACACTTCGGCCTCCGCCCGATCCAGCACTTCCGCGATGGGGACCTCGCCCTGCATGGCGAGACTGCCCACCTCGGCTCCGGCCCGCATCAATCGGCGCCGCGCTGCCGTGTCCTCGATGATGTCGGCGTAGTAGCCGACATTCGAGGTGGCGGGCACTGCATCGAGCAGCGTCGTGAGGTACTGGACACCCCCGATTCGCTCCAGGTGCTCGGAGCGGCGCAGAGCCTCGGCGACGGTGATGGCGTCGATCGGTTGGTTGGCGTCGAAGAGGCCGACGATCGCCTCGAAGATGACCTGGTGCACGGGCCGATAGAAATCCTCGGCCCGCAGCTTCTCGAGGACCTCATTGGCCGCGTCGGCCGAGAGCATGATTGCTCCGAGCACCGACTCCTCGGCCTCGACGTTGTGCGGGGGCACCTGCGCCCCAGTCCTCGCCGAGCCCTCGAGTTGCGTGGTCATGTCATGCCGGGACGACGTCGAGGGTGAGTTGGAATGCGACGTCGGGGTGGGGGCGGATCGTCACCTCGTGCAGCCCGATCTCCTTGATCGGGGTCGCCAATTCGACGAAGCCCCGATCGACCTCGATGCCGGTGTACTTGTGGATCGCCTCGGCGACGTCCCGGGGGCCGATCGAACCGAACAACTTGCCCTCATCGGCCGACCGGGCGGCCACCACGACGTGGGCCCCGGCCAGTCCCTCGGCGAACTGCTCGGCCTCCTCGCGGGCCTTGCGGACGGCTTCCTCGCGAGCTCGGCGCAGTCCCTCGGCATTCTTGAGGGCCCCCGCCGACGCCTCGACCGCCAGGGCCCGAGGCACCAGATAATTGCGAGCATGACCGGCGGCGACTTCGACCACATCACCCTTGTGACCGAGCCCCGCCACGTCCTGCATGAGGATGACCTTCATCGGTTGGTGTAGGGGAGCAGAGCCAACTCACGGGCGTTCTTGATGGCACGCGCCACCTTGCGCTGGTGCTGCACACAGTTCCCGGTGACCCGCGAGGAGCGGATCTTGGCTCGGTCGGACATGTACTTGCGGAGCAGTCCTACGTCCTTGTAGTCGACATAGTCCATCTTCTCCGCACAGAAGAAGCAGACCTTCTTCTTCACTCGGCGGCCGCCTCGATCCTCGCGGCGCCGCCGGCTCTTGGCTCTCCGTGGCATGGGTCCTCCTTAGAAGGGAGCCTCGTCGGGTCCGTAGTCGTCGCGAGGGACCACCGGCGCCGGGGGAACCTCGTCGGGGCCCCCACCGCCAAACCGATCCTCCGATCGCGGCGACCGGGTGACCGTGGCCGTGGCCCATCGCAGGGACGGCCCGATCTCATCGATCGCCACCTCGACGATCGATCGCTTATCCCCTTCCTGGGTCTCCCAGCTGCGCTGCTCGAGCCGCCCGGTGACGATCACCCGCATGCCCTTCTGCAGCGACTCGGCCGCGTTCTCGGCGGCGTCACGCCACAGCGTGCCGCCGAAGAACGACGTCTCTTCCTGCCACTCGCCCTGTCGCTGATAGCGCCGGTTCACGGCGAACCGGACCTTGGCCATCGCCACCCCCGAGGGGGTGAACCGCAGCTCCGGGTCGTCGACCAGATTGCCGATCAGCGTCACAGTGTTCGATGCCATCGCATTCCTCGTCTCGTTCGTGTGCTCACATTGTGAGCCGTGGGTGTGACGCGCCGGTTACTCGGGACGGATGAACTTGTGGCGCAACACGTTGTCGGACAAGCTCAGCGCCCGATCCACGTCGGTCACGGCATTCGCCTCGGCGGCAAAGGTAACCACTGCGTAGTAACCCTCGCTGAGATGCTGGATCTCGTACGCCAGGCGGCGTTTGCCCCAGAAGTCAGTCTCCCGAACGTCGGCGCCCCGCTCGGCGAGCGCACCCTCGATGCGCGACACCTCGGATCGGACGTCGGTCTCGGCCATGTCCGGCCGAAAGATGGTCACCAGTTCATACGTGCGCACGATGCGCTCCACCTCCTTCGGACATCCGCGTCGCAGCGGAAGGCCCCCATGGGGGCAGGTTGGGGAAGGCGGAGAGTGTACCGCGCCTTCGGTGGGTCGCGGAAGTCGACCCTGTTCATGGGAGAAGCGTCAGGTGGCCGGCATCGTCGAAACGGCCCGGTTCGGCCTCCACCGCATAGCGGAAAGGGCGATCCGGACCGTAGCGCTCGCACGGGTCGGCCTCACACGGCACCATCGAGATGACGCCGATGAGGTCACCCGACTCCTCGAAGAAGGCGATGTCGAGTGGGATCGGCGTGTCCTTCATCCAGAAGAACGTGAAGACATCGTCTTCCCAGAGGAACAGCATCCCGTCGAGACCCCCGAAGTCGGTGATCCCCATCAGGCCTTGCGCCTGCTCGTCGGGTTGGTCGGCGACCGCCACGATCCACTCCTCCTCTCCAATCAGCACCCGCTGCACACCAAAGGCGGCCAGCGGACCGCCGGGAAGGGTCGTGGTCGTGGGGGTCGGGGGCGTCGTCGCCGGGGCCACCGTCGTGGTCGTCGTGGCCGTAGAGATCGTGGTCGTGGAGATCGTGGTCGTGGAGGTCGGGAGCGTCGTCGCCGGGGCCACCGTCGTGGTCGTCGTGGTCGTAGAGATCGTGGTCGTGGAGGTCGGCAGCGTCGTCGCCGGAAGCGTCGTCGCCGGGGCCACCGCGGTTTCCACCACCCCCTCCGAGCAGGCGGCCACCACCAGCAGCAACGGAATCAGCCGTCGGATCGCTCGCTCCGCAGTTCCCGGGCCGCTTCGTCGGGCATGTGGTAGGTCTCGTCCTCCCCGGGGAAATCGCCTTTCTGCACATCCTCGAAGAACGCACTCATCGCATCCACGGCGGCGTCCATCAGCGCAGCGTAGGAGCGCACGAACTTGGGAACGTGGCGATCGTTGAGACCGAGAAGGTCGTGGAACACGAGGACCTGGCCGTCGCATGCCGGGCCGGCTCCGATCCCGATCGTCGGAGCGGCGATCGCTTCAGTGACGATCTCGGCGACGACATCCGGCACTCCCTCCAACACGATGGAGAAGACCCCGGCGTCGGCGAGGGCTTCGGCGTCGGCGATCAGCTCTCTCGCCGGTTCCAACTGTCTCCCCTGGACCCGGTACCCACCCATGGCATGCACCGACTGAGGAGTGAGGCCGATGTGCCCCATGACCGGGATCTCGGCGTCGAGGACCGCCTCGACCACGGGGAGCCGCTTCCGGCCCCCTTCGAGCTTCACCGCCTCGGCACCTCCCTCGCGAATGAAGCGTCCGGCATTACGGACCGCATCGTCGATCGTGACGTGGTACGACATCCACGGCATGTCGCCCACGATCAGCGCCTTCGGGTGGGCGCGAGCCACGGCCGCGGTGTGATGGATCATCTCGTCCATCCCCACCCCGATTGTGGAGTCGTGGCCGAGCACGACGTTGGCCACCGAGTCCCCGACGAGGATGATGTCGGCGCCGGCTCGATCGGCAATCGTGGCACCCGGGGTGTCGTAGGCGGTGACCATCCGGAGCTTGGGGCCGCCCTTGGCGGCCAAAATCGCTGGAGCGGTGACCTTGTCGCGCATCGTGTCTCCCTTCTCCCCACCCTGCGGGTTGGGGGAATCCGGTGCGTCGGTTCGGATGCGGGGCTCTCGCGACCTCGGCCGCTCGTCGTCCGGGTCGACCCCGCCACCACACCATTGTAGGAATCGGCGCTGGCCTGCCCCGGCTAGCGTCGCAACGAGCCGAGGAGGTACCCATGGCCCGCAAGGACATCACGATGACCGAACCCGAGATCATCGCGTTTCTCGAGTCGGGCCACACGCTGCAGGTCGCCACAATCGGGCGAGACGGCACACCGCACCTCGCACCGATGTGGTACGTGATCGAGGAGGGGAAGATCGCGTTTCGTTCGTTCACCAAGTCGCAGAAGATCGTCAACCTCCGGCGCGACTCCCGAGTGACGGTGCTCCATGAACGGGGCCTCGCCTACTCGGAGCTCCAGGGCGTCATGATCAAAGGCACCGCCCGGCTCATCGATGACCCCACTCAGGTGCTCCACCTCTACGGACGGCTCGCAGCCAAGTACCCGATGGTCGGCGATGAGCCGATCGAACTGGACGCCGCCGCCCTGGAAGCGGCGTTCGGCCGTTTTGCCGCCAAGAACACCGGGGTGATCGTCGAGCCCGAGACCGTCGTGTCGTGGAATCACACAAAGCTGGGCGGCGCCTACTGAATCCGCCGGGCGTGATCCAGATCGACGGGCTGACGCTGCGGCCCCTCACCGAGGCCGACGTCCCGACGATCGTGGCCTGGCGATCCCGACCCGAAGTTCACGAGTGGTACGGAGGGCGCCCTGTCACCGAGGACGAGATCCTGCTCCGTCACATCCACGGCACCGAGCCGGTGACCCGGTGCATCATCGAAGTGGAAGGGCGACCGATCGGCTTCGCTCAGTTCTACGCCTACCTACCCGAGTGGAAGCCCGCCATCGGTCTCAGTGAGGGTGAGGACGCCTGGGGGATCGATCTGTTCATCGGAGAGCCCGACCTGCAGGGAGTCGGGCTGGGGAGCCGCCTGGTGGGTGGTCTCGCCGAGTATCTCGCCGCCGAGCACGGGGCCGAGCGGGTCATGATCGATCCTCACGTCGGCAATGCTCGCGCCATCCGCGCCTATCAGAAGGCCGGCTTTCGCAAGGTACGGATCCTCCCGTCCTACGAGCGGCTACGGGGCCGCTGGCACGACGCCTGGCTCATGGAGTGGAACCCGCCCGACTGAAGTTCGAAGTCAGCCGAGCCTCTCTCGCAACCAGGCGATGTCCGCCGCCTGACCACCACCATCGTCATCGGGGGTCTCCACGATCACCGGGGCTCCGGCGTGACGCACAACCTCCACCAGAAGGTCTGCCGGGATCTCCCCCTTTCCGAGATTGGCATGGCGGTCGCGGCTGCTGTCGTGAGGATCCCGGGAGTCGTTGCAATGCACCAGATCGATGTTCCCGGTCGCCTGCACGGCCCGATCGACCAGCGTCTCGAAGTCCTCGCCGGCGGCCCAGGCATGACACGTGTCGAGACAGAGGCCCACGTTCCGGTCGCCGATCACCTCCCAGAGGGGGCCGTAGTTGTCGATGTCACGCAAGACGGCGTTGCCTCCACCGGCGGTGTTCTCGATCAACACCGGTACCGCCGGCTCGACCGCGTCGAGCGCCTTGGCCCAACGCTCGAAACCGACCTCCGGCTCCTCCTCGTCGCCGATATGGCCTCCGTGCACCACCACCCCCCGGGCCCCGATCGCCGCCGCCGCCTCGAGAGTCTCCCCGAGGATCTTGCGGCTCGGGATGCGCACCCGGTTGTTCGGCGATCCCACGTTCACGAGGTACGGGGCATGGACGTAGATCGGCATACCCGAGGCCACCAGATCACCCGCGTCGTCGCGAGGAAGCGGCTTCTTCCACGACTGGGGATTGGACAGGAACATCTGGATGACGTCGGCTCCCCGCTCCGCCGCCGCCTCGAGCGGGGCACGGTTCCCGATATGGGCTCCGATGTTCATCCGCCCCTCTTGGGGATCAGCCGGGTCACCCGCGCCTCAATGAGCGGGGCCACCTGGTGTGCCGGGCGGTCCCATTCCGCGGTGTACAAGTAGAGCCAGCCCCCATCGATGAACCCGCCCCACGGGTCGACCGGCAGCATCTCCGGATCGTGGAAGAGCAGGCCGAGGACCGGTGTCTCACCCCCGTCGTCCTCTCCCACACCGGAGCGGACTCCGGCGATGTCGCTCCACGCATAGCGGTTCCGCGCCGAGGTTCGTCGCCTCAATTGGAGCACGAGGCCGTCGTCGTCGAACACGAGTATCCGGCGGGGGTAGACCAGGTCCTTGAGTGCCCACACCGCCAGACCGGTCCCGGCCACCCCCAAGCCGATCGACCATCCGAGGGCGCGCCGTCGCTCGGCGGCACCGCTGTTGGTGAGGACCTGACGAGTCACCTCCGTCGTGCTCCCATCGCTGAGAGTCACCGTCTCGGTCACATCCGACGTCTCCGGCTCCGGGAAGAACCGGTGAGAGATCGACATGTCCACGGCGAGCAACAGCATCGGGATCGCCAGGAGGGTGTAGCCGAGCACCCTCCACACTGAGCGGGTCACGGTGACCTTCATGGGTTCACTCCCAAGTCGATCGGATCGACGAGGGCCCGATAGGGGATCCCGCGCTCGGCGAGGCGGGCGCCGACCGCGCCCCCACTCCGATCGACGAGGGCCAGCGCCTCCGAGACGGCAAGGCCGGCCGACGTCAGCACTTCGATCGCTTCCACGATCGCACCGCCGGTGGTGGTGGTGTCCTCGACCACCGCGATCCGGTCGGCCGCCGTGACCGGACCCGCGATCCGGCCGCCCATTCCGTGATCTTTCCCTTCCTTCCGGACCGAGAATGCCGAGATTCGTCGGCCCTCGGTGGCGGCCACCATTGCCGTGGCGACCGCGATGGGGTCGGCCCCCATCGTGAGACCGCCGACTGCGGTCACTCCGGGATCGAGGGCGTGCAGCACGGCCCGACCGGTCAGCAGTGCACCCTCCCCGTCGAACGTGGTCCGCCGGGCGTCGACGTACCAGTCCGTCTCCCCCCCCGCCCGCAAGCGAAACGGGCCCCCTCGCTGGAGGGCGTTTCGGCGCAAGTGGTCGACGAGGGCACCGTGCATCGGGGCCCACTGTACGGCAAGCCCCGCGACCGAGGACCGAAAGGCCTCAAGGCAGCACTCGTCTGCGACGATGAGCTCGCGTCGCCGCCGAGAGACGGCTTTCCTCCCATCGAGCGGCCGCCCCCGGGCGGCCGCTCGTCGCGTCCCCGGCTACCCTCGCCTCCCGTGGACATCGCCTTCGTTCGCCACGCCCAGCCGGCCTGGGTCGCCGACGGAGTCGGTGTCGTCGATCCCCCGCTCACGGACCTCGGGTTGCGGCAGGCCGGCGCCGCAGCCGCCTACCTGGCCGAGGAGGATTGGGACGAGCTGATCGTCTCCCCCGCTGCTCGTGCCCGTCAGACGGCCGAGCCCCTAGCCGCCGCAATGGGGCTGCAGCCGAACGTCGTGGCCGATCTCACGGAGATACGGATGCCGGACTGGAGCGGCACACCGGCCGAGACGGTAGATCGCATCTTCCGGGAAGCCCGGCACCGTCCGCCCGAGGAGTGGTGGGAAGGGATGCCGGGCGGCGAGAGCTTCCTCGATTTCCACGAACGAGTGACCATCACGCTGTCGCAGCTCCTCGGGGATCGCGGCGTGCGGCCCCGCCCGGAACCTCACCTGTGGAATATCGAGGAGACCCCGGGGCGAATCCTGGTGGTAGCCCACGGCGGCACCAACGCGGTGGCTCTCGGCTTCCTGCTGGGTCTCGATCCGACCCCGTGGGAGTGGGAACGTTTCGTTTCCCCGCACGCTTCGGTGAGCCGCATCCACGCCAAGAACCTGGCGGGTGGGTGTGTCATGGGCATGACGTCATTCGGAGAGACCGCTCACCTGGGAGACGACATCACCCATTGATGCTGGCCTTGGACCCGATGGCCTGCGAGAGTCGTGTCATGGGGAAACCGAGTGCCGGGGCGTTCTTCTCGAACTGGCGGGAGAGTGAGCTTCCGTTCCGCGAGAAGGTCAAGACGGCGATCAAGAACAACTTGACGAAGCTGAGAACCGGTTCGGCTTGCTGTGGCAACCACGGCGAGCCCGGATGCTGACGGGGGTCGGACGGCCCGGGTCCGGGCCATCATCACCCCTAGGCGAGACGACGCCGGCGTTCGAGGAACGCCGCGATCAGCAGGAGCTCCACGGCGAGCACGACCAGCGTGAGCCCCAAGTCGACGAGGTCGCCTGAATCGAACCCGGTCTGTGGCAACGGTTCGTCGGCCCGCGTCACGAAGCCCATGTCCCCATCCATGAAGACCTCGCCCACCCCCAACTCGACCGTCACCACCGTCTGCGTGGTCGGCGAGAGGCCGGCCGGACTCTCCGCCGCAACGCGGTAGGAACCCGGGGGAAGATCCTCGAAGAGGTATTTCCCGTCGATGCCGGTCAGCTGAGCAGGGAACGTCCATCGGAAGAGGGACCGCTGCGCAGACGGGAGGCCGCTCCACGTCAGGGTGACGCCGACACCCGGGAGGGGATCCTCATTGGGATCCGGAATGCCGTCGCCGTCGTCGTCGAGCCACACATAGTCACCGATCCTGCCGGTGCCCCGGAAGACGAAGTCGCGATCACCCAGGTGCTCACCGGCCTTCAGCTCAGCCGGCGTGACTCCGTCGATGGTCTCATCGGGGTCACCCACTATCGCCAAGCCGTCCGGCACCGTGGTGAGATCGACCGCGACCGTGTAGGCGCCCGGAGCGAGCTCGACGAACTCATAGAAGCCGCCGAAGTCGGTGATCACGGCGGCGATCACGGCTCCCCCGGCATCGACGAGTTCCACCAGGATCCCGCTCAACGGCGGCTCATTCGCTGAAACCACGCCGTCACCGGTCAGATCGAGACCCAGCGTCCCCGAGACCGAGGCACTGGCCCCACCGATGTAGGTGACGGTGGCGGTATCGGTCGCAGTGGCGGTATTGGCGTCGTCATCAGTCACCGTGACCGTCACCGTGTTCACATGATCCGGATCCCCCGCGTCCCCAACCAGATCAGCATCGAACGAACA
>JBFFRY010000010.1:0-71530 GCA_041572755.1 Acidimicrobiia bacterium | reverse complement strand
GTCTCACCATCTCGGAGTACGACGAATAGACCGGCTGATACCCGGTCTCGGCTCGGAAAAGGTGAAGAGTTCGCTCTCCCCTTTGATCCAAGACTGGATCAGCTCCAGAGCCGTGTCCTTGAGAGAACCCGCGGTGGTTGGGTTGGGTTTGGGTGGAGGTGCGGGGAGTCGAACCCCGGTCCTCTGAGGCTTCCACGCCGGCATCTCCGAGCGCAGCCGATAGCGAGTATTCGGGCCTCCGGGACTCTATCGGCGAGCCCCCCGGTGCCCTATCCGGAATTGGGCTTGACCCGCCGGTCCCGGAACCCCGGCGGGGGCATCCCTCATTGCGTCGTCCGGTACGGCGGGGAGGGCACCCCCCGAGCGGACGGGCTACCTAGTTAGGCAGCCAGTGCCAGATCGTTGTCTGCACGTATGGTTGTCCCGGCTCTTTAACGAGGACTCCGGGGACCTCGGCTCGCTTCCGGCGCTTCGACCCTCAAAGTCGAAACCATGTCACCCCCGTATGGGGCGCGCTGTCACGCGCATCTCAATCGTACAACGCATCGGCGGGTTACGGCCTTCCCTCAACCGGCCACAGAGGCCCCGAACAGCGTGTCGCCGAGCTTCTCCCCCTGCAAGGTCACCGGGGCGGACGTCCACCTCACCCCGGCCGCCTCGGTGAGCTCCACGGCGTCGAGATCGAGATCCTCGACGGTGAGACGGCTGCCGACGCACAGCGGCGGGATGGAACGCGTCAGCCCGGCGCACAGCACCATCCGGTCGCCCTCCACCAGCAGCTGGCCGGTCACCGTGGTGGGCCCATCGGCCTGCACGGCGGCCTCACGAACCGGCACCGACTCGGAGGGGGGAACGGCGTCGTCGGCCCCGGCCGGGGTCGGAGTCTCGCCCCCGACCTCGTCATCGGCGCCGCAGGCGGTGAGCACCAGCGCCAGGGCGGCGACTGCGGTCAACCTCCGCATGGCACTCCTCTCTGCCTCGTCGCTGGGACGTCCCAGGCGCCCCCGGGGGTTCCCGCCGAAGCCGGCACTCCCACCACATGGGTCCCCCGGTGAGCTGGCCCGGAGCCTATCGACCTGCGACTGTCTCGACCACGCCCAGCGCCGACGCGATCACCTCGTCCTCGAGCATCGTCGCGAAGCGGCGCGCCACCGATCCGGCGTTGAAGCCCACCAACACCGGGATCCCGGCGACGGCGGCGAGGTTGAGCCACTCCGCCCACTCCCCGGGACGGTCGGAGATGAAGCCGAGCACGTGATGCTCGTCGTCCCAGAAGACCTCGTCGAACACCAGGACCGCCTTGTCGAGAACCCCCATGCCGAGCCCCGACGCCGACCGGCCCTGCGCAGGTGCGAAGACGATCGACGGGTGCCGAGGTGGGCCTGCTGACCCTCCCCGGCGGGGAAACCGGCCGGCATGCCGCTAGGAGATCGGTTCCTCTTCGACTTCGACCGGCTTCTGCCCGAGCCCCTCGAAGAGGAACTCGGCCAGGTAGCGGGTCAGCACCATGGCCACGATGGGGCTGATCATCCCCGCCAGGGGGATTCGGGTCGGGTCGGTGCCCGTCTCGATGTCCGGGACGAGGAGACTGACCAGCGTCGCCGTGGTCCAGATCACCACCACCCCGACCCCCAGGGCCACCCAGGTGCTGTTCTCCGCCGCCTTGGCGCCCTGGTGGCGCAGCATGCGCAGCACCGCCACCGTGGCCAAGGCACCCCAGAGCCAGTTGATGATGGCGGCGAACTTGATGTGGTCCTGCTCCCCGCCGCTCACGAAATCGGGCGTGAACAGGCTCATCAGCAGCACCGCCAGCCAGATGGCGATCACCGCAGAGAGCGTCCACAGGTACTTGGTCTGCATCCACTCCCCTCCTCGAGGCGTTGCATCGACGGCACCGACGCTACACCCCTCGGGCACGGATCGGCGGCGGTGGCGGGGTGCGCCAACCTGCCAGCGCACCGTCCGAGCACCACCGGAAGGGCCGGCCTACTCGAGGCTGCGGTAGCGCATCGCCCGCTGCATCTCCCGATCCGCCTGCTTGCGCTTCAAGGTCTCCCGTTTGTCGAAGCGGCTCTTCCCCTTCCCCAGGCCCAGCTCGATCTTGGCCTTGCCCTCCTTGAAGTACATCCGCATGGGGATGAGGGTGTAGCCCTTCTCGGCGATCTGGGCGCCGAGACGCTCGATCTCCCGCTTGTGGAGCAGCAGCTTGCGGGTCCGATCCGGCTGATGGCCCCCCTCCCGGGCAAAGGAATAGGGGGCGATGTGGACCCCCACCAGCCACGCCTCGCCGTCCTTGATGAGTCCGTAGCCGTCCTTGAGGTTGGCCCGGCCGTCCCGGAGGCTCTTCACCTCCGAGCCGCGCAGCACCAACCCGGCCTCCACGGTGTCCACGATGTTGTAGTCGTGGCCGGCCCGTCGGTTGGTGGCAATCGTCTTGGTGTTGGGGGTCTTGCTCATAGGTATGGGGTGGGGTCGACCGGATCGCCGTTGATCCGCACCTCGAAATGGAGGTGGCAACTCGTCGACGTCCCGGTGGATCCGATCAGTCCAATGATGTCACCGGTGGCGACCGGGGCACCGTAGCCGACATCGAGCCGGTTCTGGTGGGCGTAGAGGGTGACCATGCCGCCCCCGTGATCGATGATGATGGCGTTCCCGTAGCCGCCCCGCCAGCCGGAGAAGATCACCCGGCCCTCCCCGGCGGCCCGGATCGCAGCGTTGCAGCCGGCATTCATGTCCCAACCCGTATGGAGACGACGGTCCCCGTAGATCGGGTGGATCCGGTAGCCGAACCCTGATGACACTCCGCCGGGCACCGGGCGGAACAGCACCCCCGGGGCGTTGCCCTCCCCGAACTGCTCCAAGCGGATGAGCTCCTTGATCCACTCCTCTTCGCGAGCGAGGGCGGCGATCTCCCCCTCGATGTGGGAGATCTCGTCGTCCAGGCGATCGAGAGCCTCCTGCTGGCGGGTCAGCTCGGTCGCCACCTCCGCCCGGCGACCCTCCACCACCGCCGCCTGGGCCTGATACTCGGAACGCTGAGCCTCGAGCTCCGCCACCTGTTCCCCCAGGCTCACCCGCTCGCCGTCGAGGCGGGCGATCTCCCGCCCCTCCTGCTCCTGGAGATTGGCGAGCGTGGCGATATCACGATCGGCGACCTCCTGAACCCGGTCGGCGTAGGCGATGCCGACGGCGAACCGAGCCACATCCTCCACCCGCACCGCGATCCCACCGCCCTCGGTCCCCGCCGCCATGTACAGCTCGATCGCCCGCTCCCGGGCGGCCAGCGTGGTCTCGGCGATGTTGGTGCGGAGCCGCTCCACCCGCTGTTCCCGCGACGCCACCGAGGCGGCCAGCTCCTCCAGACGGTCCTCGGTGACGGTGATGGCCGCCTCGGTCTCGGCGAGCACCGCCTCGGCGGCGTTCAGTTCGGCGGCCACCTCGTCCAGCCGGGCCGCGGTGTCCAGCACCTCGTTGGCGAGCTCGGTGCGCTGCTCGCGCACCCCTCCGACCTCACCCCGCAGCGCTTCGATGCGGTCGTTGACCTCATCGAGATCGCTGCCGAGGTCGGCGCCGGCCGGGGCGGCGAACGCCGCCACCAGGAGGGCGGCGGCGAGGCCGGCGGCCCCTAGTCGCGGAGGAAGCCCCACGTGCCGAAGGCGCTGCCGACCAGGCCGGTTACCGCCCCGAACCCCAACACCAGGATCGATTGCCGCAGAAGGAAGTCCCATGGAACGTTGATGGCGTCGGGATCGGCCACGGTGCTGAACAACTCCACCACCTGCTCCCGCAGGATCCACACCAGGCCGATGGCGATGATCGCCCCGACGATGCCCTCGATGATCCCCTCCAGCAGGAAGGGGATACGCACGAACCAGTTCCCGGCCCCGACCAGCTTCATGATGCCGATCTCGTCGCGGCGGGCGTAAATCGCCATGCGGATCGTGTTTGCGATCAGCACGATCGCCGCCCCGCCCAGCACGATGAGGATCCAGAAAGAGAAGGTCTGCAGCCGGCTGGAGCGGGTCACCAGGGCGTCGATCGCCTCGTCCGCCGACGACACCTGGCGCACCCCGGGGATCACCACCAGCCGGTTGGTGATCTGGGTGTAGTCACTGGCCTCGAAGGGTCGCACCCGCAGCGACGCCGGGAGCGTCGACGGATCCTCCTCCACCACCTCGATCAGCGAGGGCTGATCGGCGAATAGCTCCCGGAACTCGTTGAGGGCGTCGGCCTTGGAGAAGTAGACGACCGAGTCGACCTCCTCCCAGGACTGGATCTCTCCCTGCAGGGCCGACACCTCGTCGAGCGACAAGTCGTCGTTGAGGAAGGCGATCACCCTGATGTTGTCGTCCCAGCGGCCGATGTCCTGGTCGATCGACCAGCGCACCACCGCCGCCGAGAAGAACAGCGTGAGGGTCACCAGGACCGCCACCACCGCGCTCACCACCACGAGGGCGTTGCGCTGCAGGTTGGTGATGGCCTGCCCGAAGAGGTACTGGAACCGCATCTAGGTCGCCTCCACCGGCCCTTCCGCCGCCGTCTCGTAAGCCCCTCTGCTCTGATCCCGCACCACCGCTCCCCGATCCAGCCCGATCACCCGGCGACGCATCGCATCGACGATGGCGTGGTCGTGGGTGGCCATCACCACCGTCGTCCCGGTGCGGTTGATGCGGTCGAGGAGCCGCATGATCCCCACCGAAGTGGCCGGATCCAGGTTTCCGGTGGGCTCGTCGGCCAGCAGGATGAGCGGCCGGTTGACGAAGGCCCGGGCGATCGAGACCCGCTGCTGCTCGCCGCCCGAGAGCTGGCGGGGCATCCGGTCGGCTTTGGCCGCCAGACCCACCAGACGCAGCACCTGGGGCACCTGGGTGCGCACCACGTGGCGGGGCCGCCCGATCACCTCGAGGGCGAACGCCACGTTCTCGAAGACCGTCTTGTTGGGCAGCAGCTTGAAGTCCTGGAACACGGTGCCCACCGAGCGGCGCAGCAGCGGCACCTTCCAGGCGGGCAGCTTGTTGATGTGCTTGCCGGCCACCCAGATGTGGCCCTGGGTCGGCAGCTCCTCGCGCAGCAGCAAGCGGATCAGCGTGGACTTCCCCGACCCCGAAGCCCCCACGAGGAACACGAACTCGCTCTTGTCGATCTCGAGGCTCACGTTGCGCACCGCGACGGTCCCCCCGTCGTACACCTTGGTCACATCTCGCAGCCGAATCATTCGTGCCTCTTCGAAGGGGGTGCCCGCTCGCGGCGGAGGTTAGTCGTGGGCCCCGCGTACCCAGCGCCATTCAGGCATTGGACCGCCGCCACTGCAGATAGGCCTCGGAGAACGCCTCGAGATCACCGTCGAGGACCCCTTGGACGTTGCCCACCTCCACGTCGGTGCGGAGATCCTTCACCATCTGATAGGGCTGGAGCACGTAGGAGCGGATCTGCCGCCCCCAGGCGGCCTCGTTCTGCTCGCCGCGGATCTCCTCGAGCTCCGCCTGACGCTCCTGGCGGGCCAGTTCGGCGAGGCGGGACGCCAGCAGGGCCATGGCCCGGTTGCGGTTCTGCAGCTGGGAACGCTCCGCCTGGCACGCCACCACCACCCCGGTGGGGACGTGGGTGATCCGCACCGCCGAATCGGTGACGTTGACGTGCTGACCGCCGGCGCCCGAGGAACGGAACGTCTCGATGCGGAGATCGTCGGGGTCGATCGCCACCGCGGCCTCCGCCACCTCGGGGATCACATCGACGCCGGCGAACGAGGTGTGGCGACGAGATGCGGCGTCGAACGGGCTGATCCGCACCAGCCGGTGCACCCCCCGCTCCGATTCGAGGATCCCGTAGGCGTGCTCCCCCCGCACCGTGAGGGTCGCCGAGCGGATGCCGGCCTCCTCGGAGGGGAGGACCTCGTCGACCTCCACCTCGAAGCCGATCCGTTCGAGATAGCGGAGGTACATCCGCAGCATCATCTCGGCCCAGTCGGCGGCGTCGACGCCGCCCGCTCCGGCGTGGATCGAGACGATGGCAGGCTGATCGTCGTACTCCCCGAAGAACAGGCTCTCCCGCTCCAGGTCGGCGAGATCCCGATCGATCACCTCCAGCTCCGCCGACCCTTCGGCGACGACCGAATCGTCGCCCTCCTCGGCGGCGAGATCCAGCAGGACCTCGGCGTCGTCCAGCGATGAGGTGAGCCGTTGGATGCGCTCGACGATCGACTCATGGGCCGCCAGGCGGCGGGTCACCATCAGGGCCCGCTGCTGGTCGTCCCACAGATCGGGAGCCGAGGCCTGCTTGCGGAGCTCCTCGAGCTCGGTCAGCTTGCCTTCGACGTCAAAGGAACCTCCGGGCGTCGCCGAGCCGGGAACGGAGGGCCTTGATGACCGAGCGGGGATCCTGATCCATCGGTGGTGAGGATAGGGGTGTCGTCAGGCCACAGCGCCGTATGATCGACCCCCTGGTGGTCGGAAAGCGCACCTACGACTGGATGTACCGGCTCTGGGCGCCGTGGGACAAGGTCGGTGTCCGCCAGGACCTCGCCGCCGTCCTCGAGCAGCAACACGCGTCCCCGGCGACCCACCCGCGCGCCATCGACCTTGGGTGCGGCACGGGTGCCAACGTGGTGTATCTGCAGCAGCAGGGATTCGACGCCCACGGTGTCGACTTCTCAGAGGTGGCGATAGGCAAGGCCCGCGCCCGGGCGGCGAGAGCCGGCGTCGAGCCGACCTTCGTCGTCGGCGACCTCACCGCGCCCGACATCACCGGCATCGAAGGGCCATTCGACTTCATCATCGACTTCGGCACCCTCGACGACCTGAGGGGAGACGCCCGTCGAGCGATGGCGGCGACCGTCACCAGGCTGTCCCGACCCGGATCGCTCTTCCTCGAGTACTGCTTCTTCGGCATCACCGAGGAGCTTCCCCGCTTCAGCTTCTCGGGGACCTCGAAGATGAGCCACATCGCCCCCGGTGAACTCGAGGGCCTCTTCAAGGAGAACTGGGCGGTCGAGATGTTCGCCCACTACGAGCAGTGGCGGACCGCAGTGTTTCTCCTCACCCGGCGGTGAGGCGGAGGGAGACTAGGCGACCGCTCCGTGGCAGCGCTTGTACTTCTTGCCGCTCCCGCAGGGGCACGGGGAGTTGCGCCCCACCTTGTCCTTGGCCGAGGCGCTCCGCTTCACCGCCGCCCCCTCTCCCCCCGAGGCCTGGAGGCGCACCTGGGGCTCGGCCTTCGTGGGCTGCTCGACCATCTGGGCGTGGAACAGGTAGCGAACCGCGTCGGTCTTGATCGACATCACCATGTCGGAGAACATGTCGTACCCCTCGCGCTGGTACTCGGTGAGCGGGTCCCGCTGCCCCATGGCCCGCAGCCCGATCCCCGCCCGGAGGTAATCCATCTCCGCCAGATGCTCCCGCCACTTGTTGTCGACGATCGACAGGACCACGGTCCGCTCCAGGCGCCGCAGCAACTCCGGCCCGAACTGCTCACCGCGGCGGGTGTAGGCGTCCTGAGCGTCGGCGGTGAGCAGATCGACCACGTCGGCGGCTTCCCGGGCGCCGCCCAGCACCTCGTCTCGACCCAGATGGAGCGGATAGACCTGCGAGACCCGGGTCGACAGCTCCTTCCAGTCCCAGTCCTCCGGGGCCACCTCGTCGCTCACGGCGAGGCCGACCTGATCCTCGACGACCTCGTCGATCCACTCTCGGACCAGCTCCTCGGTCTCCACGCCCCGCAGCATGCCGCCGCGCCACTCGTAGATGACCTCCCGCTGGCGGTTCATCACCTCGTCGTACTTGAGGACGTTCTTGCGGATCTCGAAGTTCTGCGACTCCACCTGGCGCTGGGCCCGCTCGATCGAGTTGGAGACGATCTTGGCCTCGATGGGAACGTCGGGGGGGATGCGGAGCCGCTGCATGATCGCCTGGACCCGTTCGCTGGCGAAGCGCCGCATCAGTTCGTCCTCGAGCGAGAGGTAGAAGCGGGACTCGCCGGGATCGCCCTGGCGGCCGGAGCGGCCCCGCAGCTGGTTGTCGATGCGCCGCGACTCGTGACGCTCGGTGCCCAGCACGTAGAGGCCGCGCTGCTACAGCACCTCTTCCCGTTCGGCGGCGGTCTCCCCGGCCAGGTGTTGGAAGGTCTCCTGGAGGGCCTTGTCGTACCCATCGGCGCCGGGTTCCAGGCCCCGCTTCTTCATCTCCACCTGAGCGAGCGCCTCGGGGTTGCCCCCCAGCTGGATGTCGACGCCGCGGCCGGCCATGTTGGTGGCGACGGTCACCGAGCCGAGACGGCCGGCCTGGGCGATGATGGCCGCCTCCCGCTCGTGGTGCTTGGCATTGAGCACGTCGTGGGGGATCCCCTGCTTGCGCAACAGCCCGGCGAGCAGCTCGGACTTCTCGATCGAGATCGTGCCCACCAGCACCGGCTGACCCCGGGAGTTGCGCTCCTTGATGTCCTCGACGAGGGCATCGAACTTGGCCGACTCGGTCATGTACACCAGGTCGGCCTGATCCATCCGCACCAGGTCGCGGTTGGTGGGCACCTCCACCACGTCGAGCTTGTAGATCTCGTGAAGCTCGGCCGCCTCCGTCTTGGCGGTCCCGGTCATCCCGGCCAGCTTGCCGTACATCCGGAAGTAGTTCTGGAGGGTGATCGTGGCGAGAGTCTGGTTCTCCTCCTTGATCCGCACCCCCTCCTTGGCCTCGATCGCCTGGTGGAGGCCCTCCGAGTAGCGGCGCCCCTCCAGGATTCGGCCGGTGAACTCGTCGACGATCTTCACCTCGCCGTTGGCGACCACGTATTCCACGTCGCGGGAATACAGCTCCTTGGCCTTGAGGGCCGCATCCAGGTGGTGCACCAGGTCCACGTTGGTGTGGTCGTACATGTTGTCGACCCCGAGGATCTGCTCGACCCGGGCCACCCCGTCCTCGGTGGTGATGACCTGCCGCTTGCCCTCGTCGACCTCGTAGTGGTCGTCCCGCTTGAGGCGCTGCACGATGCGGGCGAAGTCCCGGTACCACTTGGCGGTGTCGGCGACACGGCCACTGATGATGAGAGGGGTCCGGGCTTCGTCCACCAGGATCGAATCGACCTCGTCCACGATGGCGTAGTGGTGTCCCCGTTGCACCATCTGGGCGGGCGTCATCGCCATGTTGTCCCGCAGATAGTCGAAACCGAACTCGTTGTTGGTGCCGTAGGTGATGTCGGCGCCGTAGGCGGGCCGGCGCTCCTCCGGGGACATCTGGGCCTGGATCAGACCCACGGTGAGACCGAGGAAGCGGTGGATGCCACCCATCCACTCGGCGTCGCGGCCGGCCAGGTAGTCGTTGACCGTCACAACGTGCACGCCCTTGCCCTCGAGGGCGTTGAGATAGACCGGCATGGTCGAAACCAGGGTCTTTCCCTCACCGGTCTTCATCTCGGCGATCATGTGGCGGTGCAGGGCTCCGGCTCCGATCACCTGCACGTCGAAGTGGCGCTGCCCGAGCACCCGCTGGGCCGCCTCGCGCACCACGGCGTAGGCCTCGGCTTCGATATCGCCGAGGGTCTCACCGCCGTCGAGACGGGTCTTGAACTCGGCGGTCTTGGCCTTCAGCGCTTCGTCGGAGAGCGCCCGAACCTCCGGTTCGAAAGCATTGACCTGCTCGACGAGGGCTACGAGCTCCTTCATCTTGCGGCCCTCACCGGCGCGCAGCAGCTTCTTCAGGACGGGCATGGCGCCATGATATCGATGCGGGGGTACTGCGAAAGAGGTCTCGAACCCCGGGCCCGGATCAGAAGTCGTCGACGATCTCGGCCAGATAGGTGCCGGCGAACTCGAACCCGCGCTCGCTGCGGATATCGGCCCGGATGCACACCCGGGCATCGTCGACGTGGAGCAGCTCTGCGGACCCGGTCATCTCGACGCTGAAATCCGCGGCCCCCTCAGCGATCACAGTGAGGAATGCGGCCAACTCGCCGGCCTGCCAATCGACGAAGCCCGTCTCACCGCCCCGGAGGACCGGCACCGCGGCGGGGTCCTCAGCGTTGAACACCGTGAGCCCGGTCTGCACGATCGTTCCCCCCGGCGGCGGCTCCTGGCTCCATACGTAGATGGACTCGTCGCGGTCCATCACGAAATCCGCCAGGTAGACCGTGTAGGCCTTGCCCTCCGAGATGCGCACCGCGGCTGCGTCGACCACCTCGAGGACCTCGGCCGGGTCCTCCCCGGCGATCCGCACCTCCACCTCGAAGGGCGGCATCACACAGCCGTCGGGAAGCGCCGGTGGGGTGGTGGGCACCGTGGTGATCGCCGCATCGTCGGTGGCCGTCGTCTCCGGCCCGGCCGCGTCGTCGTCGCCGCACGCTGCGACCAACGTCGTCAGGACCAAGATCGTTGCCAGCCGTCGCATATCAGCTCCCGTTCGGCTGCCCGAGCGTACCGCTGCCGTCCCGAATACCGGAGCACCGCTCAGGCCGGGGGCCCTTCGATCCGCTCCAGGTAACGCCGGGCCGACTCTGCCACTGCGGCGGGTGCCCCCGCGGCAACGTTGCGCCCCCACCATCCCCCATAGATGCGGTCGTAGGGCAGCGGCGTCACCGCGGCGACGATCCCCCGGATGGTGGTCGCGTCGAGCGGAATCAGGTTCGGGTAGGAGCGCATGAAGCTGACGTAGCGCCGATCGGAGACCACCTGGATCGTGTCCCCCACCAGCAGCACACCCCGCCCCTCGGCCCCATCGGGCCAGTGGGCCACCGCACTGCCCTCGAAGTGCCCGCCGCAGCGCACCAGGCTGAGCCCCTCGATCGGTTCCACCCGGTCGCCGTAGAACTCGACGGCGGGATCGGGCCGCACCACCCACTCCTGGTCCGCCGCAGGCAAGTAGACGGGCGCCCCGCCGAACGCCCTGCTCCACTCCACGATCGAGCCGTAGAAGTGCGGGTGCGAGGCCGACACGGCGGCGATCCCGCCGAGTTCCTCGACGGTCGCGACGGTCTCATCGTCGAGGTAGCTGATGGCGTCCCACAGCAGATTGCCGACCGGGGTGCACACCAGCAACGAGCGCTGCCCGATGGCGAAGTGGGGCTCCGTGCCGATGCCCCACAGCCCCGGCTCGATCTCCTCGATCCGATTGCGATGACCGGCTTCGCCCATCGCCGCCAGGGTGGTCCATGCCTGACCCCCCCATCCGACGTACTGGCGTTCATCGGCGCAGATGCGGCACACGGCGGCTGCTTCCTGCGCCTGGACGCCACAGGTCACACAGATCGGGTGCTCCAACCGGCCTCCCTTCGACCGCCGCACCTTACGACCCGAAGGGAACGGGCGCTGGAGTCGATGCGACACGGTGCGGGTGGTCGGCACGGCGGCGTGACGGGCCGGGGAGAGTCCGGCGTCCGAGGTCAGCCGTCGGCGACGTGGAGCAGCGCGGCGGGGTCCACACCCGCCTCTTCGGCCAACAGCTGGCCCACCACCCGGCGATCCGCCAGCCGAACCGGTTCGGGGTCCTCGACCAGGACGCCGGCCATGTCGCGGACCAGCACGCCGTGCAGGTCGCGGGCTTTCCCCGGCGTCACCATCACCACCTCGCCGGTGTCGAGCTGCAGCAGCGAGCCGGGCGGGTACTCACCCAGCATGTGCACGAAGACGCTCACCAGGTCGGGGTCGTAAGCGGTGCCGGCTGCATCCACGATGATGTTGCGGGCCTCCGATGGGGTCCGGGCCGGACGGTGAGGACGGCGGCTCGTGATGGCGTCGTAGGCGTCGACGACCGCCACGATCCTGCTGTGGAGATGCAGCTTGCGGCCTTTGAGATCCGGGTATCCGGTGCCGTCGACCCGAGCGTGGTGCTCCAACGCCACCAGCGCCGCGCTCTCGTCTCCCGGACGAGCGGCCGCCAGAACCGCCATCGCCCCCTCCTGGGGGTGGAGGCGCACCTGGGCCCACTCCTCGCGAGTCAGACTGCCCGCCTTGGTCAGGGCGGCCTCATCGAGGATGACCCGGCCGACGTCGTGCAGCAGGGCGCCGGTGCCGAGCCTGGTGAGCTCGTCGCGCCCGAGACCGATGGCGCGACCCAGCGCCAGGGCGAGCACACACACGTTGACCGAGTGATAGTGGGTCGCCTGTTCCAGGGAATGCACCGTTGCCAGCATGAGCGACTGCCCCACCCGCTCCTCGATGAAGCCGTCGACGATCTCCGTGACCGAAGCCATGCTGAAGGCGCCTTCGTGGGAGAACGCTTCGAGCGCATCGAGAGACGAGACGTAGCTCTGTCTCAGACCCTGGAGCGGCTGCGGACCCCCGGGCTCGGGTGTGGCGAATTCATCGATCACCACGGTGCCACCGGTGGGAAGATCGGTCGACACGCCGCCCACCAGCGCAGCGAGGTCCGCCAGGTCCCGCGTCTGGGCGCCCCGATGCACCGTCACGGCGCCGATTCCCCGCTCCTCCATGTGGCGCAGCATGCCGTGAAACTCGAGTGAGGCATGGGGCAGCACTCGTCCGTCGAGCGAGAAGGCGTCCCCGGTGATGCGCAACGTCACGGCCTCCGTGTTGCAGGTGAGCACGTCGACGGCGCGCTCCAGGGCCACGAGGGCATCATCGACTGATTGGTGGCCCCCCGGATGGGCCTCGATCCGGTGGCCGGCTTGGAGGAGGGCGCGAAGGAAGTTCCGTCCCAGCAACTCGCTCATGAGGTCCGCCCCTTCAGAGCCCTGCGAGCCGCCTCCCGGGCGGCTCGGGCCCCTCCCCGGGCGAAGCGGCGCTCGGCGAAGCGACGCAGCGCAGCCTCCGCTTCCGGGCCCTTGCGCTCGGCGATCACCTCGACCAGGCGCTCGCTGTCGGCGCCGCTCAAACCGCCCCGCTCCACGAGGCCGGCCAGCACCGGAATCACCTGCGGATTCGGCGAAGCCCTGAGGAGGGTCACCGCGGCCTGGCGGACCCGAGGGTTGTCGTCCCGGAAGCCTTTGACGATGTCGGGCAATCCCAAGTCCGAATCCAGCGCCGCCACGCCCCGCAGAGCCTCGACTCGCACCCGGGGGTCGGGATGACTGAGCAGGCTCCGCAACGGCCCCACACCCTGCAGTCGCCCGGTGCGACCGATGGCGATCGCCATGTTGCGAGCGATGAACCAACGCCGATCGTTGAGATGCATGATGAGCAGCCGGGTGTCCGAGCGACCGACCACCGCCAGCAGATCCACCTGGTGCCGGCGGCTGATCGGCGGCTCTTCCATGGCCATCAACTCCACGATGCGGTTGACGACCGGTTCGCCCCAGGCCGCCAGGAGGGCGGCGCCCTCCTCGATCTTCTCCTCGGCGACCAGCCACTCCAGGAGATCATCGATGACCGCCGGCCGGGCCAAGGCTTGAAAGGCCCGCTGCACGTGCGCCACGAACTCGCCGGGAAAGGTGGGATGCACCGTCACCGACTTGAACCAGGCTTCCGCGGCGGCGAGATCTCGAGCCCGAAGGGCGGCCACGACCTTCCCCTCCCACACCCGCAACACCCGCTTGAAGCGGGCTTCGCGGGTCTCGATGCGGAGCAGGTCCCGCAGGGTTGCGACACCGGCCATGCCGGGATCGGAGACGGCCTCGGCGCGGATGCGAGCGATCAACTCCGGGGGAAGGTCGTCGAGACGGGTTTCGAGGACGACACCGGCCCCGTCCCACGATTCGGCGGCGAGTTCACCAGGCCCCGCCATGATCACAACTCGATCAGGTTCTCGCGAACGGCGTAGAGCACCGCCTCGTTCCGGGAGTGGAGGCCAAGCTTGTCCAGGATGTTGCGGACGTGGTTCTTGACCGTGTTCTCGGAGATGAACAAGGTGCGCCCGATCTGTTTCGAGGTCATTCCCTGGGCCACGTAGCCGAGGACCTCGATCTCCCGCCCGGTCAGCGTCGGTTTGTGGGGGGCCGTGAAGTCGTGGTGGCGCAGCATCGGGGCGAGTGCGTCGAAGAGCTTGCCGGCCATCTTCGGTGACACGACGGCCCCACCGGCATTCACGTCCTCGATCGCCTTCACCAGCTCCTCGAAGGGGGCGTCCTTGATGATGTAGCCGCGGACCCCGGCCCGGATCCCTTCGATCAGGTCCTCCTGCGACTCGCTGGCGGTGAGGAGCAGGATGGTGGCCTCCGGACTCACGGCGAGGATCTTCTCGACGACCTCGAGACCCGACAGCCCCGGCATGAGGATGTCGAGCACCACGATGTCGGGCTGCAGCTGCTCGGCGGCCGAGACCGCTCCTTCACCGTCGCTGGCCTCGCCGCAGACCTCGAATCCGGCTGCGGTCAGCGACGAGCCGAGGCCTCGTCGAAACAGCTCGACGTCATCGACGACGAGGACCCTGGTCACTGGGGCTCGATCAGCCCCAAGGACCCGTTCCGTCGCCGGTACAGCACGCCGTAGCGCTCAGTCTCCCCGTTGAGGAAGAAAAAGAAGTTGTGTTCCAGCAGGTCCATTTGGAGGGCTGCCTCCTCAGGCGTCATTGGCTTCACGTCGAAGCGCTTCACCCGATCGATTCGGTGCGCGTCGATCATGTCCCCCTCTTCTTCGACGCCCTCGGGGGCCGCATTGAGCCGTTTGCTACGACGACCTCGGGTGATGAGACGCTCCTTCAGCCGGCGCAACTGCCGCTCGTACTTGTCCACTGCCGTGTCGAGTGCGGCCCGTTCGTCGAAAGCCGCCGCCTCGACCCGCACCACCTGACCCGCCGCCGTCGAGGTGATCTCGACGCGATAGCGTCCGTCGGCGATTCGGGGGTTCTGTTCCTCGCTGAACTCGACGTCGGCGAAGAGCACGTCGTCGAAGACCCGGGCGGCGTGAGCCACCTTGTCCGCGGCGAGGTCCCGAAGATCGGGAGCGATGGTGGTGTGGTTTCCGTGGACTCGAACCTCCACAGGATCTCCTTTCCTCAGGGCGCGCCGAATCCCTCCCGGGACCGCGGTGGAGAGCATCGGATTGATCGACGATGCGGTCGCTGCGACACGCACGCTCCAACGCTCGGTTCGCCCTGAAGGGCCGTGCACTCACTATACCGAGGGCGCACCAGTCGGGGAGGCGGAGGTGGCGGTGACCGCGGAGACGGCTCCCCCCAGTGCCTCGGCGGCGGCTCCGAGGGTGCGGCCGGTGGTGACCACATCATCGATGAGCACCGCGCCGACCACGGGTCGGCGCAACCGGAATCGGGGCTCTCCCCGCAGCTGCGGGGCGGGCCCGGCCCGCGGTGGCCACCACAGCGGCCGCCACAGGGCACGCATCACCGGGAGCTCGGTCAACGCGCCGAGGGCCTCGGCGAGCTCGGCTGCCGGGTCGATGCCGTAGTGCCACAGCCTCACCAGCGTGCGGGGCACCGGCACCAGGACCCGCGCTCGAGGGTCCATGAGATCGGCCATCGCCCCGGCCAGCACCCGGGCCACCCCCACGTGCCCCCGGTACTTGAGGAGATGGACCAGCCGCCGGGCCTCCCCGGCGTGCCGCCCCGCCGACCGCACCACCGTGCCGCCGGGAAGGCGGCGGCTGCCGACCGGTTCCAGCCGGGCCGGTGCCGGCCTGCCGACGCTGCGAAGGTCGCCCATGCCCTCACGGTGACACCCGGCTGTGACTAGTCACTCCCCGGCCGGAGAATGACCATCACATCACCTCGCTATCACTACTCAGAGTAGTTACGCTGACACTCTACGAGCAGGAAGCGGGGCCGAGATGGCGGTCGACGTACAGGTCACCAGGGAACGCCAACGGCGCCGCAGGCTCCGCAAGGTCGCCTGGATCCTCTCGCCGCTGGTTCTCTGGATGTGGCTGCGCATCCTCGACGGCAACCCGGTCTCCCCCGGCTGGCCCAATCTCCCACCGGAAGCGATCATCTGGCTGCCCGGCATCCTGATCATCCTCCTCATCGGAGTCGTGCTGGTGGGCCCGATGCTCGGCAGCGGACGCTCCCCGGAGACCATCTACCTCCCCGAACAGATCGAGGTCGGGTTCGACGACGTCAAGGGACTCGGACCGGTGCTCGGCGAAGTCCGCCACACCCTCGACGTGTTCCTCAACCACCGCCACTTCCGCGACCAGATGGGCGGCCAGCCACGCCGCGGCGTCCTCTTCGAAGGCCCCCCCGGCACGGGCAAGACGCACACCGCCAAGGCGATGGCCCGCGAGGCAGGCGTCCCGTTCCTCTTCGTCTCCTCCACCGCATTCCAGAGCATGTGGTACGGGGCGACCGCCCGCAAGATCCGCTCCTACTTCCGCCGCCTCCGCAAGGTGGCCCGCGCCGAAGGCGGCGCCATCGGGTTCATCGAGGAATTCGACGCCATCGGCGTCAAGCGGGGCGGCATGAGCCGCATGGACGGCCGCACCGTCGAGCGTTCCGCCATCTCCGAAGGTGTCGGCGGGGTCGTCAACGAACTCCTGGTGCAGATGCAGAGCTTCGACGAACCCCCTCGCAGCATGAAGTTCCGCAACGCCATCATCCGAGCGTTCAACAAGTTCCTGCCCCAGCATCGTCAGATCCGCACCCGGGTGGCCCCATTCGCCAACATCCTGCTCATCGGTGCCACCAACCGGGCCGACTCACTCGACCCCGCCCTGCTGCGCCCGGGCCGGTTCGACCGCACCTTCCACTTCCCGCTCCCGGCCCGCAAAGAGCGTCGCGAGCTCATCGACTACTTCCTGGCCCGCAAGGCACACGACGAGACGGTCGACGACACCGCCCGAGACGACCTGGCCGCCTCGACGATCGGCTACTCGCCGGCATCCCTCGAACGTCTCTTCGATGAAGCACTCCTCTTCGCCCTCCGCGACGACCGGGCAGAGCTCGGGGTGAGCGACCTGCGCCGGGCCCGCCTCGACGTGGAGATCGGCCTCGCCGAACCGGCCGAGTACACACCCGAGGAACGGGAAACGATCGCCACCCACGAATCGGGACATGCCGTGGTCGCCTACTTGGTCGGCAAGACCCGCAAGCTCGACGTGCTGTCGATCGTCAAGCGCAAGGACGCGCTCGGTCTGCTGGCCCACAGCCAGAAGGAGGAGCGCTACACCCAGCGCCGCTCCGAAGCGCTGGCCATGATCCAGATCTCACTCGGCGGGATGGTGGCCGAGGAACTGTTCTACGGCGAGTCGGGCACCGGACCCGGGGGGGACTTGGCCGCGGCGACCCGGATCGCCGCCGAGATGGTCGGCGGTCTCGGCCTCGGCGGATCGCTCGCCTCCTTCCGGGCCGCCGACGGGGGTCCATTCGGTGGCGACCTGGTGTCGATCGTGCTCGCCGACGACCGGGCCCGCACCGCCCTCGAAGAGCTCCTCGACGAACAGAAGCGGGCGGTCACCACCCTCCTCGGCGCCAACCGCCATCTCATCGAAGCGCTCCGCGATGGGCTGCTGGAACGTGATGAGCTGGTCGACCGGGAGATCATCGACGTCATCGAGTCGGCCGATCGCGCCGTGCTCGACCTTCGGGAGCCGGTGGGCTGAGGCCGGCCGCTAGGTCCCTTCCTCCCAGGAGGACAGGTACCGCTCCTGTTCCGGGGTGAGTTGCTCCAGTCCTCCCCCAAGACGCTCGAGGGCGATCGAGGCCACCTCAGCGTCCAGGTGCTTCGGAAGGCGATAGACCCGGGGCTCCAGGTCGGCGCCGTTCTGCAGCAGCCACTCGGCGGCCAGAGCCTGATTCCCGAACGACATGTCCATCACCTCGGCCGGGTGGCCCTCGGCGGCTCCCAGATTCACCAGCCGCCCCTCGGCGACCACCAGCACCCTGCGGCCGTCGGGCATGGTCCACTCATCCAGCTCGTGACGGATCCGCCGTCTCCCGGTCGCCTCTCCTTCGAGGGCCGAGAGGTCCAACTCGACGTCGAAGTGCCCGGCGTTCGCCAGCACCGCACCGTCCTTCATCACAGCAAAGTGCTCGCTTCGCAGCACGTGGAGGTTGCCGGTGACCGTCACAAACACGTCGCCCACCGCCGCGGCGTCGGCGGCCGTCATCACCCGATACCCCTCCATGGCCGCCGACAGCGCCCGGACCGGATCGACCTCCACCACCACCACCGCAGCCCCCAGGCCGGCGGCCCGAGCTGCCACGCCGACGCCGCAATCGCCGAACCCGACGACCACCACGGTCTTGCCGGCGAACAACAGGTTGGTGGCCCGCATGATCCCGTCGAGGGCCGACTGCCCGGTCCCGTGGCGGTTGTCGAAGAGGTGCTTGGTGTCGGAGTCGTTGACGGCAACCACCGGGAAACGGAGCACCCCGTCGGCGTCCATGGCCCGGAGACGGATCACCCCGGTGGTCGTCTCCTCGGTCGATCCGACGGGATCCTGGCCGGGCCGCTCCCGCAGCAAGGTGGTGACCAGGTCCGCCCCGTCATCCATCGTGATATGCGGCTCACGATCGAGCACCGCCCTGATGTGGTCGTAGTAGCGGGCAGAGTCCTCACCCCGCACGGCGAACACATCCACACCGTCGGCGACCAGGGCGGCGGCCACGTCGTCCTGAGTGCTCAGCGGGTTGGAGGCGCACAGCGCCACCTCGGCTCCCCCGGCGCGCAGAACCCCCATGAGGTTGGCCGTCTCTGCCGTCACGTGGAGGCAGGCCCCGATCCTGGCCCCATCCAGGGGGCGCTCGGCGGCGAAACGCTCCCGCAGCGCCGCCAGCACCGGCATCCGCCCGGCAGCCCACTCGATGCGAAGCGCACCCTCGGGAGCCAGGCTTCCGTCGGCGATGTCGTGGTTCATCCTTCCTCCTCGGCGAGACGGCGTTTCAGGGCTGCGATCGGCTCCACCGTCATCGGATCGACTCCGGCTCGCTCGGCGACCGAGACCGACACCAGATCGCCGATCACGAACAAGCTGAACAACCGGGCCAGCGCGCTCTCGCCCTGTGCCTCCACCTCACCGGCGACGGCGACCCTGCCCTCGATCGACTCGGTGGTCAGTCGGGCCCGCAAGGCCACCCTGGGGTGGGCCTCGCGATCGCACAGCGTCACCACGCCGACCCGATCCCGGCCGAGCTCGGGGAAGGCGTCCCAGCCGACGATCTCGTTGTGGTTCAGTTCGGGGAGCACCGACCAGTAGGCCGGCGCCTTCCCGTTCTCATTGAGCTGAGTCTTCCAGCGGTTGGCAGCCACCGCCGCCAGACCGTGCTCGCCGTAGATGACGGCCACCCGGCCCTCGAGTGCCTCCGCCAGATCGGCGGCGAGAGCCACCGCCGGGCCATCCCCACCACCGAGAAGGCGTTCCACGACGGCGGCGGCCTCGCGAAGATCATCGGCGGTGCCCTGGAGCATCCCGGCGCTCTCCAGGAGGCGGAGCACCCCTCCCGCCAGATAGCCGACCGCGGCCCGAGGTTGCGGTCCCGGAGGCGCCATCACCAGCGGCCAGCCCTTCTCGGCCGCCATGTCACCGAGCCGGCCCCCGGTGGTCACCGCCGCCGGCCGGATTCCGGCGCTCAGCGCCGCAGCCGCCGCCGACAGGGTCTCCTCGGTGTCACCACTGTGGCTGACGAGCACGACCAGCGGATCCGTCCGCTTCGCCCATCCCGGCAACCCGTAGGACTTGTGCACCGAGGAACGCCGGCCCCGCTCCTCGGCGACCACGGCGGCGATGTCCCCGGCGATACCGGAACCCCCCATCCCCGCCACCAGAGCCTCCTCGGCCTCGATCCCATCGATGAGGCTCACTTCGGCGGCCCAGCGCAGCTGGGCCGGGAGTTCGGCGATCAGGTTCCTCACGGTGCCTCCTCGCCGGGACGGTAGGCCTCTTCGGGCAGCATGACCGGGATCCCATCGCGAACCGGGTAGTGGAGACCACACTCGCGGCACACCAGGGCCTCGCCCCGGTCGTCGAGGCCGCCACCGCACTCGGGACAGATCATGATCTCGAGGAGCTCATCAGGCACCGGCACGGTTGGCCTCCTCGATGACGTCCTCGACCGCGGCGACCAGACCGCCGACCCCCTCCGGATCGGGAGCCTCCACATTGAGCCTCAGCACCGGCTCCGTGTTCGAGGGGCGCAGGTTGAACCACCGGTCCTCCCAGGAGACGGTGAGACCGTCCAACCGATCCTGCTCACCGTCGCCGAACGCGGCTGCCACCGCGGCGGTCGCCGCCTGCTGATTCTCGACCGAGAAGTTGATCTCGCCCGACTGGGCGAACGGCTCGAAGCGAGTCCGCACCTCCGAGAGCGGCCGGCCCTCCTCCGAGAGCAGTTGGAGAAGCACCAGCATCGCCAGGATCCCCGAGTCGGCCCTGAAGTTGTCCCGAAAGTAGTAGTGGCCGGAGTGCTCCCCACCGAACACCGCTCCGGTGTCCTTCATCACGCCCTTGATGAACGAGTGACCCACCCGGGTGCGCACCGGGGTGCCGCCGGCGGCCGTCACCAGGTCGGGCACCGCCCGGCTGCAGATGAGGTTGTGCACGATCGTCGAGCCCGGCTCCCGCTCCAGGAACCACGAGGCGATCATCCCCGTGATCGTGCTGCCCGGGAGAGGGTGCAACCGGTCGTCGATGAAGAACGCTCTATCGGCGTCGCCGTCGAACGCCACCCCCAGATCGGGCCTCTCGCTCCTCATCAACGCTTCCAGGTCGGCGAGATTCTCGGGCCGAAGGGGATCGGGATGGTGGTTGGGGAAGGTGCCGTCCGGCTCCAGGTACAAGCCGATGAGCTCCGCCGGGAGGCGATCGAACACCCCGGGAAGCGCCACCCCGGCCACCCCGTTCCCCCCGTCCACCGCCACCCTGAGGGGAGCCACCGAATCGACGTCGATGATGGACGCCATGTGCTCCAGATAGTCGCCGAGCACGCCCCGAGGCTCCACCCGCCCCGCCTCCGGTGCCGCCACGAGCTCCCCGGCGGCCATCCGCTTCACCTCGACGAGCCCGCTCTCGATCCCGACGGGGGCGGCGCCGGCCAGACACAACTTGATCCCGTTGTAGCCCTTGGGGTTGTGCGAAGCGGTGATCATGGCCCCCGGCCGGTCCAGCGCCCCGGCGGCGTAGTAGACCATGTCGGTGGTGATCATCCCGAGGTCGTCGACGTCGACGCCCTGCGAGGTGATGCCGCCCTTGAGGGCATCCGCCAGGCCCGGGGACGACTCCCGGCAGTCGCGACCGACCGCAATGCGATCGGATTCGGCGAACCGGGCAAAGGCGGCCCCGATCCGCATCGCCGCCTCATCGTCGAGCTGTTCGGGGACCAGGCCGCGCACGTCGTAGGCCTTGAAGATCGCATCGAGGTCCATGCAACGCCGCATTCTACGGGCCCCGGGGTCGCCGCCCCGCCAATAGAATCGCCCCCCGTGACCACCATCAGCATCGTCGTCCCCATCCACAACGAGGCCGCCTACCTGGCCGATGCCTTGCCTCGCCTCCTCGCCGAGCTCGACGACGTGCCCGCCGAGACCACCGTGATACTCGCCGAGAACGGTTCGGTCGACGGCACCGCAGGGATCGCCCTCGATCTCGCCGCCCGCAACGACCGCATCGAGGTCATCCGGATCCCCGAGGCGAACTACGGCGCCGCCATGCGAGCCGGCTTCCGGGCCGCCAGCACGGAGTGGGTGGCCAACTTCGACATCGACTACTTCTCCGGGGCCTTCCTCGCCGACGGGCTGGCGTCGGCCGACCGGGCCGACATCGTGCTCGCATCCAAGAGGGACCCGGCCTCCGACGACCGGCGCAGCAGCCTTCGCCGGCTTGGAACCTTCGTCTTCAACCGCCTGCTGCGCTGGCTGTTCGGTTCCCGGGTGAGCGACACCCACGGCATGAAGCTCGTCCGACGCACGGTGATCGAGAGCGTCGTCCCCTTCGTGAACTCCACCCTCGATCTGTTCGACACCGAACTCGTGATCAGGGCGGAACGCGATGGCTACCGCATCATCGAACTACCGGTCACGGTCATCGAGGAGCGGCCGGCCCGCTCAGGCCTCCTGCGACGAGTCCCCCGCACCATCGTCGGCCTGCTGCGCATCCGCCTCCACCTGTGGCGGGAGCGCTAGCGCGGTTTGGCGCCGCCGCCACCGCACCACCCCCCAGGCGGCCAAGCCCAAGAGGGTGATCACGGTGAGCAGCATGCCGCCGTTCTCCGCGGCGGTGTTGCGGAACTCGATCGTCACCTCTTCCTGCGTCGGCACGACGACCATCAATGAGGGAGCCGCCCGATAGGGGCCCTCGGCGCCGGTGGCCTGCCAATTGGGGAAATGCGACACCTTCACGAGGTGGGGGGCACCGACCGCCGTGGTCCGGAACGAGATGCGGTGGTCCTCCAGCACCACGTCGTCCACCGCACCCTCGATGCGCACCGAGCGCCGACCCGGGTCTGTGGCTTCATCGATCCGGCGCCAATCGTCCGGCCCTTCGGCCACCAACCATCGATCCAGGAGCTCGATGTCGTCGTACCACTCCAAGGCGGCGTCGACGAAGCCGCCATCCTCACCCCAGACCGCCGGCTCCCAGGACCCCACCTCGACGAGATCCGCCTCGGGGAGGGCGTAGACGGTGAAAGGGTCGACCTCGGCGAGCACCTCGAGGCCCGCCTCGGCCGCCTTCTCGTTGGCGGCATCGGTCGTCGCCACGTAGTAGGCGACGTCGTAGAGCATCAGATGGGGTACCGCCCGCTCGAAGTCGAGCCGGTGGTAGCGAAGCCCACCGATCGGATTCGAGGGGTTCTCGCTCACCTCGGCGGCATTCAGGAAGTGGAAAGGCGTCGTGATCGACGACTCGAACAGCAGGCCCTCCATGGACGGGTGGCCCTCGCTCCAATAGCCGGTCAGCATGAGCGCCATGGGCGTCCCGTACCGGTTGTAGAACTCGCTGTAGGCCTCCCACATGACCCGGCCGGGCGGCAAGCGGTCGATCTCGGCGATGAGGGCCTCGTACTCCTGCCACCCCTCCTTGGCCTCGTAGCCGCTGTAGTTCCAGTTCGCCCAGGCCGGAGCCCTGGAGACCCCGACGCCCCCGACCACCAGGAAGAAGGCGGAGGCCACCCCGGTGGCCAGCCAGACGGCCAGGCCTCGGGAGGGCCCCCTTCGCACGATCGCCACCACTGCCAGACCCACTGCGATACCGGCAAACAGGTAGATCACGTAGTACCAGTAGGGCAACAGCCGGGCGTTGTAGAGCTTGGTCCAGTCGAGGTACTCCAGGCCGTAGTACCCGATGATCGGGAAGACCATGAGCACCAGGGCCGGCCCGATCGTGGCCTTGCGGGCGGCGGCCCACAGCAGTCCCACGGCCCCCAACAGCAGCATCGGCCACAGATCGCCCGGGAAGACCTTCCAATGCCCCTGCACCGGGTTCCACCCCATGTCGGTGGTGTAGTCCTGGACCCGCATCAGCAGCGGCACCGCCCAGAAGGCGGCCAGCCCGAACCCCAGCGCCCAGGCCCCGGTGACGGCCGCGGTGCCCTTGCGCCGGAACAACAACGGGAGGGAGGCGACCACGACCACCAGGGTCGTGATCACGTGGCTGAGGGCGGCCAGCGCCAGGACCACCCCGGCCCCCACGGTGAACCCCCGGCCCTGGCGGGTGTTGCGGATCACCATCCCCAGGTAGACGAGGGAGAGCGCAAAGGACCACGAGAAGGAGTACTCCCCCGCCAGCGTGGACAGGGTGTTGCCCCCGAAGATGCTGTAGATCTGCCCGGTATCGGGGAACCGGCTCTCCATGAACACGAAGGTGGCCCCGGCCACACCGCCGACCAGCGACACCGGCCGGGCGAAGCCCATCGACCGTGCGAAGTAGTAGGAGGCGAAGGGAAGGCCCACCAGCCCGGCGACGGTGACGATCTTGAAGGCCACTCCGTAGGGGAGCACCAGATCGAACAGCACGATGGTCAGTGCCGGGATAGGGAAGTAGAAGTAGAGGATCGGGAACCCGGCATACCAGTCGTTGCTCCACCCCATGATCCGGCCGTCGGCCAGCAACGTGTCCCGCAGATAGGCCGGGATGAGGACGTGCGCCCCCATGTCGCCCCCGGTCGGGGTGTTGGCCCGGAAGATCTGGTCGGGACGCATCACCAAGAGGGCAACGGCAGCCGCACCAATGAGCACGACCCAGCCCACGAGCCTGAACTCGCGGCGCCGACCGGTGGTGGCGGTGATGGCGGTCACAGAGCCCGCAGGCTACCGCGAGCGCAGGGTATTAGGTACGTCGCGACTTCTCGAGGATCGCGGTCAGATCGAGGACCTCGCCGTCGGCGTGCCACCAGCGGTGCTCACACCGGTGACAGGAGTTGAAGAAGACGTCGGTGCCATCCGGGAGCGTCAACTCGATCTGGATGGCATCGGCGGCGCTGCAGCTGGCGCACGTGATATCGGTTCCCCGCCGGGGTGTCCTCGGCATGACCTTCCTCCTGAGAAGTGACTAGTCACCCTTCGGTTGATCCGGGTCCCTGGTTGATCGTTTCCTCGTCGAGTTTCCCGACGTAGCGGGAGCGCCGCTTCCCACCCTCCCGCCAATAGGCGTACCAGTAGGGGCCGTGGGGGCAGCGGGTGCAGGCGTCCTTGCCGCACCGCACCATCTGGCGGCGAAGCCGCACCCGGGGGGCGGCCTCGCCGAACTCCGTGCCCTGCGCCTCCAGCCGGGCCTTGGCGAGCATCAGGAGCCGACGCAGGTCGTGCTCGTCCATGGAGCGCACCGCATCGATGACGTCACGATCCAACAACCGGAACCCCCCGGAAGATCACGCCACCTCGAGCGACACGAACAGCGGCCGCACCGGGGCTCGCCGATCGACCAGCGTCCACCCCACCGGGGGGCTCATCCGCTCGGCGTGCACCTCACACAGCGGATAGCCGGCACCCGGCGGCACCGGGTCGGTGATGTCGTCGAGCCAGACGGTCATGCCGTCGTAGTCGAACGACATCACAATCCCCGAAGGCGCTCCGCAGCGGGCACAACGCTCGATCACAACCGTCATGCTAGCGGCGAACCACACCGCTGTGATTCCAGGGTCGTGATTCCAGGGTCGTCATTCTTACGCGCCATCAGCGCGGGTAAGACGATTTTGTGATTCCGGCCCGCCGCATCCCTGCAGCCAGACGGCGAATCGACGGCACCCCGGCGATCCGGTCGACCACCAAGCCCGCTTCGTCCCGGATCACGACCACCGGGACGGCGTCGACACCGGCCCCGGAGAGGCGCTCGGGATCATCCTCGTAGCGGTACTCCGCCACCTCGAACGGCGCCAGGAGCTCGCGGACCGTGTCACACGAAGGACACGACCGCTCGGTGAAGAAGATGATCCTGCCCTCGAAACCCTCCGCATCGATCTCGGGAACCCGGCGCCTACGAGCCCGGAGATGGGCGAACCCGGCCACGAGGGCCGCCAGCACGGTGACGCCCCCGACGACGAAGAGCCGAACCGCCGGCTCACTCATCGGAGACGGCCGACCCGGAGGCGAAAGCGACTCCGCCGGGGCCGATGACGCTCCACGCCGCACTGAAGGGCTGGCTGGACGTCGCCAGGTAGCCGATGGCGTCGGGCAGCGCCGCGACCTGCAGCTGGGTGCCGGCCTCGATCATGAGATTCTCGGCGACCACGCCCTCGGAGCCGATCGCGGTGATCGTGACCGAGGCCACCTCCTCGCCCCCATTGAGCAGCCACAGCGAACCCTCCTGGAGCCCGATCGACTGGAGCCCCGGGAGCAGCCACACCCTGGCCGGCGCGGGGACACCGGGGGTGACGGCCAGCCCGGCAGGACCGGAAGCGAACACGGCGGCCGTCACCGGCACGTCGGCGATCACTCGCGCCCCGATCACCTCGTCCGTGATCGCAGCGAACGAAACCCGGCCCGGGGAATCGGCCTCGATCTGCAGCGTGAAGGCCGCCGGCCGGGGACCGGTCGGCGTGAGCACGTCGACGGTCACGTTGGCGGCCGTCAAGCCGGGATTGGAAAGCACCAGCGCCGCATCCTCGAGCTCACCGAACCTCACCACCGGGAACTCCCATCGCTGGCTGATCCCGGTTCCCGGCCACCACGCTTCCCCGTCGGCGTTGGTCATCGCCATCGCCGGCACGATCAGGCCTTCGTCGGTGGTGACGGTGACCACGAGGTTCTGACGCTGGCGAAGCAGCTCCTCGAACGTGACGTCGCGCCACGAGCGGGGATTCACCGACACACTGCGCAACTCGCCGATCGCCTCGGTGCCGATCTCGCTCACGGCGCCCACCGAGATCTTGGCGGTCTCGGGGAAGGGGTTGAACAGTCGCAACTTGAGCGTCTCGCCGGCCATCGTCGATCCGCCGGCGAAATACCACACGTCCGGACCGGAAGCGATGCAGGCGTCCGCCGCCAGCAGCTCCTCTCCGGTCACCGTGACCGAGGCGGCCGCCGGGCCGGCATCGAACTCGAAGAAGCCGGGCGAGTCGCCCCGCTGGGCGATCTCGGACAGCGCCACCGCCGCCGCCCCCGGTCCCAGGGTCTGCAGCGTGGCCTGATCCGGGTCCTCACCCGGAATCGCCACCGGCAGGGTCAGGAATGCCGTGGCGGAATCCATCGACACCACCGCCAGGATCGAGTCTCGGCTGGCGTTCGCCTGAGCCCAGGGGCAATACCAGATGGAGGCATCGAGTGGTGACTCGAGACCCGGCCGGTCGATGACCAGGCCGGCCAAAGGATCGGGCGGCGGAGCCGGCTCGGGCAACAGCGCCGCCCCGGCAATGATCAGCCCGGCAACCGCCAGCACGATGAGTCGCTTCATCTCCGTCGCCTCCACCGTCCGGCGAGCGTGGTCCCCAAGATGACGATCAGCCAGCCGGCGGAACCCATCGCCGCGAGGCGGCGCGGGCCGTGGGCGGCAAAGGCGACCTCGGCCTGGGGCTCGGCGATCACATTGGCCCAGTCATCCTGAGCCCACTCCCCCGGGCCCCAGCGATAGTCGGCGTTCTCGGCGACCCTCACCCACCCCGCCGCGGAGCCCTCGGGGGCCCGGTAGCCGGTGCCGGAGCGAACCCATCGGCTCCCGTCATCAGCAACGGCGGGAGCAGCAGCCACCTCGTTGCGGAACACCGGGAGGTCGAAGGAGCGCAGCCCGACCATGTCGAGCTGTGCTTCGAACAGGTCGGAGAGAGGGCTCGGCTCCAGGAAGGCCACCCACCCGATACCGAAGGAAGACAGCGCCTCCCCGGCTCGCCGCACGTCTCCATCCAGCATCTGGAGCAGGAAGTCGTGGAGTGCCTCGTCCCCCAGGCGGGCCTCGTTGAGATAGGCATCCCACGTGCTCGGTACCGGCGGCAGGAACACCCGATAGCCGAGGCCCTCCAGATCACGGGACGTGCCCGGCAAGGACTCCTCAGAACCGAACGCCAGCACCCGGGCCCTCGCCTCGATCTCGGGGCCGGCGGCGAAGTCGAACGTGCCGGTGAGCCGGTCCTCGGGGAGTCCGGCCCGTCCCGGCGTAGCCACCGCCACAGTCGATGCCACCAGGGCAACGCCGGCCACCACACCCAGCAAGCCCAAGGCCAGCCGCCCACCACCGAGAAGGTCGCGCCGGAACCCCACCTCCACGGCGGAACCGGCGATCACCGCCAGACCGAGGGCGACCGCCATGAGCCCGGCCGTCTCGACCTCCCGCCCCGAGCCGATGTCCCCACTCCGGGCCACCACCGCACCGATCCCGACGATGATGGCGCCCCAGCCGGCCACCGAGGCGGTAGCCCGATCGCCGGCGACCAGCGCCCCCATCAAGGCCAGTGCGGCGGCTCCTACCACCGGCCAGGAAGGTGCCCAGAACGCCGCGGCACCGTGACCCAGGTAATCGCCGAGATCGACGTAGAGGATCCAGGGCATGAGAAGCGGCAGAGAGCCGAGGGCACCGCCCAAAGTGAGCATCAGAGGCGCCACCCGGTCGTCCCCGTGCCCGGCCACCGCCCACACGGCGGCCACCGCCGCCGGCAGCAGCAGCGCCTGGGGAGCGAACAACGCCACGATGCCGGTGGGCAGGATCACCGATGCCACCCGAACTATCCGATCGATCCAGTGTGCCGGCCAGGGAGCGAGGGCCGCCGAGATCGCCCAGGGCACCGCCGCCAGGCCGACCAGCGGAGCCCAGTTCCCGGCCTCGGCGACGGCGTGGGTGGCCGGCCCCCCCATCAACACCACTCCGGCCAGGTACCCGCCGACCGAGCCGATACCCCACCGGTGCAACATTCGGGCCGTGCCGAACACACCCGCCAGAAAGGCCCCGAGCGTCAACAGCGCCACGGCCAGGCCGCTGCGTCCGAAGGCTGCCAGCTGGACCACAGCGGTGGCCCCGACACTCGGATGCAAGACCTCGGGTGACCCGAAACCGGCCGGATTCCATCCACCGGCGTAGGCACTCAAGGCATCCAGCGCCGAGTTGGGGGCCGGCAGAGAGAATCCCGCCACCGGCAGCCGTTCCCCCCAGACGACCCGGGTGGCGGTGAACGCAAAGATGACGGCCCCGGCGCCGACGAGGAAGGAAGGCCGGCGCACCCGCTCCTGGCTCGCCTCGAGAGCGTCGCCGAACCCGGAGAGGATCCCCTCCGGGAAGCGACTCCGGATCGTCTCGAGCGCATCGTCGTAGAGGCTGCGGAGCCGAGCCGAGCCCCCGACCTGATAGCGGAACAGTTCCTCGTCCCCGACGGTCCGGCCGTGTCGGGCCTCGAAGCGGCTCCTCAGGGCCGAAGGGAAACGCGCCAGGTTCCAGCCCCAGGCCGCCAGGAACCCGAAGATCGGCCACCGCCCCAGGAAAGGAGCCACGGCGCTCTCCACCAAACCGACCACAAAGGCGAGAGGTATCGCCCAGAGCAGCGTGACCGGGCTGTACACCTTCAGCATCGCCCGGATCTCCCCGGCGCGCTCCCTCCAGTCGGGGGCTCGATCGGGCGCCTCGTAGAGAACCTCGGACGAGGGGACCACCACGATGCGCCCCCCGCGCAGCCGGGCCCGCTGGCAGAAGTCGATGGCGGCGGCGGTGGGAGCCATGATCGGGTCGACGCCCCGCAGACCGGAGAACAGGTCCCGGCGGACCAGCATCGAGATCCCGGCAACCGACGAGACGTCGCGCACGACGTCGTATTGCTCCTGATCGACCTCGTCCTCCTGGAGTCCCGAGTAGGGAGCGTCGAACACATCGGTGGCGTACCCCACCGAAACCAGGACCTCGGGCCGCTCCGCGTCGAGGATCTTCGATCCGGCGACCGAAGCGTCGACCCGCATGCCGTCCGTGATCAGGGCCCTCAGGGCATCGACGCGGGGACGGGCGCCACCGCGAACAAACCACACATAGGTGATCGTCGGGTCGAGATCGGCGGCCAAGGTCCGGACGTCGCGACGCCACACGGCCTCGCGCTCCCCGGCGATTCGCCGCACGTCATCGTCTCCACCCACGACGAAGATCAGCGCCGGGGCGTACACTTGCCGCTCGACGGCGGCCAGGCACGCGTCGAGCTTCGTCGCATCGTCGGCGATGACGACGGCCGCCACTGCAGGTGCGGGCGCGGGGCGTTCGGCAGAATCAGAGGTCACGGCCCGCCAATCTTATGGTCCGGTGACGCAAGCACAATCACCATCCACGATCACACTGCTCTCGGGCGGTGTCGGCGGCGCCCGCCTCGCCCGGGGTCTGGCCGCCGTGCTCCCGCCCGAACACCTCACGGTGATCGTCAACGTCGGCGACGACGAGGAGGTCTACGGGCTCCACGTCTCCCCCGATCTCGACACCGTGCTCTACACGCTGGCGGGCCGCGAAGGCCCCCACGGCTGGGGTATCGCCGGCGACAGCTTCGACATGATGGAACGGCTCGCCGGGCTCGGCATCGACACGACGTTCCGCCTCGGCGACGAGGACCTGGTCACCAACGTGTTCCGCACCCTGGCCCTCGAATCCGGTTCCTCACTGACCGAGATCGTCGACAAGCTGGCCGCATCGATGGGCATCGCCCACCGGGTCGTCCCCGTCACCGACGATCCTCTCCGAACCCGAATCCGGACCATGGAAGGCGAGTGGCTGTCGTTCCAGGAGTACTTCGTCATGAGGGCCCATAGCGACGAGGTGGCCGAGGTCGTGTACGCCGGCGCCGATGAGGCGGCCGCCGCTCCCGGGGTGCTCGAAGCCATCGACCGGGCCGATCTGGTGGTCGTCGCCCCCTCCAACCCGCCCTTGTCGGTGTGGCCCATCCTGGCGGTGCCGGGGGTGCGGAAGGCCGTGGCCCGAGCCGCCACGGTGGTCGTCAGTCCGTTGTTCGGCGGCAAGGCCCTCAAGGGGCCGGCGGATCGCGTCATGGCGAGCCTCGGCTTGCCTCCGGGCAACACCGGGGTGCTCGCCGCCTACGAGGGCCTCGTCGACCGCCTCGTGATCGATCGCGGCGACGCCGCCGAAGCGGACGGCCTGGCGGCATCCGGTGCGGCGATCTCGGTGCTCGACACCAGGATCGCCGAACCGGCGGCCGCCGCATCGTTCGCCGAGAAACTGCTGGAGGCGGCGGCGTGATCGAGATCCACCCGATCACCGGCGTCGGTGAGGTGCGGCCCGGCGACGACCTCACCCGAATCCTCGCCGAGGCCCTCACCGGCATCGGTCTCACTCTCAGGGGAGGCGACGTGGTGGTGGTGACCCACAAGGTGGTCTCCAAGGCCGAAGGGGCGGTCGTCGCTCTCGACGGTGACGAAGAGTCCGCCTATCGCGCGTTGGTGGAACGCCAAGCCGTCGAGGTGCTTCGCCGTCGCGGCGACCTCGTCATCGCCAAGACCCGCCACGGCTTCGTGTGTGCCAATGCCGGCGTCGACCGCTCCAACACCGAGCCGGGGACGGCTGTGCTCCTCCCCCAGGACCCCGACCGTTCGGCTCACCGCCTGCGCATGGGCCTCCTGCGGGAAACCGGTATCGATGCGGCGGTCATCATCAGCGACACCTTCGGCCGGGCCTGGAGGCGCGGGCTCAGCGATGTGGCCATCGGGGTCTCCGGCCTGACCCCCATCCTCGATCTCCGAGGAACGGTCGACGGCGGGGGGCGAATCCTCGCCGTCACCGAGATCGCCATCGCCGACGAGATCGCCGCCGCAGCCGACCTGGTGATGGGCAAGTCGGCCGGGATACCGGCCGCTCTGGTCAGGGGACTCGAGCTCCCGCCGGGTGCGGGCCGAGGTGCCGACCTCGTCCGCGCCCCTGGGGAGGACCTGTTCCGCTGATGCCCGAGCTCCCCGACGTGGCGATCTACGTGGAGCGCCTCGAGGCGCTGATCGCCGGCACCAGGCTCGAAGGGCTGAGGATCGGCAGCCCCTGGGTGCTGCGAACCGTCGACCCCTCGCCCGCCGCCCTGAGCGGCAGGACGGTGGTCGGCTTCCGCCGGCTCGGGAAGCGGATCGTGATGGAGCTCGACGGCGACCTGTTCGTGATCATCCATCTGATGGTGGCCGGACGGCTGCGGTGGCGCGACAGAGGCAGCGCCGTTCCCCGCAAGCGAGGCTTGGCGGCCTTCGACTTCAGTCCGGCCTCAGTGCTGATGACCGAGGAGGGCACCAAGAAGAGAGCCTCCATCCACCTGGCCCGGGGCCTCGACGAGGCACGGGCGCACCACCGTGGAGGAATCGAGCCGCTCGAAGTCGCAGCCGAAGACTTCGAGGGCGCCGTCACGGCGGAACGCCACACCTTGAAGCGGGCGCTCACCGACCCCCGCCTCATCTCGGGGATCGGCGGCGCCTACGCCGACGAGATCATGCACCGGGCCCGCCTCAGCCCGCTGGCCCGCAGCGACACGCTGGAAGCCGACGAGCTGGACCGGCTGCGTCAGGCGACCGTCGCCGTCCTCACCGAGTGGACCGACCGCCTCCGGACGGAGGTCGGCGACGGTTTCCCGGAGAAGGTGACTGCGTTTCGAGAGGAGATGGCGGTGCACGGGAAATTCGGAGAGGCGTGCCCGGTGTGCTCGTCGCCCGTCCAACGGATCCGCTACGCCGACAACGAGACCAACTACTGCCCGGGATGCCAGACCGAGGGCCGGATCCTCGCCGACCGAGCCTTGAGCCGGATCCTCAAGGACGACTGGCCCCGCAGCCTCGACGAGCTGGAGGTCGAGGGCTAGATCCTTGCCTGGAACCAGGCGATGGTCTCGGTGAGACCCCGCTCCAGCGAGGTCCACGGTTCCCAGCCGAGCACCGAATTGGCTTTGGAGGGATCGAGAACCGAGCGGGTCACATCGCCGGTGCGCGGAGCCTCGAACTGGGGGCGGAGCCCGGAACCCGTGAGCTCGGCGATACGGTCACACAAGCCCACGATGGTCGTCTCGAGGCCGCTGGAGATGTTGAGGAAGACCCCGTCGCCGGCGTGGGCGGCCCGCACGAAGGCGTCGGCCACGTCGGCCACGTAGACGAAGTCGCGGGTCTGATTGCCGTCGCCGTAGATGGTGGGTCGCTCACCGGCGAGCATCCTCTCGATGAACACCGCCACCACCCCGCCTTCGGTGCCGGCGGTCTGCCGGGGACCGTAGATGTTCGACGGCGCCAGGAGCACGTACTCGATTCCGTAGGTGTCGGCGAACCAGCGGAAGTACTCCTCGACGGCCTTCTTGGAGATCCCGTAGGGCGTCGGCGGCACCCGGGTCGATCGTTCGGTTGCCGGCATACGCACCCGGGGCCCGTACACCGCCCCGCCCGACGAGGCGAACACCACCCGGCGGGCCCCGGAGCGGCGAGCCGCCTGGAGCACGTTGAGGGTGCCGAGGATGTTGATGTCGGCGTCCCCGATCGGGTCGGCCACCGAGGCGGGGACCTTGATCTGGGCCGCCAGGTGGAAGACGACACTCGGCCCGAACCGAGTCGCCACGTCGGAGAGCTCCTCCGCCCTGATGTCGGTGACGTGCACCGAGACCTTGCCGCGGCGTCGCGCCCCGGCCAGCCCGTCGAGGGCACCGCTGCTGAGGTCGTCGACCACCAGCACCTCCCAGCCCTCATCGACGAGGAGATCCACCACGTGGCTTCCGAGGAAGCCGGCCCCACCGGTCACCATTGCCTTGGCCATCGATCTCTCCTCAGTCGGGCGGGTTGAAGGTGATCGAACCGTCCGACACCCGGGCGCCGGGGCCGACCCGGACACCGGCGTCGAATTCGCACCCGGCGCCGATCACCGCACCCGGCCCGACCACCGCCGAGCCGGTCACCGTGGTGCCGGCGCCGACCGTTGCCTCCCATCCGACGATGCCACGCCGGATCTGCGCCCCCGCTTCGACCACGGCGCCCTCCAGCACCAGCGACTCGGCGACCACGGCATCGGCGGCGACTTCTGCTCCGGGGGCCACCCAACTCCAGCCACCATCTCGCATCCCGCCGGTCCCGCCGTGGGGAGACTCGGGACGGTGGAGGGTCGAGCCGCCCCGAAGCACAAACCCGTTGGTCTCCAGCAGCAGGTCGGGAGTGCCGATGTCGAGCCACGTCCCTTCGACGACCACACCCCCCAAGCGCTGCCCTGCGGCGAGATCGGGGAACACCACTCGCTCGAAGGACAAGGGGCCCCGGGGGTAGTCGGCGAGTGCTTCCCGAGTCATCACGTAGATGCCGGCGTTCACCGTGTCGGCCGGTGCGGTCCCCGATGGGGGCTTCTCGACGAAACGCTCCACCAGCCCGTCGGCACCGGTGACCACCACCCCGTAGGCGCTGGGATCCTCGACGCGGACCAGCGCGATCGTGGCCGCCGCCCCCTTGGGGGCTCCTTCGATCAGGACCCCGAGGTCGACGTCGAGGACGACATCGCCGTTCAGCACCAGGAACTCGTCGTCGAGGCGATCGAGGGTCTCGACGACCGGTCCCCCGGTGTCGAGCGGCTCCTCCTCCACGGACAGGCTCAGCGACGGTGTGCCGTCCCACCGGGCCACGTAATCCTCCCAGGCAGAGAGATGGTGGTGTCCGACCGCCAGCACCACCTCGGACACCCCGACTCCGGCCACCAGACGCAGCTGGTACTCGATGAAGGGAACCCCGGCCACGGGCAGCAAGCCTTTGGGGATCCGGTGGCTGAGGGGCCACACCCGGGTGGCCCGGCCCCCCACGAGAAGCACCGCCTGCCTCATCGGCCCAGACCCCGGTACTCGAGCCCGGCGTTGCGCACCGCCGCCGGATCGAGGAGGTTGCGGGCATCGATCACCATCGTGCCCCGCATCGCCTCGGCGAGATCGGTGGGGTCGAGGTCGGCGAACTCCTCCCACTCGGTGACCACCAGCAGGAGATCCGCGCCCCGGGCGGCCTCGAGCGCATCCGAAACCTGTTCCACACCCTCCATCGCCACCCGGGCCTCGGGGTCGTAGGCCCGCACCACGGCCCCCGCCTCCACGAGACGGCCGGCGAGACCGACGGCCGGGGATGTGCGCACGTCGTCGGTTCCCGCCTTGAAGGCGAGACCGAGCTGACCGACGACTGCGCCGGCCACCTCGGGAAGGGCATCGGTGATCATCGTCATCACCCAGTCGGCCTGGACCTCGTTGGCGTCGACCACGGCACGGATGAGGCCGAGATCGAGCCCCCGATCGGCGGCGGCGGCGACCAGCGCCGGGAGGTCCTTGGGGAAGCACGAACCCCCGTATCCCGGACCCGGCTTGAAGTAATGGCGGCCGATACGCGGATCGAGGCCGACGGCCTCCAGCACGTCCTCGACATCGGCCCCGAAGGTCGCGGCCAGCCGAGCCACGCTGTTGGCAAAGGAGATCCGGGTGGCCAGGTAGGCATTGGCGGCGTACTTGGCCAGCTCGGCCGAAGCCGGGTCGGTCCGAACCACCGGAGCATCGAACGGCCGATGCAGCTCAGCCACCAACTCGACGGCAGCCGGGTCGGTGCCGCCCACCACCACCCTCGCCGGCTCGAGCACGTCGGCGACCGCCCGACCCTCCTGGAGGAACTCGGGGTTGATCACCAGAGGGCACTCACAGCCGGCCTCCACGAGTATTCGGGTGATTCCCTCCCAGGAGCCCGGCGGTACCGAGGACTTCACCACGATCGGGGTCGGAGGAGCGACCACGGGGACGATCGATCGAATCGCGGCATCCACCATCGACAGGTCGGCGGCACCCGCCCCTCCCGGAGGTGTGGGCACCGCGATGAACACTGCGGCAGCGCCCGCCGCCGCATCGGCGTTGTCGCCGTGAACGGTCAGCGTGCCGTCGTTCAGCGCGGCGGCGACGATCTCGGCGAGCCCCGGCTCACTGAACGGCACCCGACCCGACTCGAGGAGGGCCAGCCGCTCGGCATCGGCCTCACCGAGACGAACCGAACGGCCGTGATGGGCAAAACCGACTGCGGTGACGAGCCCGACGTGGCCGGCACCGATGACGGCAATGGGTCTCGCGGCGGCCTCAGGAGGCGGGGGCATCGAGACCGACGATAACGACGACATCGACCCCGGAGGGGGTACTGCCGACCACCGCCTCCCCGTACCCGAGGTAGTCCACGATCGCCTCGGCGAAGGAAAGCCTCGAAGGACGGGCCACCGCCTGGGTGATCGCATAGTCCTCGCGGCCCGAGTTGGTGGTCCCGGCGATCACGTACCCCGCTCCTTCGAGGATCGCCGCCATCGAGGTGGCGGCTCCTTCCCGACCGTTGCCGTTCTCCACCTGGACGGATGCAGTGCCGACCACGGTATCGCTGAACGGCTCCCCGTCGCGGAAAGCAGCGAGCGCCTGCGTCGCCTCGGGCTCGACGGGAATCACGTAGGAGACCCCGCCCTCCTCGAAGATCTGCACCGGCAGCGTCAACGAGTCGATGTCCCGCGTGGTGATGTTCCGCAACTCCCAGCCCAGTTGGATGATGTCGTCCTCGTCGAAGGCCTCATCGGTGATGACGAACTGGCCGATCGCCTCCACAAGGCTGCCGAAGCCACCCAGCGACGTGGGCACTTCGAGCTGGGTGAACATCGCCATGAGCAGATCCCGCTGGCGGCCGGTGCGCCCGATGTCGCTGGCGTCGATGTAGACCCAACGTCCGTCGATGAACTCCTGGTAGGACCTCGAACGGGCCAGAGCCAAGGCCTGCTTCCCGTCGATCGTCTGCTTTCCCGCCTCGACCTCGAAGCCCGACTTCCGGTCCCGGGCCGCGTGGGGGAAGGTCATCTCGATGCCGCCGAGCTCATCGACGATGCGGGCAAAGCCTTCGAAATTGACCTGCAGGTAGTGGTGAATGGGGAGACCGGCGAACTCTGTGACGGCGTCGAGGATGTCCCCGGCTCCCTCGTTGAACGTTGCGTTGATCCGCATGGCCCGATCGTCGACCACGATTCGCAGGTCGCGGGGCAGGCTGATCATCTGGACCCGATTCTCCCCGGGGTTGATCTGGAGGAGGATGATCACATCCGCCCGCTGCCCCGGGAAGTTCCCGAGGTTGGTGAAGTCCTCGGGGATGCCCTCACGGCTGTCGCTGCCGATCAGCAGGAAGGTGCGCGGTTCGTCCAGGTCGCTCGGCGTGTCGGCCAGATCGAGCTCATCGGCCGGGACCGTGGAGATGGCCCCGGTTACCTGACGGGCGGCCAGCCACACCGCCGCCAAGCCTCCAAAGATGCCCACGTTGGCGACGATGAGGAACCCGATCAGCACGCGACGGACCCACGGTCGGGACCGCTGCTGGGGCGCGGGAGGAGGAGCGGGGGGAGGAGCCGTCATGAACCGGGCGGATTGTAGGCGAGGATCGGCGATTTGTGGTCAGCCGGCACCGAGGAACCTCAGAACCCGGTCGAAGGCGTCTTCCGCCGCCTCCGGGAGATACGAATCGGCGCCCTCGTCGAAGAACCCTGCGCCGGCGCCGGGGTAGATGATCCACTCCCCGGTCACCGACCCGAGCGCCCTGACGTCGTCGGCCGGAGCCTGCTCGTCGTCGGATCCGTAGAGGCCGAGCAACGGCCGGGCCAGGCCGGCGAGACTCGCCGCCGGCGCCTCGTTGTCGTCGGCCGACCCGAGCGGGACGGCCAGCACTGCGATTCGCTCCACGAAGTCGGGAACCCGTCTCAGGGCAGCCGCCCCGGCCGCGCCGATCCCGAGCATGGCCCCTCCCGTGCTCGCTCCCCAGCCGGATCCGACGGCGAAGTCGAACGCCGTCTCGAGACCGGCGGCAACCCGCTCCGCCGCCGGGTCCTCGCCGGTTCCGCCGCCGGAGAGGTCGGGGCACACGACCCCGACCCCATGCCGGGCCAGACGCCGACACAACGCTTTGGTCGAGGGGGTGATGGACTCGCGGGCCACCGCCACAACCCGGTGGCGTCCGCCGACGTCCGGCCGGGCCGAGTAGAGAGGCAGGGGACGGACCGTCGGCACGGCCGTCGAGCCGTAGAGAATGACGTTGCGGCCTTCGCCTTTGAGCACGCTCATGACGACGCGGAAGGGTAGCGACCCTTCACCGCACCGAGCGGACCTCGCCGGAGCGCAGCTCGATCCGCCCACCGTCGACGACCAGCTCCCCATCGGGCCCGATCCCCGTGGCCTTCCCGCGACCCCCGGGCTCCCAGGTGATCTCCTCCCCGACCGTGCTGCAGCATGATGCGTATTCTTCTCGGCCCCAGGCATCGGGGCCGGCGCCGATGCGATCCAAGAGTCGTGCAGCCCACGTGTGAGCCATCAAGGGAGCGGCCTCCGCTCCGGGATCCTCGGAAGACAGCGCTCCGGCCCCTTCGATCGGCTCCGGCCACCACAGGTTCACGCCGAGCCCGATGATCGCCACGCTTCCCGATGCCTCGGTGAGGATGCCGCCCACCTTGGCGGGGCCGATCAGCAGGTCGTTGGGCCACTTGAGCGAGACATCCGACCCGAGGGCGTCGCGAGCGGCAAGCCCGGCGACGAGCGGCAAGGGGCCCCACCGCTCCGGAGCCCAACCGGGTTGGAGGGCCACCGACGCAGCGAGAGCCCGGGGGGCATGGACCCACTCCCGGCCCGAACGGCCCCGTCCGGACCGCTGGACCCGAGCAACCACCAGCAAGGGTTCACCCTCGAAGCGAGATGCGGCTTCGTCCTGAGTGGACGCCGCGGAGGCCAGGTCGATCACCACGTAAGGTGTAGCCATCGGCTCCCTTCGCGAGTCGAACGATTACCGACACTAATGAGGAATCCGTGAGCACCGAGGAGCAGATCGAGCGTCTCCGGCAGCTGCGTGATGAGGCGGAGCACGCCGGCAGCCAACGCGCCGTCGACAAGCAGCACGAGGCCGGGAAGATGACGGCCCGGGAACGCATCGAGGCCCTCCTCGACAAGGGATCCTTCGTCGAGCTCGACATGTTCGCCCGCCACCGGGCCCAGGGTTTCGGGATCGAGGACCGCCGTCCCGCCGGGGACGCGGTGGTGACGGGCTGGGGCACGGTCGACGGCCGCACCGTGTTCGTCTTCGCCGAGGACTTCACGGTCTTCGGGGGCAGCCTCGGCGAGGTGGTCGGCGACAAGATCGTCAAGGTGATGGATCTGGCGATGAACACCGGAGCGCCGCTGATCGGTCTCAAGGACTCCGGCGGCGCCCGCATCCAGGAAGGGGTGCTCTCACTCGACGCCTACGGGCACATCTTCGCCCGCAACGTGAAGGCGTCCGGGGTGATCCCCCAGGTGTCGGTGATCATGGGGCCGTGCGCCGGCGGGGCGGTGTACTCACCGGCGATGACCGATTTCGTGTACCAGGTGTCGGGAACCAGCCACCTGTTCATCACCGGACCCGACGTGATCCGCGAGGTCACCGGTGAGGAGGTCTCCTTCGAGGAGCTCGGAGGGGCCAAACCGCACGGGACCGTGTCCGGTGTCACCCACTTCATGTCGAGCGATGGGCGGCACGCTCTCGAAGAGGTGCGCTACCTGCTGTCCTTCCTGCCGCAGAACAACATGGAGGCGCCGCCGTTCTTCACGCCGACCGACGATCCCGACCGCATGGAGGAGGGCCTCACCGAGATCATCCCCGACTCCCCCAACCAGCCCTACGACATGGTGGAGCTGATCGAGTTGGTGGTCGACGACGGGGAGTTCTACGAGGTGCACCAGCACTTCGCCCGCAACATCGTGGTGGGGTTCGCCCGTCTCGACGGCTACACGGTCGGCGTGGTCGGCAACCAACCGGCGGTGCTCGCCGGCACGCTCGACATCGACGCATCGACCAAAGGAGCCCGCTTCGTCAGGTTCTGCGACGCCTTCAACATCCCGATCGTGACCTTCGTCGACGTCCCCGGCTTCCTGCCCGGGGTCGACCAGGAGCATGGCGGAATCATCCGCCACGGCGCCAAACTCCTCTACGCCTACTGCGAGGCCACCGTGCCCCGCATCACGGTGATCACCCGCAAGGCCTACGGAGGCGCCTACGTCGTGATGAACTCCCGCTCCGTGGGGGCCGACATCTCCTTTGCCTGGCCCACCGCCCAGATCGCGGTGATGGGGGCCCAGGGGGCGGTCAACATCATCCATCGCCGCACCATCGCCGAAGCCGAGGACGGCAATGCCCGCCGCAGCGAACTGATCCAGGAGTACGAGGACACCTTCTCCAACCCCTACATCGCCGCCGAGCGAGGCCTCATCGACGAGGTGATCGAGCCACGGGAGACCCGGCCGCTCCTCATCCAGGCCCTCGACATGCTGCGCACCAAGCGCACCCAGTTGCCCCCCAAGAAGCACGGCAACATCCCGCTGTAGCGAGACCCCGCTTCGCCTCCTGCTTGTGAAACAGAGGGCATGCCTATCGAAAGGCGCATGATTACCCTCCGGCCGATGCGGATCACCAAGCCCCTCTCATTCCTGCTCACCAACACGCTCATAGCCGGCCTGCTGGTCGCCTTCGTGGCGGCTCCGGCACGCGCCGCCACCCTGACGGTCGACCAGGCCAACCCGGCGTGCAATGCGACCGGCCCGGTCTATTGCACCGTTCAGGACGCCATCAATGGGTCATCGGCTGGGGACACCATCAACATCTCGGCCGGTACCTACGCCGGGCAGGTGACCGTGGACCGGAATCTGACGCTGCGGGGGTCCGGGAAGACCGCCACCACCCTCGTTCAGGGAGGAACCACCGTGGTGACGGTCCAGGCCGGGGTCACCGCATCGATCCTCGATCTCAAGATCACGGGGGGTATCAACGCCACCCAAGGGGGCGGCATCCACAACGAAGGGACCCTCAACCTTCAGGACGTCGAGGTGTCCCAGAACTTCTCGCTCGACAACGGCGGGGGGATCTGGACCAGCGGGACCCTGAGGATGCGTCGCGTCGATGTGCTGAGCAACGGCGCCGACACGGTGCTCGCCCCAGATGGTGCCGGCGGTGGCCTCTATGTGGCGGCGGGCGCCAACGTGACGATCGTCGACTCCCGTTTCGAGAACAACGGGGCCCGGGCCGGTGGTGGCATCCACAACCAGGGCACCACCACGATCCACGGCACCACCATCCACGACAACTACACCCCGCTGGCCTTCGCCGGGCTCGGTCCCGCCGGGGCCGGCATCGCCAACCAACTGACCGGCGACCTCACCATCACGAACTCCACCATCAGCGCCAACCAATCCGACGGATACGGCGGGGGCCTCGTCAACGTCGGCGACACGGTGATCACCAATTCGACGTTCTCCGGGAACGTGGCCTTCACGCTCGACGCACCTCCCTTCTTCGGTGGGGGCGCCGTCTTCAACTCCCGGCTGGGATCCATCACCCTCAACAACGTGACCATCTCGGACAACGAGTCGACTCTGGCCGGGGCCGGGATCTACAACGAAGGGACCGCGTTCGGCACCGGAGGGGCGATCACGATGCGCAACTCGATCGTCGCCGACCAGGCGTCGGGCAGCGACTGTGCCGGCTTCGCGATCACCTCAGGGGACTACAACCTCGACTCGGACAACACCTGCGGTCTGAGCGGGGCCAACGACCAGCCCTCGGCCGTCGTGAGTCTGCAGCCATTGGCCGACAACGGGGGCGGCACCGAGACCCACGCACTGACCGCCGGCAGCCCGGCGGTGAACAACATCCCCCTGGGCAACTGCAAGGCCGACACCGACGGCGATGGGGTGGTCGACGCCAACGTCACCCGGGATCAGCGGGACCGCACCCGCAATCTGCCCTGCGATTCGGGGGCATACGAGCTGATCGCCCAGCTGTGCAACGGCCTGCCGGCCACCATCGTGGCCGGTCCGACCGACGTGATCATCAACGGGACCGCCGGCAACGACGTCATCCTCGGCAACGACCTCAACAACAAGATCAACTCCGGGGACGGTGACGACGTCGTGTGCGCCGGCGATGGGAACGACAGAGTCAAGGCGGGGTCCGGCAACGACATCGTCTTCGGAGGGAGAGGCAACGACACCATCAAGGGTCAGGACGGCAACGACTCCCTCGACGGCGGCGCCGGCAAGGACAAGCTGATCGACGGCGACGGCGACGACGTCACCCGAGGCGGCCGGGGCAGGGACAAGCACATCGACGGACCCGGCATCGACGAGCACGACGGGGGGCCCGGCAGCGACCTCCTCAACCTCAGGAAGAACCCGGCAGGCGCCCTCGTCGACTTGGCCGCCACGGACTCGTTCTTCATCGGCGGCGGGCTCATGGAGCGGGCCACCACGATCGAGTCGGTCGTGGGCACTCGCTTCGACGACCAGATAATCGGCGACAACCTGAACAACTCGCTCTCCGGACTGGCCGGTGCCGACAGCCTCGTCGGAGGTGACGGCAACGACCGGCTCAACGGCGGTGCCGACGACGACACGCTCGACGGCGGCAATGGCACGGACATCCTCAACGGCGGCGCCGGAAGCGGCGACTATTGCGAGGAAGGCGAGACGGTCAGCAACTGCGAGTTGCCCTAGCGTCGGAGAGGTGAGCGCGGCGCCGCCTCTCTAGCATGCCGCCTATGGAATCGGTGCTCGTCGCCAATCGCGGGGAGATCGCGGTCCGGGTCATCCGGGCCGCCAAGGAGATGGGCCTGCGCACGATCGCGGTCTACTCCGAGCTCGACCGCGACGCCCTCCACGTCGAGGTGGCCGATGAGGCGTGGAACATAGGACCCGCCCCCGCCGCCGAGTCCTACCTCAACATCGACGCCATCCTCCGGGTGGCGGCCGAGGCCGGCGCCCACGCGGTGCACCCGGGCTACGGGTTCCTGGCGGAGAACGCCGACTTCGCCCGCCGAGTCATCGAAGCCGGCCTCACCTGGGTCGGCCCGCCGGCGGAGGCGATCGCCATGATGGGCGACAAGATCTCGTCGCGCCGGGCGGTGGAGCAGGCCGGGGTGTCGGGGGTTCCCGGAACCCTCGACCCGCTCGAGACGGTCGAGGAGGTTCGGGCGGCCGCAGCCGAGTTCGGCTACCCGATCGCCATCAAGGCGGCCCACGGAGGAGGCGGCAAGGGCCTCCGCATCGTGCACGAGGAGGGAGAAGTAGAGAAGGCCTTCGAGGGGGCCCGGCGGGAGGCCGACACCTATTTCGCCAACCCCGAGGTGTACGTCGAGCGGTTCCTGGTGGATCCCCGCCACATCGAGGCTCAGATCATCGTGGACACCCACGGCAACGCCGTGTTCCTCGGAGAGCGGGATTGCTCGCTGCAGCGCCGCCATCAGAAGCTCATCGAGGAGACCCCGTCGCCGGCGATCGACGACAAGCAGCGCAAGGCGCTCGGGAAAGCGGCCCTGGCGGTCGCCGAAGCCGCCGGGTACGTCAACGCCGGCACCGTCGAGTTCCTCATGGACGCCGACGGTCACTTCTACTTCCTCGAGATGAACACCCGCCTCCAGGTCGAGCACACCATCACCGAGATGGTGACCGGGATCGACCTGGCCCGAGAGCAGCTGCGGGTCGCCATGGGCGAACCTCTCTCCTTCGACGGCGTCGAGGCGAGGGGGCATGCCATCGAGTTCCGGATCAACGCCGAGGACCCCGCTCGCAACTTCCTGCCCAACCCGGGCCAGATCATCGAGTACCGCGAGCCGGGGGGGTTCGGGATCCGGGTCGACAGCGGCGTTCGGGCCGGTTCGGCGATCAGCCAGTACTACGACAACCTGATCGCCAAGCTGGTGGTGTGGGGCCGGGACCGCAACGAGGCGGTCGAGCGGGCGCAGCGGGCCCTGGGCGAGTTCAAGATCACCGGCGTCTCGACCACCATCCCCTTCCACTGCCGGGCCATCAGGACGGAGGCGTTCTGTCGGGGCACCCACCACACCCGCACGGTCGAGGAGGAGATGGATCTCAGCGACCTCACCCAACCGGCGGCTCCGGTGCTGCCCGAGGAGGAGGCCCTGAGCGAGCGGGCCATGACCGTCGAGGTGGGCGGCCGCCGCTATGTGGTTCGCCTGTGGGCTCCGGAAGTCCCCGGAGCGGCTTCGGGCACCGGCCGACGTGCCGCCCCGTCACGACGGCCGCCGAAACTGTCGAAACCGCTGCCCACCTCCGAGGAGGAGGGGGTCGTCACCGCCCCCATGCAGGGCACCATCGTCAAGGTGCACCGCAAGGCCGGTGAAGCCGTCGGCGTCAACGATCCGCTCTTCATCCTCGAGGCGATGAAGATGGAGAACGAGATCCGGGCGCCGGCCAACGGGGAGATCATCGATCTCCGGGTCCAGCCGGGCGACAAGGTGACCGCCGGACAGGTGTTGGCGGTCGTTCGCTAGAGCGATCACTGCGGGTGCGCCGGGAGGGAACGGTGCTCTATCGTGAAGCCCCCGATCCCGAGGCCTTCGTGACGCCCCCCACCCCGCCCTTCCTCCCCCCGGTCCGAACCTTCTTCCAGTGCCCGCCGGTCTTCGAACTCGGCGCCCACCGCCTCGACGTGGCCCTGATGGGTGTCCCCTACGACGCCGGCGCCATGACCGCCTTCATCCGATCCGGCACCAGCCGGGGACCGGACGCCGTTCGGGACCAGGCGGTGTTCGCCTACCGGGGTGGTCGCTACGACGGTCCCGGGGAGCCGGGCGAAGCCTGCGCCGGATGGTTCGACGTGGAGGAGCGCCGGGTCTACTTGGAAGGCGCTCACCTGGGTGACGTCGGCGACGTACCGATCACCGGCGGCGACACCCATCTCAATCTCGACCGGATCACGGCCGCCGCCGAGACACTGGCCGCCACCGACGCGGTGGTGGCCGCCGTGGGCGGCGACCACTCGATCAGCTTCCCGGTGGGCAGAGGGATGAGCCGCTACGAGCAGATCGACATCGTCCACTTCGACGCCCACCCCGACTTCACCGATGTGATCGGCGGGTCCCGCTACACCCACGGGTCCAACCTGCGGCGCCTCTCCGAACTCCCCTTCGTTCGCAACATCTCGATGGTCGGCATCCGCAACTGCGCCAAGGAGGTGTACGACGAAGCCCGTGAGCGAGGCATCGAGATCGTCACCTCCAAGGACCTCGTCACCGGCGACCCGGCCGAGGTGATACGCAGGACCGTGCCCCCGTCGGAGAACCTGTACGTGTCGATCGACAGCGACGTGCTGGATGGAGCGCTGGTGCCCGGGACCACCCTGCCCGAGCCGTTCGGGATCGACTATCGCACCCTGCGCACGGCGCTCGCCGAAGTGGCCGGGAAGGGCCGCGTGCGCGGCTTCGACCTCGTCGAGATGACCGATCTGGATGGAGGAGTCGGCTCGGCGCGCGTCGCCGCATGGGTGCTGGCCCACTTCATCTCGACGATCGTGGAGGCAGAGCGCTAACGGGCCCGCACGTAGTCGGGGTTGAGATCGGTCGTCGTGCGGCATCCGATCAGCGACATGGTCCGGGTGACCCCGCCCTCCAGCAGGCCCAGCACGTGGTCGACGCCCGCTTCTCCGGCGGCGCCCAGTCCGTACAGGTAGGGGCGCCCCGCCATCGCGGCGGTCGCCCCGAGCGCCACCGCCTTGACGATGTCGGCTCCCCGCCGCACGCCCCCGTCGCAGATGATCTCGATGCGACCTCCGACCGCATCGGCGACCTCGGGAAGCAGTTCGACCGTCGCCGGTGCCGAGTCGAGCTGGCGTCCCCCGTGATTGGAGAGGACGATCGCTTCGACACCCTGGTCCACGGCCAGCCGGGCGTCCTCGACGGTCTGAATGCCCTTGAGCACGATCGGGCCGCTCCAGACGGAACGGAGCCACTCGATGTCCTTCCACGACAGGCTGGGGTCGAACTGGCTGTTCACGTAGTCGGCCAGCACCACCGCGTCGCTGCCGTCGCCGACCTCCCGGCCCTCGATGTTGGAGAAGATGATCGGCTCATTGCGAATGAAGCGCCAGGTCCAGCCGGGGTGCCGGATCCCGTCGATGATCGTGTCCAGACCCAGCTTGGGCGGCAGGGTGTAGCCACGGCGCACGTCCCGCTCACGGCGGCCGAATACGGCGGTGTCGACGGTGAGCACCAGCGTCTCGAATCCGGCTGCGGCGGCCCTCCGGATCATCTCGGCCACGAGACCCCGGTCCCGCCACACATACACCTGGAACCACTTGGGTCCATCGCTCACCTCGGCGATCTCCTCCAGGGAGCGGGTCCCGAGTGCCATCGACAGGGTGTAGGGGATGCCGGCCCGGGCGGCGGCGCGGGCCACCGCCAACTCGCCTTGCGGGTCGGCGATCCGGTTGAAGCCGGTCGGCGCCAGCACCAGCGGGAAGGCCAGCCGCTGGCCCAGCAGGGTGGTCGAAGGGTCGACGTTGCTCACGTCTCGCAGCACCCGAGGTCGGAACTCGATCCTTCGGTAGGCATCGCTGTTGCGAAACAGCGCCGACTCGTCCTCGGCACCGCCGTCGATGTAGTCGAACACCCCACCGGGAAGCCGCTTGCGGGCGATCGTCCGCAGATCGCCGACGTTGGCGGCCCGCGCCAGACGCCGCTTGGTCTTCGAGAACTCGAAACGGCGGAACCGCAGCACGGAACGCAGGGTCTTGAACATCTCCGAACCTCCCTCGCCCTCGGGTCTCAGGCCCGCAGCGCTTCACCCATCGACTCGACGATACGTTCGACCTGCTCGCTGCTCGTCACCAGCGGGGGACACATCGCCAGGTGGTTCGGCGGAATGGGACGAACGATGACGCCACCTTCCAGCATCCGATCTCGCACCGCCGCAGCCTCGATGCCTTCCGGAACCGAAACCGCCCAGACCGCCCCCTCGCCCCGCACGTCGCTGAGGAGTCCCTGATCCATCAGGGATCGCAGCCCGGGCTCGAGCTGGGCCCCGATCTGTGGGGCCCGGGCCGGCAGGGATTCCCGTTCCTGGATGTCCATCGCCTCGAGGGCCGCCGCGCAGGACACCGGGTGCCCCGAGTAGGTGTAGCCGGTCCTCAGCAAGAATCCCTCGTTTGCCTCCAGCGCCGCCCTGACCCCGGGGCCGACGATGACCCCTGAGAGGGGCACGTACCCGGAGGTGACCGCCTTGGCGAACGTGATGATGTCGGGGGTGACCCCGAAGAAGCGGCTTCCGAACCACTCGCCCAAGCGCCCGAACCCGGTGATCACCTCGTCATGGATCAGGTAGGCGCCGTACTCGTCGCAGAGATCGCGGAGATGCGACAGGTATCCGGGCGGCGGGGGCCACACCCCGGAGGCGCCTTGCACCGGTTCCGTGATGACCGCCGCGATCTCCTCACCGTGCTCGGCGAAGACCCGCTTCATGGCCTCATCGTCATCGGCCGCCACGTTGACGACACCCGGCACCAAAGGCCCGAATCCCTCCCGATTCGGCGGGATTCCCTGCAGCGAAGTCCCCCCGTAGTTGGTGCCGTGGTAGCCGCGCTCCCGGCTCACCACGATGGTCTTGTGAGGATTTCCCGCCTCGCGCTGGGCGATTCGGGCGATCTTCATGGCGGTGTCGACGGCCTCTGATCCCGACGTGCCGAAGAAGACGCGGGCACCTTCGAATGGAGACAGCGCCGCGATCCGGGCGGCGGCCTGCTCGGCGGGGGGGTTCGTGTAGGGATCGAACGTGTGATACGCCGCGAGTTCCCTTACCTGCGCCGCAATGGCTTCTGCCATCTCTTCACGTCCGTGGCCGATGTTCATGTACCACAGCGACGCCATGCCGTCGATGTACTCCTTGCCCCGATCGTCCCAGACGACGGCGCCCTTGCCCCCGACGATCGTGACGAACTCGTCCTTGCGGGGCGGGGTGAAGGGATGAAGGAATGAGGTGGGCACGCAAGCCTCCTAGGGTGTCACGATGTGCGGCCGTTCCCTCGAGCGTAAACCGCCGATCCGGTCCCGACGACCAGATCCAACTCCAACGTCGAGCTTCCGGGCACCCGAGGGCACGCGGCAGAGCGACTCCACAGCATCCGACGATGAGGAGACGAAGGATGACAAGGCGCAAGGTGATCATCATCGGGGCCGCCGGCCGCGACTTCCACAATTTCAACACTCGCTATCGCGCCGATGAGTCGACGGAGGTGGTGGCCTTCACGGCCGAACAGATCCCCGGCATCGAAGACCGGACCTATCCGCCGGAATTGGCCGGCCCGCTGTACCCGAACGGAATCCCGATCCACGCTGAGGAGGACCTCCCCCGGCTCATCGACGAGCTCGACGTCGACGAGTGCGCCTTCTCCTACAGCGACGTCTCCTACGCCCACGTGATGGGGGTGTCGGCGATCGTGCAGGCCGCCGGAGCCGCTTTCACGTTGATCGGACCCAAGGACTCCCAGATCGAGAGCAGCAAGCCGCTGGTGTCGGTGTGTGCGGTGCGGACCGGGGCCGGCAAGAGCCAGACCTCACGCAAGGTCGTCGAGACCCTCATGGGGATGGGCCTCGCCGTAGTGGCGATCCGCCACCCCATGCCCTACGGGGACCTGTCGCGACAGAAGGTGCAGCGATTCGCCGACCTCGAAGACCTGGTGGAGCACGACTGCACGATCGAGGAGATGGAGGAGTACGAGCCTCACATCACTCGGGGGAACGTGATCTACGCCGGCGTCGACTACGAGGCCATAGTCCGGGCCGCCGAGCAGGACCAGAACGGCTGTGACGTGATCGTCTGGGACGGCGGCAACAACGACTTCCCCTTCTACCGCAGCGACCTGCAGATCGTGGTCGTCGATCCACACCGGCCCGGCCACGAACTGGGCTACTACCCGGGCGAGGTGAACTTCCGCCGAGCCGAGGTGCTGGTGATCAACAAGATGGACTCCGCCCCCCGGGAGGGCATCGATGCCGTCAAGGCCAACATCGCCGCAGTCAACCCGACGGCGACGGTGATCGAGGCCAACTCGGCGCTGACCATCGCCGACCCGTCGATCGTCGAAGGCAAGCGGGTGCTGGTGGTGGAGGACGGCCCCACCCTCACTCACGGCGGGATGAGGATCGGCGCCGGGGTGGTGGCCGCCCGGCGCCACGGCGCCGCCGAGATCGTCGACCCCCGGCCCTTCCTGGTCGGCACGCTGAACGAGACCTTCGAGACCTACCCCGACATCGGCTCGGTGCTCCCCGCCATGGGATACGGCGAGGAGCAGATCAAGGACCTCGAGGCCACCATCAACGCCACGGACTGCGACGCCGTGGTGATCGGCACCCCCATCGATCTGGGCCGCATCGCCACGATCGCCAAGCCGCACACCCGGGTCACGTACGACCTCGAGGAGATCGGCAAGCCCGACCTGGCCGAGGTGCTGACCGAGTTCGCCGCCGGGCACGCCTTGGACTGAGACGAGCGGTCCGCAACCTCCGTTACGAAGGGATCAGGGTCGTCCTACGGACCGGGCTCTCCCCACGAGGGCGGCCGGCCGAGGGCACGATCCGGGGGTGCGCCGGATGCAGCGCCTCAACCGTTCAGGTACTCCAGGAACGAGGCCCGCCAGGCCTCGGTCTCCTCGACCTGATTGAAGGTGAAGACGTGGAAACCGTCGACACCGCAGACCGGGTCGACGATCACCTCTGCCAGGTCGCCCACCAGGGCGTCGGGGGCATACCCCCCAGGCCGGCCCAGCCGGCCGGCCAACGACGTGTTCTTGGTGATGAACCTCAGCGACCGTCCGACTCCGATCCGGGCTGAGATCCGCATCAGCTTGGCGAGGTGGGTGGCACCGGGACTGCCGATCCGGATCGGAAGCTTGATCCCCTCGCGACGGCGGGCCACCAGCCAATCCACGATCGTCCGCGGGGCGAAGCACACCTGGCTCGTCATCGACGTGGCGATCCAGCTCTTGTTGCGCAGGGCCCGCAAGAGCACGTCGTCGGGGATCACGGCATGCCCGTCCGGATAACAGCCCACACCGATCTCGGTGAAGGGATGACCGATCTCCTCCATCGCCTCGAGCAAACCGAGCGCATCGGTGAACTCCCCGGTCGGATCGGCGTCACCGCCGATCACAAAGACCCGGGTGATCCCGAGATCGGCGATTCTCCCCAAGATCCCCTCCAGCTCGGCACGATCCCGGATCATCCGGGCTGACAGGTGAGGCACGGTGCGATGGCCGCGTCGCTGCAGCTCTTCGGCGAGTTCCAACGTGGCGGGGGTACCGGCGGCGGGGGAAGCGGTGATCGAGATCAGGCCCCCGGCGGGAAGATGGTCGATCTGACGGGCGACCCCTTGGAGCGGGATCAGCTCCAGGAGCGGATCGGCCAGCAGGCGGGCGACCGCAGAGCGCTCATGGGAAGAAAGGGTGCGGCGATGACGCAGCCTCATGGCCGGCGCAGCATATAGCGTGTCGGGTGGTGAAACCCATCGAGAGAGTCCGCAACGCCATCGCCGCCCGACCCACCGACCGGGTCCCGGTCGGTCCGTACGTCGCCAACTGGGCGGCTCGCTGGTCGGGAAGGCCGCTGGGAACCTACTGCCGGGACGGCACCGCCATGGCCCGGGCCCACATCGAGGCCTACGAGCGAGTCGGCTACGACGTGGTCTTCCCCGACTGCGACAACTACTACCTCGCCGAGGGGTTCGGGTGCCGGACCGTGATCCCCGAAGACGACATCGCTTCGCTGCAGCGGCCGGCGGTCTCCTCGATCGAGGCGGTCTTCGACCTGGAGCCTCCGGATCCCCGGCGAGACGGCCGGATGCCGGTGGTACTGGAGGCGATCGCTCTGCTGCGCGAGGCGCTGGGGCCGAATGTCGCCATCCGGGCCCCCGGAACCGGGCCGTTCGCCCTGGCCTCCTACCTGGTGGGGATCGACGAGTTCCTCAAGATGGTGGCCCGCGTCCACCACGGCCACGACGACGACCTACGTCCGGCGCTGGACCACATGCTGGAGCTCACCACTCAGAGCCTGATCGCGTTCGGCATGGCCGAGATCGAGGCCGGGGCCGACATCGTGCAATGCGGCGACTCGCTGGCTTCGAGCAGCGTCATCTCGCCGGCGATGTACGAGCGCTGGGTGCTGCCCCTCCATCAACGGGTGTTCGCCGCCTGGAAGGAGGCCGGCGCCGTCACCGCCCTCCACATCTGCGGCGACAACACCCGGGTCCTGGGGCTCCAGGCCGACACGGGAGCCGACATCATCGCGGTCGATCACCTCGTCGATCTCGAGACGGCGAAGCGGGCAATCGGAGAGCGGGTGTGCCTCATCGGCAACCTCGATCCCGTCACCACGATGCGGTACGGGACGCCCGCCGACGTGGCTGCGGCCGCCGGCGAACGGCTCGAGGCGGCAGCCGAGGGCGGCCGCTACATCCTCGGGACCGGATGCGAGGTGCCGGTCGACACACCGGTGGAGAACCTCGACGCGCTCGTGGAAGCCGCGGATCGGCGACGCTAAGTTGCCGTTCATGCTGGAGGAGATTCGCCGAGCGCTCATCATCGGTGACGGGCAGCAAACGGTGGCGCTCGTCGAGGATGCCCTGGCGGCCGGTGTCGATCCCCAGTTGATCACCGACGAGGCGCTCACCGCCGGGCTGCGGGAGGTCGGCGAGCGCTTCGATCGAGGCGAGTACTTCATCCCCGAGATGCTCATCGCCGCCGATGCCATGGAGCAGGCGATGGAGGTCCTCAAGCCGCTGCTCGCCGCCGATGCCGGACCCGGAAGCGGGACGGTGGTGATCGGCACCGTGCAGGGCGACCTCCACGACATCGGCAAGAACCTGGTGATCACCATGCTCGAGGGAGCCGGGTTCCGGGTCATCGACCTGGGCGTCGACGTGCCGGCGGCACGGTTCCTCGAGGCGGTTCGGGACCACGCTCCCGACGTGGTCGGGCTCGGGGCCCTGCTCACCACAGCCCTGGCCCGCATGGAAGAGACGATCGCAATGCTCAAGGAACTCGACCCGGCCCCACCGGTGATGGTCGGTGGCGCCGCCGTCACCCCCGGCGCAGGCGAGCGGTTCGGAGCGGATGGCTACGCCGACAACGCCAAGCAGGCCGTCGACCTGGCCGCCCGGCTCACCGCCGAATGACGGCGCCGAGCACCGCCGTGCTCTCCTGTCGGGTTCTCCGAGATCTCCTCGGGCCGCTCCTCCCCGACGATACCGAGGCGACCTACCTCGACTACGGCCTCCACACTCGGCCCGTCGAGATGGCTCCGGCGCTGCAACGGCATCTCGATGCGCTCCCGGCGCCCTCCCAGGTCGTGGTCGGCTACGGGCTGTGCGGCAACGGGGTGGTCGGCGTGGAGTCGGGACCGCACACGCTGATCTTCCCCCGGACCCACGACTGCATCGGGATGATGCTGGGTTCCCAGCAACGTTACGAGGAGGAGTTCTACGCCGAACCGGGAACCTACTACCTCACCCGGGGCTGGCTGGAGAGCGGGGACGATCCCCTGACCACCTTCCACCGCTACGAGGAGGAGTACGGAACGACCCGGGCCGAGCGTCTCATCGACAAGGTCTACGGCTCCTATCGCAGGCTTCGAGTCATCGCATTCTCGGAGGAGGAGATGGAGCGGTCGCGGGCGTTGGCCGCACCGGTGGCGCAGTTCTGCCGCGACCGGTGGGGCATGGCGTACGACGAGTACCTCGGCGATCCGACGCTCCTGGAGAAACTCGTCGGGGCCGCCGCCGACGGCGACGACCCCGATCTCCTCGTCGTTCCCCCGGGGACCACCGTCACCCAGGAGATGTTCCTCACGTCCGGGTGATGGTTCCCTCCCAGGTGCCCACCTTCTCGCCGGCCTTGTCGGCCTCGCTGTACCAGTAGGAGGTGACCGCCTTGGTCTCGGTGAAGAAGGCCACCCCGTCGCGCCCCATGACGTGCAGGTCGCCGAAGAAGCTGTTCTTGTGGCCCGAGAAGGGGAACACCGAGATCGGCACCGGGATCCCCACGTTGACGCCGACCATGCCGGCATCGATCCGCCGGGCGAACTCGCGGGCGTAGTGCCCGCTCTCGGTGAAGATCGACGCCCCGTTGGCATAGCGGCTGTTGTTGATCGTCTCGATGCCCTCCTCGAAAGACTTGACCCGCTTCACATACAGGACGGGACCGAAGACCTCCTCCCAGCCGCAGCGCATGTCGGGCGTGACGTGGTCGAACACCGTCGGGCCCATGAAGTAGCCGTTCTCGTAGCCGGGGACGTCCGGCTTGCGGCCGTCGCGAGCCATGACGGCACCTTCGGCCATCGAACGCTCCACCCAATCGCTGACGAAGTTGAGGTGCTCCTCGTTGACCAGCGGACCCAACTCGGTGCTCTCCTCCCAGGCGGGGCCCATCTTGCGCTGGTCGGACAGCTCGACGATCGCCTCGACGAGATCGTCGGCGATCTGCTCCTCCACGGCGATCGCCGGCAGCGCCATGCACCGCTCCCCGGCGCAGCCGAAGGCCGAGTTGATGACCCGCTGGGCGGTGGCGATGATCGGAGCATCCCGCATGATGAGGGCATGGTTCTTGGCTTCGGTGAGCGCCTGGACCCGCTTGCCGTGCGAAGCCGCAGTGGCATAGACGTGGCGCCCGACCTTCTCGGAGCCGACGAAGGAGACGCCCCTCACATCGGGGTGCTCCAGCAGGATCTCGGCCTCGTGACGGGAGGCGGTCACCACGTTGAGGACCCCCGGCGGGACCCCCGCCTCCTCCCACAACTCGGCGATCCGCATGGCGGTCTGCGGCACGAAGCTGGCCGCCTTGAGGACGAACGTGTTGCCGGTGGTGATCGCCAGAGGGGCCATCCAGCCCATGGGGATCATCGCCGGGAAGTTCCACGGTGCGATCCCGGCGAACACCCCGAGGGGCTCCCGGTAGGTGACGGTGTCGAAGCCGTCGGAGACGTTCATGAGCGAGTCGCCCATCATCGTGACCGGTACCGCACAGGCCAGCTCGACGACCTCGATCGCCTTCAGCACGTCACCCCGGGCCTCGGAGTACGACTTGCCCATCTCGGTGGAGAGCAGCACGGCCAGGTCGTGAACCTGGTCTTCGAGAAGCGCTTTGAGGCGGAACATCACCTGAACCCGCTGGGTCACCGGGGTGTCCCGCCATGCCGGGAAGGCCGCCGCGGCCGCCTCGACGGCGCCGTTCACCTCATCGATGGTGCACTGGGGCGCCTCGGCCATCACCTCCCCGGTGCTGCTGTTGGTCACCGGCATGTAGGTGTCGGTGGCGGACTCCCGCCACTCGCCGCCGATGAACGGCTTGAGCCTCGTCACCATGACTGTTCCTCCTCGCGTTTTGCGCAGGTCGAGAGGTTTTCGGCATCGTACTCGGGCCGGGGAGGGGGAACTCGGGCCGGGCTGCCCTGCTACTCGATCCCCTCGATCACCTCGCTCATCACCGCCACCGCCTCGTCGATCTCGGCGGCGGTGACCGTGAGGGGCGGGGTGATCCGCAGCACGTTGCCGTAGAGACCGCCCTTGCCGGTGAGCAGCCCGGCCTTCTTGCAGCCCTCGTGGAGCCGGGCAGTCCGTTCCGGCGACGGGTCCAGGGATCCGGGCTGGGTGGTCTCCAGGGCCAGCATCAGGCCCTTGCCCCGCATCTCGGCGATCCACGGGGCCGCTTCCACCACCGGCCCCAGGCCCTCTTGGAACCGCCGCCCCATGCGCAACGCGTTGCCCTGCAGATCGTGCTCCAGCACGTAGTCGAGGGTGGCGACGGCGGCCGCCGCCGACAGTGGATTCCCACCGAACGTCGAGATGGAGTTGGCCCCGAGCGAGTCCATGATCTCGGCCCGGGCCACCACCCCACCCATGCTCACCCCGTTCCCGACACCCTTGGCGAACGTCATGATGTCGGGCGTCACGCCGTGCGCCTCGTAGCCCCAGAAGTTCTCGCCGGTCCTCCCCCACCCGGTCTGCACCTCATCGGAGATGAAGAGGATCCCGTAGTCGTCGAGGATCTTCTCCATCGCCCCGTACAGGCCGTCGGGCGGCAGCGAGCAGCCGCCGACACCCTGGATCGGCTCGGCCAGCAGGCAGGCGACGTCGCCCGACGTCATCATGTCGATCACCTGCCGCAGGTCCTCCAGCGACGCTTCGACGTAGGCGTCGGGATCCAGGCCGTGGAACGGGCTGCGCAGCGGGTAGGCGCCGTGGACGTAGTTCACGTTGATCCCGGTGTACGACGTGGGCGACCAGGAGCGGTGGCTCGTCACCGCCACCGCAGTGAAGGAACGCCCGTGATAGGAGTTGCGCATCGCCAGCACCTGGTTGGAGCGGCGGTAGCTGGTGGCCAGCAGCAGTGCCGCATCGGTGGCCTCGGTGCCCGATGTCGTGAAGAAGACTCTGGCGTCGGGGATACCCGAGACCTCGGCGACCTTTTCGGCCAGGTCGATCGCCGGTTCGTTGAGGTACAGGGTCGAGGTGTGGACCACCTTGGCGGCTTGCCGCTGGATCGCCTCGGTGATCTCGGGAATCCCGTACCCGACCATGGTGGTGAGGATCCCCCCGAAGAAGTCCAGGTAGCGGTTTCCCTCGACATCCCACACGTGGCGCCCCTCGCCGCGCTCGATGGCGATCGGGTCCTCGTGGTAGGAGATCATCCACGACGGCGACACGCGCCTCCGCCGATCGAGCAGTTTGCGATTGGTGGTCACTGCAGCCTCCGGGCCCGCGGGTTTGGTCGATGTTAGGCCCGGGATCAGCCGCCGAGCCGGTCGACGGCCAACCCGGCCAGGTGATCCCCGATCTCGAGAGCGGCGGTGGCCGCCGGTGAGGGTGCGTTGAGCACGTGGAGGAAGGGCCCGTTCTCGAGGATCACGAAATCGTCGGCGAGGGTGCCGTCGGGCCGCACCGCCTGGGCTCGCACACCCGAGCCGCCCCGTACGAGGTCCTGGCGACGGATGCCGGGCACGAGCGCCCGGGCCCGCCGGGCATAGCGGGCCGGACTCCACGACCCGGCCAGTTCGGTGAGGCCGGTTCGCCAGTAGCGGGCCGCCATGCGCCAGAACCCCGGGTAGCGCAGGGTCCACCACGCCTCACGGGGCCGGGGACGGGCTCCCCGATAGTGCTCCCGGCCCCAGGCGAGCACCGCGTTGGGCCCCACTTCCACGGTGCCGTCGACCCGCCGAGTGAAGTGAACTCCGAGAAAGGGGAAGCGGGGATCGGGGACCGGGTAGATCGCCGAAGCCACCAGCTCCGGTCGCCGGAGATGAAAGTACTCGCCCCGAAACGGGATGATCCGCACCGGGGGCGTGTGCCCGGTCATCCGGGCCAGCGTGTCGGCATGGAGTCCGGCGCAGTTGATCAGCAACCGCGCCTCGATCCGCTCATCGGCACCGTGCACCACGCAGCCGGTTCCGGTGATCTCGACGGACGAAACCGGAGAGCCGGTCGCCACCGGGACGCCGCCCGACTTCAGATGGTGGGCGAAACGGGCCGCCACCGCTCCGAAGTCGACGTACCCGGTTTCCGGCACGAAGAGGCCACCGACACCGGAGGCGTGCGGCTCGTGATCTCGGATGCCGGCGCGACCGAGCCGTTCGATGCCCTGCAGGCCGTTGGCCTCGCCCCGTTGGGCCAGTTCCTCGAGCGCCGGGAGCTGGGCCTCGGTGGCAGCCACCACCACCTTGCCGCTCTCCCGATAGGGAAGCCCCTCGGTCCGGCAGAAATCGGCCATGCGCCGCCGCCCCTCCACACAGAGCCGGGCCTTGAGCGACCCGGGTCGGTAGTACAGGCCCGAATGGAGGACCCCGCTGTTGCGGCCCGTCTGGTGAGTCCCCAGTTCGGTCTCCTTCTCGACCACCACGATCGAAGGGGTGTTGCGGTTGCCCAGCAGCGCCCGGGCGGTGGCCAGGCCGACGATGCCCCCGCCGACCACCACCACGTCGACCCGCTGCGTCATGCCCAACGTTCCAGGGCGTACCGCTCCACGGCCTCGAGGTCGAGGTCGACTCCGAGCCCCGGTCCGGCCGGTACCTTCAGCTCCCCGTCGAGCAGTTCCGGCCCGGCATCCACGAGGCGCCGGAAGTTGAAGACCTCGTCGTCGGGGAACACCTCCACCATGTGGGCCGCCGCCGAGGCCGCCACGGTGTGGACGTGAAGGGTGTCGAACCAGTGGGGGCACACGGTGACCCCGTACGACGCCGCCATCTCGTCGACTCGGCGGTACTCGGTGAGTCCCCCAAGCACCGGAGCGTCGGGGTTGACGAACGAGACCGCCCCGGTCTCCATCAGATCCCGGAAATGCCATCGGGTCGAGCCGATCTCGCCGGTGGCGATCGGGATCGGCGTGGATCGGGCCAGCGGGATGAGCGACGCCAGGTCGTCGGGGAGGAACGGTTCCTCGATCCAATAGGGATCGTGACGCTCCCAGGCCCGCAGGTGTTCCACGGCCTGCGACACCGACTCCCAGGCGTTGTTGGCATCCAACAACAGCGGGACGTCGGGCCCGATCGCCTCCCGACAGGCGGCAATGCGAGCCCCGTCTTCACTCGGCGAGAGACGCCCCACCTTGATCTTGACCGCCCGATAGCCGGCCTCGAGGTACCCGGACACCTCGGCCGCCAGATCGTCGAGGGTCCTGCCGGCGGCGTAGTAGCCCCCGGAGGCGTAGCAGGGCACCGTCTCCGCCTTGCGGCCGCCCAAGGCCTCGGAGAGCGGAACTCCCTCGATCCGGGCGTTGAGTTCCCACAGTGCGATGTCGACGGCACTGAGGGCCCGCATCACCACCCCGGCCCGACCGTGCAGCAACGTGGCCCGGAACATGCGATCCCAGATCCCCTCGCCGTCCCCGCGGTCGGCGCTCACCACCAGGGGGGCCAACAGTTCCCGCACGGCGGCGGCGGCGAGCCGGGCCCCGGCGTGACCGATGTAGGCGAATCCGAGCCCGGCGGCCCCCGAGGCGTGGACCCGCACCAGAAGGAAGTCCCGACCCGAGAAGGTGCGGTTCGCCATCGAGACCGGGCGCTCCACGGGCACCCGCACCGCTCTCGCCTCGACCCGCTCGATGACGCTCATGGATGGCTCGACTGTAACGCCCCCCGCGACGCCGCTTCGGGCGCCGCCGGCCGACGGCCATAATCGGGCCATGACACGGCCGGCCACCGACTTCAGCTTCAACCGCTACCACGTCGATCTGGCCAGGGGCGCCGTCCGTTTCGAGCGCCTGCCCTGCCGTGACTTCGAGGACGTCCTCGGCGGCATCGCCCGAGCCACCAAGTACCTCGCCGAGTTCGATGTCGCCGATCCCTACGCTCCCGAGTCGCCGCTGATGATGAACCTGGGGATGCTGTCGGGGACCCGGGTGATGACCGGCCTGCGGGTCTTCTTCCACGGTTACTCGCCCCTCAAGACCTCCCGGTCGGGAGCACCGGGGCTGATGTGGTCCAGCGGCAGCGGCCACTTCGGCACCAAGCTGCGGGCCCTCGGCATCGACGACGTCGTCTTCACCGGAAGGGCCCCCCGCCCCACCCTGCTGCATCTCACCCCGGCCGGCGACCCGGAAGGCCCCGGGGGGCCCGCCGCCTTCGACTTCCTCGACGCCGGCGACTTGGAGGGCCGCCGCGTCAACGACCGGATCCAGGATCTCCACGCCCGGTATCCCGGGGCCCACTTCGCGGTGATCGGCCCGGCCGGTGAGCACTGGGAGGCCGTTCGGTACGCCGCCATCGCGCTGTCGACCGACAACCAGCTGGAGAGCGGCGATCCCAAGTCCCGCTTCTGCGGGCGGGGCGGCTACGGCGGCGTCATGGGCTCCAAGAACCTGTGGGCCATCGCCGCCGACGGCCCCGACCCGGCCGTGCGGGCCCGAGGCCTCAAGGAGGTCAACAAGGAGATCAACCTCGGGGAGGGGAGCGCCCGCTACCGCGACCTCCCCCACGATCGGGGTGGGACGTGGCGCACCATGAAGATGATGCGGGAGGCGGGAAGCCTCCCCGAGTTCAACTTCGCCCCCACCGGCACCGAGGTCTCCGTGCCCCTGCTCCGCCCGGCCGTGGAGGAAGGGCCCTACGTCGTCAAGGCCGAGGGTTGCCACCTGTGCGGCATCAAATGCCACAAGAACGTCCACAGCGAGGTCGACGGGCAGGCCGGGCCGTTCCGGGCCAAAGTGGACTACGAGCCGATCACGCTGCTGTCCTCCAACCTGGGGATCTTCGACATCGATGCCGCCCTGGACCTCATCGAGCTGACCGATGAGCTGGGCATGGACTCGATCTCGCTGGGCGTCACCCTCGGTTACGTGATGGACCACAACCGCCGCCACCCCGACGACCCGATCGTCGACGGGCTCGCCTTCGGAGATGTCGCCGCCACCACAGCGGCGATCGAGACGGTGGCTCGAGGCCGGCTGCCCGAGGTGGGCCGGGGGGTGATGCGGCTGGCGGATCAGACCGGCGACGACGCCTACGCCATGCACGGCAAGGGCCTCGAGTACCCCGCCTACCTGCCGCAGACCAATCCGGCCTATCCGTGGGCACTGGCCGGGGGTCACATGTCGATGCGCACCTTCTTCCTGCTGGTGATCGAACGGGAGACGGGCATCGACTACTGGGTCGATGCCACCACCAATCGGGGACCGCTCTACTTGCGCGACGACCTGTTGGGTCTGTGCAAGTTCGCCAACATCGACGACCAATGGGCGGCCCGGGCCGTGCGCACCGCCACCGAGTTGGACATCACCACCGAGCAGCTCCGGGACACCGTGGCCCGCACCTTCCTACGCGGCTACGCCGTGGAGCGCCGTCGGGGGTTCACCGAGGCCGACTACGTTCTGCCCGCCCTCGCCTACGAGCCCAACCCCAACATCGACCTCCCCTACCTCACCTCGGCGGAGTTCTTCATCGAGATGCGGGAGAAGGTGATGGCCGCGCTCGATGAGCGGGCCCGGACGGCGGGGTTCCTCTAGGAGACGAACCCGAGACCGGCCAGCGCCTCCCGCACCGCAGCATCGGCCAGCAGCTCCGCCAGCGCCGCCACCGCCGGGCGCTCTCGCCGGGTTTCGGCCACCGCCAGGTCGTAGCGCTCATCGGCGACCGGAATGGCCTGCAGGTCGACACCGGCCGCCACGGTGTCGAGAGTGATCCCCCAGTCGGCCCGGCCCTGGGCGACGACGGCGGCCACCGCGTGGTGGGTCTTGGCCTGGTGCAGATACCCGTCGGGCCGGTGCTCGCCGAGGAGCCCGTCGATCAGCACCCTGGTGCCGCTGCCGGGGTTGCGGTTCACCATCCGCAGATCCCTTTCGCTCGCCGCCTCGAGGAACGCCTCCGGGGTGTCCCCGAGCCCGGTGTGCTCGGCCCGGTGGGCGATCACTTGACGCCGCCCGTAGCCACCGATGATCGCCACCCCTTCGGGGAGGAACGGCGTGTTGTACTCCCCCGACCCCGGATCGAGCAGGTGAACCCCGGCGACGTCGCCCTCGCCCCGGGCCAGCGCCGCCAGCCCGGCGGTGGAGCCCACCGGGATCATCTTGACCCGGTATCCCCGGTCGGCGAGGAGCCCCAACAGGTGGTCGAGCCCGATGCAGTGGCTACCGATGGCCACCAGGTCGGCCGGCTCGACGGACGGGTTGAGGAGCCGCACCTCGACCGTCGTGCCCGTCTCGAGGTACTCGACCGAGGCCGGAATGCGTACGAAACCGTCGGCCCGACCCAGGGCGGTCACGCTTCCCGAGCCGGCTCCGAGCGGATAGGCGGCGAGGCCCTCCGGGCCCTCGACGAGGTCGACCAGTGAGTACTCGGTACGGCCCGGCACCGAGGCGATCCGGAGCGGCGCCACCGCCTTCACCGTGGCCGCCTCCCGGCCGCTCACTCCCGAGAGGCGCCGCAGCAGCGGTGCCACGAACTCCCAGAACGTGAAGATCGCCGAAGTGGGGAAGCCGGGGAGCACCACCAACGGGGTCCCGGCCACCACCGCCAGCATGATCGGCTTGCCCGGCTTGAGGGCCACCCCGTGCACCACCACCCCCGGGGAGTCGGGATGACGTTCGGCGAGGCGGTGCACCACGGTGGCGTTGAGATCACCCTCGCCCTTCGAGGTCCCCCCCGACAACAGCACCACGTCGACGGCGTCGGGACCCTCCACCAGCGGGCCGATGGTGGCTTCGAGCAACCGCTCGTCGTCGGGGACGATCCCCTTGGCGACCGGCTGGCATCCCAATTCGGCCACCGCATCGAGCAGGATCCGCTGGTTGCTGTCGTAGATGTGACCCATTTCGAGCGGCCGGCCCGGAGCGACGATCTCGTCGCCGGTCGACACCACCGCCACCCGGGGACGGGCATACACCCCGACCTCCGAGGCCCCGACTGCCGCCAGCACCCCGGTCTCCCGGGAGGTGAGCCGGACGCCGCGGCGCACCACCACCTCTCCGCGGCCGATGTCGGATCCGGCGAACGTGACGTTGTCCCCCGGCACCACCGGGCGCAGCACCCGGAGACCCTCGGCCTGCAACTCGGTGTGCTCCACCATCACCACGGCATCCGCCCCTCGCGGCACCACCGCCCCGGTGGCGATGGCGACCGCCTCGCCGGCACTCACGTCCCGCCCCTCGGGGGGAGCGTCCCCGGCGGCCAGCGACCAGTCGGCGACATGCAGCGTGACCGGATTGAGCTCCTCGGCCCCAAAGGTGTCGGCGGCCCGCACCGCAAAGCCGTCGACGTTGCTCCGATCGAACGGCGTCACATCGACGGAAGCAACCACATCCCCGGCGAGGACCCGCCCGAGACCGGCTTCCAGCGAGGCCATCTCGACCCGGGGTTCCAGGTGGGCGCATGCCGCCGCGAAGCGCCGGCGGGCAACAGCCTCGTCGACCACTTCGAGGAACTGGCGCTGCTTCACGGCCGCGCTCCGTAGAGATGGACCTCGACGACGGCACCTTCGGGGTATCCCTCCAGCCCGGCCGGCACCACCACGAAACCGTCGGCCCGGGTCACCGACGACAGCACCGAGGCCCCGGTGACCGCCAGGGGCCGGATCGTCTCGCCCTCCACCACCACCCGGGCGTAGTCGGTGCGCCCGATCTGGGACACGAGTCGCGTGGCGAGCGGCAGCATCTGCGTTCGATAGGGCCAACCGGCGGGGAGACCGCCGAGCACCCGGATCACCGGACCGGCGAAGAAGTCGTAGGCCACCAGGCACGACACCGGGTTGCCGGGCAGCAGCAGCACCGGGGTGTCCCCAATCCGGCCCACCCCGGTCGGCGACGAGGGCCGCATCGTCACCCCGTGGATGAGGAGTTCCCCGAGCTCGGCCACGAGGAGCGGGGTGTAGTCCTCCCGGCCCACCGAGACCGCCCCGGCGGTGATGATCACCTCGGCGCCCCCTTCGGCGAGGGCCTCCCGCATCGGCTCCCGGCCGTCGGGGAGACGCCGCACGCTCTCCACCGTCCCGCCGTCCCGTTCCACCAGCGCCGCCAGCATCGGGGAGTTGCTGTCGACGATCCGCGAGCCCCGCGGCCGCTCCCCGGGTGGGAGCAGCTCGTTGCCGGACACGATCACCCGCACGCGGGGCCGGCGATGGACGCCGACCGGCTCGTGGCCGATGCTGGCCAGCAACCCGGCATCCTGCGGCAGCAGGTGGCGACCGGCTTCCAGCACGACGGTGCCGGCGGCGACGTCCTCGCCGACCCGACCCACGTTGCGCCCCTCCGGCACGGGGGCACGAGCCCCAATGGTCCCCTCCCCCGAGTCGGCGTCTTCGGCCCGCAGCACCGCATCGGCGCCGCCGGGGAGGGGAGCCCCGGTCATGATCCTCACCGCCTGCCCCGCCTCGACTCGGGCCTCCGCTGCTTGACCGGGCATCGACTCTCCGATCACGGCCAGAGGAAGCGGGTGGTACGCCGTCGCCCCGAAGGTGTCGGCGGCCCGGACCGCGTACCCGTCCATCGTGGCCCGCCGGAACGGCGGAACATCGACTTCGCTCACCACGTCGGCGGCGAGCACCCGACCGACGCATTCGGTGACCGGGACCGGCTCGGCGGGGAGCGGCGCCACCCCCTCGAGCGCCGCCGACCGGGCCTCGTCCACCGTGGCCCGGTCCCGAAAGCCCCGCATGCGGATGTCGGACCCCCCGGCCACCGCCACCAGGATGCGGATGAGATCGGCCGCCGCCTCCTCCTCGGCTGCTTCCCGGGGAACCAACCGGTCGTCGGCGAAGACCGACAGGTGGCCCCGCACCATGCCCCGGTCGTCGAACAGGCGCTCACCGAGATCGGGATGCGCCTCGACCAGCGTCCGGAGGGCCTCGGCGACGGTGCTCCCAACCACGTCGATCGATTCGGCGCCGCCGGCGTACTTGCGGAGCATGTCGGGGAGTCGGACCGTCACCACTGCGATCCCCTCAGGTGCGGCCGCGGCGGAAGGCGATGAGGGCCGCGCCGCCCCGGTACAGGGCCCAGCCGGCCAGGCCCCCGGCCAACCCGAAGATCAGATGGTTGCGAAGGGCGGCGGCAATCCCGTAGATCTCGAAGTTGCGGATGATCCCCGACACCCAGGCTCGCCCGAACACGAAGGCGTACTTGGCGATGTGGACCGCCGCCCCGGCGGCCATCGCTCCCCACCATCGGGTCAGCGGGAGCCGGAGCAGGGCCGAGAGTTCCAGCACACCGGCGGCGGTCCCGTAGAGGACGGCGTTGTAGCCGAGGGTGTGCCCCAGCCCGACCGGCACCCCCCACATCGCCATCGACAGCCCGGCGATGACCGCCATTCCCCGCCGGGGGTTGACGAGGACACCGGCCACCAGCGCGGCGATCCAACCGACCCCGGCATGACCGGGCACGCCGAGGTGGAAGTCGAGGTGGCGCTTGGCGAGCGCCGCCACCAGGCCGACCAGTACCGCCAGGGCCAGGTCGACCGGAAGCGGCCGGGTCGTCTTTGCCGTGTCTCTAGCTGGGGCGAGCGTCCGCATTCACCCAAGCTCCTCGGTCGCGGCGGGCCATCAGGACCGGACGGCCCCCGACGAGGCGGGGGCGGATCCAGTCGCCGGTGTCGAGCCTACCGTCGCCCGGCACCGACTCACCGGTGGCGAGATCGACCACGGCGGTGATGTCGGAGCGGCTCAGGATCTCGGCCGCGGTCATCGTGCCCGTCAGGCTGCGAATCCCGCGGAGACCGACGTAGCGACCGTCGCTGCCGTCGGCCCGCAGCGCCGCCGCCGCCACCGACCCGATGATCCCGTCCCCGGTGCCGGCCAATCCCCGCACGAGCATCCCACTCGCGGCGGCGACCCGCAGGGCTTCGTCCCGATCGACCAAGCCCTCCTGGGTCCGTCTCCCGAACGTCACCAGTTCCGGAGCCGGCGAACCGCTGAGGACCGCCACCCCCGGATCCGAACCGGGGGCGTGCTCTCGAGACACGATGGCGGCCGCATCCTCCAGGATCGCCTGGGGAGAGGCACTGGTGGCGATTCCGATGGCGGCCGCGGAGTTGCGGTGGGTCTTGGGAACCCCGGGACCTTCGAACAGCTGATGTCGGGTGACCCCGAGGGACCGGCCCACCGGGGAGAGCTCCTCGGCGATCAGGCGGGCCAGACGCCCGGTCCCCCGGGTCCCCGGCATGTCGGTGTCGTCGATGGCGACGATCAGATCAGGGGATACGGATCTCACTGGCGTCCCGGACCCACTGCTCTCGGGGAAGCTCCTCGGCGGCCAGCTTGAGGGTCCCCCGATTGGTCACGTCGAGGATCCAGCCTTCGTCCACCTCGGAGGCCTCGATGTCGATCCCGATGTCGAAGGAGCGCCCTTCACCCTTGCCGAGCACCTCGGCCCGCTCCCAGTCGGTGACCCCCGACGCATCCAGCACGCCGAGGAGGCCCGGCCCCCGCTGGGCTTCGCCGTCGATGTCGGCCTCGACGAAGGGGACCGCCCCCTCCAGTTGGGCGAGGGTCCAGGTGGCGACCACCTCATCGGCGACGTAGACGGTGAGGATCACACCGTCGCTCGGACGTTCGCCGCCACCCGATCCGCCGCCGCCCGTGCCCCCGCCGCCCGTGCCCCCGCCGTCGTCACCGCAGGCCGCTACCGCCAGCGCCAGCGCCGCCACGACGAGGGTCGATCTCCGCATCCTCACACTCCGATGGCGTCCGCCACCCAACCGATTTCGAGAGCCTCGAGCCGCTCGCGAGGTGGGTTGCCGGTTGCCGGGTCCCACCCGGCCTCGTCGTAGTACATGTCGAGAGCCGCCTCGAACTCGGCGCGATCCACGGTCACTCCGTCGCTCATTCCGCCCTGCAGAGGCTCGTCGAAGAGCCGCTTGGGGAGGGTGTCGTGATCCCTGGTGATGCCTTCGCGGGCGTTGAACGCCCGCAGCAAGTTGAGACGGCGGGCGCCGATCATCAGGAGATCGTCGAGAGTGACGTGCCAGCCGGTGACCGCGGTGTACGCCTCGGCAAGCTGCTCCATGCTCATGGGCTGCCAGGCGGGCCCGAACACGAACTGGCAGATGTCGAGGGTGTCGAGCGCCGAATAGGCGTACTGGGTCCGCAGGGCGAAACGGACCTTCTCGGCGTTGAGCACCATCGCCTCCTGCGGGTCGGTCAACCCCAGGCTGCGCATCCTCTTGCCGTACTTGTGGGGAGAAGCCTCGATGGTCTCCGGTTCGTAGCTGGGATCGTGCTCGCTGGACTGATGATCGGCCCCGAAGGGGTTCACCGCATAGATGAGCCCCAGCGACCGCTTCACCTGCGGCATGTGGGCCGGGAGCTCTTGCGACTTGACGGTGACCACCAGATCGGCGGCCCCGCCGCCGATCTGCTCGGCGGCCCGAGCCGACCCCTCGGCGAGCAGATCACCAAGGCCTTCCCGGCGCAGCGTGGCTTCCAGCATGGCGATCATGGCCTCGGCCTTGCCCCAGCCGAGCTCGATGCCCCCGGTGTCGGAGGCGTCGATGAGGCCCTTCTCGTAGCACTCGATGGCGAAGGCCATCGTGGCCCCCGCCGAGATGGTGTCGACGCCGTACTGATTGCACAGCTGGTTGGCGTAGGCGACGGCGCCCAGGTCGTCGATGTCGCAATACGACCCGAAGACCGAAGCCGTCTCGTACTCCGGCCCACCCGAGCGGGGATCGAGCATCTTGTCCTGCCACTCGGCTTCCACCACCCGCTTGCAGCGCACCGCACACGAGTAGCAAGTGTCCCGACCCCGCTTGGCCTGAGTTCCTTGGGCGGCGCCGCGCAGCCAATCGTTGAAGAGGGCCTCGCCCCCGATTTGGGGAGCCCGGCCCTGCATCGTCCCGCTCGTGTAGTTGCGGGTGGGCAGCCCGCCGACTGCGTCCTGGCTCTCCAGGATGTCGATCGTCCCGTACATCGCCAGACCGGTGACGCTGCGGTCCTTCCGGATCGGCTGCAGCGAGGCCTGCATGAGGGCCCGCAGTCCCTCGGGATCGGCCATGTCGAGCTTCTTCTTGCCGCCCCGCACGACGATCGCTTTGAGCTTCTTGGAGCCCATCACGGCGCCGAGGCCGGTGCGGCCGTGGGCCCGATTGGCCATGTTCATGATGGCGGCGAAGCGGACCAGCTTCTCACCGGCGGGACCGACCTGGGCCACGTGGATGCGGTCGTCGCCGAGTTCGGAGGCGAGGGCGGCGTCGACCTCCTTGGTGGTCATGCCCCACAGGTGGCCGGCATCGCGGAGCTCGTATCCGCCCCGGTGGATCCACAGGTACACGGGCTTCGGGGACTCGCCGCGGATCACGATGGCGTCGTACCCGGCGAACTTGAGCTCGGCCGGCCAGAAGCCCCCGGCCTGGGCATCCCCGACGCCTCCGGTCAGCGGCGACTTGGCCACGGCGGTGCAGCGGCTCTGCCCGGCGATCGGGGCGCCGGTGGTGGCCGACAGGGCGAGTGTGAGGGTGTTCTCCGGGCCGAGCGGGTCGGCGCCCGCCGAGGTGTGCTTCAACAGGTAGTAGAGCCCCATGGCGCTGCCGCCGACGTAGGTGCGGTAGAACTCCTCGGGCGGCTCTTCCACCTCGAGGGAGCCGGCGCTGAGGTCGACGTGGAGCACCTTGCCGGTGTAGCCGTGCATGCGGGCCTCCATCCGAGAGGGTGCGGTCATGCTATCGGCGCCCCCTATGCGACGGCGATTAGCACGATCCCGGCCCCGGCGAGCATCAGGCCGAGCCCCTGGCGGCGACTGAGGCGCTCGTTCAGCACGATCCTCGCCAGCATCACGGTGAAGGCCGGATACAGCGAACCGACCACCACCACCAGGGAGATGAGCCCGCGGTGCAATGCCGCCAGGTAGAGGATGTTGGCCCCCATGTCGGCCGCCCCCACTACCAGGGCGAGACCCAGCGCCGGTGGGGTGGCGAGGAGGGGCCGCCTCAGACCGAGCGCCAGGGCGGCGACCACCGGGATCGAGGCGGCCCGGGCCCCCACCAGCGGCCACAGGCCGGCGTCGACGCTGGAACGGGAGATGAAGATCCCGAACAGGGCAAAACCGAGCCCGGCCAGCGCCCCCCAGAACACGGCGCGCCTCGCATCGGTGCGCACGGCGCTTCCTTCGCCGCGTCGGGTCGCGGTGATCAGGAGCAGCGAGGGAATCGCCACGGCCACCCCCAACCAGGCGAGGAGCGTCGGGCGGTCGCCGATCATCAACCCGTAGCCCACCGGCAGGATCGCCCCGAACAGTGCCGCCGCCGGCGCGGCGATCGAGAACCGGGTGGTGGCCAGGGCGTGGTACAGCGCCACCAGCCCGATCGCCCCGGAGGCACCGGCGCCGGCCCCCCACAGCACCGCCGCCCCGAGCGGGCCTTCGGCGCCCCACAGCGGGGTGGCCACCGCCATGACCGCCAACCCGGCGAGGTGCGCGGTGAACACCACGGTGACGGCCGGCGCCCGGCGCGAGGTGAGTCCGCCGAGGAAGTCGGCGCCGCCGAAGGCAACGGACGAGAGGACGGCGAGCAGGATGGCCATCGAGGGAGGCCGACCCGCTCAGCCGCCGGGCCGGTAGCGGCCGAAGACGTCGGCGAGGACCCCCGACACCTCACCAAGGGTCGCTTGGCGCTGCAGCGCCATCTTCATCGGATACAGCAGGTTCCCCTCGCCCTCGGCGACGCGGCGCACCTCGTCGAGGGCGGCGGCCACCGCCGCCGAGTCGCGCCGGGATCGCACTGCGGCGAGGGTCGCGACCTGGCTGCGCTCCACCTCGGGATCGATCTCGGTGGTCGGGATGTCCTGCGTTTCATCGCCCAAGTAACGGTTGACGCCGACCACGACCGACTCTCCCGATTCGATCCGTTGCGCCTCCCGGTACGCCGAGTCGGCGATCATCCGTTGCACCAGCCCGGCTTCGATGGCGGCCACCGCCCCCCCGGCGGCATCGATCTCTTCGATGATCCTGAGAGCGGCCTCTTCAACGGCGTCGGTGAGCGACTCCACGTAGTACGCGCCGGCCAGTGGGTCCACGGTGTCGGCGACCCCGGTCTCGTGGGCGATGAGCTGCTGGGTCCGCAGCGCCAGCATCGCCGAGTGTTCGGTGGGGAGTCCGAGTGCCTCGTCGAAGGCGTTGGTGTGCAGCGACTGGGTCCCGCCGAGCACCGCCGCCAGCGCCTGAAGCGCCGTCCGCACCAGGTTGTTCTCCGGCTGCTGGGCGGTGAGTGTGCTTCCCGCCGTCTGGCTGTGGAACCGCATCTTCTGGGCCTCCGGGGATGCCGCCCCCATCCGGTCTCGCATGAGCCGGGCCCACAGCCGTCGGGCCGCCCGGAACTTGGCCACCTCTTCCAGCAGGTTGCTGTGGGCGTTCCAGAAGAAGGAGAGCCGGGGCCCGAACTGGTCGACATCGAGCCCGGCCTCGGTGGCGGCGGTCACATAGGCGAGTCCGTTGCTGATGGTGATCGCCACCTCCTCGGCGGCGGTGGAACCGGCCTCCCGAACGTGATACCCGCTGATCGAGATGGTGTTCCAGGCGGGGAGTTCCTCCCGGCAGTAGGCGAAGAGATCGGTGACCAGCCGCATCGAAGGGCGGGGCGGGTAGATGTAGGTGCCCCGGGCGGCGTACTCCTTGAGGATGTCGTTCTGCACGGTGCCCCGCAGCGAAGCCGCCGGGACTCCCTGCTCTTCGGCGACCAGCTGGTAGAGGAGCAGGAGCACGGCCGCGGTGGCGTTGATGGTCATCGAGGTGGAGACTTCGCCGAGCGGGATTCCCTCGAAGAGCCTCCGAACGTCGTCGATGGTGTCGACCGCCACGCCCACCTTGCCGACCTCCCCCGCCGCCGTCGGATCGTCGGAGTCGAGGCCCATCTGGGTGGGCAGGTCGAAAGCGACCGAAAGCCCGGTCTGCCCGGCTTCGAGCAATGCCCGGAAACGCTCATTGGTGGCCTCCGCAGTGCCGAAACCGGCGTATTGGCGCATCGTCCACAGCCGGCCCCGGTACATGGTCGGATAGGGGCCACGGGTGAAGGGGAAGGAACCTGGTTCGCCGAGATCGCGATCGTGATCCCAGCCCGGCGAGGGGCCGTACGACACCGAAATCTCGGTGCCGCTCGTGGTGCGCCGGTGGTCCTCGGAATTGGCGTTCATCGGTACCCTGGGGGCGCAATCCTACCGGGGAACCATCCCGCCCCAGAGGTCGTCTGAAGACATGACGATGGACGGATCGATCCACCAGGCCGAACGGCTCGACCGGCGGGGCCGCCGCTTCATCGCGGCGGCAGTCCTGGGGGCGGTGGTCATCATCGGGGCCAGCTGGTTCGGCCTGCTCGCCTTTCTGGGCAGCAACAGCGCCTGGGGCACCATCGAGGATCTACGGGAGGAGTGGATCCCCAACGTGGAGTCCTTGACCCTCGATCTCCCCGACATCGGCCGGCTCTCCGAGGTCTACACGTCCGACGGCGTGCTGCTGGGGCTCCTGACGGAACGCAACAGCCAGCCCCTCCCCCTCGAGGAGATCCCCAACCTCGTTGTCGGTGCGGTGCTCTCAGCGGAGGACGCCGAGTTCATGGAACACAACGGTGTCGACACCGAAGCGATCGCCCGGGCGCTCGTCTCCAACATCCGCGGTGGGGCCACCAGCCAGGGCGGATCGACGATCACCCAGCAGGTCGTGAAGCAGAACTTCATCGGCACCGAGGCGACGTTGGAACGCAAGGTCGCCGAAGCGATCATCGCCATCGAGCTGGAGCGCCGCTACACCAAGGAGCAGATCCTCGAGTTCTATCTCAACTCGGTCTTCTTCGGGAACAACGCCTACGGAGTGAAGGCGGCGGCCGAGGAGTACTTCGACAAGGAGCTCGACGAGCTCTCCATCGCCGAGGCGGCGGCGATCCCGGTACCGATCCGCAACCCCTCCCTCTACGACCTGCGCCGTGAGGACAACGAGATAGCCCTGCGAGCCCGCAACTTCGTGATCGACGAGATGGTCGAGAACGGCTACATCACCGCAGCCGAGGGGGTCGCGGCCAAGTCGGAACCGCTCGCGGTGGTTCCGCCCCGGGAGACCCAGGACGTCGCCCCTCAGGTGCTGATCGCCGCCAAGGACACGGTGCTCAACAATGCCCGCTTCGGGCTCGGGGAGACCTTCCTGCAACGCAAGCGCTCGGTGTTCGGATGTCCGGCTGAGGACACCGAGTGCCAGGGGGGCGGCGGGCTCCGCATCTACACGACGGTGGACTACGAGTTGCAGCAGGCGGCGCTCGACGTGCTGCGCACCTGGTTCCCCCTCGGGGTCGAGGGCCCGACCGGAGCGATCGCCATGGTGGACAACCGCACCGGAGCGACGGTCGTGATGGCCTCGGGGCTCGAGTTCGGAACGGATCTCGAGGCGGGGCAGCGGGAGTACGACCTGGCCACCAAGGGGCGCCGCAACCCGGGATCGTCGTTCAAGCCGTTCGGGCTGGCGGCGGCGCTGGAGACCGGCATCCCGCTCAATTCCTTCTGGGACATGTCGACGCCGCAGCTCCTCGATTTCGGCGGGATCGCCCCCTGGGAGTGCAACAACGCCAGCAACAATCCGCCCGGGGTGCGCAGCCTGGAGGACGCGCTGGTGTTCTCCACCAACACCGTGTTCTGCCAGATCTCGGTGGAGGTGGGCGGCGAGACGATCAAGAACTTGGCCCACCGTCTCGGCATCAAGTCGCCGTTGGGCGACTTCCCCTCCATCGTGCTCGGGGCCTATGCGGTGAGCCCGCTGGAGATGGCGGCCGCCTATTCGACGTTCGCCAACTACGGGCAGCGGGTGGAGAACTACCTCATCGAACGGATCGAGGACGCCGAGGGCAACGTGATCTACCAGCACCAGGTCGAGCGGGAGCAGGTGCTCGAGGAGGCCCTGGCGGCGGCGATCGTGAACACGATGGAGCAGGCAGCGAGCCGGGGCACCGGGACGCTCGCCGACATCGGCCGGCCTCAGGCCGGCAAGACCGGCACCCACCAGAATCACACGGACGTCTGGTTCATGGGGTTCATCCCCCAGTACTCGACGGCGGTGTGGGTGGGGTTCCCCGACAGCCAGGTGGAGATGCGCAACATCACCATCAACGGGACCTTCTACGCCCGCGCCTTCGGCGGGAGCATCGCGGCGCCGATCTGGCAGGACTTCATGGAGATCGTTGTCGAGGATCTCCCCGTCCAGGACTTCCGGCCCGAACCCGACGGGATCTCGGTCTACTACCAGACCCCCCGGGTCACCGTCCCCAATGTGATCGGTCTCGAGCTCGACGACGCCGAGGAGGAGATCCTCCAGGCGGGTCTCGAGCCGGTGGTGGTGGTCGTGAACTCCACCGAACCGGAGGGTGACGTGGTGGGCCAGGACCCGCGGCCGGGGTCACGGGTCACCCAGGGCGGCGAAGTCGAGGTCGAGGTCTCGAGCGGCAAGCAGCCCGACACCTTGATGCCCAACCTCTACGGGGCCTCGCGGGCTGAGGCCCGGGAGATCCTGACGGCGCTGCGCCAGGAAACCGAGATCCTGATTGATTGGGTATTCGAAGAGGTGGTGACCGCCAACCGGGACGAGAACAATCGGGTGGTGTCGACCTCACCCCGTTCCGGTCAGATGGTCACCGAAGACACCACGATCGTGATCCGCATCGGGCGGTTCGAGAGCGGCTAGCGGTTTCTTTCGCGCTCTTTGCTGCATCTACTTGCATATAACTATGTCTATTTGATATCTCCTAGGCATGGCTTCCACCCCGCCCGGGTCCCTCCCCCGGGATGCTCGTCCTCCCATCCCGACGGATGCCGCGCCAACCACGGGCGGGGTGGAGGCCAACAACCACGCCGGGAAGCTACGCCCCACCGCGGTGCCCCGGCCCTGGATCACACCCCTTCAGGCGAGCCCCCATCCCGAAGGCCACGACCCCGACGACCCGGCGGTGCGCCGCTACTGGACCGCCCTGCTGGGACCCGGCGCCGTCGCCGACCTGCTCCGTTTGACGGTGGCCGCCACTACCGGGCAGCAACTCAGGAGACCTCTCCACCTCGGGTTGCTGCTGCATGAGGGCCTGGTGCTGAGAAGCAACCACAACATCGTGGTC
>JBFFRY010000009.1:0-74397 GCA_041572755.1 Acidimicrobiia bacterium | reverse complement strand
CCTCGAGAGGGCCGCCGAGTTCCGAGGCGCCGATCGGCGTCGGCAAGCCGACGCCCGCAACGCCCTGGGCCAGAACCTGATCGACCTGCAGCGGTTCGAGGAGGCTGAGTCGCAGCTTCTGGCGGCGCTCGCTCTCTACGGTGACTTGAGCGACGCCAGAGGCCAGGCCGACGTGCTCGGCATGCTGGCCACTCTGCGCATGGAACGCGGCGAACCGGACGCTGCTGCCGTGGACTATCGGAGAGCCATCGAGATCAGCCGGTCAATCGGGTGGCGTCATGGTGAGGCGGTCTACCAGATGAACCTGGGGATTCTGCTTGTCATCCAAGGTCTCCTCGGTACGGCGCTTGAGGCGTTCGACCAGTCGGTCACCACATACTCTGCGATGGGAAACCGGCGAGGCCTAGCCCTTGTTCTCTCGAATGCCGCGTGGATGCGGCATGCCATGCTCGGCCAAGACAACACCGCCGAGCAAGACACACTTCAAGCTCTTGAGATCTACGAGGAGATCGGCGATCTACGCGGTGAAGCTACGTGCCAAGCCAATCTGGGAAGCATCGCTGCCAGACGGAATGCGATAGAGAGCGCAAGGTCCCTGCTGAGAGGCGCTGTCTCCAAGGCGACGCAAGTCGAGGATTGGTGGCTAATGGGTCAGATCCTCAGAGAGTTCGGCGCGAGCGAACTCCATGCTGGAGATCCCCGGGAAGGCCTCAAACACGCTTCCGAAGCTGAACGCATCTGTGCGGACACAGGCATGCCCGACCTCGCTCTCAGCGCCAAGGCTCTCAAAGGCAGGCTGCTACTCGCGCTCGGTCAAAACGAGGACGCCCTCAGAGAGACTCAACAGGCGATGGATCAGTTCCGCCCAGGCATTGAATTGGGATACCTTGTTCCCTACTTCCACAGCCTTGCCTTGGCTTCTATCGGATCAGCCGAGTTGAGTGACCAATACCTTGAACTCGCCCACAACGAACTCCGGTCCACGTTGGCCGATCTGAGCGAAGCCGACCGCCGATCAGCCTTGCGCAATGTGCCGATCCACCGGGAACTCACCGAGACCTGGGCGGCCCGCCGGCCGTTGCAGGTGGTGCACCGCATGGCGGCCATCGACACCCCGAGCGGAAGACCGGTGCGGACCGACGACATGGTTGCGGTCACCTGGACCCTCGCCGCTCCGGGAGACGAGGCGATCGTCGATCGTATCGGGCGCCGCCGCCATCGCCTCCTCCGCCTCCTCGACGAGGCCGATGCCCAGGGTGGAGCCCCCACCATTCACGACCTGGCCGACGCCCTGGAGGCCAGTCCGGCAACCGTGCGGCGGGACCTGGCGGCCCTCCGCGACGACGGTCATCCCGCACGAACCCGGGGCACCCGCCTCGATTGAGCGCAAGGTTCGACCCTCTCAGAGACACTCCTGAGACACCGGCGAGACACCCTTCCTCCACCATGGCCGGCACGTCGAGCAAAGGTGAAGACCATGCGCAATCGAGTCGTGCTCCTGGTGTTTGGGATCGCCACATTCCTGGTGCTGCACGCCGCACCGGTGTTGGCCGTCTTCCGGCCGGGACACACCTAGACCGAGGTTCACAGAACCGCGTCGGCGTCTCCAGAGGCGCCTGCGCACGGCCGGTACACCGGCCCCGAGGAGCCCCCGATGATGACGGCTCATCCGGGGGCTCCCCGACGTCTACGCCGGTGGACCCCAGCCCCCGCCCCCGGGAGTGAGGACCCGCAGCCGATCACCCGGCTCCACCTCGAGGGTGACCTTCCCGGGGAGTCGCTCCGGCGACCGGTCACGCCGCCGCAGCCAATCCTCGCCACAAGCGCCGGGACCACCTCCCGCCAGGCCCCACGGGCGGTTGCGACGCCGCTCACCCATCAGCGACAGGGTTGCCGGGGCCAGGAACTCGATCTCCCTCTCGATCCCCTCACCTCCCCTGAAGTGCCCGGCCCCGCCGCTCCCGGTGCGCAGCCCGGTCGCCACCACCCGGAATGGGTAGTGGGTCTCGAGCGACTCGATGGGGGTGTTCTTGGTGTTGGTCATGCCCGTGTGAATGCCCGACTGACCGTGGCGATAGGGAAGAGCGCCCTCCCCGCCGGCGACCGTCTCGTAGTAGACGGCGTCTTCCGAACCGATGAGCACGTTGTTCATCGTTCCCTGAGAAGCCGCCGGCACCTGGTCCGGGGCCGCCTGCGCCAGTGCCCCGAGGATCACGTCGGCGATCCGTTGGCTCGTCTCGACGTTGCCGGCCGCCACCGCCACCGGCGGTCGAGCCCCCACCAGGCTCCCCTCCGGAGCGACGAGCGAAATCGGCCGGTAGCACCCGCCGTTCGCCGGAATGGTGGGGTCGGTGGCCACCCGAACCGCATAGAGCAGACAGGACCGAGTGACGGCGTCGACGGCGTTGATGTTGCCCTCGATCTGGTCGTCGGTGCCCGTGAAGTCCGCCGCCAGGGTTCCTCCGGAGATCGACACGAGCACCCTGATGATCAAGTCGCGGTCGCCCCACTCCATGACATCCTCGAAGGGGTACTCCCCGTCGGGCAGGCGTTCGACGGCGGCCCTCATGCGGTTCTCTCCGTAGTCGAGCAGGCTGCGCGCCACGACCTCGTGACGAGCCCGGCCTTCGGCGGCAACCGCCTCCAGCAGGCGGTCGGCGCCGGCCTCGTTGGCGCCCAACTGGGCCGACAGATCACCGAGCCGCTCATCGGGTGTGCGGGTGGCGTCGAGGAACGGTTCGAGGAACTCCGGCACCCAGGCACCATCACGCACCGCCACCATCGGGGCAACGACACAGCCCTCCTCCTCGAGGCGGATCGCAGTGGCCGGCATCGAGCCCGGGGCCGTGCCGCCGACGTCGGCGTGGTGAGCCCGATTGGCGACCCAGCCGATCAGCGTCTCATCGGCAAACACCGGGCGGACCAGCGTGAGATCGTTGAGATGGGTGCCGCCGTGAAAGGGATCGTTGACCGCGAACTGCACCCCCGGTTCGACCGGGAATCGCTCGATGACGGCCGCCACCGACGCCGGCATCGAACCCAGATGCACGGGGATGTGCTCGGCTTGAGCCAGCATCTCCCCATCGGGGACGAACACCGCCGCCGAGCAGTCGGCGCGTTCCTTGATGTTCGGTGAGTACGCCGTCCGCCGCAGCACCGCACCCATCTCGTCGGCGACCGCCGCAAATCGATTGCGAGCCACCTCCAGAGTGACGGCGTCCACTACCACGACACCTCCAGAGCCCCCGAGTCGTGCACCCTGGCGCGATCTCCCGGCTCGAGGAGGGTGGTGGCATCGGCTTCCTCGATCACCGCCGGACCCACCACCTCTCGGCCGGGTGCCAGCGCAGGACGCCACCAGACCGACGCCCGGACCTCCCTCCCGCCGAGGAGCACGGCCCGATCTCCCCGGCGGGGCTCCCCCTCAGGGAGAGAAGCAGGCACATCTGCCCACGCCATGGCCGGTGGGGCGGTCCCCTCGGCACGGACGGTGACGATCTCGATCGGATCGCCCCGCCGCTCAAATCCGTTGCGCCGCCGGTGAACGTCGTGGAACCGCCCGGCGAGGATCTCCCACGACTCACCTATTCGATAGGGGATCTGGGTCTCGTGGGATTGGCCCAGGTAGCGCACATCGACCAACAGCGAAACGGCCGCCGACCGGCCCACTCGACGACGGGCCTCCCTTCCCACCGCGTCCGCCGTCGCCTCCAGCTCACCGAGTTCACCGTGACGCGCCAGCACGCTGCGTGCCTCATCGGCGCGGGGCGGGGCAAGCAGCAGGCCGAGCGCCGAGAACACCCCGGCATGGGCCGGGATCACCACGCCGGCCATCGCCAGCCGCTTCGCCAAGGAGACGGCATGGAGCCCGCCGGCGCCGCCGAAGGCCACCAAGACGGCACTTCGGGGATCTGCACCCTCCTCGATCGAGACCGCCCTGACGGCCCGCTCCATGTGGGCTTCGACGACCTCGATCATCCCCAGGGCGGCGTCCTCGGCGCTGAAGCCGATCGCCGCTCCGAGGCGGCTCAACGCCCGATCGGCGGCTCGGCCGTTCAGACGAACAGACCCCCCGAACCGGGCGTCCCTCCCAATCCGGCCGACCACCAGGTTGGCGTCGGTGACGGCCGGCTCGATTCCCCCGCGGCCGTAGCAGACGGGGCCCGGCACGGCCCCGGCGCTGTGCGGGCCCACCCGCAAAGCGCCTCCCCCATCGACCCATCCGATACTCCCGCCCCCGGCGCCGACCGTGTGGATGGCCACCGACGGCATGCGGCACGGGTGGCCCTCGATCGAGCGCTCGTAGGTCACGCCCGGGCGACCATCCTCGATACGGCACACGTCGGTCGAGGTGCCCCCCATGTCGAAGGAGACAACCCGCCGGTGACCGAGTGCATCGCCGAGCGCCGATGCCGCCACGACACCCCCGGCCGGCCCCGACAGGAGAATCGAAGCGGGTATCCGGGCGGCCTCGGCCAGACCGATCAACCCGCCCGAGCTCCGCATCACCTCGATCGAACCCTCGACACCAACCGACTCCGCTCGCCGGCGGAGCGACCCGAGATAGCGGGACACGGCGGGGACCAGCGCGGCGTTGAGCAACGTCGTCGAGGTGCGTTCGTACTCCCGGAACTCCGCCACGACCTCAGAAGAAACCGAGACCGGGGTCTCCCCCAGGCGACGCCGGATCGCTTCGGCCAGAGCCTCCTCAGCCGCAGAATCCACGAAGGAGTAGAGGAGCGCCACCGCCACGGCCTCGGGGTCGAGCGCCGCCACCGCGTCGGCAACGCCGCCGGGATCCTCGACATCGCCGATCCGAGTCCCGTACCGGTCTCCCCGCCCCGGCGAGCCGACCCGCAGGGCACGGGACGCAATCGGTTCGGGTCGGGCTCGGTGGAGGTCGTAGAGCGACGGGCGATCCTGGCGCCCGATTTCGATGAGGTCCTGGAAGCCGGCATCCGTGACGAGCACGGTTCGGGCGACCTTCCCCTCCAGCACCGCATTGGTCGCCACGGTGGTCCCGTGCAGCAGCCGACCGGCCCTCCCGGACGTCGCCGTGCCGATCCCCTCCGCCACCCCTTCACTCTGATCGGGTGTCGACGGGACCTTGGCGGTTCGCAGAGTGGTGCCATCCCAAGCAACCACATCGGTGAAGGTCCCGCCGACGTCGACACCCGTATCCACGACGCCCCCCGCTACGATGCCCTGCTGAGGAGGAGCGACATGCCGGTCCTGTCCAGTGCGACCCCCAACCCGAACGCTCTCAAGTTCACGGTCACCGGAGCGAGTTTCGACACCCCGATGTCGTTTGCGGCCGGCCAGGAGGTCGACGATCCCGCAGCGGCCGCACTGCTCGCCATCCCCGGGGTGACCAGCGTGTTCATGTCGGCCGACTTCGTGACCTTGTCCAAGTCACCCGAAGGCCTGTGGGAAGAGATCGCACCGGCGGCAACCGAGATCCTCGAGAAGCACTTCGACTGAAACGAGTCACGGCCTGACGCCGGTCACGGCGATCCAGGGCTCGCGATCGGCCACCTCACCGATCGGAGCTGCGGCCCTCAGGTCGGGCTCCACCGCCTCCAGCAGCCGCGCTCTCCCTTCGGGAGCCATGGCAGCCAGTGAGGGCCATGCGCCCTCCGCAATGGCTTGCCTATAGGCGTCGACGGAGGCGAACCATGCCCGCGTCTCGTCGATTCGCCGCTCGACGACGTCTCGGAACCCGGCCCGGACGGCATCGATCATCAAGGCGGCCGGCGGCACCGTGGTGCCCCGGAGACGCGCCGCGGCATCGGGATCGTGGTCGAAGCGAAGGCGGAGCGGGTAGCGCACGACGGAAGACTCGAGAAGCCGGCCGGCATCGACCTCGAGGGCCAGCAACCGCCCGCCCGGTCGCAGGGCTCGACGGGCGGCCCGCATGACCTCGAGCACGCCGGGGCGGCCCGACCAGGCACGGCGCAGCACGACGAGATCGAGCGAATCCGGCTCGACACCGGCCAGTCCGGTCGAGCCGGGATCCTCGATGCCGTCCGCCAGCAGCACGAAGCCCTCGCCGTCCGCCAGCAGTGACCGTCCCCCGGCCGCCTGGATGGCGCTGCCGGCAGCCGCGGCGTCGGGGCCGACCACGGCAATAGCACTGCCTTCGAGATCCGGTGGAAGCAGTCGAATCCACTCGGGAGTCAGGGCGGTGTGCATCATCAGCGGAGCGTAGCCGCTGGCGGGGTCCGGCCCGACGGGTAGGGTGCCGACGATGACGACCTCATGGGCCTCCCTGGACCCCGACCCCTGGGCGGCAACCCGTGCCGACCTCCACCATCGCGCTCGCGTCGTCGGGGCCGTACCCCGGGCCCTCCTCGAACCTCACCCTCACTGGTGGCACCTCGCCCTGCAACCCCACGAGCGAGGGCTCACGACGCTGCCCATGGAGGGCGACGCCGGGCCGTTCTCGATCGTCCTCGACCTCGACCGCCACGTCGCCGCCGTCGGCGGTCCCGACCCTCAAGAAGTGCCGCTGGGACAGGCCGCCCCGGCGTTCGTCGACCAGATCGCCGATGCCCTCGCCCCTCACACCACCATCGACATCGAGTTCCCGGAGGGCCCCCAGGACACCGGCTACCGGGCCGACGTGATGGAGCGGTTCGCCGCCGCCCTCCGAGCGATCGTCGCCGCGTTCGAGTCCTTTGCAGGCCGGTGCCCCGAGGAGACCTCACCGGTGCAGCTGTGGCCTCACCACCTCGATCTGGCCCTCACCTGGTTCTCCGGCCGCACGGTGCCGGACACCGATCCTGCCGATCCCGAGTCCCACCGGGAGTCAGCCACGGTGGGGTTCTCCCCCGGCGACGACGCCGTGCCCGATCCCTACTTCTACGGCATCGCCTACCCGTTCCCCTCCGGCGCCACAGGCGCGCCACTCCCCGATGGGGGCCGGTGGATCGAGGATCACTATCGGGGAGCGTTCCTTCCCTACGCCTCCGCAGTCGAATCGGCCCGACCGGCGGCCGCCGTGCAGGAATTCCTCACCGCTTTCCACGGCGCCGTTGCCCCGTTGATGCGCTGAGCCCCTACCCGAGCGGCAAGCCGCGCTCGTCCACCCACACCGCCAACGGCCACCGGTTGCCCACTTCATCGACCGCCGTCATCACCACCCGCCAGCCTCCCTCGAGGCTCGATGCCCCCAGCAGGCGGTGCTCCGATCCGAACCCCGCCGCCAGAGCCATGGCGCCATCGATCACCTGGTCGGGAATGTCCTCCTCGTAGGGGGACCAGGCCGTCGGATCGGGACCGGCGGGCATGGCGACGGGAGAGGGAAGATCCACGACGACCGATCCGCCCGCTTCGTTGACCTCGACGACCACAGAGACGGCCCGCGCCGCCAGGCGGCGGAATCCCTCATCGCGCGGGGCACCCAACAGCCGAAACACCACGTCGACGCGGAACCGACTCGCCCCGAGATCCGCCAACCGAAAGGCCCTGGCCCACTCGACGTACGAGAGGCCGACGGCGCCATCCTGGGGCATGTCGGGAAGATCGATCCCGGCCGGCAGCGCTCCCCGCAGGTCGGCCGTGCCGTTCGGTTCCAGATCTGCCGTGAAGTAGTCGGTCACGAACCACTCGGCCCGTGCCACTGCGGCGCGGGCCTGATCGTCGAGCGGCACCGCCACCAGCTCCGACTCCTCGTAGAGGACGGGGGCGACCGTGGTGTCGACGGTGGTGGCCGGCTCGGTCACCACGGTCGTCGGCGCCAGCGTGCTCGGCACCGCCGGCGGATCCCCGGGGGACCCGACCGCCCGCGCCACGACCATGCCCACGCTCAGCGCCATCACGGCGCCGGCAACCAGATACAGGGCCCGGCGACGGCCGCCCGGGATCGAGCGGTCCAGCTCGGACCACGGGATGCTTTCGAGCTCTTCGTGGCCGTCGGTCACGGCCACAACCGAGAGGGGTGAGTCGGCACTCTGGGAAGGTATCGACCCTCCGAGGCCGGCTCAAGGGGTCTGATCAGCTCCCGATCAGCCCGGTGAACTCGGCCCGGGTCCGGGGATCACTCTTGAATCCGCCCCGCATCGCCGAGGTGACCATCGAACTGCCCTGCTTCTGGACCCCCCGCATCATCATGCAGAAGTGTGACGCCTCGAGTACCACCCCGACGCCGTGCGGAGACAACACCTCGTCGACGGCGTCGGCGATCTGGGAGGTGAGACGCTCCTGCACCTGAAGGCGCCGTGAGAAGAGGTCCACGATGCGAGCGATCTTGCTGAGCCCGATGATCTGGCCCTTGGGGACGTAGGCGACGTGTGCCCGGCCGAAGAACGGGAGCATGTGGTGCTCGCACAGTGAGTAGAACTCGATGTCCTTGACGACCACCATCTCGTCGGTGTCGCTCTCGAAGATGGCGTTGTTGACCACTTCATCCAGCGTCGTGGTGTAGCCGCTCGTCAGGAAGTCCATCGCCTTGGCAACCCGGAGCGGGGTCTTCACCAGACCCTCGCGCTGGGGGTCCTCCCCCAGCTCTACCAGCATCGCCCTCACGTGGGCCTCGTACTCGGTATCGAAGACCTCGTCGGGCAAGGCCTCCATGCCGTCCTCGAGCGCATAGCGCGGGGTCATGGGGCTGATGTTCTTCGTCATGACGCGTATCCCCTGGTCGTCGAGTCTCCCGGCGATCTCGGCCAGCGTCGCACCCTGATACACCCAATCGGGGGCCACATCGGCAAGGGGCCTCGCCAGATAGGCCCGCTCCGCGATCTCAGGATCGGGGATCTCGAGGCCATCGATCGCCATCGTCACGCCCTCGACCATGGAGAGGTCGAGGTCGATCGTTCGGGCAGCGTAGCGATCCTCAGTGCGTACCCGGCCCAGCCCGGCTTCCACGGCCCGCAACTCCTCGCGAATCCGTAACGGCTCGAGACCGGTGCGCACCCGCACCGCACCGTTGATGAATGAGGGTTGCGGCTCTGGGCCGAACGCCTCGCTCTCGTAGAAGCGGCTCACCGCCTCCACGGTGAACCGGGAATGGGCACAGAGCCAACGTACGGCCCGCACCACGTTGGCCTCGGCCTCGATGTTGGACCCGATCGCGATCAGCGCCCGGTTCAGGGCCGTTTCCTCCGGATCGTCACGCCCACCGACGCCGCAAACCGAATCGCCCCGGGCTTCTCGACCGTGACTTCGGCTTCGGCCACCCGGGGATCGGCGGCGAAGCACACGTCGGTGAGTTCGGCGGCGAGGCGTTCGACCAGCATCGGTTCCCCGCGCTCGATGTGGTTCACCATCGCCTTGGTGATCGTGCGGTAGTTGACGGCGTCCGAGATGTCGTCGCTGCCCGCTGCCGGACCCAAATCGGCCCACAGGATGGCGTTGACGAGGATGTCCTGGCGGTTCACCCGCTCGTCGGGCTTGATCCCCACGATGCCGCGCACCAGCAGGTCGCGAATGTGGATCTGGTCCATAGCGGGCACCTTACCGACCGACTGCCGGCTACCTCAGGTGGGCGCCACCATCGAGCCGGATGATCTCACCCGTGATGAAGTGGTTTCGCAAAAGGAACACCACTGCGTCGGCCACCACCTCGGCGCCGCCGACTCTCTGCAGCGGGATCTCTTTCGCCAGAGCCTTCAGGTAGGCGGAGTCCTTGCCCGGCGGGGGAAGCATCGCACCGAGCGCCACCCCGTTCACCCTGATGCGGGGAGCGAGCGCCTCGGCCGCTGCTTCGATGAAGACGCTGAGCGCTCCCTTGGCAATCGTGTAGGAGAAGTGGTCCGGATACGGGCGCTCGACCCGCCAGTCGGTCACGTTCACGACCGCCCCCTCGCGGTCGGGGGGCACCGCCCGGGCAAAAGCCTGGGTGAGGAACACCGGAGCCTCCAGGTTCACCGCCAGCGTCCGCCGCCAACCCTCCGGCGAGACGTCGAGCAGCGTGTCCGCAGGGAAGATGGCCGCGCTGTTGATCAGTACCTGCGGAGGACCGAGCTCCGAAGCGGCGGCAACCACCTCCTCGGCGGCGGCCGGATCGGCCATGTCGACACCGACGAGCGCCACCCTGGATCCGAGCTCCCCGGCCTCGCTGGCCACCTCTTCGGCTTCGGCCGAGGACCGGTTGTAGTGCAGCACCAGATCGCATCCCTCGCGGGCCAGGGCCAGAGCGATCGCTCTTCCGATGCGCTTCGCACCACCGGTGACGAGAGCCGTCACGCCGCCGAGATCCATGGTGGGCGAGCGTAGTCGTCGCTTCTCGGGAAGTGATCGTACGAAGCGAGGAACCGACTACCGTTTCCTGCGTGTCGAGGAACCCCGACCCGAAGCACGGCCGGTGGATCTTGCCACTCATCATCGGCACCATGGTCGTGCTCACCTACACGTTCGTGACGTCCCTCGACCCGTCGACCGACGTCGACGGGTCGGAGGATGGTCGCGACGAACCCCCATTCCCCACCACTCCGACTTCGACGACCACGACCCTCCCGGCCGAGTTCTCCTCGTTCCTGGTGACCCTCGACGTGTTCGAGGCTCAGGCAACGTCGTTCGAGGACGAGGTGGACCGCATCAATCAGGCGTGGGAGGCCCGATCGATCACCTTCCAGGATGCCCGCAACGAACTGGTCGACCTCCAAGCCACCGTGGCACTGTGGGAGGACGAGATCGCCGACGCGTCCGACGTGCCGGCACCCCTCGCCGAGAGCCATGTGGCTCTCGTCGTTGCCTCCGAAGACCTCTCCGCCGCGGTCGAAGACATCGTCCTCGGTCTGGAGGCCCCCGACGACGGGACCTTGCGCCGGATCGCGGTCGAGCAATTCCGTTCCGAGATCGCAGATGTGCTCGGGGCCATCGACGAGATCCGCGTGGCCGCAGACGCGGCCGCGGAACCGGGACCGGTGGAAGACACCGACGAGACCGGCACCACCTCGGGCGACACGATCGACACCTGAGTCGCTTCGCCCCCTAGATGTCGTAGTAGAGCTTGAACTCGTAGGGATGGGGGCGGAGCCTCACCTCGTCGACCTCGGCCGACCGTTTGTAGGCGATCCAGTCCGCGATCAAGCCTTCGGTGAAGACCCCGCCGGCAAGCAGGAACTCGTGATCCCGCTCCAAGGCCAGCAAGCTCTCCTCCAGTGAGCCGGGGACCGAGGGAACCTGGGCCAGCTCCTCGGGAGGCAGGTCGTAGAGGTCCTTGTCGACCGGGGCCCCCGGATCGATCTGATTGGCGATCCCGTCCAGACCCGCCATCAACATCGCCGAGAAGGCCAGGTAGGGGTTCGCCGACGGATCCGGACACCGGAACTCGAGGCGTTTGGCGGCCGGCTTCTGTGAGTAGACCGGCACCCGAACCGCTGCCGACCGGTTCCTCTGGCTGTAGACCAGGTTGACCGGCGCCTCATACCCGGGAACCAGGCGCCGGTACGAGTTGGTTGTCGGGGCGGCAAACGCCAGCACCGCACCGGCGTGCTTGAGAAGCCCACCGACGTAGTACCGAGCCATGTCGGAGAGCCCGGCGTACCCGGACTCGTCGTAGAACAGCGGCTTGCCGTCCAGCCAGAGGCTCTGGTGGGTATGCATTCCCGAGCCGTTGTCCTGGAAGATCGGTTTCGGCATGAAGGTCACCGTCTTGTCGTGGTCCCAGGCGACGTTCTTCACGATGTACTTGAAGAGCGTCACCTGATCGGCAACCCGCAGCAGCGGGCCGTACTTGATGTCGATCTCGGCCTGGCCGGCCGTTCCGACCTCGTGGTGGTGCACCTCGACCTCGATACCGGCCTCGGTGAGCCTCCTGGTCATCTCCGATCTGAGATCCTGGTAGTGGTCGGTCGGGGGCACGGGGAAGTACCCCTCCTTGAAGCGGGGCTTGTAGGCCAGGTTGCCGCCCGGCTCGTCGGCGCCGCTGTTCCAGGCCCCCTCGATCGAATCGACCTCGTAGAAGGCGGAGTTCTGGTCCTGGTCGAATCGCGCTGAATCGAAGACGTAGAACTCTGCCTCGGGTCCCCAGTAGGAGGCGTCGGCAAGACCGGTACTGCGCAAGTAGCTCTCCGCCTTCTGAGCAACGAACCGGGGGTCCTTCTCATAGGGCTGGCCGGTGATCGGATCCTTGACCCAGCAGTAGACGATGAGTGTCTTGAGGTCGCGGAAGGGATCGTCGACGGCCGTGTCCGGATCGGGCACCAGGATCATGTCGGACTCCTGGATCTCCTGGAACCCGCGGATGGAAGATCCATCGAACCCGTATCCCTCCTCGAATCCGTCCTCGGTGAAATGCGACGACGGGATCGTGAAGTGCTGGACCTGCCCGGGAAGATCGCAGAACCGTAGATCGACGAACTCGTAGCCGCCGTCGGCGACCATGGCGAGGACGTCCTTTGGTGACGCCATGGTGGTGTACTCCTTGATTGGCCGTCGAGATTTGTACCTCCGGAGCGTTTCCGGCCGATTGCCCCAATGTGAACAGTGTGTTTCAGAGGGGCGACCCCCCTTCCAGGTCCGGGCGGCCTCCCGTACCATGAGTCGCCGGAGGTCATATGGCGAGACAAGAGGACTACGTCCTTCGCACCGTCGAGGAGCGGGGGATTCGCTTCATCCGGCTCTGGTTCACCGACGTCCTGGGCTTCCTCAAGTCCTTTGCGATCACCCCGGCCGAACTGGAGACCGCCTTCGATGAGGGCATGCAGTTCGATGGCTCCGCCATCGACGGCTTCTCTCGAGTCCAGGAAGCCGACATGCTGGCCCGCCCCGACCCCACCACGTTCCAGATCCTGCCCTGGAAGGGGGAGCACGCCGGCGTTGCCCGCATGTTCTGCAACATCGTCACCCCCGACGGGGAACCCTTCGAGGGCGATCCCCGCACCGTTCTGATGCGCAACCTGGAACGGGCGGCCGATCTGGGCTTCTCGTTCTACGTGGGACCCGAGGTGGAGTACTTCTATTTCCGCGACTCGGGGCCGGAGCCGGAGGTTCTCGACCGGGGGGGTTACTTCGACCTCACTCCCATCGACGTTGCCCAGGAATACCGCCGCCACACGATCATGATGCTCGAGAGCCTCGGCATCCCGGTTGAGCTCTCCCACCACGAAGTGGCCCCCAGCCAGCACGAGCTCGATCTCCGCTACACCGATGCCCTCACCATGGCCGACACGCTCATGACCACCCGCCTCGCCATCAAGGAGGTGGCTCTGCAAAACGGGATCTATGCCACCTTCATGCCCAAGCCTCTGGAAGGCCACGACGGCACCGCCCTTCACGTTCATCTCTCACTGTTCGAAGGCGACAAGAACGCCTTCCACCATCCCGGCGGCGAGTACGGGCTCTCCAAGGTGGCGCAAGGATTCATCGCCGGGCTGCTCACACACGCCCCCGAGATCACCGCGGTGACCAACCAGTGGGTGAACTCCTACAAACGACTCGTCGACGGCTTTGAGGCCCCGGTCTTCGTCACCTGGGCCCGCAACAACCAGTCGGCGCTGGTTCGGGTCCCGACCCCCAAGAAGGGCAAACCCACGAGCACCCGGATCGAGTACCGGTCACCCGACCCCGCCTGCAACCCCTATCTGGCCCTGTCGGTGATCCTGGCGGCCGGTCTGAGCGGCATCGAGAACGGGTTCGAGCTGCCCCCGGAGACAACCACGAACATCAACACGCTCACGGCCGAGGAACGCATCGCTGCCGGTGTCACCAGGCTCCCCGGAACTCTCGCCCAAGCCCTCGATGTCATGGAGGGATCGGAGCTGGTCGCCCGCGCGCTCGGGGAGCACGTGTTCGAATGGTTCCTGCGCAACAAGCGGAAGGAGTGGGAGCGCTACCAGCGCCATGTTTCCCGATACGAGCTGATCGAGTACCTTCCCGTTCTCTGATGTTCGTCGCCGTTCACCCCACCGAACCGACCGTTGCCCTCACGGAGGGGTTGATCGAGGCCGGGTTCCGTCCGGTCCCGGTCGCCGATGCCGCTGAGGTGTCCGATCGCGAACCGGCGGAGGGTTGGGCGGCGTTGGTGGTGGAACTCGGTGACGATCCCGAAACCGGTCTCTCCCTGGCCCGCCGCTGCAAACGGTCGCTGGGCATTCCCAGCCTGGTCGTGGCCACCCGGCTGCAGACCGATCTCCTCGAGGGCGCCGAGGACTTCACCGACTTCGTGCTCACTCCCATCGACCGGGAAGAGCTCGCCCTTCGACTCCGCCGACTGAACCCCGCAGCGTTCGAGGCCGACGAGAAGATCACGTTCAAGGATCTCACCCTGGATCTCGCCACCTACCAGGCCACGCTGACGAACGTGCCCATAGACCTCACATTCATGGAGTACGAGCTGCTCCACTTCTTCGTGGCCCACCAGGGCCGAGTGTGGACCCGGGAACAGCTGCTGGAGCGGGTGTGGGGCTACGACTACTTCGGTGGTGCGCGCACCGTCGACGTCCACGTGCGCCGGCTGCGGGCCAAGCTCGGTGAAGGGCGGGCAGGGTGGATCACCACCGTCCGATCCGTGGGCTACCGGTTTGGCTGAGGACGTCGCTCCGCCGGCCGTCTCCATCGTCATACCGGCCCTCGATGCAGCAGCCACCGTGGCCGCATCGCTCCGGAGCGCGCTCGAACAGGACTACACCGGACCCCTCGAGGTAGTGATCGCCCACGGACCCAGTCGCGACGGCACCGCAGAGGTCCTGGAGGAGTACGCCGGGGACCCCCGGGTGACCGTGATCGACAACCCCACCGGCGGCACGGCGGCAGGCCTCAATCTGGCGATCGCCGCTTCATCGGGGACCGTCGTCGCCCGTTGCGATGCGCATGCGGTCCTCCCCCCCGGCTATGTCTCCCGCGCCGTCACCGTGCTCGCCGAGACGGGCGCCGACAATGTGGGAGGCGTCCAGTCGGCCGAGGGCGAGACCCTCATCCAGCGCGCCATCGCGTTGGCTCAGACCACCCCCCTCGGTGTGGGGGACGCCCGCTACCGGACGGGAGGGCGGTCGGGCCCGACCGACACCGTCTACCTCGGGGTGTTTCGCAGAGCCTCGCTGGATCGGGTCGGCGGGTTCGATGAGAGCCTGGAGCGCAGCCAGGACGCGGAACTGAACTACCGGCTGAGGGCTGCCGGCGGAGTCGTCCACTTCGATCCCCGCCTCCGGGTCGCCTACCGACCGCGCCGTTCGCTGCGGGCGTTGTGGCGCCAATACTTCGACTACGGGCGCTGGAAGCGAGCCGTCGTCCGGAAGCATCCCCGGGCGCTGCGATGGCGCCAGTTGGTGCCGCCCGCCTTCGTCGCCGGTTTGGTCGGCTCGATCGCGTTCCTGTTCACCCCCTGGTCATGGGCGGCCGCCATCGTTCCCGGCGCCTATCTGCTGGCGGTCTGGGCAACGGCCCTCCTCACGGCAATGCGCCGCCGCGCCCCGGAGGCGCTGCTGCTTCCCGCCGTGCTCCCGACGATGCACCTCTCCTGGGGCCTCGGCTTCCTCATCGGACCCCCACGCCACTGAGGTCGCCGTACGATTCCCCGATGCGGTTCCGGGCGGTCCTGCTGCTGGCGATGACCCTCGCCGCCGCCTGTTCGGGGGGGCGGGGGGATCCACCGGCCACCGACGACGCGGATCGGGGTGCGACCGCGACCGCCGCCCGAGTCACCGAGTCTCCCCAAGCCGAGGAGCCCCCACCTCCCCTCCGACACGACGATCACCTCGTCACTTCCCCGCCCCCGCCACACGGCCCTCTGCCCACCTTCAACGAGTCCCCCGGCTGCGACGCTCCGGCCGGGATACGCGGGCCCTACGCCGATCGCGAAGGGGACGCCGCCGACACCCAAACCCTCGGAGGCCCGTGGGCCGGCTTCTTCGGGCGCACCCTGGGCGAAGTCCGCGACCACCTCGTTGCGGTGGAGCTTCCCAATGCCGAGGGCCTGCCACCCGTCACCGTGTTCGTCCATGATCGGGTGGCACCGGCGCTGCAACCGGTGATCGAAGCGCTGGAGCGAGAACGAGCTGCCGGCAGGTCCTACCCCCTCGACCCTTCGTCGGTCTTCAGCTTCCGTCCCGCCACCGTGCCGCCCAAGCGCTACCTGTCCTTCCACGCGATCGGGGCCGCCATCGACATCAACGCCGACTCCAACCCCTATCGGGAGGACAACGTCCTGATCACCGACATGCCGGGATGGTTCGTGGATGTCTGGGTCGATGCCGGGTGGTGCTGGGGTGGCCACTGGCAGCAGATCAAGGACCCCATGCACTTCTCGTGGATGGGACCTCTCCACACCCCCGGCTACTCGATACCCGAGCCGATCGACCCGGGGAGCCCGGCCGGGGATTTCACAAGGGTGATCCGTTTCGCCACGGGTCTCGGTCCGGCGGGCAACGGGCCGCGGCAGTTCGTCATGGACATGGATCGGGACGGTGCGCCCGACGCAGTCCGGCTCGACACGGCGAGCGGAGGCGGCATCAGCGTCACGACGGCCGAGGCGATCCATCGATTCGACACCTGCACCACGCTGGGACCCACCCCGCACGGCCCGGCCCCGTCCTCTCTCATGCTCCTCGCCGACCACACCGGAGACGGACGTCCCGATCTGTGGGAACTCACTCCGGAAGGCGAGGAGATCGCCGTCACCGTCTTCACCTTCGCGTCGGGCTTCACCCAACACCTCCCCACCATTCACATCGAAGGGGTGGATCCCGGCGCCAGCGTGCTGCTCGGCGACCACGACCTGGATGGGATCAATGATCTCCACGTCGTGGTTCCCGCCTCTCCGACCACCATCGAGATCCGGCTCGGCCCCGACTTCGATCCTTCGACCCCGATGGCGGTGCCGCTGCAGAGCGATCAGGGGTGGCGCTACTCGGTGGGCCACCGAGACGCCGACTGGGTACCCGATCTCTACGCGCTGTCACCCGATGATCCGGCCACGCTCTTCATCCTCTCGGGGGCCGAGGACTTTGCGCTCTCCGAGACGGCAGCAACGGCGATCGGCAGCCATGACGGCGGGCCACACGCGGCCGACCTGGACGGTGACGGTTGGGACGACCTGCTCTTTCTCGATCGCGACGGATCGATCACGGGGTATCTCGGCGGCGACCGCAGCGGTTCGCCGGAGGCCGACCTGACGGCGTGGTTCCTCGAGAGGGGCGACCTCCCGTGGGAGTACGGCTCGGGATGCCCGGCCGACTACGGCTCCTTTCGTTGAGAGAACCCCAGGTCTTCCATCAACCGGGCGAACTGATCCAGGTCCAGGGACTGGGGGCCGTCGCTCAGGGCGCTCGGTGGGTCGGGATGGATCTCGACCATGATGCCGTGGGCACCGATGGCAGCTCCGGCGATGGCGAGCGGCGGCACCAGTGAACGCTCCCCGGCGGCGTGCGACGGGTCGACGATCACCGGCAGGTGGGTCCGGCCCCGCAGCACCGGAACCGCGCTGAGGTCGAGGGTGTTGCGGGTCGAGGTCTCGAAGGTGCGGATCCCTCGCTCGCACAGGAACACCTGCTGGTTCCCTTCGGCCAGGATGTACTCGGCCGCCTGGAGAAGCTCGTCGAGCGACGAGCTCATGCCCCGCTTCAGCATCACGGGTCGATGGGCCCGGCCCACTGCCGAGAGCAACGCGAAGTTCTGCATGTTCCTGGTGCCGATCTGCAGCACGTCGGCTCTGGTGGCCACGGCGGGGACGTCCTCGGGAGCGAGCACTTCGGTCACGATCGGCAGACCGAACGCCTTGCCGGCCTCGACGAGCATCTCCAGTCCCTCGAAGCCGAGGCCCTGGAAGCTGTACGGCGAGGTGCGCGGCTTGAAGCATCCTCCTCGGAGCAGGCGTCCGCCCCCTTCCTTGACGGCTTGAGCGGCGGTCATGATCTGGTCCCACGACTCCACCGAGCAGGGCCCGGCGATCACCACCAGATCGTCTCCGCCGAGCCGCACGTTGCCGACCTCGATGACGGTGTTGTGGCGTTTGTGCCCTCGACTCCCCAGCCGGTATCCGCTGGGTATCTCGTCGGAGTGGGTCTCGATGAGTTCCTTGACCGGCTTCCGCCGCGGCGCCGGCGGTGCCGGCTCCGGACGCGGCCTCAGGTCCCGGGACGGGTAGCTGCCCAACACCTTGAGGAAGTGCGTATGGGTCGTGAGCGTTTCGAGCATCGCCGCTACCTCGGGCTCGTCGACCGATCCGGCGAAGTCCAGATAGAAGAGTTCGTCGGTGGGATTCGAGGGGATCGGTCTCGACTCGAGTTTCACGAGATTGACGTCGGCTTTGGTGAACACCTCCAGCGCATCCATGAGGGCCCCGGGGTGGTTGCCCACCGTCATCACGATCGAGGTCTTGGCCGGCACCCCGGGAGGGATCTCCACGGGCGCCGGTGCCACGACCACGAAGCGGGTGAAGTTCTCATCCCGGTTGGCGATCCCGCTCCGGAGCACCTCGAGTCCGTAGAGCCGCCCGGCTTCCTCGCTGGCGATCGCCGCCAGCGTGGGATCGCCGAGCGCCGCGATCTTCTTCCCCGACAGCGCCGTGTCCCCGAAGATCACCACCTCGCAGTGCTCCAGGCCCGCCAGGAAATCGGAGCACTGGGCGGCGGCCTGGGGGTGGGCGTAGATCCGCTCCAAGCCTCCGACGTCGGCCCCGCCGACACCGAGGAGGCAGTGCCGGACTCGGAAGCGAAGGTCGCCGATCACGTGGAGGCCGCTGTCGAGCAACAGGTCGTACACCTCCGAGATCGCCCCCGAGGTCGTGTTCTCGATCGGCAGCACGGCGACGTCGGCTCGGCCATCCCGAACCGCATCGACGGCCTCCGCGAAGGTCTGTGCCATGACATGGGCGAGCGTCTGGCCGCCCTTTGCGTCGAAGATCTGCTGGGCGGCGAGCTGGCTGTAGGAACCCTCCACCCCTTGGATCGCCGCCGTGATCTGGCCCTCGTCGGTTTCCCGGCGTCCGAGGAGGTCGCGCTGCACCCTCACGGAGTCCTCGACGATCTCCCGCCAGAGCCGGTTGATGAGACGCGAGTCGAGCTGATGATCGAGACCGGAGGCGATGCGCTCGGCGATCATGTCCTCCTCGCGGAGTGGGCTTCTCGAGGGATGACCCCGGGCTCCCTTGAGCCGGGCAGCCCGCACGCTGAACGCCCGTCGCTGCGCCAGCAGCTGCAGGATCTTGCCGTCGATGTCGTCTATTCCGCTGCGGATCTGATCGATGTTGTCGTCGTCTGATTTCATGGAACACCTCGGGGGTCGCGGCCGGAGCCGGGAATGGGGTCGGACAGCGGGGGGAGAGAGAAGTTGGCGCCTAAGCGCCAAAGAAGACGGCGCCGAAGAAGGGTCGCTTCACGAAGGTCCGCTGCACCGTCATCGCCGGGATGATGGTCAAAGGGGACCCGGCTGTCAACAGAGCACACCGGGACCGGGTGGGACCCGGCGCTCCGTCAGGTGCCCCGCCGGCTCGATCCGCTCAGCCGACGGGCTCGAAGCGAGCCTGGAAGAATCGCAGCGTGTCGGGCTCGTAGGTGAACCGCAGGCCCCGGATCTCGCCGGGGTCATCGCACAGAGCGATCACCGATTCGGCCGTCACATCCATGTGGGACTGGGTGTACACCCGGCGGGGAATCGTGAGCCGCACCAGTTCGAGCTTCGGGATCCGGTTCTCCCCGGTCTTGGGGTCGCGGCCCGCCGAGACGATGCCGCGCTCCATCCCTCGCACCCCGGAGTCCACGTAGATGGCAGCCGCCAGCGCCTGGGCGGGAAAGTGCTCCATGGGGAGGTGGGGAAGGATCGAAGCGGCGTCCAGGAAGATGCCGTGGCCCCCGACCGGATGCACGATCGGCACGCCCGCCTTGATGAGGGCGTTGCCGAGGTACTCGACCTGGCCGACCCGGGACCGAACGTGATCATCGGTCTCGACCATCTCACGGATCCCTCGGGCCAAGGCCTCCATGTCGCGTCCCGCCATGCCGCCATAGGTCTGGAACCCCTCGAAGGCCACCAGCATCGCCCTGGCCCGCTTCGCCAGCTCCTGGTCGCGCACCGCCAGGAAGCCACCGATGTTGACGAGATTGTCCTTCTTGGAGGAGACGGTGGCGCCGTCGCTGTACGAGGTGATCTCCCGGAGGATCTCGGCCACCGACTTGCCGTCGTACCCGCCTTCCCGCTGCTGGATGAAATAGGCGTTCTCGAGGGCCCGGGTGGCATCCAGCATCACCAGGATCCCCCGTGCCGAGCAGTACTCGTAGACCTCACGGATGTTGGCCATCGAGGCGGGCTGACCGCCGGCCATGTTGACGTTGGTCTCGAAGGAGACGTAGGGCACCCGATCGGCCCCGTACTCGTCGACCACCGCCTCGAGTTTGGCCATGTCGATGTTGCCTTTGAACGGGTGGTTGCTCTCCGGCTGGTGGGCCTCGTCGATGATGACGTCGACGAAGGTTCCCCCGGCCAACTCCTGGTGAAAGCGGGTCGTGGTGAAGTACATGTTCCCCGGTACCACGCCGCCCGGCTCGATCAGGAGCTGGCTGAGGATGTGCTCCGCTCCCCGTCCCTGGTGGGTGGGGATGAGCTCCTCGTAGCCGTAGACGTCGCGCACCGCCGCCTCGAGGTTGTGGTAGCTGCGGGAACCGGCATACGCCTCGTCCCCGTACATGAGCCCGGCCCACTGGTAGTCCGACATGGCCGAGGTGCCCGAGTCGGTGAGCAGGTCGATGTAGACCTCCTCCGAGTTGAGGAGAAAGGTGTTGTGGCCGGCGCGGCGAATCGCCTCCTCGCGTTCACTCCGGGACAACATGCGGATCGGTTCGACCATCTTGATCTTCCACGGCTCCGCCCAGCTGCGATGGCGATCCGGCATGGCTGCTCCCTTCCTCGCGTTCTCTGAACCGACGTCTCATCGGCAGATGGATCTCTTGACCGGCCATCCGTCAGGTTCTCAGGGAATTCTGCCGCACTTCGCCTAGGCTCTGCATCACCAACCGAAGGAAGTTCGGAAGGAACCGATCATGATGCGCCTCGACCGAACAGATCGCGAGATCGTGTGCCTTCTCATGGACGATGCACGGAGCTCGAATCGACAGATCGCGGCCCGAGTCGGGATCGCCCCGTCGACGTTATCGGAGCGGCTCGGGCGGCTGCTGCGGGCCGGTGTCTTTCGGGGTTTCCATGCCGATGTCGATCCGGCGGTTCTCGGCATCGGACTCGAGGCGATGATCGCCATCCGCCTACGCCGCCACGCCGAGACCGAGGTCGATGCCTTCCGGGCCCATGCCGGGTCGATGCCGGAGGTGATCGGCCTCTTCCACGTCACCGGGCCCAACGACTTCCTGGTCCACGTCGTGGTGCGTGATGCCGATCATCTGCGCGACCTGGCGGTGAGCGGGTTCACCACCCTTCCCGAGGTGGCCCACATCGAGACCTCACTGATCTTCGAGCACCGCACCAAGATGGCGCTGCCCGACCTCACGAAGTAGGGCGCGGCGCCGGAACCGGTCCGAGGGCCGCCGCGGTGCGGTGGCTGCTGAGAGGCACGAGCGGATCGAAGACCGCCCGACACCGAAGGCAACTCGAGCCCCTAGACCCCGGCCGCCTCCGCATAGACCCGGCGAATCGCCTCGTCCGGCCATATCAGAGTCCCTCTGAGCGCCGCCGACTGCCGGCGGGCGGCCTCTCGCATGAGTGGATCGTCCACGATGGCGTCGAGGGCCTCGGCAACTGCGGTGGCATCGCCCGTGGGGACCAGCGTCACGGCCTCGAGGTCGCCGACCGCCTGCTCGATGCCCGGCAGTCGTGACGCCACCAGCGGAATCCCCACGCCGAGGTATTCGAACAGCTTGGTCGGCTGCGACCAGCGGTTGTTGGGCACATCGGCCATCAGCCCCAGGCCGGCGACGCCGCCGGCGGCGATGCCCATGGCCTCCGGATGGGGCCGCGGCCCGAGCAGGTAAAGCTCCACCCCGGTCCGATCGGCCAGTGTTCGGAGCCGGGCGACCATCTCGTCGGTGGTGCGGCCCACCACTCGCAACGGGCGCCGATGCTTCATCAAGCCGGCGGCCTCCACCATCAGGGTGGCCCCGCGGTACTCGGTCACATCGCCGACGTACACGAGGTAGCCATCCGAGTCGATCGGCTCCGGGAGCGCGCCGCGCCGCGGGTAGTTGGGAAAGACCGGATGACGCTTTCGGAAGAGCACGTGGTAGCCGTCCTCGGCGAGCGTCAGGGTCAGCGACCGCTCCGCCAACCGCATGAACCAATGCGCCAGCCGGGCAAGGGGGCGGCGCAGCGGCCGGGCCACCCAGTCCTTGTGTCGGATCTGCGCCGGCACGTGCTCGTGAACGTCGAACACGATCCGACGGCGACGGAACCATCGGGCGAGGAGTGCCGCCGGGATCAGTTCGGGATCGTGCACCGAGGCGACGTCGAAGCGGCGCGACATCAGGAGCCGCAGGGCCCGGAACCAGCGGTTCACCCGGCCACCCCGCAAGCCGATCCATTCGAGATCGTCGCCCCGCGAAGGAGCGGGCGGCTTGGTGGCGTAGACGACCTCGAAATCCTCCGCCAGCGACGCAATCGTTCGCTCACGGATCCGCGTGTCGTCGGCTTGGTGCACCGTGGTGAGCACCAACAATCTCGGCATCGAACCGTCCTCCGGACTACCCGAATTCGATTCCTTGAGCCAGCGGGAGATCGCTGCTCCAATTGATCGTGTTCGTCTGCCGGCGCATGTAGGCCTTCCACGAGTCCGAACCCGCCTCGCGGCCACCGCCGGTCTCCTTCTCACCGCCGAAAGCACCGCCGATCTCGGCACCCGACGTTCCAATGTTGACGTTGGCGATACCGCAATCGGATCCCTCGTGCGACAGGAAGAGCTCCGACGCCGCCAGCGAGTTGGTGAAGATGGCCGACGATAGGCCTTGCCTCACACCGTTCTGGATCTGGATTGCGTCGGGAACGTCCTTCGCTTCGATCACGTAGAGGATCGGGGCAAAGGTCTCCTCCTGCACGATGGGTGCGTCCCGATCGATCTCGATGATCGTGGGCTCCACGAAGTGACCCTCGAGACCGGGAACATCGACCCGGCTGCCTCCGTGGAGAACAGTGCCCCCTTGCTGGGTCGCCAGGTCGATGGCGGTCATCATCGTGTGCACCGCCTGTTCGTTCACCAGCGGCCCCATCAGCACATCCGGGTCGAGGGGATCCCCGATCCGCACCTGACCGTACGCGTCGACGAGTCGCTTGACGGCGTCGCCCTTGTTTCCCGACTCGACGATCATCCTCCGAATCGTCGTACACCGCTGGCCGGCGGTGCCGACCGCACCGAAGAGCACCGCCCTCGTGACCATATCGAGATCGGCGTCGTCGGTGACGATCACCGCGTTGTTGCCGCCCAGTTCGAGCAGTGATCTCCCCAGCCGCTTGGCGACCGCCGTACCGACCTTCTCTCCCATGTTGCAGGAACCGGTCGCCGAGATCAGCGGGACTCGACGGTCGTTGATGAGCGCCTCCCCGACGGTCCGCCCCGGACCGACGACCAGATTGAAGACACCTTCGAATCCGGACCCGGCCATCACCTCGTCGCAGATGCGGGTGACGGCGATGGCCGTCAGCGGTGTCTGTGACGACGGCTTCCAGATCATCGTGTCGCCGCACACCGCGGCGATGAACGCATTCCACGACCACACCGCCACCGGGAAATTGAAGGCCGAGATGATCCCGATCGTCCCCAGCGGGTGCCACTGCTCATACATCCGGTGGCGGGGCCGCTCCGAGGCCATCGTGAGCCCGTAGAGCTGCCGGGACAGGCCCACGGCGAAGTCGGCGATGTCGATCATCTCCTGGACCTCGCCTTCACCTTCGGCGGCGATCTTGCCCATTTCGAGAGACACCAGAGCACCCAGGGGCTCCTTGTGGTCCCGCAGTGCGTTCCCAATCCGACGGACGTACTCCCCGCGCTTCGGGGCCGGAAGCATCCGCCACTCCCGGAAGGTCGCCTGCGCGGCCTCGACGACCTTCTCGTAATCCTCCTCCGAGGCCGTGGCCACCGAAGCCAACGGGGCTGCAGTCGTCGGATTCTCGACCTCGACCACGGGACCCGCCGTCTCCATCCACCCGCCGGCGAAGGCCCCCGGATTCACCTCATCGAGTCCCAGGTCTGCGAAGACCTGCTGCTGATTCATAGGACCTCCTCCGGTCGGGCGGCGATGACTTCGATCTCGACGAGGAACCCACCCGGCAGTCCGGCCACCTGCACCGTGGAACGGGCCGGCGGCGCCTCTGAGAAGTACCCGGCGTAGACCTCGTTCACCAGCGGGAAATCGGCGATGTCGGCCAGGAAGATCGTGGTCTTCACGATGTCGTCGAACCCCACCGCGAGGTCACCCAGCACCAGACCGATGTTCTCCATCACTCGCTCGGCTTGGGCTCGAACGTCGCCTCGGATCGGCGCATCCGTCGCCGGATCCAAGGCGACCTGACCCGAGATGAAGATCAAATCGCCGGCGGTCACCGCAACCGAGTAGGGGCCGATCGGTGACACGCCGCTGGGAACGTCGGGAACCTTCTTACGCATCCTGCCTCCCGGGGAAACGACCACCGCCAGGCTACCGGAGCACCGACGCCGGCCTGGAGCCGACGCCGGGAGAAGCGCCGATGCTGCTCGGCCGGGAAAGAACCGGGATCAGCTGAAGGAGTTCCCGCAGCCGCAGCTGCGGGTCACGTTGGGGTTCTCGATGTGGAAACCGGCACCCTGGAGACCGTCGCGATAGTCGATCTCAGCTCCATTGAGCATCTCCATGCTCTGGGGATCGACCGCCACCCGAACGTCGCCGAACTCGGAGATGATGTCCGAGCCGTCCGTCTGAGTGTCGAAGAACATCTCGTAGGAGAACCCGGAGCAACCACCCGGCCGCACCCCAACCCGCAACACCAGCGCGGTGTCGCCCTCGCGCTCGATCAGCTCGGCGACCTTGCCCGCGGCGGCGTCGGTGAGCGTCACCCGGGGCTGGGCTCGACGGGGAGTGATTGAGATCTGCTGCATACCTCTCCGGGTCGACGAGCGGCGATGTTACCAAAGGCCATGCCATAGTTTCTCCTATGTCCATAGTGCTCACTACCGTGACCTGGTGATGCCACAGGACGTGATCAGCCACATCGAAGCCGCTCTGCGCGGGGTGGTCGACCCGGAACTGGGAGCCGACATCGTCGAACTCGGCATGGTTCGCGACGTGTCGTTCGCCGACGGCGCCGCCCGGATCGGCATCGCACTCACCATCGCCGCCTGTCCGATGCGGGATCAGATCGAAGGCGACATCGTTCGCAAGGTGCGATCCCTCCCGGAGGTCGACACGGTCGCGGTCGACGTCGTCGCCATGACTCAGCAGCAGCGATCCGACCTGATGGCCACCGCCCGCTTCAAAGCCCGGGAGAACGCCGAGCCGACCATGATCAATCCGCTCACCCGGGTGATCGCCGTGGGAAGCGGGAAGGGCGGCGTCGGCAAGTCCTCCCTGAGCGTGAACCTGGCTCTCGCCATCGCCGATGCCGGGTATCGGGTTGGGATCCTCGATGCCGACATCTGGGGCTTCTCGGTGCCGCGGATGCTCGGGGTGTCGGGGCGCCTCGCCGCCGACGACGATCGCAAGATCGTTCCGGCCGAGGCCCAGGGAATCCAGGTGATCTCGACTGGTCTCCTCGTGGAGGACGAGCAACAGGCCCTCATGTGGCGAGGGCTCATGCTCTCCAAGGCGTTGGAGCAATTCCTTCGCGATGTCGCCTGGGATCAGACACTCGACTACCTGGTCCTCGACATGCCGCCCGGCACCGGTGACATCCAGATGGCCCTCGCCCGACTGCTCCCCCAGGCCGAGATGGTCGTGGTGACCACACCGCAGAGGACCGCCCAGAAGGTCGCCGCACGGGTCGCCGACATGGCGCGCCGCTCCTACATGCCGGTCGTCGGCGTGATCGAGAACATGTCGGGATTCACCGCCCCCGACGGCACCCACTACGACCTCTTCGGCGCCGGCGGTGGGCAGACCCTCGCCGCCGAGCTGGGAGTGCCTCTCCTGAGTCAGGTGCCCCTCGATCCCCAGGTCGTTGCCGCCGGGGACGAGGGGACCCCCGTCGTGCGTTCCCATCCCGATGCACCCTCGGCGCAGGCCATTGCCTCGGCTGCGACACGCATCATCGAACTCGTCCCTCCGGCCGCCGACGAGACATGCACGGCACGCATCGCGCTGCTCATCGATCAGCTCGACGAGACCGTCAGCGGCAGAGTTTGACCATCAACTGATACGGGTTGGTCAATCGGCCGCCACCCGGCTGATACCCCAGGTGGAGGTGCGGCACTGCCGCGTTGCCGGTGTCGCCGTTGTACCCGATCACCTGGCCCTGCCAGACCCGCAGGCCATCCTCGATACCCGGCCCGTAGCCCTGAAGGTGGGCGTAATAGAAGATGTCGCCGGTGTCGCCGTAGAGGTAGATCCCGATCCCTCCGGCGTAGTGGAAGTTGAGGTGGCGAACCACACCGCTCTCGACGGCGACGAGGGGGGTGCCCATCGCCGCCACGATGTCGACCCCCGTGTGGGACCGGCCTCCGGGACGGGGCTCCCCCCAGGAGTCGCGAAAGGAGTTGGGGCCGGCCACAGGACACGACCGTCCCAGGGCGGGGATTCCTTCGCTGCTGGTGTAGCCGGTGGCCGCCGCCGCGGCGGCCGCCGCGGCCGCCTCCCGAGCGCGACGCTCCTCCTCAGCCCGGCGACGCCGCTCAGCCTCCTCGATCTGCCACTGCTCGAAGAGCACCTGGTATTCCTCGTTGACGATCTCCAGTTCGGCGAGGACCTCCCCGGCGGCGACCTCCAACTGGGCGGCGCTCATCTCCTGATCCGCGACCAGCAGGTCGATCTCCTCCTGAAGGCGCTCCCGATCCGCTTGCAGGTACTCGAGATCGGTCACGGCGTCGTAGTCGTTCTCGGCAAGGGCATCCAGGTAGGCAATCCGGGCACCCTCCTCGGCAATCGCCTCGACGCTCATGACCGACTCGCCTCCGGCGGTCCCCGCAGTGATGTACATGATCAGCGCCCGTTCCCTGGCGACGAACTCGGCGAGGACGAGCTGACGGTCGGTGTCGGCGATCAGGCGTTCCAGGGCGGCGATGCGCTCCTCGTTGAAGTGCCGCTGCCAGACGATGGAGTCGAGGGCTTCCATCTGGCCGTCGAGACGCGCCGAAACCTCACGGATCTTCTCATTCGCCTCCGCGAGCTCCTCCTGGGTCACCTCGGCCGTTGCCGTCGCCGGGATCGCCAGGGTGACAGCCAATAGCAACGTCGTGATCTTGCGCACTTGAATCCCTCGGTTCGCCAAGTCTACGAAGGGTGACGGTAAACGGCCACCCCGCGTGGCCGCCGTTCAGCAGAGGGCGGCGACGATGGGGTAGGGATTGTCGTAGGAGACGGCGCCGGGGAGGTAGCCCAAGTGGAGGTGGGGGGTGCTTGCGTTGCCGGTGCTCCCCACGTAGCCCACCAACTGGCCGGCCGACACCCTCACACCCGTGGCCATACCGGGTGCGTAGTCCTGGAGATGGGCGTAGTACCAGCGGTCACCTGATTCACCGTCGATGTAGAGGCCGTTGCCCCCTGCGTAATGCCACGACATGTACCAGATCACCCCCGACTCGATGGCGACGAGCGGCGTTCCCGGGGCCGCCATCAGGTCGGTCCCGGCGTGACCCCGGCCGCCGGGCCGCGGCTCACCCCAGGAATCCCGAAACGTCGTTGCACCGTCGACCGGGCAGACCCTGACACCGGGATCGGCGGGCGGCACGGTCGTGGGAGGGGGTGGCTGGGTGGTCGTCGTCGTGTCCCCGTCGGCCAGAGTGGTGGTCGTGCCGGTGATCGATGGGGGTTCTCCCGGTGCCGTCGTGGTGGTCTCACCGGGTGCCGCCGTGGTCGTCGTCGGGGGATTCGTCGTCGGTGGCACGGTGGTCGTCGTCGACGTCGTCGACGTCGACAGGAAGAGCTCGAGTTGCCGTTGCTCCTCCTCCAGGCGGATGCGCTCTGCTTCCTGTGCCTCCCACTCGGCTTTGATCGCCTGATATTCGGCATTGGCGGCCTCGAGTTCGGCGTAGATCTCGTCGAGGGTCGCTTCCATGTCGCCCCGCAGCAGCGCCTGGCGGGTCAAGGCCTCTTCGAGCAGGTCCTGGAGCTGCCGGTAGTCACGCCGGGCGGCATCGAGCCGGATGACGACGGCGCGATCCGTCTGGGCAACCGAGTCCAGGTAGGCGAAGCGGGCCGGCATCTCGACCATCTCACCGAGCGCCAGGGCACCCGAGGACACCGCCCCGGCCGACATGTACATATCGGCCACCCGCTCCAGGGCCGCCCGCTGTGCCAGCAGCAAATCCTGTTCGCGCCCGACCAAGTCCACGACCAACTCGTCGAGGCGATCCCGAAGTTCGAGCTCCTCGACGACCGCCAGCTCGTAGCGAGTCACTTCCTCGGAGAGCCGGGTGGTGAGCTGCCGAAGCTCATCACGAGCTTCGGCAACATCGGACTCCGAGACCTCGGCCCATGCCGGGAGACCGACCGCGCCGCCGATGAGGACGGTCAGCATCACGAGTCCGGCGAGGCGGCGGATCACTCGGAGCCCTGATCCTTCGGCGGCTCCGCCACCACTTCGATCGGCGCGTCCCAATCATCCGTCCCGAAGGGCAGGGCCACCCGCCCCTCGTCCTTCAGCTTGCGGAGGTGGGCGCCCACCGAACGTGCCGCCAGCGGCCACAGCGCCGGGTCCGTCGCCGCATAGACCAACTCCACCACCTGCCCGATCGTCGCCGCTCCCCCGGCCAGGGCACCCAGGATCTGGCGTTCACGCTCGAGGCGATGCTCGAGGTACTCGGTGAGCACCTCGTCCGGGTTGCGCATGATCGGTCCGTGCCCGGGGAACAGCTGCTTGAGCCCCGTTCCCCGCAGCTTCTCGAGAGACTCCAGGTAGTCCGACATGTGCTCCACGATCACGGTGGTGCCGCCCAGGACGTGATCCCCCGAGAACAACGACGCGTCGACCCGGTAGCAGAAGTGGAACGGGGTATGGCCCGGCGTATGGATCGCTTCGACCACGGTGTCTCCCACCTCGATTCGATCACCATCGACCAGAAGCCGATCGGGCTTGAAACCCGGGCCGGGACAGCCACCGAGGGCGGGGACCCCGAGTTCGGCGGCGAGTCCGTTGGCGGCCGGAGCGTGGTCGGGATGGCAGTGCGTGACGAGAACGGCGACGGGATCGAGATCGCCGAGGGCCCTGAGAATGGCCTTCCGATGCGAGTCGATCAGTGGACCGGGATCGACGATCACCGCTTGCCCTGCGGTCGATCCCACCCAGGCGTTGGTTCCCGTCCCGGTGAAGATGCCGGGATTGGGGGCGAGAACCCTCTGGATCTTCATCGCACCGCCGCCTCGTAGCCGGAATCCCCGGGAAGCAGAACCCTGATGGTGCCATTGTCCCCCACCGAGAGGCGAGGCTCGATGCGCGGCACGGTCTCGAGGTCCGCGGCGTGAGCCATCACCGACTCCGGCGAAACGAACTCGGTCAGGAACTCGAGGTGTCGGCGCGTGGGGAACGGCAATTTCCACTCTTCCGACCGAGCCAATGCATCGGCCGGACGGACCCACACCGAATCGAACACCTCGACGGCGTCGGCCGCCGCCTCGGTTCCGACCTCGACGATGGCGACGTAGAAGCGGGTGTCGAATCGCTTCGGCAGGCCCACCGGCGTCACCCAATTCGAGAGATACGCCAGACGGGAGGCATCGAGCCTGGAGTCGGTGGCGATAACGGCCTCATAGACCTCCGCCCCCAGGCCGGTGACGGAGAGCGGACCGTCTCCGATCGAAAGGCCCGCTTCCTCAACGAGTTCCCGCAGCGCGGCCGCCCGCCACGGGGCCTCCTCGGGGTCACCGGTCCAGTGAACGGCCCGGAGCGCCAGGTCATCGCGGTCGATGTCGTCGACCGATCCCCCCGGGAAGACGTAGGCGTCGCCCATGAATTCAGCGCGTTCCGCCCGACGCACCATCAGGAGTTCGAAACCGTCCGACGAGGGCCGGAGCACGATGACGGTGGAGGCCGGGCGAGCCGGCACGCGAGGGCCCGGGATCTCGGCCACAGGCCGAATATACCGGCCTCGTTAGGCTACAACCATGGTCTCCCGGCCCCCCTCCGTCGATGCCCTGGCCGCCGCCCTCGACGATGGCTCCCTGCCCCGGGCGCTGGTCGTCGAGGTGGCCCGCCGATCCATCGAGTCTTGGCGGGACGCCTCCAACGGCCCCGACCCGGAGACCCTCGCCCTCGGCCAACTCGACCGGTTGCGCCGGTTGCGGCCCCGCCGGGTGATCAATGCCACCGGGGTGCTCCTGCACACCAATCTCGGCCGGGCCCCGATGGCCCGAGAGGCGGTGGAGACGGCGGCGGCTTCCGCCGCCTCGGCGACACCCCTCGAGTTCGACCTCGGCTCGGGACGACGCGGGCGACGCGGCGCCTTCGCCCTGGAGATGGCGACCACCGTGACCGGCGCGGAGGCGGCCCTGATCGTCAACAACAACGCCGGGGCCCTGTACCTGACCATCGCCGCCCTGGCCGGGAACGGTGCCGTGGTGGTGTCCCGAGGAGAGCAGATCGAGATCGGGGGTTCGTTCCGCCTCCCCGACCTGATGGCGGCCACCGGCGCCGAGATGATCGAGGTCGGCACCACCAACCGCACCCGGATCGAGGATTACCGGAAGGCCTGCGGGTCGAAGCCTTCACTGCTGCTCAAGGTCCACCCCTCCAACTACCGGGTTGAGGGCTTCGTGGCCGAGGTCGGCTACCGCGAATTGGCCCTGCTGGCCCGGGAGTCCGGCATCCCCTTCGCCGCCGACGTGGGGAGTGGCCTCCTCGATGCTCGGGTTCCCTGGGTCGACGGGCCCCCACCGGCCTGGCTCGCCGAGGAGCCGGCGGTTCGGCAAACCCTCGAGGAAGGAGCCGACCTGGTCATGTTCTCCGGCGACAAGCTCCTGGGCGGACCGCAGGCGGGCATCATCGTGGGTCGAGCAGATCTCATCGGACGGATGGCGGAACACCCGGTCGCACGCGCCCTCCGCATCGACGGTCCCCGGCTGGATGCCGTGGCTACCACCCTCGAGATGTACGCCGCCGGTCGGGCCGGGGAACTGCCGTTCTGGCGGGCCGCGACCACCGGCATCGCAACACTCGAGGAGCGCTGCCGTCGGATCATCACCGAGGCGGGCCTCGAAGGGGCCGAGATGGCCTCCGGCGTCTCGCTTCCCGGGGCAGGGTCGGTGCCGGGAAAGGGCATCCCCGGACCGATCGTGGTGATCCCCGACCCGCCCAAAGAAGCGTGGCGGGCCCTCCTCGATCTCACTCCACCGATCGTGGCCCGTCGGGACGATCGAGGGCTCGTCATCGACCCTCGCTCCGTTGATCCAGACGACGACGGTGCGGTGGCCGCCGGCCTTGCAGCAACATGCCGGTCGTAGGGACCGCCGGCCACGTCGACCACGGCAAGTCGACTCTGATCGAGGCGCTCACCGGGCGTGATCCGGATCGCTGGGACGAAGAGAAGGAACGGGGCCTCACCATCGACCTCGGGTTTGCGTGGACCACGCTCGAGGACGGGACCGAAGTGGGTTTCGTGGATGTCCCGGGCCACGAACGCTTCATCAAGAACATGCTCGCCGGGATCGACGCAATCGATGTCGCCCTCTTCGTCGTCGCCGCCGACGAGGGGTGGATGCCACAGTCTGAGGAGCACCTGGCCGTTCTCGATCTTCTGGGGATCAGCGGCGGTGTGATCGCTCTCACTCGCGCCGACACCATCGACACCGACACCGCCGACCTGGCCGAACTCGAGGTGCAGGACCGGGTGGCCGGCACCGTGCTCGAGGGAGCTCCGGTCGTCCGGACCGGCGCACCGGTGGGCCTCGGTGTCGCCGAGGTCCGCGAAGCGCTCACCCGAGCCCTCTCCGCAGTTCCTTCTCGGAGCGGCAACCGCCCGAGGCTCTGGATCGACCGGGCCTTCACGATCGGCGGAGCGGGCACGGTCGTGACCGGCACCCTGGTCGGCGGACCGGTCGCAGCCGGCGATCAACTCGTCGTGTGGCCCGGCGAAGACCGGGTGCGGGTGCGCAGCATCCAGAGCCACGAGGTCGCCCATGACCGACTGGATCCGGGTAACCGGGCCGCGGTGAACCTCGCCGGCACTACCCGCGACCGGGTGCCGCGCGGCGCCATGCTGGGCCGACCCGACGACTGGCAGCCCACCACCCGGTTCCTGGCCGATCTCCGAACCGTTCGGAATCTCGCCGAGCCGATCCGGGATCGCGGCGCCTTTCAGCTCCATGTCGGAAGCAGCGCCGTACCGGCCCGCATCCGCCTGGTGGAGGCGCCGACGCTGGAAACGTCGGGGGCTGCCGCCATCGAGGCACAGCGAGCGATCCCGCTGCAGGTGGGGGACCGCTTCGTCCTGCGCGAGGTGGGCCGCCGCGCCGTCGTCGCCGGGGGTCTCGTGCTCGACCCGGATCCCCCCCGCCGAACTGCACGGATTCGGGCCGCCCTTCCGATCTTGCGGACCGGCCTCGAAGGTCCCGATGCCGCAGCGCGCGCCCTTCTGGAGGTCAGGGGCCGAGCGTCGATCTCCACCCTGGCGGCTCATGCGGGGGGAGGTGATCCGGGAGAGGCATTCATCGCAGCCGACCAAGCCCTCTCACCGGTGGAGGCGTCACGGCTCGCCGATCGGGCCGTGGACCAGGTCGCCCGATTCCACGAGTCGGCTCCCTTCCGACCGGGCATGCCGACGGCAAGCCTCGCCGAGCAACTCGGCCTCCCAATTGGGATCCTCGAGGCGCTCGTTGCCCGCGAGCCGCGTCTCGTCCACGAGGGCGCCACGATTCGATCAGCCGACTTCGAGCCGGGCCTCGATGGAGATGCCGATCGGGAGTGGCGTGATGCCCGCAGGGCGCTCACCGAGGCGGGAGTCGCGGTGCCGAGACGCCAGGATCTCGACCTCGACGTCGAGATCCTCCATGCCTTGATCCGATCCGGGGAACTGGTCGAAGTCGGATCTGATTTCGTCTACCCGCGCGCCCTACTCGACGGCATCGTCGCCGAAGTACGGCACATGGCGGACGGGTTCACGGTGGCTGAGTTCCGCGACGAGTTCCGCATCACCCGGAAGCACGCCGTGCCCCTGCTCGAGTGGTTGGACGCCAACGGGGTGACCCGCCGCGTCGGGGACGGGCGCGTGATCAGACGGCCGCCGAACGACGAGCGAGGTGCTGACGCCGCTCCGTCTCGGTGAGCCCTCCCCAGATGCCGTAGGGCTCACGAATCTCGAGGGCGAATTCGAGGCACTCTTCCTTGACCGGGCAGACCTGACAGATGGCTTTTGCCTTCTGCTCGCGACGCTCCCGCTCATCCTTGCGCTCAACGGTGCTCGGGGGAAAGAAGAGGTACGAGTGGTTCCCCCGACAGAGGCCCGTCACCTGCCAGGATCGATCGAGCGGGGCAACACCAGCCATCTTGAGCCCTTCCTCCCTCAGAGTCGCGGCGCGACGCTACCAGCCCCCATCTGGACCTGCCAGGGATTTTCTGGAAGTCAGCCGGAGTGAGGGGAAGGCTCGACCTCGAGCACCACCCCGTCGATCCCGATCACCTCGATGACGTCACCCGACCCGAGTCCGGCGCCCCGCCGAGCACGGGCCCTCCACCGCGACCCGTCGATGACGACCACCCCCTCGGGATCGAGGGCAGACTCTGCCGTGCCCCGCGTTCCGATGAGCCCGGCTCGGCCGATCGTGTGGGTCGAGAAGCGCGCCCGCGCCACGGTGGTCAGCGCCACCGAGAAGAAGAGGGCCGTAGCGGCAACGGTGAGCGCCACCGCCCACCACGTCACCTCGATTTGGGGGCCCCCGGCATTCAGGAAGAGACCCCCGCTCACCAGAAGACCGGTTCCGACCAGCGCAGGGAACCCCAAGGCATTCCGTTGCGCCTCAAAGACGTACAGCGCGATCCCGACGAGGGCGAGCGCCACCGCCCACCAGTTCACCGGCAGGGTCGCCAATCCGTACCCGGCCAGCAGGATCGAAGCCACCCCGCCGGCGGCGGCGACGCCCGGGCCGGCCGCGAAGAACTCGAACACGACGAGAGCCAGACCCATCACGAGCAGCAGGAAGGCGGTTTCGGGTTGCAGGGCGATCCGCAGGGTTCGATCCACGATGCCCGGCTTGATGAAACGCACCTCGGCAGCCGGTCTGGTCACCTCCAGGCCGTCCTCGAGCTCGGTCGATGCAGTCTCCAGCACGACCGAGGTATCGCCCACTGCGACCTCGGTGCCGTCGAGTCCGACGATCAACTGGCCGATCGAAGGAGAAACCACATCGACGACGTCCTCGATCGGCTCGCTCACCTCGACGTGCGACCACAGCAATGCATCGGTGAGCTGCGGAAACCGCTCGGAAACGGCGGACCGATCGTCGGCGCCGCCGGCCACTGTGGGAACGGCGAGCCCGAGGCGTGCCTCGGGAGCAGCCGACCGAATGGTGGCCGAGAGCATCACCTGCAGCGCGCCGCCCTGCGCCACCGCGGGTGCCGGCCCCACCCACACCACGACGGGACGCTCCGCGTCTGCAATCCCGTCGATCAGACGATCGACGGCGCCATCGACGGCGCCCCGTGAGTCGACCTGCAGCACGACCAGACCTGCGTCGGTCGTCTCAACGACGTCGAGCACGAACTCGACGAGCCTCTCGTCGATGAGTCCATTCACTTCCACGACATCGATCACCTCGGTGGCGGCGCGCCCGATGGCGCCGCCAACCGGGCCGGCCATGGAAGACGCGAGGAGCAGCACGAGGAGGCTGCGGCGAAGAGCCACGACGGCATGTTAGGTCTCGCCTGAGACCTGTCCCGACACGACTACAGTCGGTGTGCTCATGCCACATGTCCTCGTGGTCGCAGACGAGTCCTGGGTCATCAACGATGTGCGCGCCTCGCTCGCCGAGCCGGGCTACCAGCTGATCGAGTACGACGACCCGCGCGCGGCGATCGACGCCTGCCGCACCGAAGCCGTCGATGCCGCAGTCGTGGACCTCCAGATCAGCTCGATGGGAGGCATGGCGATCGTCCGCTCGATACGGGATGCCACCCGCACCAAGGGAGGCATCCCCACGGTGCTGCTCCTCGACCGGAAGGCCGACGGTTCCCTGGCGAGACGCGCCGGTGCCGACGCCTGGATCCAGAAGCCGTTCACGGCGTTCGAAATCCGCACCACCATCGAGCGCCTTCTGGACGGTGGCGAGGACCCGACATGACGCGCCTCGATCCCAAGGAGCCTCCGAGTACTCGCCCCTTCGGGGGACTTCCATGACCGTTGCCCAGATCGTCTATCTCTCATTGCTGGGAGCCTGCGTCTTCGCCTCGGGCTTCTTCTCCGGTTCGGAGACGGCTCTCGTCGCGATTCCCCGGGAACGGGTCTCCGGCCTGGTCATGACCAATCGGCGGGCGGCCCGCCTCGAGGACCTGACCGAGGATCCCGACCGGATGTTGAGCACGCTCCTCATCGCCAACAACTTCGTCAACATCCTCGGGGCCTCGGTGGCCACGGTGCTGTTCGTCGATCTCCTTGGAGAGGACTGGGGCCCGTGGACGGCCACTGCCGCAGTGACTGCTGTGGTCCTTCTGGTGGGCGAGATCACGCCGAAGAGCCTGGCAACCCGATACCCGGAGCGCTACTCGGTGGCAGTGGCGCCGATCATCTGGCGACTCTCGATCGCGCTCCGGCCCGTATCGCGCTTCTTCCTGTGGATGAGCCGCGGGATCTTCCGTCTGTTGCGGATCGACGCGACGGGTGGGCCGGCCCCCATCACGGAAGAGGACATCCGGGCGATGGCCGTCCTCGGGGAACGAAGCGGGGACATCGAGACGGCGGAGCGGGAGATCATCCACTCACTCTTCGCTCTCGCCGACCGGCACGTCCGCGAGGTGATGACGCCCCGAACCGACATCCTGGCTCTCGACATGCCGGTCACGCTCGCCTCGGTACGCGAGGCGGTCGCCGCCAGCGGCCACAGCCGGTTCCCGGTCATCAACGGAGACCTCGATCACCCCATCGGCATCCTCCACGTCAAGGACCTGCTGCGCATGCCGGGAGAACCCTCCGAAGCCGACATAAGACGGATACTGCGAGAGCCCTACTTCGTTCCCGAGACGAAGCCCCAGCTCGAGCTGCTCCACGAGCTCCGTCTCGGACGAAGAGCCTTCGCCATCGTCCTCGACGAGCACGGGGGTGTAGAGGGACTCGTGACCGTCAAGGATCTCGTCGGCGAGCTCGTCGGAGATCTCCAGGACGAGTTCGACCCCGGGCTCCCGAGCCTGGTCGGTCTCGAAGGCGGTGAATGGATGGCAGACGGGCGAATACCTGTCGGCGACCTCGCCGAGGCCCTCGGCCGATCGGTTCGCGCCGGGCCCTACACGACGATCGGCGGACTCATCCTCGACCTCGCCGGAAGGATCCCCACCGAGGGTGAGATGGTCGAGGTCGACGGCCTCCGTCTCATCATCGTGCGCATGGACCGCCACCGGGTGGATCAGGTCAGGATTGTGCAAACCGAGGAGGGCTAACATGTGGCTCCCGCGGGACGTGGCGCAGTTTGGCAGCGCGCAGCGTTCGGGACGCTGAGGTCGCCGGTTCAAATCCGGCCGTCCCGACTGACACCCGGCTTTGCGCCGGGTGTCAGATCACCAATTCGGCTATCTGCACCGTGTTGAGGGCCGCGCCCTTGCGCAGGTTGTCGCCCACGACCCACATCGAGACCCCTCCGCGTGTTCCCACGGTGCCCCTGAGACGGCCGACCAGCACATCATCCACCCCCGCCGAATCGAGGGGCGTCGGCACCTTGTCGTGCCAGATCTCGACCCCGGGAGCGGCCCCGATGAGGTCCGAAGCCTCGGTCACGTCGACTGCCCGATCGAACCAGCACGTCGCAGCAATGCCGTGGCCCACGATCACCGGGACCCGGACACAGGTCGGCTCGACGAGGACATCCGGGGCTTCGAGGATCTTCCGGGTCTCGTTGACGAGTTTGAGCTCCTCGTCGGTGTACCCCTCATCGGCCGCATTCCCGGCATACGGCAGAACGTTCCAGCCAATGGGACGGACGTAGGCATCGCTGCCGGGGTCAGACCATCCGCCCAACTGGAGGGCGGCAACGTCGGAACCCAGAGCAGCGTTCTGCCGCACCAACTCCTCGATCCCCTTGTTCCCCGACCCGGAGACGGACTGATACGAGGCGACCACCATGGACCGCAGGGGGGTGGCCCGGTGGATGGGTCCCACCGCCATCATCAGCACCATCGTGGTGCAGTTGGGGTTGGCGATGATCCCGCGATGCTCGGCCGCAGCATGATCGTTGACGCCGACCACGACCAGAGGAACGGCGTCCTCCATCCTCCAGGCGGATGAGTTGTCGACGACCACGGCCCCCGCCTCGGCGAAGCGCGGGGCGTGATGCCGCGACCGGTCTCCACCGGCCGAGAAGAGGGCCACGTCGAGCCCGGCGGGATCTGCCTCGGTGAGATCCTCGACCACCACATCGCCCCATGGGGTCTCCACCTTCTTCCCCGCCGACCGGGACGACGCCATCAAGCGCAACGCACCGACGGGGAAGGAGCGGCGCTCCAGAGCGGCGATCATCTCCCGACCGACCGCGCCGGTTGCACCGACCACTGCCACATTCACCTTGGTCACGAGCGACCCTCCTCTTGCACCACCGGCGGGTCGAAGGACTCGTGCAGGACCGCGACGGCATCCTCGACCCGATCGCTCTCGATCACGCACGACACCCTGATCGGGGACGTGGAGATCATCTGGATGTTGATCCCGGCTTTCGCCAGCACGGCGAACATGCGGGCGGCGATGCCGGGGGCCGACCCCATTCCGGCCCCGACGATCGAGACCTTGGCGATATCGGGATCGACATCCACGCCGCCTGCGCCGAGGGCCTGGGCCGCACTCATCGCGGCCGTCCGCGCCCGATCGGCCAGCTCCATCGGGACGGTGAAACTGATATCGGTGTGCCCGGCGGTCGCCACGTTCTGAACGATCATGTCAACCGGGATACCCGCCTCTGCCAGAGGCTCGAACACCGAGGCAGCCACACCGGGCCGGTCCGGCACACCGTGCACCGTCACCTTCGCCTCGGTGTCGTCGTGGGCCACCCCACTGACGACGGCATCCTCCATGCCCTCCTCCTTGATCCAGGTGCCTTCCCGGTCGTGAAACGACGACCGGACGTGCAACGGAACCTTATACCGGCGGCCGAACTCCACCGATCGCGCCATGAGCACCCGCGCACCCGCTGCAGCGAACTCGAGCATCTCCTCGTAGGACACCGCGTCGAGCTTGCGAGCATCGGGAACCACCCGGGGATCGGCGGTGAAGACCCCGTCGACATCGGTGTAGATCTCGCACACATCGGCACCGAGGAATGAGGCCATGGCGACTGCGGTGGCATCCGAGCCTCCTCGCCCGAGTGTGGTGATTTCCTTGGTGTCGGGTGACACGCCCTGGAACCCGGCGACGATCACCACCTTCCCCTCCCGGAGGCCCTCCTCGACGCGAATCGGCCGTATGTCGCGGATCTTCGCCGAGCCGTGGCTCGTGTCGGTCAGGATGCCCGCCTGTGAACCGGTCAGGCTCAGCGCCTCGACGCCTCGGTCACGAATCGCCATGGCGAGCAGCGCCATCGAGATCCTCTCGCCGGCGGTGAGCAACATGTCCATCTCGCGGGGGTGGCTGTTGGGGCTGATGTCTGCCGCAAGCCTGATCAGCTCGTCGGTGGTGCGGCCCATGGCCGACACCACGACAACCACCGAGTTGCCGCTCTGGTGAGTGGACGCCACGCGGTCGGCCACGGCGAGGATCCGCTCGGCGTCGCCGACCGAAGTTCCTCCGTACTTCTGGACGATGGTCGCCATTGGCCGAGTGTACCGGTGGGTATTCGGGCGCCCTATAGTGCCGCGCCATGCATCGATTTGCCGCGCTTGCCCTCGCCATCGTCGCGACCACCGCCGCCTGCGGAGACGGCGGAGCCGCCGCCGTAGACAGCCCCGCCTACCTGGCGTTTCGCGATCAGCCGACCGCCTGCGGTGCAGCCCGGCCCGAACCGGCGAAGGCCCTGCAGTTCGAAGAGGCCGGCGACGCTGCCGTGGAAGGACGCATCCAGGCCGTCCTCCACACGTCGTGCGGCGCCATCACCCTCGAGCTCGACCCGGCCCTGGCTCCGGCCACCGTGAACTCGTTCGTGTTCCTGGCGGACGAGGGCTACTTCGACGGCACGGTCTCCCATCGCGTGGTGCCCGGGTTCGTGATCCAGGCGGGCGACCCCACCGCGACCGGGCTGGGTGGTCCCGGCTACCCCCTGCCCGATGAGTTCCCCGGGCCCGATCATGTGTACACCCGAGGGATGGTGGCGATGGCCAACTCCGGGTTGCCCAATAGCGGGGGGAGCCAGTTCTTCCTGGTCCTCGCCGACCTCTCGCTGCCACCAAACTTCACCGTCTTCGGCCGGGTCGTCGACGGCTTCGAGGTCATGGATTCGATCGTCGCCGTCCCGCTCGGACCGCAACCACCCGACGCCGTCCCCAGCCGACCCCTGGAGTCCGTCTACCTGGAGCGCGTCGAGATCACCCGCTGATGGCGGTCGATCTCCACACCCACAGCCGGTTCTCAGACGGAAGCGACCGACCCGCCGACATCGCCCGCGCCGCCGCCGATACCGGACTCACGGCATTTGCGCTGACCGACCACGACACCCTGGAGGGCATCGCCGAGGCCGCCGACGCCGCCCGCGAGGTCGGAGTCGCCTTCCTACCCGGCATCGAGCTCTCGGTGGAATGGCGCAACGGTCCCATGCACCTCCTTGCCTATGGGATCGCGCCCCGCTCGGGGCCCCTGCAGGACCGACTGGAAGCGCTTCGGCGGGGAAGGGATGGGAGGAACGAGGCGATCGTCTCGGCCCTCAACCACATGGGAATCGCCATCCGCCACGAGGAGGTCGCCTCCGAGTCCGGCGACGGAGCAACGGGCCGCCCTCACATCGCGCAGGTGCTGGTGCGGATGGGAGTCGTCGGCTCCGTGGCGGAAGCATTCGACCTCTACCTGGCACGGGGCCGACCGGCCTATCGGGACCGGCCCCGGCTGACGGCCGAGGAGGCCGTGGCGCTGGTGAGGGCCTCCGGCGGGATTGCCGTGGTCGCTCATCCCCACACGGTGGCCGACAACGCCCCCGACTTCTCGGAGACGTTCGATCTGCTCGCCGATCTCGGCGTCGACGGCCTCGAGTGCCACTACGCCGAGTACCCGCCCGAGCTCCGGACCAGTCTCGAACGCATGGCGCACCGCCTCGGCCTGATCGCCACGGGGGGTTCCGACTATCACGGCACCTACAAGCCGGGACTTGCTCTCGGAAACGGCCGGGGCGATCTGGCGGTGCCGGACGCTGCGTTCGAGGCCGTGATGGCCGCCCTTCCCGGGTCTTCCTGAACCTCTCAGGGGAGCCGCCCAACCGGCCGATATGAGCTTCGACTATGACCGACCGCGCCCCTTCGGGTATGACGAGCGGCCGGAACCGGCATTCGACCTCCGTCGACTACGCCGACATTCGGCCGACGCTGCAGCGCGTCCGGCTGGGCGCGGGGATCGGGTTCCTCGCCCTCTCTCTCGGGTCGTGGGCCTTTGGGAACCCATGGGCATTCGTCCGAATCGGAGCAGCGGCGCTCCTGGCCACCGACGCCTTCGTCCGGCTTCGAATCGGCCGCTCCGCCCTGCCCTCATTGCTCGTCGACACCCTGGTGGGGGCGTTCCTGATCGGGGTCGGGACCGGGGTCGACGCTGCGCTCGTTGCAATGCTCGGCTATCTGGTTGTGGCTGGGGTCCTGCTGCTGCCCGGCCTCCAAGCGCTCGTGGTCTTCGCGGTAGGCGGGTCGATGGTGGTCACCCGGTCGCTGCTCCTGAGTTCGGATTCGGCTCCCACCTGGCAGGCGGCGGTCGTCGGATGGACCGACGTCACCTTCGCCCTCCTGGCGCTGGCGCTGGTGCTCATGGCGGGGGAGGGCCAGATTCGTCGTGCCCGCCACCGGCGAGAGCGAGCACTCGAAGCCGAGCGCCGCGCCTCCGAACTCAAGAACGAGTTCGTGTCGATGGTCAGCCACGAGCTCCGGACCCCACTCACCAACATCTCCGGCTTCTCCATCGCACTCAGGGACAGTTGGCGGACTCTCGACCCCAAGGAGATCGACGAGTTCCTCGCCATCGTTTCCGCGGAAGCGGATCACCTCACCACCATGGTCGAGGACGTCCTGGCGATCCCGCGCCTCGAAGCCGGCCGCCTTCTGCTGGAGGCAGCCGACTTCCAGCTCCGTGCCGCCGCCTTCAAGGTCGCCGAGTCGATCCTCCCGATCGGGGGGGACAGATCGGTGTCGGTCTCGGTGGCCGGGAACATCGTCGTCCACGCCGATCCCAACCGGGTGGAGCAGGTGCTGCGCAATCTGCTCGACAACGCTCGGAAGTACGGTGGCGATCAGGTCGGGATCGAAGCGATGCCTCGCGGTGACGCCATCGTGGTGGTGGTCGCCGACAACGGACCGGGGGTTCCCGAGGCGGAACGCGATCGGATCTTTGAGCAGTTCGAGCAGGCAAGCCGGGGTGACAGCCGCACCGACAAGGGGTTCGGTCTCGGCTTGGCCGTCACCCGCCGGTTGGTGGAGGCCATGGGGGGCCAGGTCTGGTACGAGCCCGGCTTCCCTGTCGGGTCCCGGTTCTGCTTCACATTGCCGAGGGCCGGGTCGGCCGACATCAAGCGACCCGAGCCGCCGCGCCCTTCACCGCCGGTGCAGCGCCCCGAACTGCGGGAAGCGGAGCGCGTACTTCCTCGAGAGGCGACCTAGAGAACGTCGGGCTGCTCGTCATCAGATCCGACGCTCCACCCGTCCGCGGCGGGGGTGGGTCGCGCCGTCGACGGGCCGGCCACCGCACGCGGCCGACCGGACAGGACCCACCGACCCTGTGTAGGTCGCATCGGGGGCGCCGCCCCGGCCGCAGCCTGCTCTTCGAACACCCGGGCCAACGCGGCCATGATCGCCGCGGTCTCCTGGGGCCCGGCGCCGCCGACGACCTCGAACCGCATCGTCATCTCAGCTCCACCAGCTCGGTGAGGACCCCGTGGGCGCTCCTGGGGTGCACGAACGCGATCCGATGCCCGCCGCCGCCGACACGCGGTTCGCGATCGATCAGCTCGGCACCCTCCCGCTGCAGGTGTTCCAGCGCCGCTTCGATGTCGGGGACCGCATAGGCCACGTGATGGACCCCCTCGCCGCGCCGCTCCAGAAAGCGGCCCACGGGCGTGTCGTCGGCCCGGGGTTGCAGCAGCTGAACATGCGATCCGCCGATGGCGATCATCGCTTCCTCGACGCCTTGCTCGGCCACGGTCTCACGGCTGATCGGTTCCACCCCGAAGCGCCGCCGGAAGCCGTCAATGGCCGCATCGAGGTCCCGCACGGCCATGCCGACGTGGTCGAGGTTGAGCAGCAGCACATCGCGAGCGTAGCGCCGGCCTCCAACCGTATCCCTAGCATCCGAACCGAACAGGAGGCGAAGACCCATGGGTTCCGTGATCACCGCCATCGCCCGCACCCCCATCGGCAGGTTCGGTGGGAGCTTCCAGCCGCTCCAGGCCACCGAGTTGGGCGCCGGCGCCATGCAAGCCGCTCTCGAGAGGTCGGGTCTCCCAGCCGAGCAACTCGACGAGGTCCTGTTCGGCCATGTGATCCAGGCGGGTGCCGGCCAGATCACCGCCCGACAGGCGGCCGCCAGGGCAGGGGTCCCAATGACCGTTCCGGCAACGACGATCAACAAGGTGTGCCTCTCGGGCATGGCGGCGATCGCCGGCGCCGACAAGGACGTGCGCCTCGGGGAGGCCACCTTCGTCCTGGCCGGGGGCATGGAGTCGATGACCAACGCACCCTATGTCGTTCCCTCCGCACGCTGGGGGGCCCGCATGGGGGATGCACCCATGGTCGACACGATGACCCATGACGGGCTGTGGTGCGCCTTCGATCACTGCACGATGGGCGAGTCGTCGGATCGCAAGAACGGGGTGCTCGGCATCGGCAGGGCGGAGCAGGACGAGTGGTCGGCGGAGAGCCACCGCCGGGCCGCCGCCGCCACCGAGTCCGGTGCGCTCTCGGGGGAAATCACCCCGGTCGCCGTTCCGCAGCGCAAAGGAGATCCCGTGGAAGTCTCGGTCGACGAGGGGATCCGCAGTGACGCCACTGCCGAGAGCCTGGGACGGCTGCGCCCGGCCTTCTCCGAGGAAGGCACCCTCACCGCCGGGAACGCCTCGCAGATCTCGGACGGTGCTGCGGCAGTGATCGTTGCCGATGCTGCGGCCGCCGAAGCGGCTGGGATGCCGGTCCTCGCCGAGATCCTCTCCTACGGCCAGATCGCCGGCCCGGATGCCACCTTGCACGAAAGGCCCGCTGAGGCGCTCCGCCTGGCGCTGAAGCGGGTGTCGATGGCTCCCGCCGATCTCGATCTGGTCGAACTGAATGAGGCCTTCGCCGCCGTGGCGATGTGGTCCGCCGACATGCTCGACCTCCCCCACGACAAGGTGAACGTGCACGGTGGAGCGGTGGCGCTCGGCCATCCGCTCGGCGCCACCGGCGCCCGCATCGTGGTGACCCTCATCAATGCGTTGCGCCTCCGCGGCGGAGGGATCGGCGCCGCCGCATTGTGCGGGGGCGGCGGGCAAGGGGATGCCCTGGTGCTGCGCGTCGCCGGGTGATCAACCGCCGGGAAGGCTGGGCGGCCGAGCCGGACCGACCGCGCCGTCGGCCGTCTCGCTATGCGATCGTCTCCAGCCAGTCGTCGTAGCGGGGGGCCATCACCGACCAGTCGGCGCCCCCCATGACGGGCCGAAGGCGGGCGGCGACCTCGGCGGCCTCCACCGGGTGTTCCACCGCCCACCGAAGCCTCTCCGCCAGGCCCCGCCTGCCGCGATACAGACACAACTCGTGGAACTCGGCGGGGATTCGCTCCGGGTAGACCAGCAGATCCGGGAGCACGGGGAACGCCCCGGCATAGACCGCCTCGGTGATCGAAACGCCGAAGAACTCTTGTTCGGCGGTGCTCACCACGAGGTCGGCCTCGCCGAGCAGCCTGTCGTACGAGGCCGGAGGAAGGTGGCCGACGTGCACCACCCGCTCCCCGAGAGCTTCGATTGCCGCGGCGTGCTCCTCGGGCTGGGCCACGAACTGCTCTCCGGCCAGCGCCACCCTGAAGTCGGGACCGGCGACGGCCAGTTCGCCGAGCACCCCGAGGAAGATGTCGAGTCTCTTGTCGGGATCCCAGCGGTGATTCCACAGCACGAGAGGAGGGGAGGAGCGCCGCCGGGAGATCCCGTCCAGTCGGGCCAGGTCCACGCCGACCGGCAGGACCGACGAACGCTGCTCCACGGCCGGGATGAGGTGGAGGTGTCGCCGGTCGGGCGCCGTCCCCAGCATCGCCGGGAGGGCCTCGAAGAAGGCTCGGAAGTGGTAGTCGGAGTTGAACGCGATCGCATCGGCGGCGAGGGCGGCAAACCAGTTGACGAGTGCGTAGTCCATCTCGACGCGAGTCCTCCCGGAGGTCGGGTAGGTGAGCTGGTTCTCATGCATGTACAGCGCCGCCGGGGCTCGATGCCTCGTGATGCCCAGCAGGCCCGCCAGGTCCAGCATCGAGGTCGCCAGGAGAACATCGGGTTCCCCGTGCGCACGGACCTCCTCGTCGAGGGCCTCGGCGATCGTTGCGAATCCGCCCCGGAGCCGCCACTTCCAGAACTGGCCCTCGTGGGTCACGAGCCGCACCTCGTGCCGACTGTGCTCCCGATACCCCTCGGCCCACTGACGGTGCGACCCCGTGAAGTAGGGCTCGAGGAGGTGGATACGCATGGTGTGCCCGGCCCTTCAGAGCTCCTGGCGGCCGACGAGTGCCCGACCCAGGGTCAGCTCATCGGCGTAGTCGAGATCGCCGCCCACCGGAAGACCGCTCGCCAGTCGGGTCACCCGGATACCGAGCGGCTTGAGGATCCGGGCCAGGTAGAGCGCCGTGGTGTCACCTTCGACCGTGGGATTGGTGGCAACGATCACCTCTTCGACCTTCTCGTCATCGACCCGGGCCACCAGTTCCTTCATGCGGAGTTGATCGGGTCCGATGCCTTCGATCGGGGAGATCGCACCGCCGAGCACGTGATAGCGGCCCCTGAACTCCTGGCTGCGTTCCACCACCACGATGTCCTGGGCCCGCTCGACGACGCACAGCAAGGCAACATCGCGCCGGAGGTCGCGACAGATCGAGCACTCGTCGCCGTCGGTGACGTTGAAGCACCGGCCGCAGAGACGCACCTCCCGCCGCATGTCGGTGATCGCGGTGGCGAGACGGGCGGCGTCCTCGTCCTCGACCGCCAGCAGATGGAAGGCGAGGCGCTGGGCGCTCTTGCGCCCGATGCCGGGCAGCCTCGCCAGCTCGTCGATGAGGCGCTGGATGGGAGCCTCGAACGTCAACTCGGACGACCTCCGGGTGGAACCAGGCGGACAGCGTATCAGGGGACCGCGACAGGCCCCGGGGACACCTAGTCGTCGGCGACGACTTCGCCGCCGAGGAGGTCGACGACGAGATCCGTCGGATCGATGCCCCCATCACCGCCGGGCAGCAGATCGTCGGGGTTGGGGGCCTTCGTCTCCTCCTGATCGGCTTCCGCCTGCGGCGGCGGCGCACCCTCGGGTCGGTAGGTGACGGCGACCCCGCCGCCGAGAAGCTCCGAAGCCGCCGCCACCACGATCGCAGTGAGATGATCGTCTTCCCGCAGCTGTTCGAGGTGGAACGGGAGGTGCTCACCCACCCCGAGCACGATCGTGCTTCCCTCGATCGCCGCTGGTCGCGATTCGCGGAAGAGGGCGTGCCGGCGCGGACCCGTCTCCTCTCGCACCCGCGCCACCAGGGCCGGCCACATCTTGTCGACCGCATCCAGGTCCAGGCCCTCGATGGGTGGGGGTGCCGGCGGTGTCTCGACGGCCGGATCGACGGAGGGTTCCTCCGGATCCTCCCGCTCCACCCCCGGTTCGGGGGCGGGAGCCGGTGGAGGGGTGCTCGGTGCCGCGGGGGCCGCCCGCTTCACCGCTCGCGGCGCAGCATCGTCCTGCTTCGCAGGCCCCCCCTGGTCCGCCAGCCAGCGCACCCGGTCCTCCAGCCTCTGCAGTCTGGCGAGAAGGGCGTCCGGATCGGCAGAGGTGTCGGGCCGGGTGAGGCGGATGAGCGCCAGTTCGAGCACGAGGCGCTCTTCCCGCCCTTCTCGCAGCGCGGTGAGGGCATCGCCGAGCCGATCGATGCACCGCAGCACGTCGGCCGGCTCCAAGGCCCGAGCGTGCTCCCGCCATTCGGCGATCACGTCGCCCGGCTCATCGACGATCTCCTCCAAGTTCGGTGCGTACTGGGCCAGGAAGACGCCCCGGAAGAACTCCACCGCGTCGGCGGTGAACCGCCTCAGGTCGGTCCCTTCGGCGGCCAGGGCGGCGACCAGGCCGAGGGCGGCGGGGGCGTCGCGATCCAGCACCGCCTGTGCCAGGTGGCCGAAGGCATCCGCATCGGCCAGGCCGAGGGCGCGGGTCACCCCCCGGGCCTCGACTTTGCCGCCACCCAGCGAGGCGACCTGCTCCAAGAGCCCGAGTGCATCCCGCACCGAGCCCCGGGCATGCCGAGCCACCATTGCCAGACCGTCCTCCGTTGCCTGGTAGCCCTCCAACTCGGCGATGCGACCGACGTGCCGAACGAGGACGTCGGAACCGACCGGGTGGAAGTCGAAACGCTGAGCGCGGCTGCGAATGGTCGGCGGGAGCTTGTACGGCTCGGTGGTGGCCAGCACGAAGTGGACGTGCTCCGGCGGCTCCTCGAGTGTCTTGAGCAGGGCGTTGGCGGCCGCCCGGGACAGCATGTGGGCCTCGTCGAGGATGTAGATGCGGCGGGCCCCTCCTGCCGACGCCACGGTGCCCACGTTGGCGCGGATCTCCCTGACATCCTCGACCTTGTTGTGGGAGGCCGCATCCAGTTCGATGACGTCGAGCGACGCGCCTTCGGTGACGGCCACACAGGACGCACACTCGTTGCACGGCTCTCCGTCGGGACGGCGGTCACGACAATTGAGCGCCTTGGCGATGAGCCGGGCCGAACTCGTCTTTCCGGTCCCCCGCGGGCCGGCAAACAGATAGGCGTGCGCCACCCGGTCGGTCTGGACCTCGCGGATCAGGGTCTCGGTCACGTGATCCTGTCCCACGATCTCGGCGAAGCGCTGCGGCCGGTATTTACGGTAGAGGGCCAGGTACTCCATTCGGGCGATGGTACCAACCACCGTCAAACCGCTCCCGAGCCCAAACCGACTCGCGCCGTCGCCAGGCTGAGTAGCCTGACAGTGTCCCGCTCCTCCTTACTTCGACAAGAAACTGAGGAGCGTCCCAATTGGGAAGGAAGAAAACCGAATGAGAAGAGCAACGAGGTTGCTGGCCCTCATGCTGGCGCTTGCTCTGGTTGCAGCGGCGTGCGGTGATGACGACGACGCCGCCACCACGAGCGAGGCGGCGGAGACGACCGAGGGAACGGCGACAACCGAGGGAACGGCAACGACTGAGGCGGCGACCACCACTGAGGCGCCACCCGACACGTCGGTCCCGTTCGAAGGCAAGTCGGTAGTGAACCAAGCAGGCTGCGCCGCCGACGGCTCGGGCAGCATCATCAACACGATCGAGGCGACCGGCCAGTACGAGGTCACTTTCTCGCTCTGCAAGCCGACCCCGGCGTTCAAGCAGATCGCGGCATTCGGTGTCTTCGGCATTCAGCCGGAGGAGTACCTCGTGGCGACGGGTGGCGGCGGTGAGCAGTTGCTGCGCAACCCGATCGGCACCGGGCCGTTCCAGCTGAACACTTGGGAGGCCGGTTCGCAGGTCGTGATGGACAGGTTCGACGACTACTACGGCAGCCAGCCGGTGTTCGACACGCTGGTGGTGCAGTGGCAGGCGGAGTCGGCAGCCCGGCTGCAGGCGCTCAACATCGGCACGGTCGATGTGATCGCCAAGCTCGGCCCGGACGATTTCACGACCGTCCAGGACGACGCAAACCTGCAGTTCCTGCCCGGCGCCAGCCCGAACATCTTCTATCTCGGCATGACAAACACGTTCCCGCCGTTCGACGACGTGAACGTGCGCAGGGCCTTTGCCATGGGTATCGACCGTCAGCGGATCGTCGACAACTTCTACCCGGCCGGATCGTCGGTCGCCACTCACTTCGTGCCGTGCGGCGTGCCCGGCGGCTGTGCCGGCGACCCCTGGTACGACTTCGATCCGGAGACGGCGAGGCAAATGCTGCGCGATGCCGGTGTCGAAGAGGGATTCCAGACGGCCATCTACTACCGCGACGTCGTGCGCGACTACCTGCCCGGCCCCGGCTTCATCGCCGTCGAGATTCAGACGCAGTTGCGTGAGAACCTCGGCGTCGAGGTCGAGGTCATCGAAATGGAGTCGGGAGCCTTCATCGAGGAGTCCCAGGCCGGACGCCTCAACGGGTTCCACATGCTGGGATGGACGGGCGACTACCCGCACGTCACCAACTTCCTCGACTTCCACTTCGGTCCCGAAGTGACCCAGTTCGGTACTTCGCATCCGGAGATCACCGGACCGCTCGGCGAAGGGCAGCCGCTCACGGACATCGACGAGATCAACGAGGTCTACGGGCGGGCGAACAACGCCATCCGGGACCTCGTCCCGATGGTGCCGATTGCATGGGGTGGCTTCGCCGCCGCAGCTCTCGGATCCGTCGACAACGCCCCGGCCGCCGTCACGTTGTTCGGACCCCCGGACTTCGCGTCGATGGATCCCGGCAAGGACACCCTCGTGTACATGCAGAGCGCCGAGCCGATCAGCCTGTACTGCGCTGATGAGTCGGACGGTGAGTCGTTCGACGTCTGCCTGCAGGTGATCGAGCCACTGCTCGGATACGACGTGTTCTCGGGTGAGGTCATCCCGAGGTTGGCGAACGACTGCGTGCCGAACGCCGACTTGACGGAGTGGACCTGCGACCTCAAGGAAGGCGTTGTCTTCCACGACGGTTCGACCTTCGACGCCAACGATGTCGTGGTCTCCTGGGAGGCCGGCATCGACGCTTCGAGCCCGCTGCACGTCGGCAACACCGGTGCGTGGACCTACTACACCTACCTGTGGAACGACGTCATCAACGCTCCTTCTGAGTGAGCGAGGAGCTCAGCTCCAGAAAGAAGGCCCGCCCCGATCGGGGCGGGCCTTCTTCTTGAGGTCTATCGTTACGGGCCATTACGCCGAGGGGTCGGAGGAGGTAGACCGGGCTCGTGCTCCAGTTCATCGCGAGACGCCTGTTGCTGGCCGTTCCGGTGTTGTTCGGCATCCTCCTCGTCACGTTCATCCTGGCTCGTCTCATCCCCGGCGATCCGTGCACCGCCATCCTCGGCGAGCGCGCCACCGAAGCGGCGTGTGCTGCATTCGAGGAAGCCAAGGGTCTCAACGAGCCGATGCCCGTACAGCTCGGGATCTACATCGCCGACATCGCTCAGGGGGACTTCGGGGACTCGATCCGCTTCTCCCGCCCCGTCTCACAGATCCTCGTCGAGCGGCTACCGATGACGATCGAGCTGTCGATCGCCGCACTGCTCATCGCGCTGCTCGTCGGCATCCCGCTCGGTGTCATCTCGGCGATGCGCCACAACAAGGCGGCGGACGTGGCCACGATGATCTTCGCCAACATCGGCGTCTCGATGCCGGTGTTCTGGCTGGGACTCATGCTCTCCTACGTGTTCGCGTTCCTCCTGAAGGACACCTTCATCGCGTTACCTCCGGGCGGCCGCCTGACCGCCGGATTGCTCTCGGTCCCGTTCTACGAGGCGTGGGGATGGACCATGGAGGAAGGCACCTTCATCCATCGCGCCGCCGACTTCGTCGCCAACCACTTCATCTTCAACGCGCTCATCACCGGCAACTGGGAGGTGTTCCGCGACGCGATCAAGCACCTGATCCTGCCGGCCGTCGCCCTCAGCACGATTCCCATGGCGATCATTGCGAGGATGACGAGGTCGAGCCTGCTGGACGTGCTCGGCCGCGAGTACATCCGCACGGCGCGAGCCAAGGGAGCCAGGGAACGCTCGGTCGTTGGGCGGCACGCACTCCGAAACGCCCTCCTCCCGGTGGTCACGATCATCGGGCTGCAAATGGGCACGCTGTTGTCGGGTGCGGTGTTGACCGAAACGATCTTCGGCTTGGCGGGGGCAGGAACCATGCTCTTCGAGGCGATCTCGGCGCGCGACTTCCCCATCATCCAAGGATTCACCGTGATCATTGCGGCCGGATACGTGTTCATCAATCTGCTGGTCGATCTGTCGTACGCATACCTCGATCCGCGAATCAGGCTGGAGTGACGACATGTTCCAATTGAGGCGACGAACCCGCGAGATGGAACGGATGCAGACTGAGACCCGGCTGCTCGACAGGCCGACCGGGCTGTGGCGCGGCGCCTGGCGACGCCTGCTCCGCCGCAAGGGCGGAGTGATCGGGTTGGTGATCATCGGCTTCATGGTGCTCGTGGCACTGCTGGCCCCTCTCCTCGCACCCCACGATCCCAACCAGGACTTCATCGGGGAACCGGGTGTGGAACGTCGCGCTTCACCCTGCGTGCACCTCTTCGGATGCGACGAGGACAAGCCCCAGTTCATCATGGGGCTCGACGGCAACTTCCGCGATGAGTTCAGCCGGGTGATCTACGGATCCCGCGTGAGCCTGTCCGTCGGTTTCACGACGGTGCTCGTTGCCCTCAGCGTTGGGTCTCTGCTCGGGGCGGTGGCCGGCTTCTGGGGCGGTTGGGTCGACAACATCATCATGCGAGTGATGGATGTCGTGCTCGGGTTCCCGGCACTTCTGCTGGCCATCGCGATCGTATCGGCCCTCGGACCGGGGTTACGGAACACGCTCCTGGCGATCGCGATCGTTTCGATCCCCGCCTATGCCCGCGTCATGCGGGCCGGTGTGCTGTCGATCAAGGAACTCGATTTCGTTGCCGCGTCGCAGGCGCTGGGAGCCGGCAGGCTCAGAATCCTCGGAACTCGAGTTGTGCCCAATGCACTCACTCCCCTGGTGGTCATTGCAACTCTCGGTATCGCCACCGCGATCCTCGATGCAGCCGCGTTCGGCTTTCTCGGGCTCGGGGCCCAGCCGCCTCAGGCCGAGTGGGGAGCGATGCTGGCCGACGAGCGGAACCAGCTCTTCACCGCGCCCCATCTCACGTTCTTCCCCGGGGTGGCGATCATGATCACCGTCCTCGGGTTCAATCTGCTCGGCGACGGCCTGCGCGACGCCCTCGATCCCTCACTTTCAGACTGATGGCATCGGTAGACGACACCGGCGCTCCGCTTCTCGAGGTGAGAGATCTCCGCACGTACTTCCACACTCGCGACGGCGTCGTCAAGGCCGTCGACGGCGTGAGCTTCGACGTGCGCAGGGGTGAGGTGCTCGGACTCGTGGGAGAGTCCGGCTGCGGAAAGAGCGTCACATCGTTCTCGATCATGGGTCTGGTGGGACAGCCCGGGAGGATCGAATCAGGAACCGTTCGGTTCGACGGCCGGGACCTCATGGGGATGTCCCGGAGGGAGCTTCGCGAGCTGCGCGGCGAGCACATAGCGATGATCTTCCAGCAGCCGCAGTCTTCCCTGAACCCGGTGTTCCGGGTCGGCGCCCAGATCTCCGAGGTCTTTGAGATCCATCGCAACATGAAGAAGGCCGCGGAGCGGGAGCAGGCGGTGGAGATGCTGAGGCGGGTCGGAATCCCCGATCCGGTTGAGAGGGTGAAGTCGTATCCCCACGAGTTCTCTGGAGGCATGGCGCAACGTGTGATGATCGCAATGGCGCTGGCGTGCGAGCCGGAGTTGTTGATCGCCGACGAGCCCACCACGGCTCTCGACGTCACGATCCAGGCACAGATCCTCGACCTGATGCGCGATCTCCAACGAGACTCGAACACCGCAGTGATCCTCATCACTCACGATCTCGGCGTCGTCGCCGAAATGGCCGATCGGGTGGCCGTCATGTACGCCGGGGAGATCGTCGAGGAGACCGATGTCGAGACCCTCTTCTCGGACCCCAAACACCCCTACACCCAGGGATTGATTGGATCGGTTCCGGTGCTGGGCCATGTCAAGAGCGAGTTGGAAGTGATCCCGGGGAACGTCCCCAACCTGATCGACCTTCCCACCGGATGCCGGTTCGCCGAGCGGTGCCACGTGCGCGTGGAAGCCGGTCTGGAGAAGTGCCTCACCGAGAAGCCCGAACTGATACAGATCGGGGAGCAACACACCGCTCGTTGCTGGCTCTACGAGGAGGGCGCTGAGTGACCAATCTCGTCGAGATCCGCAACCTCTCGAAGGAGTTCCCCATCAAGGGAGGCGTTCTCCGCCGCACGGTCGCCAACGTCCGGGCGGTGGACAACGTCTCGTTCGACATCGCCCAGGGTGAATCGGTCGGGCTGGTCGGGGAGTCGGGGTGCGGAAAGACGACCCTGGGTCGACTGCTCGTGAGGCTGCTCGATCCCACCGAAGGCACGGTCAACTTCTCGGGTTCCGACATGGCCCATGCCGAAGGGAAGGAATTGAAGGAGTTGCGCCGGAAGGTCCAGATCATCTTCCAGGACCCGTTCTCGTCGTTGGATCCCCGCAGTCCCGTGGGTCAAAGCATCTCGGAGGGTCTCAGGATTCACGGCATCGGCGACGCCGACGAGCGCCACGAGCGCGTGCTGGAGATGCTTGATCTCGTCGGTCTGGAGCCGTATCACTCCCGAAGGTTTCCCCATGAGTTCTCCGGGGGGCAGCGGCAGAGGATCGGCATCGCCAGGGCGCTGATCCTCAAGCCCGACTTCGTGGTCGCCGACGAGCCGGTCTCCGCCCTGGACGTGTCGGTGCAGGCGCAGGTACTCAATCTCCTCCGCGAGCTGCAGGGTGAGCTCGATCTCACTCTGTTGTTCATCGCCCACAACCTGGCCGTGGTGGAGCACATCAGCGATCGGGTAGCCGTCATGTACCTGGGGAAGGTGGTCGAGATCACCGATCGCGACACGCTCTACGCCAACCCCACCCACCCATACACGCAGGCACTGCTGTCGGCGATTCCCATCCCGGATCCATCCCTGCGGCGGGCCCGGGTGGTACTCCAGGGCGACGTTCCCAGCCCGTTGAACCCCCCGGCGGGGTGTCGCTTTCACCCCCGCTGTCCGATTGCGGTTCGGGAGATCTGCGACGCCGACCAACCCGAGCTGCTACCGGTCGAGGGTGAGCGGGTCCACGTGGCCGCTTGTCACCTGCGCACCGGGGCACATCGCCATCTGGATCCGGCGCCGCGCTCCTGACCGGCTAGATCACCACGTCGAGTGCCACGTCCAGGGCGGTCACGCTGTGGGTGAGCCACCCGAGGGAGATCACATCGACTCCGGTGGCGGCGATGTCGGCCACGTTCTCCGGGGTGATGCCGCCGGAGGCCTCGATCACCACCCGACCGTCGACGAGCGCCACCGCTTGCACCAACTCCTCGGTGGACATGTTGTCGAGGAGCACCACGTCGGGCCCCGCCTCGAGAGCCTCGCCGAGCTGGCCGAGCGTGTCGACCTCGACTTCGATCTTGACGAGATGCCCCACGGCGGCCCGGGCGCTTGAGACGGCGGCCGCCACTCCGCCGGCGATGGCGATGTGGTTGTCCTTGATGAGGACCGCGTCGTCGAGGCCGAAGCGGTGATTCGATCCACCCCCCACCCGGATCGCATACTTCTCGAGCGTCCGCAATCCGGGCGTGGTCTTGCGAGTTCCGGCGATCGCCGTGCCGTGGGGTGCCACGATCTCCACGAGCCTGGCGGTCACGGTGGCGATGCCGCTCAGACGGCCCAACAGGTTGAGGGCCACCCGCTCCGCCCCCAGGATCGACCGAGCCGAGCCGGCCACCGTCGCCAGCATCGACCCGGCTTCCACGTCGTCACCGTCGGAGGCCTCGAAGGTGACTTCGACGGATGGATTGAGCGTCGTGAACACCCACCCGGCCACCCCGAGTCCGGCGATCCGGCCGGGAGCCCGGGCCATGATGCGGGCGGTGGCGGTGGCGGTGGCCGGGATCACGGCGTTGCTGGTGATGTCACCGGTCCGACCGAGGTCCTCGCGCAGCGCCGCCTCGATGATGGGGCGCACCAGGAAGGGGTCGAGGCTCACGGGTTGAAGTACAGCGTCTCGGCCCAGCGGGGGTCTGATCCGGGATGGTCGGTGCGCCAATGGCTCCCCCGGCTCTCGGTGCGGATGAGGGCCGCCGTGGTGATGAGCCGGGCCGCGGTGAGCATGTTGCGGGCCACCGAGACGCCGGGGGCCAGCTTGGTATCCAACCGATCCATCTCCTCCAGGGCGCCGACAAGGCCGGCCCCGTGGCGGACCACCCCGACCCGCTCCCACATGAGGTCGCGCAGTTCGGCGATGACGTCGGGCTGATCCTCGGGCACCGGGACCGCCTTGACCGCCGCCCTCCGGACCACCGCCGGGCCGGGAGCCGAGAGCGCGGCCGCCGCGACCGACTCCGCCGCTCTCCGGCCGAAGACCGCCCCCTCGAGCAACGAGTTGCTGGCGAGGCGGTTGGCCCCGTGCACCCCGGTTCGAGCGGTCTCCCCGACCGCCCAGAGACCGGGCAGTGAGGTGCGGCCGAATAGGTCGGTGGCGAGACCACCCATGTGGTAGTGAGCCGCCGGCGCCACCGGGACCGGCTCGGTCCGGGGATCGATGCCGTCGGCCATGCAGAGGCGGAAGACGCTCGGGAACCGGTCGGGGAATTCCTCACCCACCGCCCGGCGGGCGTCCAGGAACACCCGTCCGCCTCCCGCCAGTCGGCGCCAGTTGGCTCGGGCCACGATGTCACGCGGTGCCAGCTCGGCGTCGCGATGCTCGTCGGTCATGAAGCGGTGGCCTTCCTCGTCGAGGAGGACCGCCCCTTCACCCCGCAGCGCTTCGGTGAGCAGCGACATCGGGTCGCGACCCGTCGCCAGCGCCGTGGGATGGAATTGCACGAATTCGAGATCGGCGAGGCGGACTCCCGCCCGGGCCGCCATCGCCAGGCCGTCACCGGTCACCGGAGCCGGGTTGGTGGTGTTGGCGTAGAGGCGGCCGACACCACCGGTGGCGAAGATGACCGCCCCCGCACCGATGAGCATTGACTCAACCGTCGTCCGGACGGAGACTCCGACAACCCTGCCGCCGTCGATGATGAGATCGAGGGCAAACGCATCGTCGATGAACTCGATGTGGGCCGCGGCGTCGGCGGCCGTCGCCAGTGCCCGGAACACCTCGGCGCCGGTGGCATCGCCGTCGGCGTGGAGAATGCGGCGCTGGCGGTGGCCCGCCTCCCTGGCGAGCAGAACGGCGCCGTCCGGCCCCCGGTCGAACTCGGTGCCGAGAGCCGTCAGTTCGGTAATCCGATCAGGCCCGAGCGAGGTGAGGACCTCAACGGCATCGACATCATTGAGCCCGGCACCCACGGCGATCGTGTCGGCGGCGTGCTCTCGGGGCGAATCGGATGATCCGACCGCTGCGGCGATTCCTCCCTGGGCCAGCTTCGTGGAGCCGTCGCCGCGCTCTCCCTTGGTGAGGACGATCACCCGCTGTGGCGTCAGGGCCAAAGCGGCGGTGAGACCGGCGATTCCCGAACCGATGACGACGACGTCGGCCGACTTCACGTCAGCCTCCGCGACCCCGGCCGACCGCCAGCATGCGCTCCACCGCCCGGCGGGCCCGATCGGCCACGCCGGGATCGATCTCGACGGGGTACTGCATCTTCTCGAGCGAGTCGAGGATCTTGGGGAGGGTGATCGTGTTCATGTAGGGACAGAGGTTGCAGGGGCGGATCATCTCGACCCCGGGATTGTCGACGGCGACGTTGTCGGCCATGGAGCACTCGGTGACCATCAGCACCCGCGGCGGTTGCGTCTCGCCCACGTGCCTGACCATGCCGGAGGTGGATCCGACGTAGTCGGCTTCGGCCAGGACTTCGGGCGGGCACTCGGGATGCGCCAGCACCTCGATGGCGCCGTCGTAGGCGGCCCGGAAGGAACGGATCTCCTCGGGGGTGAAACGCTCGTGCACGATGCAATGGCCCCGCCACAGGATGATCTCAACATCGGTCTGTGTCGCCACCCACGACCCCAGCCACTCGTCGGGGAGGAAGATGACCCGGTCGGCCCCGAGCGACTCGACGACCTCGACGGCGTTCGATGAGGTGCAGCAGATGTCGGACTCGGCCTTCACCTCGGCCGAGGTGTTGACGTAGGTGACGACGGGAGCATCCGGATACCGTTCACGGAGGAGCCGCACGTCGTGGGCGGTGATCGAGGAGGCCAGCGAGCACCCCGCCTTGAGGTCGGGGATCAACACGGTCTTGTCGGGGTTGAGGAGCTTGGCGGTCTCGGCCATGAAGTGGACGCCGGCGAGCACGATGACGTCGGCTTCGGTTTCCGTGGCCAGTTGCGCCAGCGCCAGCGAGTCCCCGGTGAGGTCGGCGACCCCGTGGAAGATCTCCGGTGTCTGGTAGTTGTGGGCCAGCACGATGGCGTTGCGCTCTTTCTTGAGCTGGTTGATCGCCGCCACATAGGGAGCGTGGAGCACCCATTCGACCTCGGGCATCACGCCCTGCATCCGCTCGTACCGCCGCTCGGTGTCGAGGCCGATCTCGGTAGCCACTTTCACGTTGACGTTCACGTCACGTTCCTTATGCTCAATTTGAGTATATCTGGCTGCAGTATCCTAAACCACCCTCGATGGGGTGTCCATTCCCGCTTTCCACTCGCTGCGACCGGCGCAGGGTTCGTGGTTCCTCCCCGTCGGGGATCCGTGGCCGACCGATGGCGCCACGAGAGAGCGCCTGAGTCGGCGTCCCCGGTGGGGCGGGCTCCCCGGTCCACCGCCCAAACCCACAGGGCGGCCCTCCCATCGCCGACAGTCGCCGGGCATCCGGCGACTCTCCCGTTGGATCTTGCCTATCGAGCGGCTGCGAGCGCGAACTGGAGAGCGGCAAGGATCATGTTGCCCGCCGTGCCGCCGGGGCTCGATGCCAGGGCCGCGAGGCCGGCGAAGGTCCCGCCTGCGACGAGCGCAGGTGTGACCAGGTCCCCTCTGGTGAGGATGAGTACCCCGATCGCCAACTGGAAGACGATGAGCGCGACCGTGAACACCCGGGCATTGGGGATCACAACGTCACGAATGAGCGATCGCGCCGGACCGAACCACGCCCCATCTGCGAACCCTCCGTAGAACTCATCGGTGTGGCGCATGGTCCACACCGAGTTGAACACGGCACCGATCAGGTAGATCGCTCCGAAGGCGACCTCCCCAAAGTTTCGGAGTCCCGTCACGCCGATTGCGAGCTCACAGCAAGCTGGCCGCGATCAGTAGACCCGAGGAGACAGACATCACCAACGGGCACATCTTGAACCAGATCACTTTCGTGCGGGCCCCGGTCATCGCAGTCCAAGCTCCGATGGTGAGCAGGAACCCGACGGTCACCCTGTAGACGAGGTCCTCGGCTGCCTCAGGGGACCGCCCGGACCACGTGACCGCAGCGATGAGGGCCGCCACGAACATGAAGCTCAGGCCCTCGGCCACCCACTCCATTGTGATGATGAAACGATTGTCCCTGCCGATGTCCCCGAATCCTGCGACGACCCCCCTCGTCGGGATGATGTGGCTCACTCCCCACAGGAACACGATCCCCGCAGCGATGTATGCGAGTGCTTCCGACATCGGCACCTCCTCGAGAAGCTGTTCTTGACTCGTCTCGCAGCGCGTCCGACAACCGAAGCCCCGGTACCCGGAGAAGGCGGTCCGCGGGAGCGCCGCAGCTACGACTCCCCGACCCCGAATCAGCCGAGATCGCCCATCTCCCTTCTGCCCACCTCGATCACTCTTGTTAGGCGAGCCTTACAAAGCCAGGGCCGGAAGTCCCATGCCGGGCAGGAACCTCGAGTGGGCCGGCGCTCTGAAGTGCCCCGGGGGGCACTCATCAATCGTCGGACCCGAGGCACTCTCGAAGGCCGTAGTCCTCGGTGAGCCGATCGGCCTCCTCGACGAGCCGCTCGGCATCCACATGGAGCTCGAAGGCCCTCTCTTGGTCCTCGGTCGCCAGGGACTCGATCATCTCCTCACCCCAGTCGATGAGCGCCTCGTGGGCATCGAGGATCTCTGCGATGGTGCCCTCGTCGCCCTCGGGGGGAGTGAGTGCCCGCAACGCTGCGAGCGATGCCCGCTGGATCTCGATGGTTCGCCCGCCCAGCTCGTGGCTCTCTTCGAGTGTCTGCGGCTCGGGGATCTGGTCCAGTTCCTCGAACATCCCTCTGCAGAGTGCATCTGCAGCGGTGATCCACTCGGCCTTTGTGGGTCTCTCCACCCCACCATCCGGCTCGCCATCCCCACAGGAAGCGACCGGGAGCAGGACAACGGCGAGGAGGACTAGGGAACGTCTCATGGGGTCTTCTTCCCCAACACCCCCTCCCAGACGGAAAGCCTACGCCCCCTTCGATCAGGGTGACACGAACCGTGATGCGTGCTGAGTGGTTCTGACGCGGCTGTATCATGGGTCGCAGAGGCGATGGGGCCCGCCTACAACCGCCCGACTTGGGCTGATGGCTTCTGTTATCGAGGGTGATCGCCATGATCATCACGATGCGTTGCCCCGCACCAAAGCGCCTCCTCTCGTCGGTTGACCAGGCAGTTGTGGTTCGGCGGCGTAGCGATCTCTCCCCCCGCGGCACACATGCGTTCCTCCGCGCCGGGGTGGGGGATTCCGGCGATCTCCCGGTTCGCGAGGTTCATCATGCAGGATCGAGAGGACGCCCGGTACCACGCACGTTGCGCCTTCCAACGGATGCTCGACGAAGTGTTCCCACGCGGGGCCATGTGCGCCGTCCTGGAAGAGGTCGACGGTCGGTTGAGCGCTAATCGGCTGATCGGTTCGACCGGTCGGCTTCTGTGCAGCGACGCCCGCAAGAAGCCCGACACGGGCCTCTGGGAGTACGAGCTTCTGATTGATCCCCGGAGATCGGAAAAGCCCACCAGTGAGCCGTTCAAGGTCTGGATCACCGCCGTGATGCCCAATGCCGCCGTCCAGGGATTGTGGGAAGCAGATGTGATCGATGATGCAGCCACCCGGAATCAGGTGTTGCGCCTCAACGCGAGCCCACCGGCTCACGTCCGACTGTCGAAGCGGGCCCGCGCCGCCGTGACGAGAGCATACGAACCGGTTCTCTTCCCCCATGGATTGGGGCTCTCGAGGAACTAGCTGGTTCGAGTGACGACACGGCCCATGACGATGCCCCCCCAACGGGCACACCCTGCCGACGCAGGGGGAGGCTTCTGATGTCATGGCAACGACTCCTCCACATCGTCGGTGCGGTTCTGAGCCTCGTCGGGCTGGCGATGGCGGTCCCCGTCGGGGTGGCCATCATCTATCGGGAGTGGTCGGAAGTCCTGCCGCTGCTGCTGGGTTCGCTGACCACGATCGCTGCGGGCCTTGTGATACGGAGAGCCTTCGGCACCCCGGCAGAGCTTTCGACGAGGGAAGCATTCGCAGCGGTGGGTCTGGCATGGCTTGGATCTGCAGCCTTCGGGGCCTTGCCCTACCTGGTCACCGGGTCGCTCGGCAACGTGACCGACGCGCTCTTCGAGTCGGCGTCGGGGTTCACTGCGACGGGTGCGTCTGTTGTCGAGAGTCCGGGCGCCCTCAGCCACGGGGTGCTGATGTGGCGGGCGTTGACTCAGTGGATCGGGGGGATGGGGATGGTCGTCTTGGCCATCGCCTTGCTGCCGCTGCTGGGCCTGGGCGCACAGAAGCTGGCGAGCGCCGAATTGCCCGGCCCAACCGCTGAGCGGATCGTGCCCCGATTCCAAGAGACGGCAAGGCGGTTCTGGCTCATCTTCGTGGGCTTCACGGCAGCAGAGGTTGCTCTTCTCGCCGCTGCCGACATGACGCTGTTCGAAGCCATCACCCACTCCCTCACCACCCTGTCGGGCGGCGGCTTCAGCACCGAGGCGGGATCACTCGGAGCATTCTCGGCGTATGCGCAGTGGGTCGTGGTTGCCTTCATGTTGATCGGAGGAACATCCTTCGCCCTGCACTATCAGGGGCTGCGCAACCCGGTCAAGTACGCGCGGAGTGCCGAGTTCAGGGCGTACCTGTTCATCGTCCTGGCGGCGTCGGCGTTCCTTGCCGTGGGGACCTGGGGCTCGTCCGTTCACGACACCATCCGCAACGGGGTGTTCACGGCGACGTCGATCTTGACGACGACGGGGTTCGCCACCGCCGACTTCGGCCAATGGGCCGCCCCCCTCCAGATACTCATCGTGGTCCTGATGTTCATCGGCGCCATGTCCGGGTCAACCTCGGGATCCATCAAGGTCTACCGCCTGGAGGTGATGTATGGGGCAATGCGGGCCTACCTGAAGCGCTTGCTGCACAGACGAACCGTCATCGTCGCCAGGTGGAATAGAACTCCAATCCGAGGGCCCGTCGTGGAATCGGTCCGCACATTCATCCTGCTCTACGTGGCGGCATTCGTGTTCGGGACGATCGGGCTCGGCATCGTGCAATCGTTTGGGCCCATCGAGGTGAGCTTCCCCTCCACCGTGTCCGCCGTGGCGTCATCCCTGGGCAACATCGGACCGGGGCTCGAGGCCATCGGACCAACCGAGACCTACCTGGATGTGCCCATCGCCGGAAAGTGGATTCTGTCGATGCTGATGATCATCGGACGGCTCGAGATCGTACCGATCGTGATCCTCTTCAACAGAGAGGCTTGGCGCAGGTGAGTTCATTCAGCCGATCGACGTATGTGCCCGGCCGGGCTTCCCCAGTCGACGCCGCCCATACCCAGTCCCATGAACACCGAGCAACCCGGGGAGACTGACACCATGACGAGAGCAACACCCCAGAAGAGTCAGTTGGTGACGATCTGTTCAGTGGTCGCCATGCTGCTCGCGGGCTGCACCTCTTCGCAGCTCTCCACCGATCAGTGGCGCGACGACTGGCAGGCGCTCCTCGATGAGATACCCCCGTTGGAAGTGCTCGTCTCTGCTGATCCCGACAGCCTTCGGGTGATCTGCGACGGGGCTCTCGGCAACCTCCGAACTGCGGTGGTGGACATGGAGAACGCACCGAGCCAACACATCGAGGACGCGGCGCTCAACTACCTGGAGTTCGCCGAGACCGTCTTCTTCGAATGCCCCATCCACCGCGGTGACTACTCGGGATTCGAAGAGGCGTACGAGGAGATGCACCGCCTCGCCGCCGCCGTTGGCGCCCTCATTGCCCCAGAGGAACCCTGAGAAGGTATCCGACCGCGACGCTCGGAAGGGGAATGCTTCGTTGAGCGCCCCGGGTGGCCTCAACGGCCATCGCCCCCGAAGCTGGTGCGGCGAAAGGTCACCCGAGCCGGCTATCCACCCGTCCATCGCGCCCCTTGAGTGGTGTGTCGCTCTCCGATTCAGTCCTTCGCCCCTACCACGCGCCTTGCGGGCGCGGCATCCTGGAAGCTGACCGCCGGCCCCTTCGGGCCCGACATCCCAAGAAGCCCAATCGCTGAGGAGCCGACATGCCCCGTTTCGGCCAGTTCCCGCCGGTGTTGCTCGCTCGCGCCACATGGCTCCGGTTGCGTGGCCGGGTCAAGTTCCCCCGCGATGCGGTCGGTGATCTGGTGCCCGGACCCGGGGAGGACTATGAGGTGTTCCGGGAGATGGTGGTGGCCCCGACCGAGACTCGGCCTGGTGGACCGGGTGCTCAGTTTGCAGTGGGCTTCCATTTCGCCAGGTTCTCGGCTGCAGCGAACAAGCGTCTCTCCCGCATACCCATGCCTTTGATCGCTGCACAGCCCGGCTTCCGTTCCAAGACCTGGTTGTTGGGTCGAGAGTCGGGGGCGTTCAGGGGCGTCTATGAGTGGGACACGATCGAGGACGCCGAGAACTACTGGACCTCGTTCCCGATGAAACTGATGAAGCGGCGCGCGGTCCCCGAGACCCTCACCAGAGAGGTCCGCGCCTTGAGGTAGCAGGTGTCACCCCGCCGGGCACTCCCGGGCGATATGCTTGGGAATGGCGTTACCAACCGAGGGGGTGCCATGGCATACTCGATCGTCTGTGCTGATACCGGTGCCGATTGTCCCGGTTCGTTCACGACTGAGACGAAGGAAGAACTGCTGAAGCACGCCGCGATTCACGCCGAGACCGCTCATCCCGATCTGGAGATCACCGATGAGCAGGTCGAGGCCTTGATCAAGACGACCTGACTCAGCGGGAGCGGCCAACACAAGTCAGGTGTCCCCGCCTGGCTCTTCCACGGCGGGATCCTGCTGTCGATCGTCGAGCCCGGCTTGCTCGACTGGATGCTGGAACAGCGGCGACGGTCCCGGATATGGCAGCGTGGTCGCCAGTTCCGCCGTCGGCGGCTGGAACGCAGACGACCCAGCAATTGGCTCAGTTCGCCACATTGAAGAGCAGATGGGCTATTGTGGTGCCTGCGCACGCCGATAGGCGTGCGGCGCCTGTCTTTGCTTCTTCTGTTCCGTCGAGTGAAGTCGCCGCAAGACTCACGGCCTTCAGTCGGCATCCCAGTCGGCCCTAGAGCCGGTGATCCTCTTTGTGGGGCGTCCAGTTCCGACGGTTCAATGCTCAGAAGGAGCCAATCCATGTCCACCAACATCTATGTCGGGAACCTTGCGTTCTCGACCGACTCGGCTGCGTTGAAGGATCTCTTCGCCGGCTTTGGCGAAGTGACCAACGCTCAGGTCATCGCAGATCGCGACACCGGCCGCTCACGCGGTTTCGGTTTTGTCGAGATGGCTTCCGCGGAAGATGCCCAGAAGGCAATCGCGGAGGTCAACGGTTCGACCGTCGATGGTCGCCAGCTCAACGTGAACCTGGCCCGCGAGCGGTCCCGGTAGGACCGTTCGTTCACCCGGGGCCGGGGAACGCGATCCCCGGCCCCCACAGAATCACTCGACGACCCAGGACACGTCATCGTCGAGCAATCACGAGTTTTCGAAGGGAGCCCCACTATGGACGGCCCCGCAATCGGAACAATCGCCCCGACACAGCAGCCTCTCGGGCATGAGAGTGCCCCATGAAGGGCACCCGGACGACCGATCCCGGCAGGCAGCGCTGCGTCGATTGCGGCCACCCCAATAGCGAGCACCGCACCGATGAGTGCACGGTGCCCAAGTGCGCTTGCCGCCAGTACGCCCCGCGGGCGCCCCGCAAGTAGGTCGCCCCGAGATGGTCGCCAGCCGGCGCACATGCGACACCCCCCGGACACCACGGGAGCAAGCCACCAAGGAGAACATGCAGAAAGCCCATAGCCAGCGGAAGCAAGAATCGATCACACAGATGATCAATCGACTCCAGCGAGGACACAGCTACCACGCCAGAACTTCGACCGGCCAGTCCGTGTCCGGGGAATACCTCGGCACCGAGACCACGTACGGTGAAACGGCGATCCTCCTCCGGCATCTGCGTGGCACGACTGCGATCCACACCACGCGGCTCGTAGCGATCATCGAAGCCGGTTGAACACCCAGCGCTCGTGAGGGCGAGAGACACAACAGCATGGCCGCATCATCGGCCGGTCTGGAGAGACTCATGGGAACCAAGAACAAGGGTGGCAAGAACGTCAAGAAGACGGCCACCCGAGACCTGAAGCAGAAACGGCTCGACAAGAAGACGAAGAAGGACGCAGACCGCGGAAAGCTCAGCGGAATCGCCTAACTCCGTTGACCACTCACCAGCCAAGTGCTTCAGGCGACGTGATCCGGCGCAAGAGCCGGATCGCCCTGGGGTGGCGCGGGATCAGTAGACCAATTGGCACCCCCGTACGCTGAGGATCTGATCAGACCGGAGGTCGTCGTGACAAGGATCGGTCGGAGGGTGTTCGAGGTTCTAGCGCTCGCCGTGACGCTGGTAGCCGGCTATCTCTACCTCGACGAACTCGGACGGGTTCGATTGTTCTGGATCCTGGCCGCCGTTGTGGCGGTGATGGTTGTTGGGTGGCACGGCCGACGACACATCCGCCGGATGTTGCGTCGGCCCCGATGAGCGATTCATGACCCAGGCGCAAGGCGCAGGCGCATCGGGGTGGCGCGGCTCATGTGCGCACCGCCCGGCCGACTCCTGACACGGGTCGGAGGCCGCAAGCGTCGGTCTCTAGTCTTCCCAACATGTCCGCACTCGTCGATCGACCTGCGAGTTCCATAACGCCGGGGGGACGTGTCCTGCTCCCGGTTGCCCTCGCCCTGACCGTCGTAGCCTGCTCATCTGCGGGCACTGCCACCACCACCATGTCGACGATGGCCAAGACCGCTGCGAGGGTCACGACCACCACCACCACGACAACGACCACCACCACCACGACGACCACCACCACGACGACCACCACCACGACGACGACTATTCCTCCGGTGGGCTACTCCGGCGTCAACGGCCTGCCCGTCTACGACCAGGAGCTGCTCGATCGCCGAGTGCTCATGGTCAAGATCGACAACGAAATGGCCGCCCAGCCACAGTCCGGTATCCAACTCGCAGACGCGATGGTCGAGCTCGAGGTGGTGTACGGCACAACCCGTTTCATCGCCATGTTTCACTACTCGGATGCCGAGTACCTCGGTCCCATCCGATCCCTGCGACCTGGAGATCTGCAAATCGCTACCGCGGTCAACGGCACCATGGTGAACAGCGGCGCCCAACCGTGGATCACAGGTATGGCCATCCAACGCGGTATTCCCCGAGTGACGTTCTACCCCTCGATCATGTACCGGATCCCTGAGCGCGACCTGCCCAACAACGTCTACGGCTCGACATTCGACTTCCGTGAGTTCGCCGACGAACGGGGATTCCCCGACGAGGCCCCGACTCCGTGGCTGCCTTTCGGGGATCCGCCGCTCCCGCAGCATCCCGCGCACAATGTCACCCTCACCTGGGGACAGGGAATCGACGACGTCGAGTGGCGCTACAACTCGGATACGCAGACATACGAACGATGGGTGCGCGGTGACTATCAGGAGTGGTTGGACGAGGAGGGGGAGCGGGGCAGGATCGACGCCGAGGTGCTCATCGTGATTTCCGGGCGCTTCTACATCGCCCACGCCCCGGCGAACGCAACGGGGTCCCGGACCCCTGTGCCGGCTATCGACACGGTCGGGTCGGGGCGGGCCTGGGTCTTCGCGAAGGGGGATGGCTGGGAGGGCACCTGGGAACGTGACAGCGAGCGAGAGCCGTTCCGGTTCTTCGATATGCTCGGCGATGCCGCCACCGTGCCTTCCGGCAGGCTCTGGGTCTCCTTGCTCCCGAGTGAACTCGTCGAGTTCGAGTAGGTCGAGGCGAGCTCCCCGAAGGGAGCCAGAGTTCCGAATAGGCCGTTTGGCTCTTGCAGCCGCCTCGTCGAAAGGATGAGGCTGGCAGAGAGCGAAGGGTTCCTCCTTGAAGAGCCCCCATCGACCATCAGCCCGGCAGCGCCGCCTCTCAGCGCGGGTGTTGCCGCCAGCCCTCGTGGCTGCTCTGGTGATGAGCGCCGTCGCATGCCGAGGCGGCGATGACTCTGCAACCGCACTCGTACCTCAAACGATCACCGTCTCCCTCGATGGCCTCGAAGGGTTCGGAGGTCTCGGCATCGATGCCTGGGTACTGCCCCTGGACGCTGCGAGGCAGGAAGATGCGTACGGGGGAGCACGTATCGGGCCCGCCGATTCCGACCCGTTCTCGATGTCCGACGTGATACACCCCCAACACGACGACCGGTATTGGGACGTGAAAGCCGATCAGGTCGTGACATTCGACCCGGGAACCTACCGATTCACAATCGAGGCGTTCGTGCCGTCGGGGGCCATGCACTTCGGATGCGAAACGCTCGTACGGGTAGTCGAAGGCGAACCGCTGGTCGTGACGATCACCAGTCTGCCTTCGTACTCAGGGGGTGGGTTCCACTGGACGTCTCCCGACGAGCTGCGCTATCCCGACTGCCCAGACTGACAACCGTGCCCCGGTCGGCCTCACCGCAACGAGCCGGGGGCACGCTGACGGCACCCTGCCCGGCGGCCGCGCCCTTCACCCACCGGCCCCACGGAAGGGCGGAGGCGCTCAACCATCCTGCTCACCCGCCAGAATCGGCACCAATTCGTGACGCCCCCCGATCCCTTTCAGCTCGGCGGTGAAGGGATCGCCGAAGCCGAACTCCGGGCCTCCGCCCACGAGTTCCCTGACGATCGATGAGACCACGATCTGACCACCGGAGGCGGCGGCAGCGACTCGGGCCGCCTTGTGCACCGTCGCGCCGACCACGTCATCGGGCGTGTGCAGCAAGTCTCCCGCATGGATGCCGATGCGAACCTCAAACGGGCGCTCGGCGAATTCAGCCTGGAGGGCAACGGCGCATCGCACGGCGGCGCGCGCCCCGCCGAACTTGAGCAAGGCCCCATCCCCCAGGGACTTGACGACGGTTCCTCCATGAGCCTCAGCGGTGACGCTGATGGAGCGGTCGTGGTCGTGGATGAGTGCCCTCCAGGCAGCGTCGCCCATCTGGTGGGCCAGCAAGGTCGAGTCTTCGATGTCCGTGAACATCAAGACCGAGAGACCCTCGCCCGAGTCATCGGAGGCGACCGCGGCCACATCCAGCGAGTCGAGCAAGTGGCTCAGGGTGGTCGTCAGGGAAACCCCGAAGGTCCGTTCGTAGTCCTGGGGCACCGAGGCGTGGGTTTGAATGCAGCGCCACATGCCTTCCTCCAGCACGAACACCATCGTGTGTCTGAGTTGGAACCCGGTGCCATCGGACAGCGTCGCATCGGAAGTCGAGGCTCCCCAGGCCACCCCGTCCAACTCGTAGGCCTCCACGTGGGTGATCGACAACTCGAACGCGGGCATCTCTTCGATCTGCGCCTCAAGTATGCGCAGGACCGACTCACCCTCGAACCAGGCGGCGCCGGCGCTTCCGATTACCCGAAGACCGGCCGATCGTGAGATCAGATTGCGCAGGGCATTCAGGTCGCGATGCTGCAACTGCAGCAGCGTCCTGCGCAGCACGGCGGCAACTTCCGGTGAGGGCCTCGGTTCGGCGGCAGATGACATTCGGGCGAGGTTACTCCCACGGTGTCTGCCGCGCCCGAGATCGTGGCGCTGGTCGGCAGGTTGTGGGAGCCGGCCGAGGCCCTGGCCCTTACTGCCCGGCGACCAGGTCGCCACCAGGGGTCGTGGAGGATCACCGGCCGGATCGGCGTCACAGCCGGCTTCAAGAGACGTCGCCGGAGGACCGGCTCTTGGGGTAATCGGCGCGTTGCTCGACATGCTCCTTGATCGTGCACAGCGCATGGTTCCAGACGATGTCGTGCACGAACTCCGGGAAGAGTCCCCGCATGATGCGCCACAGGATCCGGGTCAGGCCCCTACCCCGCTTGAAGTCGAACGCTGCATAGACCGTCAGCTTGCAGTTCCCGTCCCGCGTCGGTGCGACGTCGATGACGAGCCTGCCATGCTCCGTGAGCCGCTCATCGAGCTCAAACAGCAGAGTCTCCCCGTGACCCGTACTCGTGAGGCGGAGCTTCGTGTTGACGCCGGGAATGGGCGTTCCGTAGCGGATGACGGAGCCCACCTGGTTGGGTGCTCCCTCTACCCTCCGCACCTTGACGAGCCTCGGGTTCAGGAACGGCGCATCGACATCGCCGAACTTGGCGAGCCGACGCATGATCTCGTCCTTCGAGCCGCCGATCTTGATCACGTACATCCGTTCGAAATCGGGTGAATCGCCGAGAGGGGTTCCCAGCCGGGCCTCCAGATCCTCCTTGACCGTTCGGCGCTTCTCCTTCAGCACAACAGTCGGATAACGCCCGTACTCACCCCATCGCAGCCCGAGCATCCGCTCGACCGCCATGTTCCCCAGTGTCACGCCCGCGCCGACGAACACCGAGCGAAGCAAGCGAGGGCTCAACATCTCCCTCAGAACTTCGCGATAGTCGCTCGTGCCGCTGGCGATCTTCCACAGCAGCAAGGCGACCGGCCGGTTGCGCTCGTCTCGCACCTTGAACTCGGTGGCAAACGCCTGGTAGGCAACGCGGCTCGCCAGCGGCTTGGCGAAGACAAAGCGGCTCACGCCGAACACCACTCGCCCATACCGGTTGTCCGCTGCGAGCCAGTCGATCGTCCTGCCGTAGCGCTTCGACAGCGCGCTGCGGTCGATCCCGTCATGGAGAACTGCCTCCGCCAGCCGGGTTGCCGTCACATGCGCAGAGAACAGTCCATCCTTGTTGAGCCGGGAACCGACGGCGTCGCCGATCACAGCAAAGCGGTCTCCGAACGGGGAAGTGGCAGGGGTGACGCTCATCTGGGGAGAGCACACGCACGCCACCGGAGCGGAGCCGATCCCGGGCAGGATGCGCCTGACCTGGGGCAGGGCGAGGAACTCTTCGATGATGCGCCGGCTGTCGCGGGGGAGAACCGCCTCGTCGACACACCGGCCGATCATGGCCACGGTGAGAAACCTTCCTTTGGGAAGGAGCGCCGTGTGCTCGAGGTCGAGGTGCTTTGAGCCGTACTCGATGAAATGAATCTCCCGGTGCATGGTGCGCGCCAGGTAGTCCTCACCGACGTCGAGCTCGAAGATCAAGGCCTGCCGCGACCTTCCCGACGTGAACTCCGGATTCAATCGCCTGAGCGACGCGGCGAGGCCATCGCCGCCATCGGCGAGGCCGCCACGGGCGTTGATGCCGGTGGCGATGGCAACAAAGCTCGAATCGAGCGAAACCAAGCCGGTGGCCGGCGAGTGCACCTTCAGCACCGCCGTGCCGGACGGACCGTAGGCGATCGACTGAACCTTGCCGCGCATCAGACGGGCGCCCTCAGCGATGGCCCTGCTGAGGAGGAAGTCATCGAGCCCTGCAGTGCCATTGCTCCGTCCGGTGGGGAGGGAACCCCGGAAGACCGAGTACATCGCCATGTCGCTGGGCACCTTCAGCCGGAAGTTCTTCCACTGGCCGTGCACCCAGACGTAGTCGATCCGGCCCTCAATGATTCCCCCCGGGAGGCCGAGATCGTGCTGGGCGAGGATCTGGTCCAACCTCGGAGAGATTCCTCCTGCACAGGAGTTGCAGCCGCTGCGCTGAAAGTCATCCGCCGCAGAGGACTCGCCATGCTTCTTCTCGAGGATGACGACGTCGAGGGATCGTTTCAGACGGCGGGCCTCACGGAGGAGGTGATACGCGAAGAACGAGCCGGCCGGGCCGCCGCCCACGACGGCGACGCGGTCGCCATCCTGAAGCACCGTTGACCGGGTGTCGGCTGGGTGCATCTCGCTCCTAAGGTCCTACGTCGCGGAGGGCGCTCTGCGCAGGGGAGGCCCGGCGCTCCATCCCCGCAGGGTGGAGCGGTCGAAGCAGGCTCTTCCGCCGGGAATGCCCCCTCAGCACAGCTGCACCCCCTCAACAACCGCCACGGTATGCGTATCACCGCGGCTTGACAACCAAGCCTATTGAATCTCCGGTGGGTCGGCGCGACAAAGCGTCACCTGAAGTGGGTGGGGGGTCGGGACCGTCGACGGCCCGTGGGCGGGCGTAGGGTTGCGCCCATCGAAGGATCATTCGCGAAGGAGGCCCATGGATGCGTTCACCAGCACTCTGAGAGTGGTCCACGTCGTCACCGCGGTGCTCATGGCGTGGCCGTACTACGCCTTGGTGGTGGTCCACCAGCGCTCCGTTCTGGGTCCACCATTGGGGGATCGCGCCGATGTCTACATGGAGGAGACCATCAAGAACCGGGTGATCCCGTGCTTCGTGTTGCAGGGCACTGCGATGGCCAGCGGGCTGTGGCTGATCTTCCGCTTCCGCGGCGGATTCGATGATCTCCTCGACAACAGCCGTCTCGGTGCCAAGTTCCTGCTCTTGGTGTTCATCGCCGGTCTCCTGGCCTTCGTCCACTTCCGGTTGCAGCCGAAGCTCGACTCTCTGTTCATCGAACTCCGCGACGACCCGGCCAGACGCGACGTTGGCGAACGGATCGGACGGCTGCGCCTGTACCGCAAGCGGTTCGCCTCGGTGTGCCTGTTCTGCGTGCTGACCATGGTCATGTTGGGAGTGCAAACCTGGGCGGCGTTCGACACCTGGCTCACCTGGGTCATGCTGGCCGCCATCGCTGCCTTCACCTACCGCACCTATCGCAATGGAAGTCCCTACGGCTGGGCGTAGCCGGGCCACACGATCACCCGACCAAATCAACGTCGGACGTGCCGGCGTTGCGTCACCGGAAGCCCGGGTGCAGCTCTCCCCTTCTCCTTTGCGTCTTTCGGCCCTACCCCGGGTCACCGTCTGTGGTGAATATGAAGGACCGGTCTCAACAATGCGGCCGGAGCGATGGAGAGCCATGACACAGGAAGATGCCACGCTCGAGCGGGCGAGGAAGCACGTCAAGGAAGTACGCGACTTCTTCTACCACCTGATGACCTATGTACTCGTCAACGCGCTGCTGGTGATCATTGATCGGCGCGTCGATACCGGTGGGGGGTTCCTCGGTCTCGATTGGGCCTACTGGGTGATCCTTGGCTGGGGTTTCGGGATCTTGGGCCACGCCGTCTCCGTGTTCTTCGGGGACTACCGGGTCCAGAAGCTGTACGAGCAGGAGAAGAACCGGGAGCTGGGGAACCGGTGAGACTCCATGGGCCCAGGTGATGAGGCCCCTGGGGCAACGGCACACCACCAAGGCGCGGGCCAATACGGCGAAACGTCACCGGAGGACCTCCCAGCCGAGTTGGGGGCCAGTGTTGCGAAGTGTCACCCGGGGGAGTCGCAGAAGGTATTGCCGACACAACGAACCGGATGATCCCCTTCTAGGCTGCCCTGATGCTTCGCGAGTCTCACGAGCTCGCCGCAGTGATGAAGCGGCTCATGATCGCGATCCAATCCGGTGACTCGTCAGTCGCTCGGGGCCTCGTGGCAAAGCGCCCGGAGACCCTCCTCATTGGGATAAGAGAGGAGAACTGGCTTCACGGTGAGGAGGCCTACGTGGTCCTGGCCGCACAGCTCTCCAGGGCTGAGGAATATCAGCGGCTCTTCCACAGGGTCGAGGCCTATGAGTCAGGCTCCGCCGGGTGGGCGGCTGCTGAGAGTACGGTCACCTTTCCCGATGGGGTCGTGGCTCGCGTCCGGACCACGGCCGTCTTCCATTTGGAGGATGGTGTCTGGAGGGTCGTTCAGTGGCATGCGTCACATCCCTCGGAGCTCGACACCAACTGGGGGAAGGAGCTGCCGCAGAGACTGAGCGACCTCGTCGGCCTACTTGATGCAGATCTCGAGGAAGCTCTCACCGGCCAACTCGGCGTCGCGACGCTGACCTTCCTGATCAGCGACATCGAGGCTTCGACCGATCTCAATGTCGAGTTCGGTGACGAAGCATGGAGCAGCGAAGTGAATCGCCACTTCGCTGAGCTGCACCGAATCGCCGACGCACAGAATGGGACGGTCGTTAAGACGATGGGCGACGGGGCTCTGTTGGCTTTTGCCTCGGCCTCAAGTGGCGCGCATGCTGCGCTGGAGATTCAGCGGATGGTCACCGAGCGAAGCTCACTGGGTGGCTATCGGGTCAGGCTGGGTCTCCACTCCGGTGATGCCGTCCACACCAAGAGCGACTATCTCGGTTTCACGGTCAACAAGACGGCTCGGATAGCATCCGCGGCCCGGGGTGGCCAGACGCTCGTCTCCGATGCTGTGGGAGTTCTGATCAGTGACAGCCGGGAGTTCCTGCTGGGTGAGCCGATGCCGCTGGCCTTCAGGGGCCTCCCGGGTCTGCATGTCGTTCATGGGTTGACTCCGAAGTAGGCGTGCACCGGGTGAGCGGCGGATAGCAGATACCCGAATCGATCCGCTGCCGTGACGGGGGTCTGAATGGAAACGTGGGGGCGCACCCTGGCCCGGGCCGGTGTTACGCGGTGCCACCCGTGCCTTGAAGAGTCCTACCGGGTCGGTGGATCATCGCCCAGATCGGCACGCCCAGCCCGACCGCGGCCATCTGCTCGACTACCTGGAATCCGAGCCGCTCGTAGTAGCCGACGTTGTACTCGGTCTCCGTCTCCAGGTAGATCGGTGTGCCTTCTTGGTCCGCTCTTGAAATCCCGGACCGCATGAGCGCAGATCCCAGCCCTCTGCCCTGGCTTTCGGGCTCCACACCGACGGCCGGCAGGTACCAGTGCGGCTCAGAGATCAGTTCCCGTCTCCGCTCTCCCAACTGGCGAAGCACGGTCATCATTCGCTTGCGCTCATCCGAGGGCATCCCCATGACGAATCGCGGCAGCGCGAATCCCGATCTCAACGTCGCCCTGAATCCGATCTCCCGTCCGGGTGGCAGCCAGAGGGCGACGGCTTCGAACCCCGATGTGGTCTCCGTGACACCCCTGGCAGCCGAGACCGCCTGGGCAAGCGCAGTGAACATCCCGGAGAGGTCCCCTTGCCGAGTCTCCGGATTGGGCATCACCACAGACCACAGCGGATCGTCGTGGAACGCCTTGCCCAGCACCCTTCCGGCGCGGGAGCACTCCATCGGGCTCATCGGTGTCACTTCAGGGGCTTGTCCCTTCACGGGGCCACGGTAGAGAGACGATCGAGACGACGCGGCAGCGAATGTCGTTCCGGGCCGGTGTCACGAGATGTCCGCCGAGGACCGAGGGCGCCGCTACCAGCGGAAGAGGGCCTTGGCGAGCGCCTTCCAGTAGCGAGGCCCCACGCGACGAGGCATCCATCGACCGCCGAGCAGAAGGCGAGTGGTGGCGATGAGCCGAGGCGATGTGACCGATTTCGCATGACAGAAGGACCGCAGTCCTTCCGGGCCCATTTGGAGGCCGATCCCGGAGTCCTTGATACCTCCGGCCGGAAGACTGGGTATGAAGACGTTGATCATGTGATCGTTGACGGCCACCGTTCCTGTGTCCATGCGGCTCCCGAGGACGGCAGCCCTTTCCTTGTCGGCCGACCACACCGACCCGTGGAGCCCGTATCGACAGTCGTCGGCAAGGCGCAATCCAGAGGCTTCATCCTGAACCTCCATGACCGCCAAGATCGGACCGAACGTCTCGGTCCTCATGATCTCCATCGAGTGATCGACCCCCGTCAGCAGGGTTGGCTGGAAGTAATCCCCGCCGTCGATCTTCACCCGCTTGCCGCCGCGTCTGATCACGGCTCCCTTGGCAACGGCGTCGGCGACCTGGTACTCGATGATGCTCGCCTGCCGGGGGTCGATCAGGGGACCGATGTCGCGGGCATCATCTGTTCCGATGGTGAGCTGGTCGATCGCCTCTTCCGCGGCCGCGATGAAGTCTGATGCGATGCGTCGCGACACATACACCCGCTCCACGCTGATACACACCTGGCCGGCGAGGAACGTCGCCCCCCACACGGCGCCCCTTGCCGCCTCGACGACATCCGCATCGTCGAGCACCACCATGGCGTCCTTGCCTCCCAACTCGAGGATCACGGGGGTGAGGTTCTCGGCAGCTTCAACGAGGACGAGGCGGCCGGTCTCCGGCGAGCCCGTGAAGGAGACGATGTCGACGTCGGAACCAACGAGCGCAGCGCCGACGGCGCCGTCCCCCTGGACCACTTGGACCAGGTCGCTCGGCATGCCGGCCTCATGGGCGAGATCGGCAATGAGGCGGCCGGTCAGCGGTGTGAACTCGGATGGCTTCAGGATGGCCGAGCATCCCGCAGAGATCGCAGGGAAGACGCCGAGCATCGCGACGAAGAAAGGGGCGTTGTACGGCGCGATGACCGCAGCCACGCCGAGGGGTCGATATACGGTCCGGCTACGCACGATTGGATACGGCCAGATGGGCGCTCTGCGGGGACGCAAGAGCTTTGCGGCGGTGCGAGAGTAGAAGTCCATCACATTGAGCGCCGGAACGACATCGCTGATGTAGGCGTCTCCGGCCGCCTTGCCGGTCTCAGCACTGACGACTGCCGCTATGCGATCCATGTTGGCGAGAACGGTTCGTTTGTACGCCTTGAGATACGGTCGCCGCTCACGATGCGACAGTTGCGACCAATCGAGAAACGCCTTGCCGGATCGCTGCACGGCATCGCTCACTCCGTCGACACTCGTCGTCTCGACTGTTCCAACCGGCTCGCCCGAACGGGGACTGAGTGATGTCAGCGTGCCCATGCCCACTCCCTTCGCCTCACATCCGATCCTACGGGTGGGGCACGAGGCGCGACCGGGGCCCGTCATCACTCGAGACCCCAACACGCGTATTGGGGTCTCGGGTACTTCGATGAGTGGT
>JBFFRY010000008.1:0-74499 GCA_041572755.1 Acidimicrobiia bacterium | reverse complement strand
GCGGCTGGCCGCCGAGGTCGGTGCGGCGAGTGCCGACCACTTGGATCACATCACTGACGAGGATGCCCTCGCTCTGCGCGACTCCGGCACTGTGGCCGTCCTCCTGCCGGGGGTGTCGCTGTCGATGCGGGCGCCCCGCCCTCCCGCCCGCATGTTGTGGGACACCGGGGTGACGGTGGCGCTGGCGACCGATTGCAACCCGGGCAGCTCCTACATCGAGAGCATGCCCCTCGTGGTGGCGCTCGGGGTCTTGGAGATGGGGCTCACTCCCGAGGAGGCCGTCTGGGCGGCGACCCGAGGCGGGGCGCTGGCGCTCGAGATGCCCGATCGGGGGTGGCTGGGCGAGGGTGCAGCCGGTGACTTCGTGATACTCGATGCGCCCTCACATCTGCACCTCGCCTACCGGCCGGGGGCGACACTGACCCGGTGGGTAGTGAAGGGAGGGCGTCTGGTCCTGTGAGGGCGCACCATCCGATGGTCGCTCGGATGCGCCGATGCGCCGAGCATCGAGGCCGTGCCTCTCGTCGCCTCGGCCATCCGACCGAGGCCGGTCGATTCGCTCGACGCCCTCCTTGTGATCGCGTTTCGTTCAGCCGGTTTGGACGACGGCCACCAGGCGGTTGGTGTGGATCGCGGTGGTTCCTTCCGAGTGCCGCAGGAGGATCGCCGGGTTGCCGTAGGTGACTTCGGTGCCGAGGTACTCGCCGGACACCGTGTGTCCTGAGGAGGTTCTGACCCGGTAGGTGAGTCCTCGCTTGAGATGGTTGAGCATCTGCGTGATTGATTCTCGACGGCGCGTGTCTCGGGTTCCTTGCATGTGTTCCTTCTGCCGGGGCGCGGCTGGGATCTGTCGGTCCGGCCACCGGGCTATTTGGCGGCCTTTGGCCGCTTGGGGTTTGGCGAGCGCTGTGTCGGTCGGGGTGTGTATTGGCGGCAGGCACACTTCGGTACGGTGCATTCGTCGGTGCGGTGCTCTCTCATGGGGTGCCCGCAGTCGACACACCGCCGCCTGCTCGGGTCCAGGGACCGAGAGCGTCTCATCGGACACTCGGTTCGGCGAGAATCGATTGCCGCTCCGCTGAGGGATCGAATCTTGGCTTGGCTCCCGTCATGTGGAGACTCCTTTCGAGTCCATCGGGCACCGCAGATGACCCTTCCCCGCGAGGCGGGGCATGGGGGTTTCGGCGGGGCCGGGGGCATTGGGCCCCGGCCCCGGGGGACCTACCGGGAACGCTCCTTGGCGATATTCACTTTGAGTTGACGGCCATCGACGGTGGAGCCGTCGATCGCCGCGATCGCCTTCTGGGCGTCCTCAGCCGAAGCCATCTCGACGAACCCGAAACCGCGGGAACGGCCGGTGTCTCGGTCTGTGATCACCTGGGCGTTGCTCACTTCGCCGTGGTCGGCGAAGAGGGTCCGCAGCGCCGCGGAATCGGTTGAGAACGCAAGGTTCCCTACGTAGATGTTGGTGGACATGGGTCTCCTTCTCGAACCGTCGCAATCGGGGCGCCCCGCAAATGGATCTTGGGCACTCGGGCCGACCTTGATGTCGACTGAAGGCCGTTGAGACTTGCGGCGACTTCACTCGACGGAACAGAAGAAGCAAAGACAGGCGCCGCACGCAGATGGGCGTGCTCCCTATCACCATAGCCGTTGGGTCTCACCACACGGCCCAGATGCACTTCAGGCACTCGAAGGGCGCAGGGTGATGGGCATGCTCCGCACCGCCACACCCTTGAGTCCGGTGGGGTCTACTGCCGCCGGCCGCCGGTCAGCGTCCGGCCGACCGCACCGATTGGACGAGTCGTGGATCGGACCAATCCGGCGAGACCGGCTCCGAGGGTCTTGGGAATGCGGCTGAGCCTGGGTCCACCGATGAACCCTCTCCTTGCGAAGTACAGCCACAGGGTCAGCGCCACGGATCCCATGATCCCGAGGGTGCCGAAGTAGGCCCATCGCCAGTCGAGTTCGGGCATGTTGGCGAAGTTCATGCCGTAGATGCCGGCGATCACCGAGAGCGGCAGAAGGATCGCCGCGAAGACGGCGAGGACTTTCATCACCTCGTTGGCCCGTTCCGCCACGGATGCCCGGTAGGTCTCCAACACGGCCTCCAAGAGCGCTCGCGAGGAGTCCAGGGACTCGGTTGCCTGCTCGTACAGGTCGCGGGCGCTCCGCAGCCGCAGGCGAGCGCGTTCACCAACGGCGGGGAACTCGTCTTCCACCAGGCGCCGAATCGTGTCGCGCTGAGGAGTGAGCACCTGGCGCAACCGCACGGCATCGCGGCGGAGAGCATGGACTTCCCCGATCACCGTGGGGTCCCCGGCCAACGCCCGCCCCTCGAGGTCCTCGACGTGCTGCTCGAGGGCGTCGGCCAGGGCGTTGAAGCGTGTCGCTCCGGCTTCGACCAGCAAGGCGAAGAGGCGATCGGGACCGGGGGGAGGCGGATGGCCCGGCTGGAGGAGTTGGTCCCAGATCCACCGGAAGCCGGGGAGATCCTCGCGTCGAAACACCACCAGGAAGTCGGGACCTATGAATGAGTCGTACTCGACCGTGCGGAACTGCGTGACGTCGTCTGCGACACCGTGGAGGACGGCCAAGCTGTGGTCGGGATAGTCATCGACCTTGGGACGCTCGGTGATCGAGAGCACATCCTCGACGCCGAGATGGTCGAACCCGAACTCCCGGCATGTTTGCTCGACGGTGGCGTCGTCGGCCCCGACTACATCGACCCACACCCAGCCACCCTCACGTCGCAGGGACTGCAGCCGTTCGGCGGCAACCACGGAGACGGCATCAGAGCCGGGATGAAAGTGGAGTACCCGAGTCACCGGGCGATTATCCGCCAATGGCCTCCCCCCGACCCGGATTTCGCTTCGGCGGCCTGGAATCGACTTCGCGTCAGGAGGCGGGTTGTCCGTGGGCGTGCCCGGCTCCCAGGTCGTCGGTGTCGAGGTCGGCGACGGTCATCGCGGCCAGCCAGGTCGTGAACGGAACGGCGCTCACGAGGCCGATGCTGCCGAGCAGCGTCCGGAGGATCTCGGTGGCGATGATCTCGGAGCTGAGCACGGTTCCCAGCGACTGGTTGGCCAGCACGAAGAAGAGCAGTAGCGGCATCGAGGCCCCGGCGTAGGCGAGCAGCAGGGTGTTGACCGTGGAGGCCACGTGGTCCCTCCCGACCTTGAGGCCCGAGCGAAAGAGCTCTTTCCACCCGAGGTCGGGGCGAGCTCTCTTGAGCTCCCACACCGCGGATGCTTGAGTCACCGTGACGTCGTCGATGGCGCCCATGGCGCCCAGAATGACCCCGGCCAGAACCAGGCCTGAGATGTCGATCGTCCCCACCAAGGTGAGGAAGAAGGTCTCTTCGGTGGCAAATCCGGTGAGATCGGCGACCCCCAGCGCGATCCACGACAGAAGAGAGGTGAGACCCAGCGCCGCCAGGGTCCCGAGGAGCGCCACAGTTGTCATCCGGGTGAACCCGTGAGCCGCGTAGAGCGCGACGAAGGCGATCGCCGAAGCCCCCACGATCGCCACGCCGACCGGAGGTCTCCCGTCCAGGATTGCCGGCATGACGAACTGGAGCAGGATGATGATGCTCGCTGCGAGGCCGAGGAGGGCGGCGACCCCTCGCAGCCGCCCCAGGACCACGACCGCCAAGGCAAACACGACGGCGACGATCGCCAGAATGGAGCGGCGCTGCCGATCGAAGTAGTTGTATTGGAACTCGGGAGCGGCTTCGGGCTGGTGGTCCAGCAGGACGCGATCACCGGCCTCGAATGAAGGTGATGTCTCCGACACCGGGAATTGGAGGCCCACCAGCTCACCGTCGTCCGGCCCCTGGGTGAGCCGGAACACCACGAACGAGCACGGAATGCCGTCCGCCTCGGTGGTGCCCGAGCAGGGGCCGAAGTCGACCTCGTTCACCACCGCCTCGTACACGTCGGGGTTGACGCCGATCTCAGAGAGGTCGGGGCGCTGCTCGCCGGTGGGTCGGAGCACGACCATGCCGATGACGGTGAGGAGGGCCAGGACGGCCACCACCCCGATGGGAAGGGCACGCAGAACCGCCCGGTGCTCCGGTTCCAGGAAGCGTTCGAGGTCGCGATGGCGCGGTCGCTCCGTCATCGAGCGTTCAGCGTAAGGCGGCGGGTCCCGGTTCCCTGTGATTGTGGGCGGCTGCTCGCTGCGTTGGGAACGGCCCGTGCCGGGACGGCCAGCTCTCGAGTTCCCCGGCCGATCCGCTACCGGTCCTGCGTTGGGTTCAGGCCCCGGCGGGGCGTCTTCCGTCGCCGGTACGCTGCCACCATGACCGACCCCATGATCATCGCAGCCCGCCGCATCATCGGTGAGGCATTCGGAACGCTGCGTCAAGTGGTCGATGGCCTCCCGCCGGAGGCGCTCAACTGGGAGCCCGCCGGGCCGGAGACCAACTCGATCACCGTGCTCGTCACTCACGCCATGAGTGCCACCCGGCTCCTTCTCAGCCTCGCGGTGGGGCTTCCGCTGCCGAAGCGCGATCGCCCCGCCGAGTTTCGAGCCAGAGCGGAGAGCGCCGAGGAGCTGCGGCGGCACATCGACGACCTCGCCGCGCAGTGCGACCGAGTGCTTGCCCGAGCCGGTGGGGTGGATTGGCGGGAGGTGCGGCGGCGTACCCGTGACGACGGCAGCGTGATGGAGATGTCGGCCGCCTATGCCCTGCTTCACGCCGTCGACCATCTTCGCGGTCACACCGACGAAGCGTCGCTGACCCGGCACGTGTGGGTGCAGCAGCGGGGCTGATCTGCTCGGCTCCGCACCGAGCGGGCCCCCGTACACTCGCCCGGTGTCGACCGATCGTCTCCTCACGCGACCGTTCGTACTGGCCTTCGCTGCCAGCCTGCTGCACGGATTGTCGTTCTTTCTGTTCGTGCATCTGCCCGGGTTCCTCACCGAGCTGGGGGCCGACGAACCGGAGATCGGGAACCTCTTCGCCGTGACCGCAGCGGCGGCGATCGCGGTACGGCCGGCGGTGGGCCGCTTCATCGACGAGCGAGGACGCCGGCCGCTGATCCTGGGGGCAGGGGCCCTCGCAGTGGCGGCCGTCATGCTCCATCTCACGGTGAACTCGCTCGGTGTCTGGGTCTACGTGGTTCGCGTGTTGCACGGCGTCTCGGAGGCGGCCATGTTCACGGCTCTCTTCACCCTTGGAGCAGACGCCGTTCCCGCTTCCCGCCGCACCGAGGGCCTGGCGCTCTTCGGTGTCTCCGGCCTGCTTCCCATCGCGCTCGGCGGGGTCATCGGCGACCTGATCGTGGCCGAATGGGGATTCGATGAGCTGTTCTGGGCGGCAGGACTGTTCGCCGCGGCGGCCTACGTCATCGCTCTCAACCTGGCCGAACCTCCCCGGGCCGAGGCAACCGGGCCACGGCGAGGCTTCCTGCGAGCGATCGGCCAGCGTGATCTGCTGCCGGTGTGGTGGATGGCCGGGATGTTCTCGCTGGTGCTCACCGGCTACTTCACGTTCCTGCGCACCTTTGTGGACGAGACGGGTATCGGCTCGGTCGGCGCCTTCTTCGCCTTCTATGCAGGGACCGCAATCGCGCTGCGACTCCTGTTCGCCTGGTTGCCGGCCCGGGTAGGGGAGAAGCGGGTCCTGGTGGTGGCCTTCGTGGCACTCGTTGCGGGGTTCGTCGTCTTGGCGAGAGCCGGATCATCGGTCGATGTCGTAGTGGCCGGGGTTCTGTGCGGGGCGGGACACGGCTATTCGTTCCCGATCCTCTTCGGGTTTGCGGTGACCCGGGCCTCCGACGAGAACCGTGGGTCGGCCATTGCCTTCTTCACGGCGTTGTTCGACATCGGGGTCTTCGTCGGTGCCCCGTTGCTGGGAGCGATCATCAAGCGGTTCGGCTACCCGACTATGTACGGGGTGGCGGCGGTGGTGCTCACGGTGGCGACGGCGATCTACTTCCCATGGGATCGACGCCGTGATCCGGCCGCCACTTCCTCGTGAGGTTCGGGTTGCTCAGCTCTCTTCGAAGGGCAGCAGGAAGACGGGGTGCTCGCGCACGTTGACCCGACTGCCGTCTCGGGCCGATACTTCCCAGGCGATCACCGCACCCAGCTGCGGATCAGCCACGTCGTAGGGGATGGTGGCTTGCCAGTCGCCGCGACATCCGGTGCCGCAGGTGGCGGTCGTGAACCCCTCCCAGAGGATGAGCCCCTCCCCGTCGACGAGGGCAAGGCTCACCGTTGCCTCGAAGACGTTGGCCGTTCCCTCGACGAGGAGAGTGCCGGGCGTGCCCGTGGCCCAGTGGGCCGGAGACTCGATGAGGATCGCCGGCAGCATGGTGTCCAGGTCCGTGCGGACCACCGGATCGTCGAGCACGATGCCGTGACCGCCGAAGACGGAGACCGGCTCCCCTTCGATCCGGAGCCGCACACCATCGATGTCCTCGAAGCGAGTCAGGGTGTACACGAGTTGTTCGAGGCGGGCGATCTCAGAGAGGGAACCCGATCCCGTCTCGTATTCGGCGGAGAGATCGACGGTGGCGATCCGGTCGGCGACCTCGAGATCGAGGAGCCGGGTTCCCTCGGGGATCTCCGTGGAGAGGCTCGGGGTCGCCTCGATCTCGCCGGCGGTGGGGCCCGCCAGGAGAAAGCCGAGGGTGGTGCGAGGAAGGTCGGTCACGGGCGAGGACAGGATCGCCAGTGGTCGGGCGACGGGGATCAGGCTCGGTGAGGGCCCGGTCGCTGCCGGATCGTAGGCAAGGAGGTAGATGACCGCCTCGCCGGCGTCACCGATCGGATAGGGAAGCGTGGTGGCCGGTGGCTCCGAGGTCGTGGTGGGGGCTGCGGTCGTGTCGGGTGCCTCGGGCTCGACCATCGGGTTGGTCGTTGTGGTCGCCTGCGATGCCGGGGTGAGCGACACCTCGGGGATTCCGGCGCCGGGGCTTCGGGTCTCACTCGACACCGCGCAGGCGGAGGCAGCCACGGCAAGCACGAGGATCGTTATCAGGGGGCGTCTGGTCAAGGCGCTCTCCTCAGCGTCGCTGTCATCCCTGTGACGTCGGCCGGGGCCGGTCCGGTTCCCGCCATCACCCGACGGGTGTGACCGAATCCGGTTCGCCGCGGACGATCGCGACGCTCGGTTCGCCGTGGTACGACACGGCGCAGACGCCGCTGAGGTCGACTTCGAGCTCATCGGTCACCGAGACCTCGGCAATCCCGGCGTCGAGGCAGACGACGGCGGCGCTCTCGCTGTCGAGTTCCCTACCGTGATATTCGGTGAGCCCGGCCATCGTGAGTCGTTGGTGCGACGCGTTCCCGGTGATCGTCACCGATCCGACCCCGGCGAGATCCACCGAGAGCTCACCGGTGTTCAGGGCCTCGACGGTGATGTCTCCCACCCCTCGCATCGAGATCGTGAATCGATCGGTATCCCAGTTGGCGGTCGTGATCGACCCGGCACCGAGCAGCTCGATTTCGACCAGATCCGGCGTGGTGACGCGGTATGAGGGAGCCCGGGTCGGATCGATGTCGGTGCCCATTGCGGTGCTGATCCGCAGCGTCGCATCGGCGACGGTGGTTTCCAGGAGGGGGAGGAGGTTGTCGTCGGCCTCGACGACGAGCGACGTCGCGTCACCGCGGGTGATCACGACGTTGCCCTCCCCGATGAGGGTGACCGCATCGATTGGTTCGGTGATGCGGGTCTCGACCGCGATGGCACCCGAGCCAGCGATGGAATCCCCGTCGCCGCTCTCGATCTCACCGGGACCGACGTCGCCTTGGGGCCCGGGTGGGCCCGAGTCGCCGCTGCCGCAGCCGCCCACCAGGAGAGCGCCGGCGATGAGCAGCGTGATCCGTCGCATGACGCAAGCGAACCTCGTTGCGGCGCGGTTGACCAGAGTCGAACGGCCCGTCGATGCAGTGCCGCGCCGCGGGAGTGGTGGTGTATCACGTGTCCGGGGACAGGATCACCGACTGTGGGTGATCGATCAGGACCAGGCCGCCGCCGACGAAGTCATGAGCTGAAGGCGCCTCTCAAGCGAGGCCTTCATCGGTGACGATCTCGGCTGCCCATCGAGCGGCCCGGCCCACCACCTCGGGGCAGTGGACGTCATGGGCGCCGGCATCGTGGAAGCGCTGGAACTCTTCGGCGTCGGCCAGGTAGTAGGAGCGTCCCATCATCTTGGTTTGGACGTCGCGGCACACCACGGAGCCGTACTCGTCGAGGAACCGCCGCCGCAACCGCCGCACCAGGGCGGCCGTCCGTAGCCGCACCCCTTCGGCGTCGGCGAAATCGTCCCGGGTTCTCCCGAGCAGCTGGCTCAAGAACATGGTGGCCCCGGCATAGGCGCCGCAGCTGCCGTCGGTGGTGAGGCCTGCTCCCCCGGCGAGACCGGTGGCCGCCTGGAATACGGCGTCGTCGCGGCGGTCGAAGGTGTCTTGGAGTGCGGCCACGGTGCACTGGGCGCAGCCGTAGTAGGTCTGCTCGTAGCGCTTTCCGGCCTCGTAGGCTCGCTCGGCCGGTCTCTTCGATCCCACGGTGTTCTCCACGGGGAGACGGGATCAGGCTACCGCCCGGTCGGCTGCCGCTAGGAATCACATCCGCTCTACCTTGTGACGATGGAGCGGATCGTGCCGGGACCGGGCCAGGAGTCGGTGTGGGAATACCCGCGCCCTCCCCGGGTCGAACCGGAACAGCGTCGGGTGCGGGTGGTGCTGGGGGGCAGGGTGATCGTCGAGTCCATTACGGCGCTTCGGGTGCTCGAGACCAGCCATCCCCCGGGCATCTACGTTCCTCCCACGGATGTCGTCGCCGGTGTCCTGCGCCCCAACCCCGCCGCGTCGCTCTGCGAGTGGAAGGGCCGGGCCGCCTACTGGGACGCCGTGGTCGACGGGGTCGCCGCCGAGTCGGCCGCCTGGAGCTACCCCGATCCCTCGTCCGACTACGAATCCCTGGCCGGCTACGTGTCGTTCTACCCGAGTCGGGTCGACGCCTGCTTCCTGGGTGATGAGCAGGTCTCCCCGCAGGAGGGCGGCTTCTACGGCGGCTGGATCACGGACGACGTGGTCGGGCCCTTCAAGGGTGGGCCGGGCACCCTGGGCTGGTAGCTCGGGATCCCCTCCGCGACCGCCGAGGACCGTACCCTGGAAGCGTTCGACGAAGGTGAGGATCGATGACTGCCCGACCCGTCCGGCGCCCGCCTCCGCCGTTCCGTCTCATCGCGGTGCGGCGGGTCGAGATGTTGACGCCTCGCATGAACCGGGTCACCTTTGGTGGTGAGCAACTGCGCGGGTTCGAGGTCGGGGACCCGGCGGCCAGCGTCCGCCTTCTCCTGCCGGCCCCCGGCAAGGAACTGGTGGCGCCGGAGTGGAACGGCAACGAGTTCCTGCTTTCCGATGGGAGTCGACCGTTGATCCGAACGTTCACCCCGCGTCCGGTTGACGGACCGGGGTTGGCTCTCGACATCGTGGTGCACGGGGTCGGGGCGGCCTCAGAGTGGGTGGCGGCAGCATCCCACGGCGATCCCGCAGGGATCTCGGGCCCCGGTCGCGGTTACGTGGTGGACCCCGAGGCTCCCGGCTACCTGCTGGCAGGTGACGAGACCGCCTTGCCCGCGGTGGCGCAGCTTCTCGAGTCGATTCCCGGCGAGACCCCGGTGGCGGTGTACCTCGAGGTGGCACACCCCGACGCCGAGCAGGAACTCCCCGAGCACCCCTCGGCCGAGGTGACATGGCAGGTGCTTGGGGAGGGCGTTCCGCCGGGAGAAGCCATGGTGGCGGCGGTGGCCGCTGCCGCGATCGAACCGGGGACCCGGGTCTGGGTGGCCGGAGAGGCCGCTGCGGTGCAGAGGATCCGCCGACACCTGCGAGAGGAGCGGAGCCACCCCCGGGAACTGGCGACGGTTCGCGGGTATTGGAAGCACGGCCGCCGCGGCTCTTGAGTTCTCGCTATTCCTGCAGGGCGCGATCTGCCCGTTTCTCGTCGTAGTAGTCGAGGCGGTGAACGGGCATCACCAGCGACGTCAGCACGTTCATCAGGTGGGCGGTGATGCGCTTGAGATAGCGGCACAGCAGTGCCCGCGGGACGGCGTCGCTCGGAGCGCTCGTCGATCGGATCTGCTTCTGGACGCACTCGTCGTACTCATCGAGGATGGCGTCCATTTCGGGGATGAGCGCATGAGCCGACTCGGTGTCCCGCTCGTTGTAGATCCTGGCGCACTCCCCGATGAGCCGGGATGTGCGATCGCGGAGACCGGTGAGCCAGGCGATGTCATCGGCCTGGGACAGGTCGACACCAGAGTCGGCGATGTCCCAGATGTTCTTGGACTCGTCTCCAACTCGTTCGACGTCTTTGACGATGCTCATCGAGACCAGGACGCGAGGGAGGTCGGTGCGCTTCCCGTGGAGTGAGGCATGGACCACCAGGCGGCGACGCACTTCCCGTTCCCCCTTGTTGACCCTGCGGTCGCTCTTGTGGATCTCCTTGCCCACCGCAGAGGCTTCGGTGCCGCCCACGACGGCGTTGATGGCAAGGTCGAAGGTGTGTCGATTGTCGAGGAGCATCTTGGCGATGATCCCCTCGATTTCCTCGAGCGGTTCATCGACGCCCCCCTTGAAGAACTCCAGAACCATTAGCTCCTCCTCACACTCATTGAAGCACCAGTATCCCGATGATGGGGACTATCACGAAGATCCCTATCACATAGACGACCACGATGGACTTCCGGATTTCGGCATGGCGGGCGATCCGCTGCGCCAGTGACAGCGGGATGTTTCTGAGGGCCGGTATCGAGTACCAGAAGGTCACCCCGATGGCGTTGAACAGGAAATGATGGAGGGCGATGATCAGGCCGGCCGGGTGCTCGGTGGCGAGTGATGCCAGGAGGGCGGTGATGGTCGTGCCGATGTTGGCACCGAGCGTGATGGGGAAGGCGTTGCGAAGCGTGACCACACCGGCGGCGATCATCGGAACCAGCACCGATGTCGTGATGCTCGATGACTGAACGAGGACCGTCATGACGGTGCCGATCAGGATGGCGGTGATCCCGCCTCCCTTGGTGAGGACGGCGTTGATGGATCGCTCGATCCGTCCCGCCATGACCAGCCTCATGTTGCGGGTGACGTAGCCCAGGGCGAAGAAGACGCATCCGATGCCGAAGAGAAGCAGGCCGACACCGATCAGGTCGCCCCCGGCACCCGCCTTTTCGAGTAGCCATTCGACGAGAGTCACCGGCGCTTTCACGGCACTCTTGATCGGGCTGTCGCCTCCGAGCCCGCCCATGGATTCGACGTCACCGAGCAGGTCGCCCAGCCACTCCGAGATGGTGGTGAGGAACCCTGTCAGCAGCTCCAGGGGGAGCATCACGGCGACGTTGCAGACGTTGAAGAAGTCGTGCATCGTGGCACCGGCGAAGGCAAGTCGGAACTCCCGGGTACGGCGCAGAAAACCGAGTGAGGCCAGGGTGTTGGTGACGGTGGTTCCGATGTTGGCCCCCATGATCATCGGCACGGCCAGGTCGAGCGAGAGCGAGCCGGCGCCGACGAGACCGACGATGGTCGATGTGGTCACCGAAGACGACTGCACCAGAACGGTCGCCAGCACCCCGACGAAGAGGCCGGCCAGCGGATTCGAGACCTTCTCGAAGAGGGCGTCGGTGAAGTCGGCGCCGAAGCTCTTGATGCCCGTTTCGAGGGCCTTGACCCCGACCAGGAAGACGAAGAGGAGGATGATGACGAACAAGACTCGCGCCCAGGCCGGAACTCGATCGGCACTGGGCTGTTCGGTCATGGCACCCGGTATCGGTCGGTGGCTTGCTCGTCGCCCAGACCCTAGCCAGCCGGACTCACCCTCCGTCTGGTGGCGGGCGCCCTGGCATACTCGGAGGCCCGAGACCCGAGGAGGTGCCGTGCTGCTCATCGCCGGCGAGTTCCGTGTGTCCCCGGAGAAACAGCAGGCGTTCGCCGATCTGGCCAGGACGGTGAGCGCGGCGACCCGTCAAGAAGACGGTTGCGAGGCCTTTGAGTTCTGGGCCGATCTCGACGGGTCGGGCCGCTTCGGCCTCACCGAGAGGTGGGCGAGCCGCGCCGATCTCCTGGCGCATCGGGAGATGCCTCACGTTGCGGCGTTCCGGGAAGGGATCGCCGAACTCGGCATCGAGAGTGTCCAGATCAACCGCTATGAGGCGCACGAAATCGAGATCTAGCGCGTTCGGTCGAGAAGTTCGGCGAGAAAGGCACCGGCCGCCACGGCGCTGTGGTGCCGCCACAGTTCGATGGCGTCGGGATCGTCGGGCATCCGAGTGAGGCTGTCGAGCACCGGGGCGAGAGCCCTCTGCTGGGCTTGGACGAGATCGACCGGGGACCGGCCCGCCCGCCGCGCCAGGACGACTTTGAGCAGGAAGGCGAGGCGCAGGTCGCGGATGTGGGCGACCGGCTCGACAAGCCAGGCTTCCAGTTGCTGCGACCCTTCGGTGGTGATCCGATAGACGGTTCGCTCGGGACCGGCCTCACCCGGCTCGGTTCGATCCGGAGTGATGAGGCGATCGGCGACCAGCCGCTCCACCGCCCGATAAACGAGGGGGCGGCGGATGGTGAAGACACGGCCGGGGGAGTCGTCGCCTTCGAGCTCTCGTGCCAGGGCAAAGGGGTGAGCCGGCGCTTCGGCCAGGAGGCCGAGAACCGCCCATTCCCCGAGAGACCTCCTTGTCATGCAGCCTCCACCGAGGGGAGTAGTCTCAATGAGACTACGTCATGATCGCTGCCCTTCGCTCCTACTCCGCCGCCGCCGTCGTGGCCGTGATCATGCTCCCGGTCTCGTCCGGCTGCAGCCAAACCGAGCGCGAAGCCACGCTGGTCGTCTTTGCAGCCGCTTCCCTCACCGACGCCTTCGAGGAGATGAAAGAGGCCTTCGAGAGCACGCATGCCGGGATCCTTCTCCAGATCTCCCCGGCCGGGAGCTCTGCCCTGCGGGAGCAGATCCTCGAAGGTGCCCCTGCCGATGTCTACGCCTCTGCCGATGTCGGCAACATGGAGGCGGTGGCGAGGGCCGGAGCCCTCGCCGGCGAAGCGGTTCCCTTCGCTCGCAACCGGATGCAGATCGCCGTGCCCCTCGGCAACCCCGGCGACGTGCGCGGCCTTGCCGACTTCGCCAGGCCCGAACTGCTCATTGGGGTGTGTGCGGCCACCGTGCCGTGCGGCCGCTACGGACGCGAGGTACTCGCCGCCGCCGGGGTCGAGCCGTCCATCGACACGGACGAGCCCAACGTGCGGTCGCTGCTCACCAAGGTCGAGGCCGGTGAGCTCGATGCCGGGTTGGTGTACCGCAGCGACGTGGTGACGACCCACTCCATCGAGGGTGTCGAGATCCCCGGATGGAACGTCGAGGCCGTCTATCAGATCGGGGTGCTCGAGGGATCCTCTGACCCGGCATCGGCCCAACTGTTCGTGGAGTTCGTGATGTCGCCCGTCGGGCGCGACGTGCTCGTCGGACACGGGTTTCTGAGCCCATGACCGACCGACGGGGTCTTCCCTCCCGACCGCCGCTGGTCCTCCTGCCGTTCGCCATGGTGGGCTTGGCGCTGTTTCTCATCCCGCTCATCGGGCTGGTGTCGCGGACGCCGTGGTCGCGACTGGGGTCGCTGCTCGGTGGCCCGATCGTCACCGACGCCCTTCGACTGTCGCTCGTCAGTTCGCTGGGAGCAGCCGGGATTGCGGTGGTGCTCGGTGTTCCACTGGCGTGGATCTTGGCCCGCATGGACTTCCCGGGCAGGTCCCTGGTGCGGGCCCTGGTGACCCTGCCGATGGTCCTGCCTCCGGTCGTGGGAGGTGCCGCTCTGCTCTATGCCTTCGGCCGCCGGGGACTCGTCGGTGAAGCCGTGTACGAGGCGACCGGCTTCCTGCTGCCTTTCTCCCTGTGGGGTGTGGTGCTGGCCAATGCGTTCTTGGCCACGCCGTTTCTCGTCGTGACGGTCGAAGGGGCGCTTCGCAACCTCGACACCCGCTACGAGTCGGCGGCTGCGGTGCTCGGCGCCGGGCGCTGGCGGGTGTTCCGGCGGATCACATTGCCGATGATTGGGCCATCGTTGGCGGCGGGGACGCTCCTCGCCTGGGCCCGGGCCCTGGGGGAATTCGGGGCCACGATCACCTTTGCCGGCAACCTGCAGGGCCGAACCCAGACCATGCCCCTGGCCGTCTTCGTGGCGCTCGAACAGGACCGCGACACCGCCGTGGCTCTCAGCCTGGTGCTGGTGGCGGTGTCTTTGGGGGTGCTGGTGGCGCTGCGCAACCGATGGTGGCGATCGTGGTAGGGGACCTCGATGCCCGGTTCGTCGTGGTCCAGTCGTCGGGGTTCCGGCTCGCATTGGACGTGCAGGTCGCCGCGGGGACGACGGTGGCACTCTTGGGGCCCAACGGTGCCGGGAAGTCGACGGCGGTGTGGACGCTGTCCGGTGTGATCCCGTTGGCCGAAGGGGTCGTGTCGCTGGCCGGTCGGGTGCTCGACGATCCGTCGGCGGGGATCAGGGTGCCGCCGGAGGAACGCCGCGTCGGCGCGGTGTTCCAGGATGTGCTGTTGTTTCCCCACCTGAATGTGTTGGAGAACGTGGCCTTCGGGGTGCGTCGCAACGGGGCGGGTCATCGCCGGGCCGCAGAGGCGGCCGAGGAGTGGCTCGATCACTTCGGGCTCGGCTGGCTCGGTGGCCATCGTCCCTCCCAGTTGTCGGGGGGCCAGGCACAGCAGGTGGGCCTGGCGAGGGCTCTGGCTTCGGAGCCGGATCTCCTGCTGCTCGACGAACCGCTGTCGGCCCTCGACGTCGGGACCCGGGCCCAGGTCCGCCGCATCCTCGGTACCCACCTGGGATCGTTCCCGGGCCCCCGGCTTCTCATCACCCACGATCCCGCCGAGGCGTTCCTCCTTGCCGACCGGGTCGTGGTCATCGAAGACGGCACGGTGACCCAGACGGGGACCCCCGATGAGATCCGTCGGCATCCGATGACGGGTTATGCCGCCGACCTGGCCGGGGTCAACCTGGTGACGGGCACGGCCGGAGCGGGAGTGGTGCGAGTGAGCGATGGTCCCGACCTCACCATCCTCGACACATCGGTCGCCGGCCCGGTGCTGCTCACGATTCACCCGCGAGCCATCTCGATTCATCCCCGACCGCCTGAAGGCAGCCCCCGCAACACCTGGAAGAGCACCATCACTTCGGTCGAGGATCTGGGGGACTCCTGTCGCATCCAGTTCGGCGCACCGCTGATGGTCACCGCCGAGGTGTCGGCGGCGTCACGCCGAGAACTCGGCTTGGCGGTCGGCAGGGAGTTCTGGGTGGCGATCAAGGCCGCCGAGGTGACGGTGCGACCCGCCTGAGCGCTACCAGTCCTCGGCGGCCAGAGGTTTGCGGAGGTAGACGACGTCGCGGCGCGCCTCGTAGCCCTCACCCTCGAACAGGTCGAGACTGGGTTTGTTCTCCGCCTCGATCAGGCATGTGACGAGACCGATGCCCCGATCGGCGAACACCTCCTCGCATGCTCGTATCAGCGCCCGGGCCACTCCGGTTCGGCGGTGCTCCGGTGCCACGGCGACCCGGTTGATCCATCCCTTGCGGCCATCGTCGGTCCCCAGCGCCACACCCAGCAGGAGGTCGTCTCCGTAGGCGCCGAGGACGAAGGTGTCGGTCTCCCCCAGCTCCTCAGCGAGTCGGTCGACGGAGTCCCTTCCATCGGGACGAAAGAACAGCCCGGCCCGATCCCAGAGGTCCCGGATCTCGGGAACGTCACCGGCATCGAGCCGGCGTATGCGAAGGGTGGGCATGGGAGGATCGTAGAGGTGGGCCGGGGTTCCCCGGCCACCGGCGGTTCCGACCCGCGGCGCCACCGGCGAGTACCTTGCGGGGGTCCTCTCGAAAGGGGCTCCATGCCCACAGCTCACATCGCGGCGGCTCATGGAGACTTCGCCGACGTGTGTCTCCTCCCCGGCGACCCCTTGCGGGCTCGCTACATCGCCGAGGAGTACCTCGAGGACCCGGCCCGGATCACTGCGGTCCGCAACATGGAGGGGTACACCGGCTCCTATCGCGGCCGCCGGGTCTCGGTCATGGGAACCGGCATGGGAATCCCCTCGGCGTCGATCTATGCCACCGAGTTGATCCGAGAGTACGGGGTGACGTCGCTGATTCGGGTCGGCAGCTGCGGAGCGATCCATCCGGATCTGTCCCTGCGGGACGTGGTGGTGGCGTCGGGAGCGAGCACCGACAGCAACGTGAATCGGCTCCGATTCGGGGGATTCGACTTTGCGGCGCTGGCCGATTTCGGGCTCACCCGGCACCTGGTCGGCGCCGCCGCGGATCGCAGGGTCACGGTGCACGTCGGCAACATCTTCAGCTCCGATCTCTTCTATCACCCCCGGCCCGAGGTCTTCGAACTCGCCCGGGGGATGGGCCTGCTCGCCGTGGAGATGGAAGCGGCCGGGCTCTTCGGCGTCGCCGCTGCGCACGGGGTGCGGGCCGCGGCCCTGATGACCGTCACCGACATCCTCGGTGAGGATGCCGAACTGTCGTCCTCCGAGCGGCAGTCGTCCCTCGACCAGATGATCGCCATCGCTTTGACGGCCGTCGCCCAGATCGAAGAGCCGTAGTCCGGATCCCGAGCCGCTTCGGGTGATCCGCAGCGCTCCGCCTGCCGGCAAGGTCGTCGCCTGGGCCGCACCCTGCCGGGTCCCCGACGCCGGCTTCTCGTAGTTGGGTCCTTCGACCCCTGGGCTACCGGGAATGGTCGAGGCATCATGGGCCCATGAGCCGTGGCGTCGAGGCTCCGGAGGAAGCTGCCGTCCTGGGCGGGTTGTCGTTGCTCGACCGGTTCCTCCCGGTTTGGATCCTGATGGCGATGGGGCTCGGGCTAGGCCTCGGTCGCCTCTTCACGGACCTCAACGACACACTCGACACCATCAAGATCGGATCGGTGTCGTTGCCGATCGCCGTCGGGCTCCTGGCGATGATGTATCCCGTACTCGCCAAGGTCCGCTACTCGAAGGTGCGGGAGGTGGCGGCCGATCGGATGATGCTGGGCACCTCCTTGGTGCTCAATTGGGTGATCGGCCCGGCGCTGATGTTCGCCCTGGCATGGCTTCTGCTCCCCGATCTGCCCGAGTATCGGACGGGTCTGATCATCATCGGGCTGGCCCGGTGCATCGCCATGGTGCTGATCTGGAACGACCTCGCTTGCGGCGATCGGGAAGCCGCCGTTGTGTTGGTGGCGCTCAACTCGTTGTTCCAGATCGCGGCCTACTCATTGCTCGGCTACTTCTACCTTCAGATGCTGCCCGGTTGGTTGGGGCTCGACACCGATGTGCTCGACGTGTCGCTGTGGGAGATCGCCCGCATCGTGCTCGTGTTCCTGGGCATCCCGCTCGCCGCCGGCTACCTGACGCGCGTCTGGGGGGAGCGAACCCGGGGCGTCGAGTGGTATGAGACCCGCTTCCTCCCGAAGATCGCTCCCTGGGCTCTGTACGGGCTGCTGTTCACGGTGGTCCTCCTGTTTGCCCTTCAGGGCGAGACGATCACCTCCAAGCCCTGGGATGTGGCCCGGATCGCGGTGCCGTTGCTGGTCTACTTCGGGCTCATGTGGGCCGTGTCGTTCGCCCTCGGCCTCCGCCTGGGCATCGGTTATCCCCGCAATACCACCCTGTCGTTCACGGCGGCGTCCAACAATTTCGAACTGGCGATCGCGGTGGCCATTGGCGTCTACGGGGTGACGTCGGGTCAGGCGCTGGCGGGGGTGGTGGGTCCGCTCATCGAGGTCCCGGTGCTCGTGGGCCTGGTGTACGTGGCGTTGTGGGCTCGACGCCGGTTCTACTCGGAGGCGCCGGCTGGGTGACCCCGGCCGCGGTGAGCCCGGTCAACCCGGTGCTGGATGAACAGGAGCGCCCGGCCGGCGGCCCCACTCCAGATGGCAGTGAAGACCATGCCCAGCGCCAGCAGCCATGCGGGGGTGAGGTAGCCGGAGACGAGGGTGTTGAGTTGATGGACCATCTCTTCCATGCCGCGAGTGTCCGTGATCCCATCGGGTCGCACCATCGGGGATCCCCCTGAATCCACCCCGATGACCCCGAGACCGCCCCGGGGTTTCGATGCAGCATCGTCTTGGTCCAGACTTCGCACTGCATGGTGAGCGAGCGTCCGCCCTTCCCGCCCCGACCGGACTCCACCGAGTCGTTGCTCGAGAGGGTCGCCGAGATCTGGTCGGGCCTGGCCGGCTCCGATCCGGAGCGCCTGGCCGCCGCCACGCACGCGGAGTGGGAGCCCGGCGGCGGCGGGGGGGTCTTCCGGCTGGCCGTCTGGGACCGGGAGGCCGTCCTCGCCTACCCCGGGTTCGAGGCGGCTTGGGCGGAGGACGAGACGCCGGTCGATCCCTTCTCGATGGGCCTGCTGGCCTACTACTTCGAACACGCCGACGGGACTCCGGAGACCGGGAGGCTCATCGCTTTTGGGGAGCTGCAGAACGGCACCTTCTACGCCCGGGCCTTCCAGGGGTACACCGGCAACCAGCTGGCCAAGGCCTTCGGCAACGACGCCGACGCCTTTGCTGCCGCCTGCCTCGAGACGGGGGGCCGGCCGGTGGTGCTCGCCGACCGCGCCTTTGCGTTCCGGGCCCTTCCCCTCGTGTCGGTCACGGTCGCCTGCTGGCTCGGCGATGAGGACTTCGCCCCCTCGTACCGGGTGCTGTTCGATGCCGCCGTGGGCCATCACGTCCCCACCGATGTGTGCGCCATCCTCGGGAGCAACCTGACCCGGCGGCTCATGGCTGCCGCCGGGTAGGGCCGTCGCACTCCGGGAGGGCGACGATGCTTCGGATCCTCTAGGCGGGTCCGCCCCCTCGATGGTCCGTCGTGATCGGGTCGGTGGGGGCTCTCTCCCGACGGGCCAGGATCAAGAACGGCACGGCCACGGACTGGATGATCGCGCTCACCACATAGGAGGCGGAGTAACTCCACGCGTCGGCCGCCCGCCCGAGCGCCGGTTGAGCGGCGACCCCGCCCGCTGATGACATGAGGGCGTCGAACGACAGGACCGTGGCACGCTGCTCGGAGGGAATCAACCCGTTGAGGAATGCCTGGCGCATGGGGCTGGCCGCCGAGAACCCGATCGCCCAGACGACCAGCAGCGCAATGGCGAACCAGAAGCTCGAGGTCCACCCGATCAGGGCCAGCACGACGGCCGACACCGACCCGAACAGGATCAGGGCGTGGGTGCGGCGGCTGAAGAGGCGCCGCACCACCGGGACGATCAGCCCGCCGAGGATCTGGGCGCCGGCCACGATCGCGGCGGCCAGCCCGGCGATCCCGAAGGCGGTCTCGTCGCCGTACAGTTCGAGGAGATAGGGCTGCATCGCATAGAAGGCGTAGATGCCGACACCCCCGGTGAATGGAGCCGCCAGCATCAGCCAACGAATCGGCGGCTTGCGCCATCCGTTGTCGATCGAGGCGCGGGCGATCCTCTTCATTTCCTTGATCGGACCGGCGCCGTGATCGGGGGTGAACCCGAGATCGCGCATGGCGAAGAAGGCGAAGCCCAGGGTCAGGCCCAGCAGGATCCCCCGCAGCAAGTAGGGGACGCCGAGATTGGTGACCTGGGCGACGAATCCGCCGGTCACTGATCCCCCCAGCATGGCCACGCCGGTCGTCACCTGGCCCTTGGCGAAGACCGACTCCAATTCGCCGTCGAAACCGCTGTGGTCGAGGGCGTCGACCAGCCAGGCCTCGACGGCCCCCGAGAAGAACGTGAAGCCCAGCCCGATGGTGACCGAGGCGATCGCCCAGCCCCAAAAAGGCGCCTCGATCTGCCACATGAGAAGGTAGAGGAGGGTGGAGACGAGCAGCGTTGCCGCCCCGAGCAGGAAGGATGCCCGCCGTCCCCAGGTATCGGCCACCACCCCGGTGGGCACCTCGAAGATCATCATGCCGGCGGTGAAGAAGGCGTTGGCGGCGAAAGCCTCGGTGTTGCTCAACCCGGCATCGAGCAGGAACAGGGTGTTGATGCCCCAGATGAAGGATGCCGCCAGCGTCGAGAGCAAGGTGAGGATGAGATAGGTCCGCTGGACCCGGCGGGCGGCTTCGGTCACCGAACGACCCTAGCGGTGCGGTCGCCGGGTCGTAGGATGCCGTCGTGGCGGACGACGCGCCCGGGATCGTCTCGGAACTGAGACCACCCGGCGACACGGCCCCGAAGTCGTCGTGACCGGAATCCCGAGATCGAGTGTGGCTCCGGGTTGTTGTGAAGGTCGGAGGAGGAGGAGGAGCATGGAGCTGAAGCGAGCCGAGTCGATCGAGTGGGTTCCCGCCGGCGACGAGCACTTCTCGGGAGCGGTTTGGTTTGGGCCGCTGTCGCACCCGGTGCCCGAGGGTCTCAATGCGCTGGCGGTGTCGTTCGAGCCGGGAGCGAGAACCGATTGGCACACCCACGCCGAAGGTCAGGTCCTGTACTGCGTCTCGGGTGCCGGGCGGGTGCAGACGGCCGCCGGGGAGACCGTCGAGTTCGGTCCGGGCGATGTCGTCTACTCGCCACCGGGTGAGCGCCATTGGCACGGAGCCGGCCCGGGGTCACCGATGGTTCACCTCTCGCTCACGACGGGATCTCCCACCGAGTGGGTCGGGGGAAAGGTCGACGACGCCGACTATCTCCGTCCCCCCGGGTGAGCCGATGTACGAGCATCCATACCCTTCGCCGGAGCTGGAGGCGGCCCACCCGTTCCGGGTCCTGGAGTTCGAGCGGCGCCCGGGCGACGAGATGCTGGCCCGGGCGCGGTCCTTCCGTGATCTCCTGGAGGCCCGGCGCAGCGTGCGGATGTTCAGCCCCGATCCGGTTCCCCGGCGCCTGATCGAGCTGGCGGTGGAGACCGCTTCCACGGCACCCTCGGGGGCCCATCGCCAGCCGTGGCGCTTCGTGGCGATCTCCGACCCTGCGGTGAAGCGAGCGATCCGGGCGGCGGCCGAGGAGGAGGAGCGCCGCAACTACGGGGGTCGCATCAACGAGGAGTGGCGGGAGGCGCTGGCCCCGTTGGGCACCGATTGGCACAAGGAGTTCCTGGAGGTCGCTCCCTGGATCGTGGTGCTGTTCGAGGAACGCTACGGGCTGACTCCCGACGGGACCCGGCTCCACAACTACTACGTGAAGGAGAGCGTTGGGATTGCCGCCGGGATGTTCGTGACCGCCCTGCACCACATGGGTCTGGCCACCTTGCCGCACACTCCCTCCCCGATGGCGTTCCTCTCCGAGCTGCTGGAGCGGCCCCCGAACGAGCGGCCGTTCGTGCTGTTCCCGGTCGGCTATCCGCTCGAAGGCGTCAAGGTTCCCGATCTGGTCCGAAAGCCCCTCGCTGAGGTGCTGATCACCGTCGACGGCGGCGAGGACGGGGCCGAGGGGTCCTAGCCTGGCCCGATGGCCGGATCGATCAGCGCGGACCTGGTCCCTCCCGAATCGGCGCCCGGATCCCGGTTCCAGGTGGGCAAGGTGGCGACGATCGTGGGGGGCCACGCCGTGCACGACACCTATACGGCGTTCCTCCCACCACTGCTCCCCAAACTGATCGAGACGCTGTCGCTCAACAACACCGCCGCCGGGGCCCTGTCGGCATTCCTGCAGGTTCCCTCGCTGGCGCAGCCGTTCATCGGGCGGCTGGCGGACCGGGTGACACTGCGCTGGATGGTGGTGGTGGCCCCCGCCGTCACCGGGACGTTGATGAGCATGCTCGGCTGGGCTCCCACCTATGCAGTCGTGGCGGTGATGCTGTTCTTCGCCGGCTTGAGCGTTGCGGCCTTTCATGCCGTGGCGCCGGTGGCGGTGGGCCGCCTGTCGGGGAACAAGCTGGGGCGGGGTATGGGGCTCTTCATGGTCGGGGGCGAGTTGGGCCGGACCGTCGGCCCGCTGGCGGTGGTCTCGGCGCTGGGGCTGTTGAGCCTGCGCTACCTGGCGTTGCTGATGGTGGCCGGTTGGATCACCTCGGTCGTGGTGTACGTCCAGTTGCGACGGGTGCCGATGCGGCCTCCGTCCTCGGGGTCGGAGACTCCGTGGCGGACGGCGTTGGGACGTATGCGGCGAATCATGCTGCTTCTGGCGGGTGCGGTCGTCTCCCGGGTGATGATGACGCTCACCGTGACCATCTACCTCCCGGTGTATCTCACCGACGAGGGGGTGAGCCTCTTCTTCGCCGGTGCCGCGCTCACGATCGTGGAGGCGGCCGGGATCGTGGGGGCATTCCTGGGGGGATGGATGAGCGATCGCCTCGGGAGGCGGTGGGTGCTGTGGGTGGGCCACCTGGTGTCACCGGTCTTCGTGGTGCTCCTCGTGCTCACCGGGGGATGGGTGCGGGTGCCGATCCTGCTCGGCCTCGGCGTCACGCTGCTCTCGATTCAGCCGGTCTACATGGCGATCGTGCAGGAGCAGTTCCCCGACATGCGGGCCTTTGCCAACGGCGTCTATCTCTCGATGACCTTCGTGATCCGGTCGGTGGCGGTCGTCGGTTTGGGAGCCATCGCCGATGCCTTTGGCTTCACTGCGGCCTTCATGGTGGGGTGTGTCGCCATGGTGGCCGGGGTGCCTTTCGTGCGGCTCCTGCCGGACCGGGCACCTGCGCCGACTTGATCAGCTTCGAGGCGTGAGCGCCAGCTGACGCGACTGGGCCACCAGCCGTCCCTTTGCATCCCACACCTCGCCGTCCTCCTCCAGGAATCCGCCGGTGATGAAGCGGGTGGTGAAGGCGCAGCGGAGCCAGCCCGAGGCGGGGCGGGCCCGGATGTGGGTGGTTTGCTCCAGCGTGGGGACCCATGCCAAGGGGAGATCGGCAAAGAAGACCGTGGGGGGGAAGGCGTCGGCCGCGACGAGCAGTGCTGTCGCATTCAGGGCCTCGTTGTCGAGGAGCCGGAACCAGCCGCGAACCCGGGGCACGCCGCCGATGTCCCCGAAGTTCTCGTGCTCGGGGTGAAGGCGGAGGTCGACTCGTCCCACGAATGGTGGCGGGAACGTCTGGGTGGGTTCGATCTTGAGGCAGTCCTCCGGCGGGGGGAGATCCGGCGGGGCGGCCTCGACCCTTTCGGTGCTGCCGCTCTCGGTGAGTTCGGCGAAGCTGCCGAGCGTCGTCAGGATCGGCCGATCGCCGGACCTCATGGTGGCCCGGACGGCAGAGAAGCGCCGTCCTTCCCGCACCACGTCGGTTTCGATGGTGACCGGCCCCGGCTTGGCGGGGTTGAGGAAGTGGGCGGTGATGCTGACGGGGTCGGGGCGGCCGGTGGCTTCGGCGGAGGCCCTCCCGGCTATGGCCAGGAGGTACCCGCCGTTGGCGTTGCCGACGATGTCCCATCCGGGATGAATCTCGGCCGCATGGGTGCGGTCGTCGATGCGGCGCACCGCGGTGGCTTCGGCGAGTGTCACGCTGGCTCCGGGAGTGTGTGATGGTGGACGGTAACGGTCGGCGAGCGGGAGACGATCCAAGGGACCTTCGGCCCCGACATCCGGCCGTTCTCCCCTCCTCTTGTCGGCCGGGCGTGATACGGTCGCGTCGATGTTCACAAGGAGGGAAGATGCGCCTTGAGGGGGTTCGCCGTCTCGTGGCCTGGACCGCTCTCTCCGTGCTGTTCGGCGTCGTCCTGACGGGGTGCGGCGGTGGCTCGGAGACGTCGTCCGATGGGGATTCCGCTTCGGTGGGTGCCGCCGTGGACCTGACCGGGGTGTCCGTCGAGATGCACCAGGCCCCCGGCTGAGGGTGCTGCGGCGGGTGGTCGGAGTACATGACCGACCACGGGGCGACGGTCGTCGCCACCATGGATCCCAATCTGACGGAGACCAAGACCGTGCTGGGCGTGCCCATCGAGGCGACGTCGTGCCATTCAGCCCTCATCGAGGGCTATGTGGTCGAAGGGCATGTGCCCGTCGAGGCCATCGACCGCTTGCTCACCGACCGGCCCGATGCGGTGGGGATCGCAGTGCCCTCCATGCCCTCCGACAGCCCGGGGATGGGGGGCGACCCCGAGACCTGGGCCGACCTGGACGTGCTGCTGATCGGTAACGATGGGAGTTTGACTCCGTTCGATTACTAGGCGGATGGGAATTGATGGACTGTGGCGGGCGTTAACATGCCCGCAGCGACAGCGCTACGTACGAGCCCAGGCTTCCGGATTCACCGTGACCAGGATCGTCGTGGACGTGGTCATAGGCAACGGAAGGCCAGAGGCAACATGAACTTGTACGTGGGGAATCTTCCCTTCACTTTCACCTCGGACGACCTCGAGCAGTTGTTCACCCCCTTCGGTGCGGTGACGTCGGCTCAGGTCATCTCCGACCGCGACACCGGCCGCTCCCGCGGCTTTGGGTTCGTGGAGATGGAATCGGACGACGATGCCCGCAAGTGCATCGAGGAGCTCGACGGAAGCGACGCCGGCGGCCGCCGGATCGTCGTGAACGAGGCCCGTCCCAAGCGGTCCCGCTGGTAGCAGGCATGGCGAACACCGATGAGCAGACGTATCGCACCCGAGGAAAGGTCGTGACCGTGCTTCGCGACGCCAAGTTCCTGGTCGAGACCGATCAGGGCATTGAGGTCGTAGCACGGGCGGCCGGCCGCATGCGGCGGGGCCGCAAGATCCGGATCCTCCCGGGCGACGTCGTCGAGCTCGAGGTCTCGCTCTACGACCCGACCAAGGGTCGCATCGTCTGGCGCCACCGTTAGGCGGAGATCGATTCGACACTTCAAGCGGCCCCTTCGGGGGCCGCTTGTGCATTTCAGAGGCGTTCGGCGACCGCTTCGAGGATTGCCTCCTCCCGCTCCCGAGCCCGAGCTTCCAGGTCGGCGGCGCGATCCAGCGCCTCGCCGGGATCGTCGAGCTGAGCGGCATTGATCCGCACGTTGAGAGCAGCCCCCCGGACGGCGGCCCGGCACAGCACGGCACCGACGCCGGCATCGGAGACGGAGCTCTCCGGACCTCGGCGGGCCATCTCGTCGACGACCTCCATGGCTTCCAGCCCCGCCGCCATCACCCGGAGGGGAACCTCGATTGCTCTCCGGGTGGCTGCCTCGACCGCATCGGCCTTGACGTTGCGGTCGGTCCCGGTATCGGTGGGGAGGCGGTGGGCCTCGACGATGGCCTGAAACGCCTCGGTATCGGCGTCGACGAGGCGCAGGAGCTCGTCGTGGCATTGCTTGCCCCTCACGGCCCACTCGGAGAACTCGGCCCACCGATCGTCCCAGCCGCGTCGGTGGGCGGAGAGGTTGGCCACCATGGTGCCGAGGGCGGCGCCGAGCGCCCCCGCCAGCGCCGCCGCCGATCCGCCGCCGGGCGCCACCGATTCCGACGCCACCTCGTGGACGAACCCGGTGACCGTGCGATCCACGAGCCGATGACCGTGTTCCATGAGCCGATACTCGATGATTCTCTCGCCGGGGTCGAATGGCTCGAGGTCGTCGAGCCCCAGCGACTTGACGGCGATCTTGATGAGCTCGGCGTCGGAGACCCCGTGGGAGCGGCGCTGCTTGGTGAGATAGTGGCGGCCGGCGTCCAGCATCGCCCGCAGGGGAATCAGCCCGACGAGCTCCGATCCGGTGACCCGTATCCCCCGGGCCGCCGCCTTCTCGACGACCTCGTCGAAGGCGGCATGGATCGAAGTCACCGAGATGTCGGTGAGGTTCATCGAGATCTGGGCGATTCCGTACTCCTCGATGTACCAGCCGATCGCCTTGACGGTCTTCAGGGTGCCGGGGACCCACTCCGGTTCCCCATCCGGTCCCCGCACCACCTCGCCGGTGAGCGGGTCCCCGGAGCGCTTGAGGCGGCCTTTCTCCCTGACGTCGAAGGCGATGGCGTTGGCCCTCCGCACCGAGGTGGTGTTGAGGTTGATGTTGTAGGCGATCAGGAAGTCGCGGGCACCGACTGCGGTGGCGCCCGATCGGGAGTTGAAGGTGGCGGGACCGAAGTCGGGCTGCCACGCCGGATCTCGAAGCTTGGTGGGGAGTCCCTCGTACTCGCCGGCCCGCACTGCGGCGAGGTTGCGGCGGTGGGGCGCCGAGGCGGCATGTTCGTAGAGGTAGACCGTGAGGCCCGCCTCGTCCCCGAGGCGGCGGCCGAGTTCCCGGGCGTGGTCGGCGGCCTCGGCCATCGTGATGCCCGACACCGGGACCAGCGGACACACGTCCATAGCGCCGAAGCGGGGGTGTTCCCCTTGGTGGCGGGCCATGTCGATGAAGTCGACCGAGGCCTTTCCCGCCCGCACGGCCGCCTCGATGACGGCTTGGGGCGGGCCCACGAAGGTGACGACGGTGCGGTTGGTGGCCCGCCCGGGGTCGACGTCGAGCAGGGTGACGCCCGCCACGGATGCGACGGCGGCGGCGATGCCGTCGATCGCCGCCATGTCGCCTCCCTCCGAGAAGTTGGGCACACATTCGAGGAGAGGTTCGGTCATGGGTCTCAGGCTATCGGTCTATCGTCGCATTCGATGCGGTCCTTTCTGACCCACGAGCACCCGCTCCGCTTCGCCCATCGAGGCAGCCGGGTCTTGTGGCCGGAGAACACGATGGTGGCCTTCCAGGGTGCCGTCGATCTCGGCTACCGCTACCTCGAGACCGACGTTCACGTGAGTCGGGACGGCGAGGTGGTGATCTTCCACGACGACCGCCTGGAGCGGTTGACCGACGGCACCGGGTGGGTGAGGGAGAGGGACTGGGCGGAACTGGCCGGCCTCGACGCCGCCCACCATTTCGATGGGGCGGGCGGCCACCCGCTTCGGGGGACGGGTGTCACCATCCCGCTCCTGGAGGAGGCTGTGCGAGTGTTCCCCGACGTGCAGTGGAACATCGACCTCAAGCAAGCGGGGATCGAGGCCGCCGTCGCCGACCTGGTCGACCGGCTCGGCCTCGAGGACAGGGTGCTGATCGGGTCGTTCCACGACGGTCGCATCCGCCGGTTTCGCCGATTGACCGGGGGCCGCGTGGCGACTTCGGCCGGCCCCGGCGAGGTGGCGGCGGCGCTGGCCGCCGCTCGGCTGGGACGGATGCCTCGCGGTGTCGCAGACGCCTATCAGGTTCCCGAGCGGGGCGGACCGATGCCGGTGGTGACGGAACGTTTCGTTCGAGCCGCTCACCGGGCGGGAAAGCAGGTGCATGTGTGGACGGTGAACGATCCTGCGATCATGCACCGCCTGCTGGATCTGGGTGTTGACGGGATCGTCTCGGACCGCCCGGATCTGCTCAACGAGGTCGTCGAGGCGAGGAAATGAGCGAACGAGTCTTGGGGAGCGTCTCCCGGCTGCAGGTGCAGCGCCTGCCGCTGAAGGAGAAGGGGGTCCGTTATGACCCGACGCCGATCGTGGCGGTCGATGAGGCGGCGGTGGGACCTGCCGGCGTGGTCGGCAACCTCGACGGTTCGTGGGTGGTCGACGTGCATCACGCCGCTCATCCGTCGAGCAGGGCGGGGGGGCGTCGGGCCCTGTCGATCGGGTTTGAGGGCCATTACGCCGAGATGGCGGTGCGGTTTGCGGCGGTCCCGGTGGGGATCGCCGGGGAGAACATCATTGTCGACACCGGGAATCGGGTGGGCCTGGGGGATCTGGCCGGTACCGTCGTGATCGAGGGTCCCGACGGTGAACTGGAACTGCCGGGGGCCCGGGTGGCGACACCCTGCCTGGAGTTCACGTCGTACCTGCGGGGGGCTTCGGAGGTGCTCGATCGGGCGGTGCTCATCGACGATCTCGAATTCCTCGACGGGGGGACTCGAGGTTTCATCCTCGATGTGAGCGGCCTGGCCCACCCCATGCGAGTTCGGGTCGGCGATCCGGTGGTGGTGCGGTCCTAGGGATCCGCGGCGGCGACCATCCCGGCCACGTCGAAGGCGATCCCGGTCTCCCGCTCCGAGAGCTCCCACAGGTTCTTCAGTTCGCCGGTACGGCGGCTGGGAGGGAGGATCGGTCGGCGCACCGGCGGGCCTCCGCTCACCCAGCGGGGTGTGTAGAGCGTCCCGCCTTGGGCGACCGGGTCGGTGGCGGCCCGCAGTTGGGGGAGGGCCCCTTCCGCGGGAGAAGTGCCGATGCGCTTGACCCACCGCCGGAAGAACCGCTGGCTCCGCCCTCCTCCGGTGGCCCGCACGCTCTGCGCTTGGAGATCGGTGTTGGAGAAACCGGGGTTGGCCGCCAGGCTGCGGGTGGTGGCTCCCGCCGACCGAAGCCGGCGATCGAGTTCCACGGCGAAGCGGAGGTTGGCCATCTTCGACTGCCCGTAGGCCCGCCACGGGTTGTAGGAGGTGCGGTGATGGGGGTCGTTGCGCCTCAGCCTTCCCCCGTAGTGGCGACCGGCGCTCGTCACGGTGACGACCCGGGAGTCGGGTCCTGTCAGCAGTGCCGGCATCAGGAGCGCGGTCAGGGTGAAGTGCCCGAGATGGTTGGTGCCGAACTGCAGTTCGAACCCGTCGGCGGTTTCGAGGCGGGGGGTGCCCATGACGCCGGCATTGTTGATGAGCAGGTCCAGCCGGGGATGAACCTGGGCGACCGGTCCGGCGAAGGCGCGCACCGACTCCAGCGAGGCCAGGTCGAGGGCACGCACCTCGAGCGAAGCGTGGGGATCGTCGGCGAGGAGATCGGCTTTGGCTTGCTCGGCCTTGTCGAGGTTGCGGGCCGCCATGATGACGTGCGCCCCCGCCCCGGCCAGCGCCCGGGCTGTCTCGAAGCCCAGACCGCCGTTGGCGCCGGTCACCACTGCCGTCCGGCCGGTCTGGTCGGGAATGTCTGTGATGGTCCAGGGCATGGGCGTGCCTCGTCCGGGGGTGCATGCATACTGGCATCACATGCCCGAGTGTGAGGGGGCGGCCGGTCAGCGCACCGCTTCCAGTCCGGCCCGGAACGCCGCCGCGACCTGTTCGTTGAAGCCGACGAGTCGGATCTCGTCGAGGTCGTCGGGGTGCTCCTCGACCCAGCGGTGCACCGCGGCGGCGATCACCCGGGTGGCGTCGGCCAGTGGGTATCCGAATATCCCGGCCGAGATGGCAGGGAGGGCGACGGTGCGGTGACCGGCGGCCAGGGCGGCGTCGAGGGCGGCGGTGACGGTGGTGCGAAGGAGCCCGGCATTGTCTTGGCCCTCCCGATAGCGGGGCCCGGCGACGTGGACGACGGCCCGAGCCGGCATGGCCCCGGCGCCGGTGACGGCGGCGACACCGGGGGAGAGGGGTCCGTGGGCGGCTATCCAGTCGTCCGATTGGCGCTGCACGACGGGGCCGCCGGCCCGCACGATGGCGGCCGCCAGCCCCCCGCCGTGGGCGAGGTGCTCGTTGGCGGCGTTGACGATGACGTCCACGTCCATGGCGGTGAGGTCGCCGGTGATGGCGGTGATCGTGGTCATGGCCTTGTGGGGAGGGTATCTCGCTTGACAAATGGTCGGTCATTGCCGACCATTCGGCTTTCACCGACCATTAGGGGCCATGACCGAGTACCGACCACCCCGGGCCACCATGCTGCTGGACGCCGAACAGGCCCGGCTGCTGTCCGATCCGAACCGCTCCGACATCATCCAGCTGCTTGCCGAGCGGCCCGCCAGCATCAAGCAGCTCGCCGAATCCATGGACCGACCCAAGGGCTCGGTGGGACATCACGTGCACGCCCTGGAGGGGGCCGGCATCATCGCCGTCGTCGCCACGCGGCAAGTGCGAGCCATGACCGAGAAGTTCTACGGCCGGTTGGCCCAGACCTACGTCATCCCGCCTTTCGAGGAAGCCGGTCATTCCCCCCTTCTCGTCGAGGCCATGGCCGAGATCAGGGAACCGCGAGAGGGCGAAGCCGGGGTGTTCACGATTCGTCATGCCCGCATCCCCGATGATCAGGCCGAAGCATTCGCCGACGAACTGGTGCACCTCGCCGAGTCTTTCGCCGCCCGCCCCCGGGGCGGGTCCACGACCTACGGGTTCCTGGTGGGGGTCTATCCCACCGACCGACCATCGCTGAAGGAGGATGAGTGAGCGACACGACGACCCCTGCCCAGCCCAAGACTCGGCTCGGGCGCTCCTACTGGCGGCTGTGGATCGCCAGCGTGATCTCCAACCTCGGCGACGGCATAGGGATCATCGCCTACCCGTGGCTCGCCTCGGCGGTGACTCGGAATCCTCTCTTGATCGCCCTGATCGCGGTGGCCCAGCGGCTCCCGTGGCTGCTGTTCACCCTCCCCGCCGGGGTGATCACCGATCGGGTGGACCGGCGCAAGATCATGGTGGGCAGCGATGTGCTCAGAGCCGTTCTGACGGCAGGTGTCGCCTTTGTGGTCCTCGGGAACGAAGGCCGGCTCCCCGCCCCCGCCGACGTGGCCTCGGGGACGGCGGTCGACACCAACCTCGCGGTGTATGTGGTGCTGGTGGTGGCGGCGCTGCTGATCGGGATGGCCGAGGTGCTTCGCGACAACGCCGCTCAGACGTTCCTCCCTGCCATCGTCGAACCAGGGCAGTTGGAGAAGGCCAACGGCAACCTGTGGGGAGCCGAGATGGTGGCCAACTCGTTTGCCGGGCCGCCCTTGGGCAGTCTCCTGCTCGGGGTGGGCTTTGCGTTGCCGTTCTTCGTGGATGCCGGGACGTTCGCCGTCGCCGCCGGGCTCGTGTTTCTCATCGCCGGGCAGTTCAAGCCCGCCAAGGGGGCGGCCCCCACCGGCAGGGTGAATTGGAAGGGGGAGATGAAGGAGGGCTTCCTGTGGCTGTGGCGCCACGACCTGCTGCGGCCGCTGGCGATCGTGCTCGGGCTGCTCAACGGGCTCGGGATGATGATCTGGTCGACGTTCATCCTCTTCGCCCAGGAGGACCTCGACCTGGAGACCGGGCTGTTCACCGGCGTTCTCGGATCGGCGGCCGACTTCTTGGGCTTCGAGAGCGTCGGCGCCTTCATCTTCGCCGTGCTGATGATGGCGGGGGCTCTCGGCGGGGTGCTCGGCAGCGTCTTTGCCGCCCGTCTGAGCAGGGCGTTGGGGAGCGGGCCTTCCCTCTACGCCACGCTGCTGGCCGGGACGGTGGGCCCGGTGGTGATCGGCCTGGCCAGCTGGTGGTGGGTGGCGTTCGTCATGCAGATCGTGATGGTCTTCTTCGCCGTGCTCTGGAACGTGATCACGGTGTCATTGCGCCAGACGATCATCCCCGATCACCTGCTGGGGAGAGCCAACAGCGTCTACCGGTTCTTCGGGTGGGGGATGATGCCGATCGGTTCGTTCCTCGGCGGAGCCGTCGTCGCCGTCGGGGTGCTGTTCGTCGACCGCGAGATGGCGCTGCGGCTTCCGTTCTTCGTGGTGGCGGCCGCCCATGTCCCGCTGTTGGCCTACGCCGCCCCCCGCCTGACGAGCGCCAGGATCGACGGCGCCCGGGCGGCGGCCCTGGCGGAACGCTCCGTCACCGATGACGACGCCCGCGAAGGTCTCGCCGAGATGGACCCGGTGGCAGGGATTCCCGAGGACGAAGACTGACGGTTCGGCGTCCTAGTTGCGGCGGCTCCGCAGGATCGACCACACGACTGCAGTGCCGATGAGCCCGGCCACCGTGGCGCCGGAGATGAGCGGCACCGGACGGGTGAGCCGGGTGCGGAGGCTCACCTGGCGGCGGAACTCGAGGATCGGCCAGTCCCGCTCTTCGGCGACGTCCCGCAGTTCCTTGTCGGGGTTGACGGCATGGGGATGGCCGACCGCTTCCATCATCGGCAGGTCCGTGGCGCTGTCGGAGTAGGCGTAGGAGTCGACGAGCGCAATGCCTTCGGCGGCGGCGATACGCCGGATCTCGGATGCCTTCTGGTCGGCGTATGCGTAGAAGGCCACCTTGCCGGTGTAGCGGTTGTCGGCGTCCACTTCCGGGCGGGTTGCGATCACCTCGGTGACCCCGATGTAGCGGGCCAGGGGCCGCACGATCTCCTCGGGACTGGCCGACACGATGAACACCCGTCGGCCCTCCCGAAAGTGTTCGTCGATGAGGAACAACGCCTCGGCGTACACCAGGGGCGCCACCACGTCGTCGATCGTTTCCTGGACGATCCGTTCAACCTCTTCGCGATCCCATCCTTTGGTGAGGGCGAGCAGGGCGTCGCGGGTCTTTTCCAACTGTTCGTGATCGGCGCCGAACAGCATGAACATCGTCTGGGCCATCGCCGCCCGCAGCAGGGGCCGACGCCCCAGCATGCCCGCTTTCTTGAACTGACCGGTGAAGGCGAGCGTGGATGACTTGGCGATGACCGTCTTGTCGAGGTCGAAGAAGGCGGCCTGCTGCATCACCTCTGATTGTACGAAGGGGTTGGATCAAGTCGAGGGTCTCGGAACCGCGGCGGCGCGAATCTGTGGATAACAAATCCGCGAAATCCAAGTCGCCCTGCGAGGCCGGGCGCTATGTTCACCTGCAATGAACGTCATCGACGTTTCCGTTCTGCGCCGCCCCATGGCGGCGCTTTCGTCTATCTGGGGGAGTGATAGATGGCAGCATCCGTCAACGACGAACTGAGAACCGAGAGCAGGGTCGTACTCGGTTTTCAGCACACTGTGGCGATGTTCGGTGCCACCATCCTGGTGCCGCTCATCACCGATCTCGACCCGTCGGTCGCCCTGATCTCGGCGGGCGTCGGCACGCTGTTGTTCCACGTGGTCACGAAGATGATGGTCCCGGTCTTCCTGGGATCGTCCTTTGCGTTCATCCCGCCGATCCTGGCGGCGGCAGCACTGTCCGACGACCCGAGTTGGTCGGCGATCGGCATCGGCATCATGTGTGCCGGCCTGCTGTATCTGGGCATGGCGGGGCTGGTCGCCCTGATCGGTCCCGGGTTCATCCGGAAGATCTTCCCGCCCATCGTGACGGGTCCGGTCATTGCCGTGATCGGCATCACGCTGGCACCCATCGCCATCGGTCAGGCGGAGGGGGAGTGGATCGTTGCGATCGTGACGCTCTTGGCGGTGATCGTCGCGGCGATCTACCTCAAGGGTCTGTTCCGGATGCTTCCCATCCTGATCGGCTTCATCGTGGGCTTCCTGTTCGCATGGTTCTGGAGTGGGGTGACCGACTTCAGCATGCCGTTCGACGCTCTGAAGGACGCCGACTGGCTCGCCTGGCCCGACTTCGAGTGGAGCTCGACCTTCGATTGGGACATCATCATCCTGATCGCCCCGATCGCCTTCGTGACGATGATCGAGCACGTGGGCGACATCCTGGCCAACGGCCGGGTGGTGGGGAAGGACTTCTTTGCGGAACCCGGGGTGCATCGCACCCTGATGGGTGACGGTCTCGCCACCGTGGCGGCCGGGTTCCTGGGTGGTCCGCCCAACACGACCTACTCGGAGAACACGGGGGTGCTGGCGGTCACCCGGGTCTACGACCCGATGGTGCTGCGAATCGCCGCCGGGTTTGCGATCTTGCTGGGCTTCATCCCGAAGTTCGGCGGCTTGCTCCGGACGGTGCCGGTCCCGGTTCTCGGGGGGCTCTCGGTGGTCCTCTTCGGCATGATCGCCGCAGTCGGCATGCGCTCGCTGGTCGAGGGCAAGGTCGACTTCACCAAGGCGCGCAACATGATCATCGCCGGGCTGATCCTCGTGTTCGGCCTCGGCGTGAGCGGCCTCTCGTCGCCGCTGACGATCAGCTTCGGCGACACCGATATCCAGATCTCCGGTCTGGCGCTCGGTGCCGTTGTCGGCGTGGCGGCCAACCTGATCTTTCCCGGTCGGGAGGATGTCACCGGCTAGATACCAAGACCGATCCGATTCCTTGAGGCCGCCCTTCGGGGCGGCCTCAAGCCTTGCTGCCCATCTCAAGACATATTGACAATCATCGATATATCGGGAATGATATCCAAGTATTGATGTTCATCGATATGACTGACTTGGGGAGGACGGCATGAACGCCGTGATCGACTTGATCGGAAGGGTCTCCGGGGACGTCGGTACCACGATCGTCCATGTCTGGCCGTTCCTCGCCATCTCGATCGTCACCGCCGCTGCTCTCAAAGTGTTCGTCGGCACCGACCGGGTAGCCGCCGTCCTGGCGCGGCGGGTGTGGCTGGCCACGGGGGCCGCCGTGCTGCTGGCCGCGCTCACCCCGTTCTGCTCCTGTGGTACCACCGCGGTCATCCTGGGAGGGCTGGCGGCGGCGGCACCCTGGGCGCCGCTGGTGGCCTTCATGGTGTCTTCTCCGCTCACCAGTCCTTCCGAACTGGTGTTCTCGGCCGGGCTGTTCGGGTGGCCGTTCGCCTGGTTCCTGTTCGTGGGCACGATCGTGCTCGGGATCGGAGCCGGTGTCGTGGGCGGGGTGCTCGACAAGGCCGGTTGGCTGCGGGGTCAGGCGCGGATGGCTTCCGATGGTTGCGGTGAGAGTTGCACCGTCGCTCCCGCCCCGGTGAGCGTCGGCCCCGGCGCCGCCGCACTCACCGAGCTTCGGCCGACCCGGCTGCGGCGCTTCGGCCGGGAGCTCGTCGTGCAGGGTCGAAAGCTGGCCGCCTTCTTCCTGGCCTTCACCGCCGTCGGGTACCTCCTCATCGAGGCGATCCCCACCGAGTGGCTCACCGACAACCTCAGCGGCTCGTCCCCGGCGGCGGTGCCCCTGGCGGCGCTCATCGGCCTCCCCGCCTACGTCAACACCGAGGGCTCGCTGCCCCTGGTCGCCGCGTTGGTCGACGGCGGCATGGGCACCGGCCCGGCGATGGCGTTCATCGTCACTGGTGCCGGGACCAGCATCGGTGCCGTGACCGGCCTGCTGGTGATCGCCCGCAAGCGGGTGGTGGGTTTGGTGGTGGCACTGCTGCTGGTCGGGGCGATCCTGCTGGGGTGGGCGGCTCAGCTGCTGCTCTGACAACCCCTACGCTCCACCCCATGGAGCGGGTCGACGTCGTCGTGGTGGGAACCGGGATCGCCGGTGCCTCGGTGGCCTATGCCCTCGTCGAGGCGGGAGTCCGCGTGATGCTGGTGGAGCGGGAGGGGGCCGGCGACCACCATTCCACGGGGCGCTCGGCGGCGGTGTTCACCGAGTGCTACGCCGCCCTGGTGGCCCGGCGGCTCGCCATGGGGAGCCGGGCGTTCCTCGAGAACCCCCCCGACGGCTTCACCGAGGTGCCGCTCCTCAACCCCCGGCCGCTGCTCTTTGTGGGGCGGGAGGATCAGCGAAAGACGTTGACGGCCGCCGCCGCCGAGGCGCAAGCCATGGTGCCCGCGGTCCGGCTGATTTCTGCCGAGGAAGCCGAGGCGCTGTTCCCGGCTCTCCGTCCCGGCTACGCCGCCGGGGGCGTCGTGGAGCCGGGGGCGAGGGACATCGATGTGGCCGCTCTTCACCAGGGCTACCTGCGCGGCATCCGCCGCCGGGGAGGGCGGGTTGCTCTGCATGCAGAGGCAACGGAGATCGCCCGACACGGCGACCGGTGGCGCATCACGGCCGGGGACACTCTCTACGACGCCGAAGTGGTGGTCAACGCTGCCGGGGCATGGGGCGATGAGGTAGCGGTTCGGGCCGGTGTCTCCCCGCTGGGGCTGCGTCCCCTGCGGCGGACGGCCTTCACGGTGCCGGGACCGGGCGGCCATGAGCACTGGCCGATGCTCATCGACGTCGACGAGCAGTGGTATTGCAAGCCGGAGGGACCCAACCTGCTGGCGTCCCCCGCCGACGAGACCCCGGTCCCCCCCGGCGACGTCCGCCACGAGGAAGTCGACGTGGCGTTGGCGATCGAGCGCATCAACGGAGCTACCACTTTGGGGGTCCGCCACGTGCACCACGCCTGGGCCGGGTTGCGGACCTTCACCGGGGATCGGGTGCCGGCGGCCGGGTTCGACCCCGATCACCCCGGGTTCGTGTGGCTGGTCGGCCAGGGTGGGTACGGCATCAAGACCTCGCCGGCCCTCGGCCGCTGGACTGCGGCGATCATCACCGGTGCCGAATCGCCCGAGGATCTCGTTGCGTTGGGGTTGCGGCAGGAGGACCTCGATCCCGTTCGGTTCCGCTGACGTATGTTTGCGACATGGACATCAACTACCCGGGCTTCGGGTCGATCGTGGTTCAGGGGGTCACCTACGACCACGACGTGATCCTCGAAGGGGGAGCGGTACGACCTCGCCGGAAGAAGCCATCCCGCCCATTCCGGGATCGCTACGGCCATACCCCGCTGTCTTCTCTCGAGGAGCTTCCCTGGGGAGGCGCCCGCCTGATCATCGGGTGCGGCCACAGCGGACGGCTCCCGATCATGGATGAGGTTCGGGGCAAGGCCGCCGGGCTGGGCGTGGAGCTGATCGTGATGCCCACCGCCGATGCCTGCCAACTGATTCGCACCCTGGACGACTCCGAGGTCAACGCCGTCCTGCATGTGACCTGTTGAGGATCGGCCGGTCGGCGACCCCCGAGCCGTGCCGGAGACCCGCTGCGGTGGGGCGGGAGAGGCGGCACCGTCGCGACGGCCGACTCTCGGCGAAGCGGGAGGGACGGAGGTCACTCGGATCGGGCGAGGGCTTGCGCTAGTAGTCGAAGGAGAGGAGCACCCCGTCGTTGCCGATCAGGAGGACGTCCAGTCCCGACCAGGTCTCTGGATCACCACCCATACCGGGCGAATCCGACGGCATGCCGGGCACGGCAATCCCGATCGCGTCAGGACGAGCGGTCAACAACCGGTCGATCGCGTCGACGGGCACATGCCCCTCGATCACGTAGCCCTCGATCAATGCCGAGTGGCAGGCATACGCTTCGACGGGTATGCCCAGCTCCATCTTGGTCTCGATCAGAAACGGGTCCGAAGTGACGACGACCGTCGCCCCGTGGTCGGTCATGTATTCCGACCACCCATCGCAGCACCCTCAGCCGGGTGATTGAAGAATCTGAACTTCGACCCCACTCAGGTCGACAGCCCCGTGCACAGAAGACGGCTCGTCGTCGACGGCGGTCGTCTCACCGCCGCAGCCCGTGAGTGCCAGTGACGCCAGAAGCAGCAATGCGGTGAGCACACTCGGTCCGCCCAGGATCCGCCTCGCCGAGAGCCGATACCCATCCCTCCGGTTCATAGCGTCGTCTCGAGGACGTGGATCTCAGCCCACATGCCCTCTTCGTAGTGACCGGGGATCATGCACGCAACAATCGACCAGGGCAGAGAGCCGTCGAACGTCACATCGAGGGCGATGGTCTCGCCGGGCTGAATGAGAGCCAATAGGTCGGTTCCCTCCGTGTGGAACCCTTTCACGATCTCGTGTGCGTGTTGGTGTCCTCCGGTGATGTGGGCTTCGGCATCCGCAGCATTGGTGAGTCGGAACTCGTGCTCGTCGAGCCAAGAGTTGGTGATCTCGAAGCGAACGGTCTCACCGGGCTGGATCACCAGCAGGTTGGGCTTGAAGCGGAGGCCGCGCAGATCGACCTTGATCACTCGATCCACCGGTCCCTTCGCAAGGCTGTCAACTACGTCTGCGCAGGGATCCTCGGCGTCGTCGTGATGCCCATCGTCGGCGTCGTCGTGGTGCCCGTCGGCGTCGTCATGACCGGTGTCTTCCATGGCGGCGTGTTCCTCGGCCGACATTCCGGCCATTTCCCCGTCGTCGTCGTCGTGGTGCCCGTCGGCGTCGTCATGACCGGCGTCGCTGCCGTCGTCGTGGTGCCCGTCGGCGTCGTCATGACCGGCGTCGCTGCCGTCGTCGTGGTGCCCGTCGGCGTCGTCATGGCCCGCATCGTGATGCTCCACCGTGGTGGCCTCGAAGCAGTCGTCGATCGCCTCGTTGGTAGCAGCCACTGCGTTGACTCGATCCTGTTCGGCCGTCGGGGCGGCTGGAGACGGCTCGCCGCAGGCCCAGGCAACAAGGGCGAGAGTCAACGCACCCAGGTGCAGGCGATGTCTCATCATGTGATCTCCTTGCTGGAAGTGCGGGGCAGGACTCGAACCGGAACTGCGGGGTCGATCAACCCGGTGAAGCTCTCGAGAAAGGCCTGCTCCTCGTCGCTCCCGTCTCTGAGTTCCAAGACGACACCATGAACCTCGACCGAGTCCTGGAGAGGTGTGAGAGGGCAGAGAGTCGAGTGATCCCCAAAGCAGACCAGCACGGGATCGCCGAGCCGTGCCAAGACTGCTCGATCGATCGGCACCGGCCACGCAGAGACGTCGATGATCGTCACGTCATGTGTCGGGTCACGGAATACCGCGATCGGCATGACTTCACGCGGGGATGAACGGAGCGGCGCTGCTGATGTCATATCGACAAGGTATCTGTGCGCCGGCTCAGCAACCATCGCCTATGTGGTCTTGGAAGGGTCACCCATTCGGGTGACCCCTAGTCGATGATCCCGGTGCGCATTCCCACTGCGACTGCTTCGGCTCGGCTGCGGACACCGAGCCGTTCAAAGATGGATTTGATGTGGGTCTTGACGGTTGCCTCGCTGATCCCCAGGGCGCGGGCTACCTGCTTGTTCTCCATGCCTTCCGCCAGCAGAACAAGGACGTCGAGCTCCCGAGGGCTCAGTCCATGCGCTTGGTCGGCACCAGGTTCGGCCAGAGGAGCAGCGACCTCACCCTGCACATAGGTGCCGCCCCGGGCGACCTCTTCGAGGGCGCGAATGAGTTCGTCGCGGCCTGAACTCTTCAGAACGTAGCCGGCGGCTCCGAGTGAGAGTGCCTGGCGCACGTAGGCCGGTTCGTCGTGCATGGACAGGACGATCACCTTCGTCTCCGGATGGCTCTCCCGGATCTCGGGTAGGGCATCCAAGCCGGATAGGCCCGGCATTCGGACATCGAGAAGAACGATGTCGGCTGCCTGGCCTTGAAGGACTTGAAGGAGTTCTGAGCCGTCGCCGGCCTCGGCGACGATCTGAATGTCTTCCCGGTCCGAGAGCATCCAGCGCAGGCCGTCACGAACCACAGAGTGATCGTCCGCAATGATGAGCTTCATCGGCCTCGCCCCAGGGGTACCCAGGCGTGGAGAACCGTACCCCCACCCCGTCCCTTACTCAGGCGCAATCCCCCACCGGCCGCTTCAAGCCTCTCGCGATTCGTGGTGAGACCCAGGCCCACCTTGTGGTCGTACCCTCGGCCGTCGTCGACGACCTCGAGGGTGAGCCGATTCTCGGCTTCGGTGAGGCGCACCCTGACGCTGGCGGCTCCAGCGTGCTTTCGCACGTTGATCAGCGCCTCCTCGGCCGCCCGGAAGAGCACCGAAGGCCCGAGGCCGACGGCCAGTGGACCCGTGTCCAGTCTCAACTCGATGTCCAGGTCCGACTCGTTGCGGACGGTCTCGACGAGTTCGGCGAGCGCGGCTCGGATCCCCAGGTCATCGGCGTCGCTTCTGTGAAGAAGCCGCAGCTCCTCCCTCAGGGTGCGATCGACATCCCTGACCAGCCCCTCCATGGTTGCCAGTTCCTGCCGCACGGGATCGTCGTCACTCAGTTTCACCCGGCTTCCTTCGAGCCCGTACAACAGCCGGTAGAGGGGTTGGCCCACGTCGTCGTGGAGCGAACCGACGATCCTCTTCCGCTCGGCATCCTGGGTTCGAAGTAGTTCCCCCAGGAGCCTCTCGGCCTGACGCCGCCGACGGTCGATCGCCCTGGCACCCGCCAAGGTCAAGCTGCCCATGAACACGGAGAGGACGCCGAGCCCGAGACCAATGCTGAGCCAGGTGTTGAGTCGGATGTCACTCAGCTGCCGATCGAGCGTGTCGGTCAGCTGTTCGACTTCGAAGACGGCCGTGACCTCCCCCGACTCACCGAAGATCGGCACGTAGAACTCGATGAGCCGACCGAGATCCCGCTCGAGTGCGTGAGCATCTTCGTCGAGTGTCGAGATGCCGGATACCGCTTCGCCGGCAAAGGCGAGCTCGGCAAGGTCACTCAACTCGAATTCCTGACCCGTCAGGTCACCGCCCGATGAATACGCGATGGTTCCATCCGCGGTCCAGAGCTTGACCCTGACCGTCTCTCCGCCCAACAAACGGAGGTTGACTTCCTCTTCCAGGCGCTCCAATCCGGCGGCACTCCCGATCGCCTCAGGAATCACACCCCGATCGGCAAGATCAGCAGTGATCGTTCGCATGAGATCTGTCCGTCCATCGAGAAGGTGTCTGCGCGACGACTCGACAATGAAGAACCCCAGGGCGACGGTGAGCACCAGAGCAACGGCGATACCCCCGAGGCCGACGCGACCGACCCACCCCAACTCGCGCCACTCCGTGGCCACCGCAGCCAGCAGCCCAGCGCTTGCGCGGGTTGGTTGCCGATCAGACACCGTCCCGTGATCTAAGCAGCGAGGAAGACCTAGATAGGGCCGGCAAGCATTCGACGCCGGTCTTGGTGTCACGAGAGCCGGGTTCCACGACCTCCAACCCGCGCCGGAACCGACCGAAGTCAGATGACGAGCTGTCCCGGTCGATGCTTCGGGCCGTCGAGGTGTGACCCCTTGAGGGCGGGTTCCCCGTTCGGTACGTTGCCGCTGCTTCCGATCCGAGGATGCGATGCCGGTGCTCGCTGTATGGACACCGGAGGACGGCTTGCTCGGGGCGCTTGCGCCTCTCGGGCTCGCCGGTGCTGTGGCTCGGGAACCGACCCTCGTTGTGGATCTCGATGAGTCGGGGCCCCATTACCCGTCGACGACTTCCCTTGCCGATCTGGTGGTTTCGGAGCCACAGCGGGATGACCTGATCGGCAGCAGACCGGGCCTCGCCGTGCTGCGCAACGGCGGCGTGGGCCTGGAACGCTCCCATCAGGTCGTGGAGGCGCTCATCCGTGGTTGGCCGCGGGTCGTCTTGAGAATGCCGCCTCGGCCGGTTCCGCACACGAGATCCATCCCGATCGTGCCGGTGCGGATGTTGCTCCCAGGGCGCTTGTTCCCACGGGTCGATGGACCAGCCGTCTATCAGTCGACTCCCATCCCGGCTCGACTTCCGGGTCCCGGAGTACGGCTCCCGGTGCCGGCCCCGGCCACCGTTGCCGGTCTCGTGGCAGGGCGGCTGCCTCATGGTCGCGATCGCTGGGTGCGCGCCTGGAAGCGGGTGTGGGAGGTCTCTTGGGGCCTCTAGAGCGAATCGTGCATCGTCTGATCGATTCCGATGTTCCGCTCCGGCGGCGCGATCTCGAGTCGGCCGCGATTCGTATCGCCGCCGAGGAGGCGCCACTGTCGGGCCCGGGGATCGCGACGGCAGCCGTGGACTCCCTCGTCGGTTTGGGCCCACTCGAGCCTTTGCTGGCCGATCGCGAGGTCAGCGATGTCCTCGTGAATGCCCCCGATGAGGTGTGGGTGGAGCGCAGCGGCAGGCTGGAGCCAGCCGGAGTCACCTTCCCTGATAGTGCGGCGATCCTCGCAGCCATCGAGCGATCCCTCGCCCCGCTCGGGCTGCGCATCGACCGCTCATCTCCTGCCGTGGATGCGAGGCTGCCGGATGGATCGCGGCTCCATGCGGTGGTGCCCCCGGCAGCGGTGGACGGGCCGATCCTCGCCATCCGCCGGTTCACCCCTGCCGTTGCCGATCTCGCCGGCCTCGTTGCTGTGAAGGCCATCCGATCCGATGGAGCAGATCTGCTCGCCGAGGCGATACGCGATCGCTGCAACCTCCTTGTCAGTGGGGGCACCGGCTCGGGGAAGACCACATTGCTGAACGTGCTGTCGGGGGAGATCCCCTCGCAGGAGCGGGTGATCACCATTGAAGACTCGGCCGAACTCCGGCTCCAGGGCCACACCGTGCGCCTCGAGGCCCGCCCACCGAACGCTGAGGGCGCAGGCGAGGTCACTCTCCGAGCGCTCCTGCGGCACGCGTTACGCCTCCGGCCGGATCGCATCATCGTCGGTGAGGTTCGAGGCTCGGAGGCCCTCGATCTGATCCAGGCAATGAGCACGGGCCACGACGGCTCGATGGGGACCGTGCACGCCAATGGTCCCTCGGAAGCGCTCTGGCGGCTCGAGACGCTGGCGGTTTCAGGAGATCGCAGGGTTCCCGAGGAGGCGGTGCGTCGGCAGTTGCTCTCCGCAGTGGATCTGATCGTGCATGTCGAGAGGCACGGCGATCACCGCCGGGTTGGGATCATCGCCCGAGTGGGTCTCGAGGGCCCTGAAGCGATCTACGAATGCTGATCGTTGCCCTGGGTGTTGTGGGTCTCCTCGCGGGCCTGCCTATCGGTTTGCTCATCGTCGTCATGGTGGCGTTGGCCGAGCCTCTCCTCTTTCTCGTCTTGGTTGCCCTGTGGTCGGTGCTGGCGAACTGGGTGCTCCGCGGCCGGGTCGGTCCCGGGGAGGAAGCCGCCTTCCTCCGGGCTCTCGCCGGCGAGCTCGCCGGAGGCTCCTCCCTGCGGACGGGCCTCATTGAGGCGGCCCTCCGGTCGCCTGAGCTGGGCCTCGACCGAGTCGTGCGGCTGAGTCACGTCGGTGCTTCCGCCACCCAGATCGGGGCGGCTCTGCAATCGGCCTTGCCTCTCAACGGCGCCGTGGCGGCGTCGGCCTTTCGTCTGGCCGACGCCGCCGGAGGTCGGGTCGGCCCGGTCATGTTGACACTCGCCGGTCGAGCAGAGGAGGTGAGCACCCTCGAGCGCGAACGCCGCGCCCTCACCGCACAGGCTCGAGCATCGGCATGGCTGGTGGGCGGCGCGCCGGTGGCTCTTCTCTCGCTTCTGGCCGTGATGGGGACAGGTTCGACCTGGAGGGATCTCTCCGGCAGTACCGCCTGGGTTCTCGGTGTCGGGTTCGGATTGGTCGCGTTCGGCGTCTCCGTCGTCGCCTGGATGGTGCGGCGGTCGTGAAGCTCACGGCGTTCCTCCTGGTTGCCCTCGCTGCGGGTCGACGGGCAACACCCGCAGCTGTGCGGCTGGTGATCACCATCGCGGCCTTCGGGTTGCTGGTGGGGCCCTTGCTTGCCATCGTTGTGGGCTCCGCCGCAGTCGCCTTATCGGCGCTCCGGCGACGTCGACTCCGGGGCACTGCCAGCGACGACGCGGAATCCGCCGTGCTGCTGCTCGCCGATGTGCTCGCGCTGGGTTTGAGTTCGGGTCTGCCACCACTCGGAGCCCTTCGGGAAGCAGCCGTCGAGGTGCCTCTGTCGCTCCGCGTCGAAGTCGAGATGCTGTTGCGGCGAACCTCGACGATGGGTGCTTCGTCGGCCTTGGCCACCTGGGAGGGTTCTGGAGAGCGGTTGTTCCGGCTCATGGCGCGTGCATCCCTGACGGGTGCCCCGCTGCTCGAGACGGTCGAAGCGTTCGCCCGGGAGGTCCGGCACGAGGCTCATGCACGTGCACAGGCCGCGGCTCGGCGACTTCCCGTGAAGCTCTTGGTGCCCCTGGCCTTCTTGATCCTGCCGGGATTTGTGGTCCTCGTTGTGGGGCCGGCGCTGGTCGGTTCATTGGCGCGGCTCGATATCGCACCGTGACAGACGACGAAGGAGAAGACGATGCATCGCGAATCAGGCCAGGCGACTGCCGAGTATGCGCTCGTCATGGTGGCGGCGGCATTGATTGCCGTCGCTCTCATCACATGGGCCTCCGGATCAGACGTGCTTCCCGATTTCTTCAATTCGGTGGTACAGCGCGTGCGGGGCCTCGTCTCGTCGGGCTCGTGAAAGAGCAAGGAAGCGCCGCCGTGGAGTTCGCCCTGGTCCTTCCGCTGGTCGCCCTCGTGCTGGTCTCGGTTGTCGAGATCGCAGTGGTCGCCCGGACCCAGCTGGAGGTGAGCCAGGCTGCCAGGGAGGGTGCCCGGGAAGCGGCGGCCAGCCCCGATCCGGAGCGCGCCGTTGCGGTGGTCCGGCGTTTCCTGGGGCCCGAGCTCTCCTCGCGTGCCCGGGTCGCAGTCAGTCGAGATCACCACGTCGGCGGAAGGGCGGCGGTGACCGTTGCGGTGCGGCACACCCTCGGCGGCGGAGTGCTCGGGGATTGGTCGGTGGAGCTCACCGGCCGATCTTCGATGCGCGTGGAGCGATGACCGAACGCGGTGCGGCCGGCTTGGCGATGCTGGCCGTCGCCGGGCTGCTGATCATGTTCGGTGCTGCGCTGGGGGCGGCCGGGACGTATCTTCGCGCACGCGTCGAGGCCGGGGCGGCGGCGGATGCAGCTGCCCTTGCTGCGGCGCCGGTGACGTTCCTCCCTTTTGGGGCTTCGGGCACGGCGAGAGAGGAGGCCTCGCGGTTCGCCCGACTCAACGGTTTCGACCTGATCGAATGCTTCTGTGCCCAGGATCCCTCATGGGACGAGCGCACGGTCAGGGTGACGGTGGCGCGGTCTGTTCGGCTGTGGCCGGTCGGGACGATCCACATTGAGGCTTCGAGCCGAGCCGAATTCGTGCCTGCGCTCCTCCTCGATCACGATGGGCGGTCCCCTTGAGCCCGACCTGTCCAATCGATACGTTGCCCGGTATGGGATTCGACGAGCAGTTCGAGGAGATCACCCGGGATCTCACCAGCACCGGCGGGTCGGCGGTCGACGATGCAGCTGCCTTCCGAGCGGCGCACGAGCTCGTCGAAGGCGCCATGCTGATCATCAGGGAGACCGCCCCGCCGGGGCTTCCCGGGCCTCACGCCTGGCTGGGGGCCATCCAGATCGTCAGCCAGTTCGCTCATCAGGTGGCCCACGACGCGTTGGACGAGGAACGCCCCTAGGAGAAGGCTTCAAAGCCACCCAGGCCGTCGCGATGTCGCTCGGCTGGTCGTTCTTCACCGCCGGCTCCGGTGACGCCGGGATGCGGTGGGGTAACCCCGCCGGTGCTCAACCTCGGATCGGCCTGTCCATGGCCGTTTGTAGCAGGCGAATGGCTCCGGCCTTGTCCAGTGGTTCGTTGAAGTTGCCACACTTGGGTGACTGGACGCACGAAGGGCAACCCCTCTCACAGCCGCACGCCCGCAGCGCCTCGAGGGTGGCCCACAGGTGGCGATCGGCGGCCGCGAAGGCAATCGGAGCGATGCCGGCTCCGCCCGGGTATCCGTCGTAGATGAACCACACCGCCCCGCCGGCATCGGGGTGAAACACCGTCGACAGCCCGCCGACATCCCAGCGATCGCAGATCGCATACAGGGGGAGCATGGCGATGGCGCTGTGCTCGGCGGCATGCAGGGTGCCCGGGGCCTCCCGTCCCGACACCCCGGCGGCATCGAGCAGGTCCTCGGGGACGGTCCACCACACCGCCTGGGTGGTGAAGCGGCGAGCCGGCAGGTCGAGTGGCTCCAGGCCCATCGTGGCGCCGTCGCTGAGGCTCTTGCGCTTGAACCCGGTCACCCGGCTCTCCACCTCGACCAGGCCGTGGTTCACACCGAAGCGCCCCACGGCGCCGTGGGCCGCGATCGACCGAACCCAGACGTCCTTCTCCTCGTGAGGCTGGGTGTAGTACCCGACCTCCCCGGGCCGAGCTACCACCACCCGGTCATCGAGGTCGAGGCTCTCGATGACGAAGCCGTCCCCCTGATGCAGATACACCGCCCCCGGGTGAGCCTGGGAGAAGACCCGGCTCTCATCGATGGTGCCGATCATGGCGGCGTCGGAGTCCACGATGGTGAAGGGAGGGCCCCCGGCGGTGCGGATGTCGACTTGCGGGGCCGGTGCGCGGCGGTCCCCCCAATAGAGCCGGGGCCCGCGGGGGCGCAGGACCCCCGACGCCACCAGGTCGGGGAGCAGTTCCTCCAGCGCATCGCCGAAGAAGGCCACGTCATCGTTGACGAGGGGCCGCTCGTAGGCGGCACAGCCGGCATGGTGCGCCAGCACTTCTGGGTTGGCGGGGTTCACCACCGCCGCCTCCGAGGGGCGGCCGAACAGCTCGGCTGGGTGGTGGACGAAGTACTGATCGAGGGCGTCCTCGCCGGCGACCAGCACGGCCAGCGACTCGTCCCGGGTGCGGCCGGCCCGACCGGCCTGCTGGCGGAACGAGGCGATCGTGCCGGGGAAGGTGGTCAGCACCGCCGCGTCGAGGCTCCCGACGTCGATCCCCAGCTCCAAGGCGTTGGTGGCCGTGACGCCGATCAGGTCGCCGTCGAAGAGGCGCTGCTCGATGGCGCGCCGCTCGGCGGGAAGGTAGCCGCTGCGGTAGGGGGCGACGCGGTCGCACAGATCTTCGTCGAGGCGCTCGCGGGCCCAGCGGAAGACCAGTTCGGTGCCCTTGCGGCTCCGGGTGAAGGCGATCGTGTGCTGCTGACGGCGAATCAAGTCGACGAAGACGTCGGTGGATTCGGCGAGGGCACTGCGGCGGTCGCCGTCCTCGCTCTGGGGAGGGTTCCAGACGACATAGTGCTTGGCTCCCTGGGGAGAGGTGTCCTGGTCCACGGCCTCGAACGGCAGCCCCACCAGCTTGGCGGCCAGGTCGGCGGGGTTGCCGATCGTGGCCGAACAGGCCACGAAGGTGGGTCGGGCGCCGTAGTGGGCGGCGAGGCGGCGAAGGCGGCGGATCACGTTGGCGACGTGACTCCCGAAGATCCCCCGCAGCACGTGGATCTCGTCGAGCACGACGTAGCGGAGCCGGGACAAGAAGGTGGCCCAGCGGGCGTGGTGAGGCAAGATCCCGACGTGGAGCATGTCCGGGTTGGTGAGCACCACATTGGCGTGGCGGCGGATCCACACCCGGTCATCACGATCGGTGTCGCCGTCGTAGACGGCCGGGCTGAGGGGGGCGAGCCCGAGCCCGTGCAGCGTGCGGAACTGGTCCTGGGTGAGGGCCTTGGTCGGGAAGAGGAGCAGGGCCGTGGAGTGGCGGTCGTCGAGGGCCGCTTCGGCGATCGGAGCTTGGTAGCACAGGGACTTCCCCGACGCGGTGCCCGCCACGACGACCGTGTTGGTTCCGTTGCGGACCCTCCGGATCGATTGCGTTTGGTGGCGGTAGAGCCTCTCGATGCCTCGTGACCGCAGTGCCTCGGCCAGCGGACCCGCCAGCGGAGGGTCGAGATCCTCGAAGATCGGGTCGCGGGCGGGCACCGTCTCGATGTGCGTGATTCGATCCGATCGATCGGGATCCGAGCGCCAGGCGGCGATGACCTCATCCACGGGGCGATGGTAGGGAGCGGGGGTGATCAACCCCGGGGTACGCTGAGCGTCCCTCGACACCGGAGGCCGCAGGGATGCCGATGACGCCCAAGGAGAGGGTCCTCGCCGCCCTGGCTCACGAGGAGCCTGATCGGGTCCCGATCGTGCTCGGCGTGAGCAACGCCACCGGGATCAAGATGGGGACCTACCGGGAGCTGAAGCGGCTGGCCGGCATCGAGGCCCCCGATCGCCACCTCTACGAGTGGCCGGAGCTGGGCACCGCCGCCGTCGACGAGGAGACCCTGCAGCGGTTGGGCACCGATGTTCGCGGCGTGTGGGATCGGGAGCCGGCCGGGGTCCTGGAGCGCAATGCCGCTCGGGCGCCTCACAGCGATTACCTCTCCTCCTGGGGTGCCGGGGCTCGCGAAGTGAACCCCGGAGAGTGGTTCCCCATCGTCCATCCCATGGCTGACGCCACCACGCTCGCCGAGATCGAGGACTACCCGTGGCCCGACATGGATGATCCCACCCGGGTGGCGCACGTTGCCGCCGATGCCGCCCGGCTCGCCGCCGAGGGTCGCTACGCGATCATGGCCACACCCTGGCTGCTCTTCCCGCTGGAGCGGGCCTTTGCCATGCAGGGCATGGACACATTCCTGTTGAACATGGCGCTCCGTCCCGACTTCGCCGAGGCGCTGCTGTGGAAGATCGAGGGTCTCTGCAAGACCCTCATGGGCCATTTCCTCGATGCACTCGAAGCCAACGTCGACCTCATCAAGATCGGCGACGACCTCGGCACCCAGGACTCTCTCTTGATGTCGCCGACCATGTACCGGGAGATGCTCAAACCGGTCCACGCCGACTACATCTCCTTCATAAAGCAGCGCACTGAAGCCAAAGTCTTCTTCCACACCGACGGCGACGTGTTCCCGCTCGTCGAGGACCTCATTGAGGTCGGGGTCGACGTGCTCAACCCCATCCAGACCTCGGCGGGCAAGATGGCCGATCTCGCCGGCCTCAAGGAGCGGTGGGGCGATCGGCTCGCCTTCTGCGGGGCGATCGACACCCAGCACGTGCTGCCCCACGGCACCCCGGCCCAGGTTCGCCGGGAAGTCCGCAGGGTGATCTCGCTGCTGGGTCCCGGCGGCGGTTATCTGGTCGGCTCGGTCCACACCGTCATGGACGACGTGCCGGCCGCCAACGTGCTGGCGATGGTCGACGCCGTCGAGGAGTTCGGCCACTACCCGCTGGGCTGAACGGCGATCAGGGAAGCCCCCCTGACGCGGGCGGGCAGCACCGAGCCGTCGGCCACGCAGAGGGCGTGGGCGGCGAGGCGGGTCCGGCGCAGCATGGGCGATCCCACGGCTTCGCATTGGACCGGGCAGGCCGTAGGGTCCCCGCCATGCGCATCAGGTTCGTCCTCACCGCCGTCGTCGCCGTGGTGCTCCTCACCGCCGTCCCGGCCGGGGCTCATCAGCCATTGCTGCTGGGGGAAGGCGATGCGTCTCCCGCCGACGGTCCTCGAATCCCCGATGGGACGATCTCGTTCGCCGTCTACGGGTCGCTGGACGAGGCCGGAGAAACCCGCGGCTTTCGGGTCGGCTTCCAATCCGGTGAGGAGATCGTGGTCGGTCTGTTGATCCCGGATCTCGCCCCGGAGCGAGATCTGGCCGACGAGGCTCTGCCCCGGCTCACCATGATCGCCCCCGATGGGACCGAGACGCCGCTGCTGCCGGTGCGGGGGGAACCGTTCCTCGAGCCATTCTCGGGAACCAGCTATGTGGAGCTCGGTGAATGGCGGAGCGTGGCCGACGCCGGTACCTACGGCTTCTCGATCACCGGCGACGCGGCCGCCCGCTTCACCGTCTCGGTGGGCGTCCGGGAACTCTTCGGGACCCCCGTCGAGGACGAGGATCGTCCCACCGGGCTCGGTGACGTTGCCGTGTGGTACGACACTCCTCCCGGAGGAACCCCCGCTGCCGATGAGGCGTCGCCGGGGGGTGGCGGCTTCCCCATCTTCACGGTGGTGACCGGCGCGGCCGCGGCAACCGTCTTTGCGGCCCTGTGGTGGGTGGGGCGGCGACGCCGCACCCGCGCTACTCCTCCGGCGGGTGGATGACCACGACGGGCCGCAGGGCTTCCCGCATGACCTGGTCGGCGGTGCTCCCGATGGCAAGCGCGGCGACCGCTCCCATGCGGCGGGTACCGACGACGATCAAGTCGGCGTCGACTTCCCGAGCGACATCCATCAGCACTTCAGCGGGACGGCCTTCCTCGAGCCTCGTCTCGAACGCCACTCCGGAGGCTCGGAGGGTCTGACACCACGCCCGATCCATCTGCTCGGCCACGTCGTCGCGGACATCGGCGAAATCGACCCCGGGCTCGATGTGGTCGAGGTGGTCCAGCGGCTCGTAGGCGTGAACGGCCACGATCCGGGCACCGAGTTGAGCGGCCGCCTCCCCTGCCCAGCGGGCCGCCGCCTGCGAGCCCGGGGACTCGCCGATCCCCACCACGATCAGGTCGATACTCACGGTGCCTCCTCCCGGGCCGTCTCCTGCTCCCGCGTCGCCCGCAACGACACCACGATCGTTATAGCCAGGACCACGCCTATCACTGAGAGTGAAAGCAGGGTGGGTATGTGATACCACTCCGAGACCAGCATCTTCACCCCCACATAGGTGAGGATCACGCCCAAGCCCCAATTGAGGTAGATGAGCTTCTCCCGGGCCCCTTCGAGCAAGAAGTACAGGGCCCGGAGACCGAGGATCGCCAGGGCGTTGCTGCTGAACACCACGAAGGGGTCCCGGCTCACCGCCAGGATCGCCGGCACCGAATCCACGGCAAACACCACGTCGGTGGCTTCCACCAGGACCAGCACCACGAACAGGGGAGTGGCCAGCCGTCTTCCGTTCTCCCTGGTGAACAGCCGCTGGCCGTCGAAATCGGCGGTCACCGGCACGAAGCGGCGCACCAGCTTGAGGACCGGGTTGCGCTCCGGGTGGATCTCCTCGTCGCTGTGGCGGACCACCCGGATCGCCGTGAAGATCAGGAGACCGCCGAACACGAACAGCAGCCAGCTGAGGCGCTCCAGCAGGGCGACCCCGGCGAAGATGAAGATCGCCCGCAGCACCAGGGCGCCGAAGATCCCCCAGAACAGCACACGATGCTGGTACTTCCCCGGCACGGAGAAGAAGGTGAAGATCACCGCCCACACGAAGACGTTGTCCACCGACAGCGACTTCTCGATCACGAACCCCGTCAGGTACTGACCGGCGGCATCCCCCCCGATCACCGCCCACACGACGAGCGTGAAGGCGACCCCCAGACTCACCCACCCCGCCGAGGTGATCGCCGCCTCGCGCATCGAGATCTCGTGGGCCTCACGATGGAGCACGAGGAGATCGATGAGTAGAAGGGCGGCGACCCCGCCGAGGAAGGCAGGCCACAACCACACCGGCACTTCGAACCGATGCAGCGCCTCGGCGGTCTCAGAGCCTGCCGCAAGGGTCCAGATGGATGTCACAGGGGAGAGATTATGGCTGCTCTGCAAGGGTTGCCGGGCTGAGCCAGCCGTCGGCCAGGTCGGCGAAGATCTCGTCGGCCCCCTCATCGAGCATCACCACGCTGGCTCCCGAACGGGTCGTGACGGTCCCCGGCAGCACCAGGTTCCCCACGTCCAGTGGATCGATCTCGAACGCCAAGGCTCCGAGAGTGAGGAGTTGGGCCGGGCTCAGGTCGGTCCACGTGTGCTCGGTGAGGGCCTTGATGAGATCGGGAAGTGCTTCGATCCCCCGGGTTGAGGCGTCGGTGAGGGCCCCCAAGATGACCATCCCCTGGTGGAACGAGCGGGTGAAGTCACCACCGCGAATCGAGCGGTTGCGAGAGAAGGCGAGCGCATCGGCGCCGTCGAGGATCTGGAGCCCGGCGTTGAGGTACGCCTTCGACTTCGGCTCGGCCATGCTGAACGGCACGTCGACGGGGATGCCGCCGAACGCGTTGACCAACTGTGTGAAGCCCTGGAAGCCGGTGATGAGGTATCCCTCGATCTCCAGGCCCGAGATGTCCTCGGCCACCGTGACCATGCCTTCGGTACCGTCCCGCACGTTGACGTGAGTGAACTTGTCCTCTCCGTAGGAGGCAGTGACGTAGGTGTCGCGGGGGAACCCAACGACTGCGCCCTTGCCCTCGGCGAGAGCGGCCGAGAGGATGTGGATGCTGTCGGCCCGGAACTCGGTCTGGCTCTCACCCGGGCGGGCGTCAGAACCGATCACCAGGATGCGACGGACCGGCGGCCCGTACCAGGCGGTCCGATCGAAGCGAACCATCTTGGCGCCCACGATCTGCCAGCCAGATCCCTCGTTGACGACCAGAATCACGTCCTCGTCGAGCAGCACAACCGCCATCCGTGACTCGTCTTCGAGCCTCACCCGCGACACGGTGCCGGTCACCGCCAGGTCGCCGGTGAGGGCGACGTCACCGACGTGCTCGGCGAGGCCGGGGGGCAGCACCGGTGGCTCGTTGTCCTCCGGGTTCGCCAGCCAGGAGTAGAACGCCTGGATCTCCCGCTGCAGTGCCGGGGCGTTCTCCAACTCCACCGTGATCGCAAACGCGGTGGGACCTTCGGTGGTCGACGGCGCCGGGAGGGTGCGGGAGACCCCCACCTCCGTCGTGGTGGTGGTCTCGGCGATCGTGAACGAGGTGGGAACTTCGGCGTCGGAGTCACCGAGCACCACGAGCACGCCGAGTGCTCCCAGGGAGAGCGTCGCCACGACGGCAGCGATGATCAGCAGGATTGGGGGGCGCACCTGGCGGACTCTAGCGGGCCTCGAGTGCAGGCGTTTCTGGCTGCTCAGCGTCGCTATCGGTTGTGGATTGGCCACTTGGAGTGGGCTGCATGGTGCGCAGGATCAACCACCCCAGCAGCCCGGCCAGCGTCGACCCGATGAAGATGCCGGTCTTGGCTCGGTCGGCGAGCAACCCGTCGGTGAAAGCCAGACCCGTGACGAACAGCGACACGGTGAACCCGATCCCGGCCACGGCCGCCACCCCGACGATGTGGCCCCAAGTGGTGAGGTGGGGCAACTTGCCCAGCCCTAGGCGAACGGCGGCGAAGGCAAACAGGCTGATGCCGAAGGTCTTCCCGACGAGGAGACCCACGGCCACACCGACCGACACCGGATGGGTGGCCGCTTCGAGGATGTCGACGCCGGCGAAACTGACCCCGGCGTTGGCCAGGGCGAAGATCGGGATCACGAGGAACGACGACCAGGGATGAAGCGCCACCTCGAGGCGGCGCAGCGGCGGCACCGACTCCCTGGCGATCGCCGAGACTTCCAGGGCATCCTGGTTGACCCGCTCCTCCGAGCGGGGGGCCGCAGTGTCGAACTTCTGGCGGTCGAGGACTCGCTGAGTGTTCTGGTGATACTCGGCATCCGAGTACATGGCGAGTGCCGGGGTGAGGAAACCCAGCGCCACCCCGGCGAGCGTTGCGTGAACCCCCGATTCCAGGAGGAAGAACCAGGTCGCGAACCCGGCGACCCCGTAGAAGATCATCGACCGGATACCGACGCGCGAGGCGAAGGCGATCACCACCAGGCCGGCGACCGCCGCCCCGAGCCACCCCATGAAGAGGTCCTCGGTGTAGAAGATGGCGATCACCGCAATGGCGCCGATGTCGTCGGCGATCGCCACCGCCAGCAGGAAGAGCTTGGCCCCAACCGGAGCCCGGCGACCCATCAACGACAGGATCCCAATCGAGAACGCGATGTCGGTGGCCATCGGGATTCCCCATCCCCGAGTGGCGTCCCCCCCGCCTGCAATCACCAGGTAGAGGACCGCCGGCACGATCATCCCGCCCAGGGCGGCGATGACGGGGAGCGCCGCAGCCTTCGGATCGCGGAGGTCGCCGATCACGAGCTCCCGTTTGATCTCGAGGCCGACCACGAAGAAGAAGATCGTCATCAACCCGTCGTTGACGAAGTGGCGCAGCGACTCCTCGAAGTGGAAGGCCCCGATGCGGATATCGATGTGGGACCCCCAGAACTCCTCGTAGGTCTCACCGAACGGAGCGTTGGCCCACACGATGGCGACGATGGCCGCCACCAGCAAGACGATTCCCCCCGCCGACTCCACGTGGGTGAACTCGATGAGGGGACGAACGAATCGGCTCGGCACCCTTCGGTCCGAGTGGAGCCAGGTCACGTGAACGCGATCGTCGTCCATGGTGCGGTCAGGCTAGTGATCGCCGGACCGTCCACTGGAGCGAGACGACTGTTGTCGCCGGAAACCCCTTCGCGCAGGGCTACGCTGGCGGGGTCATCGGAACACTGCGAGCAGTATGCGCATCATCATCGTCGGCGCCGGCGCCGTCGGCTCTCACCTCGCCGAGAGGTTCTCGATGGAGGGTCAGGACATCGTTGTCGTCGAGTCGGATCCGGTGCGGGCGGCCGAACTCCAGGGTGACCTCGATGCGCTGGTGATCGAAGGGAACGGTGCGAGCAGAACCGTGCTCCGGGAGGCGGGGGTTGCCGACGCCCAACTGATGATCGCGGTGACCTCCTCCGATGCCGTGAACATCCTCGCCTGCCAGCAGGCAGCATCCTTCGACGTTCCCACCAAGGTGGCCCGGGTCGAGGACGCTTCCCTCCGCTCGAGCCACGGGATCCACGGTGTCGATGTGATCATCGATCCCGGCGAGACCCTGGCCCGCGAGCTCGTCCGGCTCGTCAGAAAGGGCGGGGTTTCCGAGGTGGTCGAGTTCGCCGATGGTGCTCTCACCATGCTGGGCGGCTTCGTCCAACCCGACGCCCCACTGGCCGGCCTCAGCCTCGGAGAGCTGCGAGCTCAGGTCACCGGCTGGGACTGGATCGTGGCGGCGATCGTGCACGATGGCGACACGCTCGTCGCCCGGGGGGACTCGGAGATCGCCGCCGGAGATCACGTGCTGGTGATGTCGGCGGGCAAGGACTCGGCCGAGGCCCTGGCGCTCATGGGCCTCCAGGAGCACTTGGCCCAGAAGGTCATTGTGCTCGGGGGGACTCGGGTCGCCGAGCTGACTGCGGGGCTCTTGTCCCGGTCTGGGGTCACCACGATCCTGATCGACAGCGATCCCGACCGGTGCCGCCGGATTTCCGAGGACAACGATCGGGTGGTGGTGGTCTGCGGTGATCCGACCGATCCGAGGGTGATGGAGGACGAAGGAGTCGATGGGGTCGACGTGGTGCTGGCCTTGAGCGGCTGGGACGAGGTCAACATCATCGGCTGCCTGGTCGCCAAGGCGCTCGGGGTGCCGGTCACCGTGTCGCGATTCCACCGGTTCGAATTCGTCCACCTTCTCGCCGGCGTCGGGATCGACTCGGGGGTCTCCAGCCGCCTCGCCGCGGCCAATGCGATCCTGCGGTTCGTACGGCGCGGCCGGATCCACTCGGTAGCGACGTTCCAGGACAGCGAGGCGGAGGCCATCGAACTGCAGGTCGGAGACACCAGCCCCGCCGTCGGCAAGACCCTCGTCGACATCGGCCTCCCCAAGTCGGCCATCGTCGGCGGAATAATGCGCAATGGGGAAGCCTTCGTTCCCCACGGTGACACCGTCATCGTGGCCGGGGACCGGCTCATCCTGCTGGCCCTCCCCGACGCCATCCCCTCCGTCGAGCGCCTCTTCGCTCCCTAGCCATGCACCTCAGACGGCTCGTCTACATCGTTGGAGCCGTAGTCGCCGCCACCGGTTTGTCGATGCTGATCGCCGTCGTCGTCGCCCTCATCTACGGTGAGACAGCGGATGCCGGGTGGATGGCCCTGGCCGCTCTGATAACGGTCGCCGCCGGGGTCTTGGCCTGGCGTTTGGTGGGGCGAAAGGGCGAACTGACCGCCCGGGAGGGCTTTGCCGCAGTCGGCCTGTCGTGGTTCGCCATCGCCGCTTTCGGATCGCTGCCCTACCTCCTGACCGGATCGATCGACGGCCCGACCAATGCCTTCTTCGAGACGGCGGCCGGGTTCACCACCACCGGCTCGTCGATCCTCCCGGACCCCGCCGTGCTCGGCAAGGGGGTGCTGTTGTGGCGGGCGCTGACGCAGTGGCTGGGGGGGATGGGGATCATCGTGTTGAGCGTGGCGATCTTGCCCCTCCTCGGGGTGGGGGGCGTCCAGCTCGCCCGGGCCGAATCGCCCGGACCGCATCCCGACAGGTTGACGCCGCGGTTCCGGGAGACGGCTCGCCGGCTGTGGTGGGTCTACGTCGGGATCACCGCCCTCGAGGTCGTGTTGCTCACCCTGGGAGACATGAGCCTCTTCGAGGGGGTGGCCCATGCCTTCACCACCATGTCGACCGGCGGCTTCGGCACCCATGCCGGTTCGTTGGGCGCCTTCAGCGCCTACTCGCAATGGGTCGTGATCGCCTTCATGATCCTGGCCGGGACTTCCTTCGCCCTGCACTTCAGGGGACTCCAGGACCCGCGCGAATACGGACGCCACCCCGAGTTCCGGCTCTATCTGATGATCCTCGGGGCGGCGACGGTGTTCTTCGTCGTCGGTGAGTGGGGTGGGGAGATCGCCGGAACGGTGCGGGACTCGTTGTTCACCGCTGTCTCGCTGGTCACCACCACCGGCTACGCAACAGCCGACTTCGGGGCTTGGGTGTCGGGGTTGCAGATCGCCGCGGTGGGCTTGATGTTCGTGGGAGGGATGGCCGGCTCTACCGCCGGGGCCATCAAGACGTATCGGATCGGAGTTCTGACCAGCGCCGGCAGGGCCGATCTGCGCCGGGTGATCCACCCGCGCGGTGTGTTCGTGGCCCGGCTCGGGTCCGAACCGGTGCCGGACGCCATCGTCGAGAGCGTTCAGTCGTTCTTCGTCTTCTACATGATGCTGTTCATGAGCGGCACGGTGGCGATGGGGGTGATCGAATCGAGTCTCGGTGCCGGCCTCGACATGGTGACTTCCGCGTCGGCGGTGGCCTCGGCGTTGGGCAACATCGGTCCCGGGCTCGGCGATGTGGGGCCGTCCGCCAACTACCTGGCGGTGCCGGCGGCCGGGAAATGGCTGCTCTCTTCGCTCATGATCGTGGGGCGCCTGGAGATCTTCCCGGTCCTCCTCCTCTTCACCCGGGAGCTGTGGCGGAAGTAGGGCTGCTCCGCTGCTGAGGACGCCGGTCCCACTCCTATACTCCGGGCCGTTCCAGAGTCTCTGTGGGGAGTGGTCGTGGACGCGATCAATTGGGTGTACATCGCCGTAGCCGCCGGAGTAGCCGGTCTGCTGCTGGCCGTCTACTACGCACGCCAGGTGCTCGCCGCACCGCCGGGGAGCGACGAGATGCAGGAGTTGAGTGCTTCGATCAGGGAGGGCGCCATGGCCTTCCTGAAGCGAGAGTATCTGTGGGTCGCCGTCTTCGTGATAGTGATGGCCGGACTCATCTTCGGGCTGCTCGACTGGGGCCGGCCGTGGGGCATGATCGCCTACGTCTTTGGGGCCGTGTTGAGCGCCACCGCGGGTCTCATCGGGATGCGTGTCGCCACCGCCGCCAACGCCCGCACCACGGAAGCGGCCCGCCGCGGCGGGATTCGAGAGGCTCTGCCGTTGGCGTTCCGGGGTGGGGCGGTGATGGGATTCTCGGTGGCGGGGCTCGGGTTGGCCGGATTGGCCTTGGCCTACCTGGTGTTCGTTGAATGGCTCGAGGTCGATGGTGCATTCGACGTGATCACCGCCGTCGGGCTGGGCGGCTCCTCGATCGCCCTCTTCGCCCGTGTCGGGGGAGGGATCTACACCAAGGCCGCCGACGTCGGGGCCGATCTGGTCGGCAAGGTCGAGGCCGGGATTCCCGAGGACGATCCCCGCAACCCGGCCGTCATCGCCGACAACGTGGGTGACAACGTCGGCGACGTTGCCGGGATGGGGGCCGATCTCTTCGAGTCCTACGTCGGCTCGATGGTGGCCCCGATCGCCTACGCCGCGGTCGTGTTCCGGTCCAATCCGGATCTGGCGATGTTGACCATCGTGTTTCCCCTCGCCGTGGCTGCGGTCGGGATGGGCGCATCGATACTGGGCTCCTTCCTCGTGCGACCCACCGGCAGCAACCTGGCGGCCGCTCTGCACAAGGGCACCTACGGCGCCGCCGCCATCACGGTGCTGGCCGTACTCGGCCTCTCCTACTGGATGTTCGGCGACGTCACCGGGGTGGACAACGAGATCGGTTTCTTCCTTGCCGTGCTGATCGGGCTCATCGTCGGTCTCGCCATCGGTCGGCTCTCCGAGATCTTCACCAGCGACCACTACCGGCCGGTCAAGGAGATCGCGCGCCAGTCGGAAACCGGACCGGCCACCGTGGTGCTGGCCGGCATCGCCGACGGCATGCGGTCTGCCGCCTTCAGTGTGGCGGTGGTCGCCGCCGGGATCGCCGGGTCCTACTGGGCCGGGCAGTTGGCCATCGATGACGGGGGCGGCATCTACGGCATCGCCATCGCCGCCATCGGGGTGCTGGCCACCCTCGGCATCACCGTGTCGGTCGACGCCTACGGCCCGATTGCCGACAACGCCGGGGGGATCGCCGAGATGGCTCACCTCGATCCCGAGGTGCGTCAGGCCACAGATGCCCTCGACTCCCTCGGCAACACCACCGCCGCGGTGGCGAAGGGCTTCGCCATCGGCTCCGCGGCGGTGACGGCACTGGCCCTGTTCTTCGCCTTCCGGGAGGCGGTCAACGCCGCCGCCGGAGAACCCTTGCTCGATGTCATCAACATCCTCGAGGTGGAGACCACGGTCGGTCTCTTCCTCGGAGGGATGTTCCCGTTCCTCTTTGCGGCGCTGACCATCAAGGCGGTGGGGCGGGCCGCCAACCAGATGATCGAGGAGGTACGGCGCCAGTTCCGGGAGATCCCCGGGCTGCGGGAGGGAGAGCCGGGTGCCCGTGCCGACTATGCCCGTTGCGTCGACATCTCCACGGCCGCTGCGCTGCGTGAGATGGTGGTGCCGGGTGCCCTGGCCGTGGCCATCCCGCTCGTGATCGGCTTCATCGACGTGCAGGCCCTGGGCGGCTATCTGGCGGGGGCCCTCGTCACCGGGTTCCTGTTGGCGATCTTCATGGCCAATGCCGGTGGAGCCTGGGACAACGCCAAGAAGTTCATCGAGGCCGGAGCGTTCGGGGGCAAGGGATCCGAGGCGCACAAGGCGGCCGTGGTCGGTGACACGATCGGCGATCCGTTCAAGGACACGGCCGGTCCGGCGATGAACATCGTCATCAAGGTCATGACGATCGTGAGCCTGATCTTCGCCTCGGCGTTCGTCTAGGAGGGATCCTCGGTCTCGTCGTCGCCGCGGCGACCCCAGAACTCGTCCTCGGCCCGCCGGCGGGTGCTTCGGAGCAGGAACCACAGCCCGGCTCCGATCGCCACGAGCAACACGAACACAACCGCAGCCCCTCCGCTGTCGGGCAGGAGCAGGCCGCGGTCGTCGTCGACCTGGGCCATGATTTGGAGGATCATCCGCTCCTCTAGCCTACGGCGTCGGAATGACCTCGATCACCTTCGTTCGCCACGCCGAGACAACCGCCAACGTCGGGCACGTGTGGCAGGGCCAGGGCGATGCTCCCCTCACCGATCGGGGGCGACGCCAGGCCGGTGACCTCGGTACCCGGCTCGCCGAGGACCCCTTCGATGTCGTGATCGCCTCCGACCTCGGCCGGGTACTGGAGACGGCCGAGATCGCCGGTCTCGACCCGATCCTCGACCGGGCCTGGCGGGAGGTCGATATCGGCCGGTGGGAAGGCCTCACCCGCGAGGAGGTGATCGTCCGCCATCGCAGCGAGCTGGAAGCACTGGGTCGTGGGGAGGACGTGTCGCTGGGAGGTGGGGAGACCTGGCGCGAGTTCGGTCGGCGAATCGACGGCGCTCTGAGGAGCCTCATTGCACGGTACGGGGAGGGTCGTCGCATCGCGGTGCTCACCCATGGTGGGGCGATCCACAGCATCGTCGCCGGGTTCCTCGGCTTTCGGGATCGAGGCCGCCCCTGGCCGGTCGACCGGGTGGAGAACACCGCCCTGACCGTGCTGGAGGGAACCGACGGCGATCATCAGGTGCTGTCGTTCAACGACTCGTCTCACACGACCGTTACCCCCCATCCCCAGATCGTCGGTCCGGTGGTGGCGCTCATCAGGCACGCCCAGACCCAGGCCAATCTCGACGGGCGCTATCAGGGGACCGGGGAGGGCCTGCTGACCGAGGAGGGGGAACGCCAGGCCGCCCATCTGGCGACCTGGCTGAACGGCGTGAGCCACATCGCCTGTTCCCCGCGGCGGCGCGCCCGGGCGACGGCGGCGATCCTCGGCGCCGCCCGAGACATCGAGCCGGTGGTTCGCGAGGATCTGGCCGAGATGGACTTCGGCCGATGGGAGGACCTGACCCCCGCCGAGATCTCGGAGCGGTTCCCCGAAGAGTGGCGGGCGGTGATGGCGGAGGGCCGCGACCTGCCCCGGGGGATCGATGGGGAGACCCTCTCCGAGGCGGGGGCCCGCCTCGGAGAGGTGGTGGAGGAGGTCGGGCGTCTCGGCGACCGCCCGGCCCTGATCACCCACGGCGCCATCATCCGTGGCTACGCCGTTCGGGTGCTGGGGATCGATTTCGGTCGGCGTCACCGGCTGGCACTGCCCCGCAACACGTCGGTGACGAGCGTGCGGCTCGGGGAGACCGGCCCGGCTCTCTCCGGCTACGGCGTGATCGGGTATTGACGATGCGGGTGCTCCTCGTCACCAACGACTATCCGCCGAAGCCGGGCGGCATCCAGCAGTACCTCGGCAACCTGGTGGCCGCCTACCCGGATCCGATTCGGGTGCTGGCGCCGGCCGACGAGGGTGACGACCCCGGCGTGATGCGGGGCGACCGGGCCTTCATGTGGCCCACCCGGCGGGTGCGCTCGTGGATCGAAGGCCACATCGCCGAGTTCAAGCCGGATGTGGTGCTCTTCGGTGCGCCCCATCCGCTCACGTTCCTGGGTTCCGGGCTGCGCAGGACGACCGGTGTCCCCTATGCAGTCCTGTGCCACGGGGCCGAGGTGACGATCCCGGCCGCGCTCCCGGTCACCAGGCAACTGCTGCGCCGGCCCCTCCGGGATGCCGATGTCCGCTTTGCGGTGAGCCGCTTCACGGCGGGGAGAGTGGAGCGTCTCACCGGAAAGACGGTCCGGTACGTCGGGGCGGGCGTCGACGTCGAGGCCTTCCGGCCGGCATCGGCGGCCCCGGTCAATCCGGTGGTCGGGTGCGTGAGCCGTTTCGTGCCTCGCAAGGGCCAGCGCCGGGTCCTCGAAGCCGTTGCCCGGCTGCGCCGGACCGGCCTCGACGCCGAGGTGCTGCTGGTCGGATCCGGCCGTCAGGAGCAGCGGCTGCGATCCGCTGCCGAGCGGCTGGGAATCCCGGCCCGTTTCGAAGTGGGAGTCCCATGGTCCGAGCTCCCCGGGCTGTATCGGGAGATGACACTGTTCGCCATGCCGTGCCGGTCACGGTGGTTCGGCCTCGAGGTGGAGGGCCTCGGTCTGGTGTTCCTCGAAGCCGGGGCGACCGGGATCCCGGTGCTCGCCGGTGACTCAGGCGGCAGCCCCGAGACCGTCGTCCCCGGCGTGACCGGCTACATCGTGCGGCGGGATTCAGACCTCGACGAGGGGATCGCCATGCTCCTCGCCGACCCCGACGCGGCCCGGTCCATGGGAACGGCAGGCCGACGCCGCGTCGCCGAGGACTTCACCTGGGAGGCGGTGGTGACCCGGCTCCGCGCCGGTCTCGAAGAGGCCATCGCCGGCGGCTCCTCCACGTTCGAACCTTGACATAGGCGCCGACTGGTCGTAGAAGTGAGGTCGATTCCCCCCAATTTGCGGCGTGGTGCACGCTGCCTCGAGAGGACATGTCAACGAAACTCGTCATCGTCGAGTCGCCTGCCAAGGCGCGTACGATCGCCGGATTCCTCGGCGTCGACTTCACCGTCGAGTCGTCGATCGGTCATGTGCGCGACCTGCCGCGCCGTGCCGACGATGTCCCCAAAGCCCTCAAACAGGAGGAGTGGGCCCGCCTCGGAGTCGACGTGGAGAACGACTTCAAGCCGCTTTACGTCGTCCCTGGAGAGAAGAAGCAGCAGATAACCAAGCTGCGGAGGCTGCTCAAGGAAGCAAGCGAGCTGTACCTCGCCACCGATGAGGATCGGGAGGGGGAATCGATCGCCTGGCACCTTCTCGAGGTGCTCAGCCCGAAGGTGCCGGTCCGGCGGATGGTGTTCCACGAGATCACCCCGGAGGCCATCCAGCATGCCCTCGCCGAACCCCGAGACCTCGATCGACGGCTCGTCGACGCCCAAGAGGCTCGCCGTATCCTCGATCGGCTCTTTGGATACGAAGTCTCCCCCGTGCTGTGGAAGATGGTGCGGCCCGGCCTCTCGGCGGGAAGGGTGCAAAGCCCGGCGGTGCGGATCCTCGTCGAGCGGGAGCGGGAGCGCATGCAGTTCCGCTCGGCCTCGTACTGGGACCTCGAGGGGACCTTCCTCACCGCCGATGCCGGTCGCTTCACGGCGACGCTTGTCTCGGTCGATGGGGTTCGGGTCGCCACCGGCAAGGACTTCGACGAGGTCGGAGCGCCGAAACGCGACGATGTGGTGCTCCTCGACCAGGGTGGTGCCGAAGAGCTCATGACGGACCTGGCCGACGCGGCGTTCTCGGTGCGCACCGTCGAGCGCAAGCCCTACCGCCGTTCTCCGTATCCACCGTTCCGGACCTCGACGCTCCAGCAAGAGGCCGGGCGAAAGCTGCGCTACTCGTCGCAACGCACCATGCAGGTGGCGCAGCGGCTCTATGAGAACGGGTACATCACCTACATGCGGACCGACTCGACCGCCCTCTCGGAGGCAGCCGTAGCGGCGGCCAGGGATCAGGTGGGCCGCCTCTACGGCTCCGAGTACCTCCCGGACGCTCCCCGCATCTACCGCAGCAAGGTTCGCAATGCCCAAGAGGCGCATGAGGCGATCCGGCCGGCCGGCGAGTCCTTCCGCACTCCCGATCAGGTGGCGCGGGAGGTCTCACCGGAAGAGGCCCGGCTCTACGACCTGATCTGGAAGCGGACCGTCGCCTGCCAGATGGCCGACGCCAGAGGGGAGAGCGTGGCGGTGCGGCTGGGTGGAATCTCAGCCGACGGCCGCGATGCCGAGTTCGCCACGTCGGGCAAGGTGATCCACTTCCCGGGATTCCTCCGGGCCTATGTCGAGGGCTCCGACGACCCCGATGCCGAGCTGGAGGATCAGGAGCGGCGACTCCCACCGCTCGAGGAGGAGGACCCGCTCACCGCGGATTCCCTCGAGGCCAAGGGTCACGAGACCAAGCCCCCCGCCAGGTTCACCGAGGCCTCGCTGGTGCGCCGGTTGGAGGAGTTGGGGATCGGGCGGCCCTCGACCTATGCCTCGATCATCCAGACCGTGCAGGACCGGGGGTACGTGTTCAAGCGGGGGACCGCGCTCGTACCGTCCTTCACCGCCTTCGCCACCGTGGCGCTGCTGGTGCAGCACTTCGGCGGTCTCGTCGACTTCGAGTTCACGGCGCGCATGGAGTCCGACCTCGACCGCATCGCCACCGGAGCCGAAGACGCCACCCCGTGGCTTTCGCGCTTCTACTTCGGGAACGGCCAAGCCGGCCTGAAGAAATCGGTGTCCGAGGGACTGGGCGACATCGACGCGCGACAGATCAACTCGATCCCCATCGGCGAGGACGACGTCGGAACGATCGTGGCACGGGTGGGCCGCTACGGCCCCTACCTGGAGCGAGGTGAGGATCGGGTGAGCATCCCTGAGGACATGGCCCCCGATGAGCTCACACTCGAGGCGGCAAGAGCCCTGTTGGATGCTCCCAACGGGGACCGCATCGTGGGCACCGACCCGGAGACCGGGCTCGAAGTGATCGCCCGCTCCGGCCGATTCGGCCCCTATCTGCAGCTGGGCCATACAGACGACGTCGAAGGGAAGCCGAAGACGGCCTCGTTGTTCTCCTCCATGGATCTCGAAACGGTCGGGCTCCCCGAGGCTCTGTCGCTCCTGTCGCTGCCTCGTACCGTCGGCACCGATCCCGAATCCGGCGAGGAGATCACCTCGCACAACGGTCGCTACGGGCCCTATCTCAAGCGGGGCAAGGACACTCGCAGTCTGGAGAGCGAGGAGCAGATCTTTGCAGTCACCCTCCCCGAGGCGCTGGCGCTGTTCGCCCAGCCGAAACGGCGCCGGGGGTCGCGTAGCGCAGAGCCGCTTCGGGAGCTCGGTGTCGATCCGGCGACGGGCTGTGCGGTGACCCTGCGCGACGGGCGGTTCGGACCCTATGTGACCGATGGGTCGGTGAACGCCTCGCTGCGGCGCGAGGATTCCATCGAGACGATCACCCTCGAGCGGGCCTCCGAGCTGCTGGCGATGCGCCGCACCAAGTTGGAGTCGCAGGGCAAGACCTACAAGCCCTGTCCGCCGGCCGAGTCGTAGCGGCCCCCGGCAGGGGCTCTGATACGCTCCCTTCGGTGACCGAGGCGCCCCCCCGTTCAACCTGGGCTCTGATGAAATCGGGCCCGTTTGCGCGCCTGTGGCGCGCCGGTCTGGTGAGCAGCATCGGTGATTGGGTCGCCATCCTGGCAACCCTGTCTCTCGCCGACGAGCTCGCCGGGGGAAGCGGCATCGTGCTGGCGCTGACGTCCCGGATCGTGCCGGGACTCTTCTTCGCCGCGGTGGGTGGCGTGATCGCCGATCGGCTCAACCGCAAGCACGTCATGGTGGCGGTCGAAGTGGGGCGGGCCGCGTTGGTGTTCTCACTGGCCTTCGTCAGGTCGATTGAATACCTGGTGCTGGTGAATCTCGCTCTCGAAGGTCTCACGCTGGTGTTCCAGCCGGCCAAGGAGGCGGCGGTTCCCACCCTGGTGCAGCGCAACGAACTGGTGCAAGCGAACAGCTTGTCGCTGAGCGCCGCCTACGGCACGTTCCCACTGGGGGCCGGCATATTCCTGGCGCTGTCGCCGCTGGCGTCGCACTTCACTCTTTGGGGACTGTTGCCGGGCAGCCATGAGGGCATGGCCTTCTTCGTGGATGCGATCACCTATCTCGTGTCCGGGTCGATCGTGTTCACCCTTCCGCTGCTGGGCCACGACCTCGGCGCGGAGCGCCGGCGTCGCAGCCGGCTCGACCTGATGGCGCCGCTGCGTGACCTCAAGACTGGTGTGAAGTTCGTGGCCACCCATCCGCGAGTGCGGCCGGTGGTGATGGCGATGACCGCTGCGCTGGCGGGGAGCGGAATCGTCATCGTCCTCGGCAAGCCTTACTCGACGGACGTCCTGGACGCCGGTTCCTCCGGCTTCCCGGCCCTCCTGACCGCGTTCGGTCTCGGTGCCGGACTGGGCATCATCATGGTGACGATCTTCGGACCTCGGCTCGAACACAAGGACGTGTCGTTCGGGCTGGCGCTGTTGATCACCGGGGTCGGTCTCGGGGCTGAGGGGTTCATCAAGACCATCCTCGGTGGGGTCGGCTGGATCACGGTGATGGGGGTCGGGGCGGGATCGGCCTACGTGCTCGGCTTCGCCCACCTCCACGAGCAAGCGGAGGACGGGATCCGGGGCCGGACCTTCGCCGCTCTCTTCTCGTTGATGCGGATCGGACTGCTGACATCGATGATGATCGCCCTGCCGCTCGCCGATCTCTTCGACGACAGGCTGCCCGGGCTGCTCTCCGAGGGATCGCGGATGGTGTTGGTGGTGGGAGGCCTGGTCACGATTCTCAGTGGGTTGGCGACGCTGTGGGCGACCCGGGACCTCATCTGGGAGATGCTCCCCAGCGAGAGGCGCCGCGAATCGCTCGAAGCCGCCTCCGATGCCTTCCGCTCGTATCGACGCCGGGTGTCCGGAGCCGGGGAGGACACTTCGGAAGTCGACATCGTCCCTGAGCCTCCCGAGGAGCCATGACCGCCCGCTATGCCGCCGTTGAGGGAGTCGACGGTGCCGGCAAGACGACCGTCTCCGAGGCACTCGCCGAGCGGCTTCGCCGCCGGGGTTTCGACTTGATCGAAGTCCGGGAACCCGGCGGGACCCCGACGGGCGAGGCGATTCGGTCTGTGCTCTTGGGCCGCGGCGGGTCGATGGCCGATTGGACCGAGGCGCTGCTGTTTGCGGCGGCCCGGGCCGAACTGGCGGCCGAGATCGTGGGTCCGGCGCTCGCTGCGGGAAAAGCGGTGGTGTCGGACCGATGCGTGTACTCGTCGCTCGCCTATCAGGGCGGCGCCCGCGGGCTCGGCATCCCGGAGGTGCGGACGGTGAACGAAGCGGGGCTCCAGGGCGTCTGGCCGGCGCTGGTGGTGCTGCTGCGCCTCGACCCCGAACAGGGTCTCGCCAGGGAGGACTACGCGGATCGGATCAGTACCGAGGGTCTGTCGCTGCAGGTGAAGGTTGCGGCGGCCTACGACGAGCTGGCCGCCGCCGAGCCCGACCGGTTTGTCGTGATCGACGCCTCGGCGCCGTTGGACGAGGTCGTCGATGCTGCCGAGCGCCAGGTGGCCGCCCGATGGTGAGCCCATTTGCCGATGTGATCGGACACGAGGGAGTGATCGAGTTGCTCTCGGTCGAAGCCTCGGCCCCCACCCACTCGTATCTCTTCGTGGGTCGGGCCGGGGTGGGCAAGGCGACGATCGCCCGCCGGTTTGCCTCGCTGCTGCTCTGCCCCGATGGGGCCGAACAGTGCCGGCGACGGGTGCTGGCGGGCCGTCACCCGGATCTGATGATCGTCGAACCGGACGGCCGGACCTCGCTCGGCGTCGATCGGGCCCGAGCCACGGTGGCGCAGGCGGTTCTGGCTCCGGTCGAGGCCGACCGCAAGGTCTTCCTCTTCGAGGAGGCGGGGATGATGAACGACGGGGCCGCCAATGCGCTGCTCAAGACCCTGGAGGAACCGACCTCGACGACCGTCTTCGTGCTCGTGACCGAATCTGAGGACGATCTTCCCGCCACCATCGCCAGCCGTTCAAGGACGGTGTTCTTCGGCCGAGTTCCCGAGGAGGACATCGCGGCCGGTTTGGCGGCGCAGGGCGTGGCCGAGGATCAGGCCCGACATGCCGCAGGGACGTCGGGTGGCCGTCCCGGACTGGCCCTGATGCTGGCAACCCAGCCGGAGGTAGCCGCGTTCCGATCGGCATGGCTCGGGATCCCGGCCCGCCTCGATCCGCAACCCGGCTCGGCGTTTCGCCTCGCCGAGGAGTTGGCGGCCGCCTCGGGCCCGCTGCTGGAGGGCCTCGAGGCGCGTCAACAGGAGGAAGTCGACGGCTCGCCGGGCGATGCGGCATCGATTCGGGTCCTCAAGGATCGCCACGAGCGGGAGCGCAAGCGGGCCACCGCCGCGCTGCACGTGACCGGGCTGGAGATCCTCGCCTCGTGGTACCGGGATGCCGCCGCCGCCCAGTTGGGAGCCCCGGCGAGGAATCCCGATGTGTCGGGCGCCGATCTCACCCGCGTGACCGCCGGATCTGCGGTGGCCAAAGCGGAACGGGTCCTCACGACGATCGAATCCCTGGAAGCCAATCAACGCGCCGATCTCGCCTTGGCGGCGCTGTTCTCCGATCTTGCGGCCCCGGCGTAGGACGGGGTTCCCCTTCGGGGCCTGCAGCGCCTGGCGGATCGCCGTGCCGACCGCCAGGCGTTTGACCCGCTTCTACTTCCCCGCCGAGGTGGTGCGGAGAGCGGCGATTCCCTCCGGTCCCCTCGTGGTGGCCGCCAACCACTTCTCCCATCTCGACCCGGTGCTGGTGGGTATGACGGTGATTCGCCCCATTCGATTCCTGGCCGTGGATGAGCTCTACGGCAACTCGCGGTTCTTCGACGGGCTCACCTTCTGGCTGGGCGCGGTGCCCATGTCGCGAACGCGTACCCCTCTCAGTGCCTTGCGGCTCGCTCTGGCCGAGCTGGCCGAAGGGGGTGCGGTCGGGCTCTATCCCGAGGGGGTGCGGGTGTGGCGCTGGGGGGAGGAGCCGCCGAAGCGAGGAGCGGCGTGGCTGGCCCGCCGTGCCGGTGCCCCACTGCTGCCGGTCGCCGTCGCCGGTTCCGACGAGGCCATGGGCCGCGGCACCGGACGAATCAGCCGCCGACCGGTGCGGGTGACGGTGTGTGAGCCGATCAGTCCCGCCGACTACCTCGGGGTGGGCGACCCGGTCGGGGCGATGACCGAGGAGTGGCGTCGCCGGATCGGAGAGGAGTTGCGTTCCTGGTATCGGGACTGAGGTTCCTAGCCTCTGCCGCAAGGAGGCTTCCATGCGGATTGCAGTGAGCGGGTCGACCGGGCTGATCGGCACCGCCCTGATAGAGGCCCTGGAGGATGCCGGACACCGGGTGATCCGGCTCGTCCGCCCCACCACGGCCGGCGGTCACGAGGGGATCGCCTGGCATCCCGTCGAAGGGACGATCGATGCCGCAGCTCTCGAGGGGATCGATGCGGTGATCAACCTGTCCGGGCGCAGCATCGGCGAGCGGCGCTGGACCCCCACCGAGAAGGAGTTGATTCGCAGCAGCCGGATCGAGCCGACGCGGCTCCTGGCGGAGACCCTCGCCGGGCTGGATCGCAAGCCGTCGGTGTTCATCAGCGCTTCGGCGGTCGGCGTCTACGGAGATCGTGGCGATGCACTCCTCGACGAGGACTCGGAAACCGGGGAGGGCTTCTTCGCCGAGGTCTGCAGCGCCTGGGAGCAAGCGACCGCTCCCGCCGCGGAAGCGGGGATCAGGACCGTTGTGGTCCGCACCGGAATCGTGCTCTCCCGGAACGGCGGTGCCCTCGGCCGGCTGCTGGCCCCGTTCGGACCGCGCTGGCTCAGCCCCTACCGGTGGGGCCTGGGGGGATGGGTCGGGAACGGCCGGCAGTGGTGGAGCTGGATCTCGATCGAAGACCAGGTCCGCGCCATCATTCACCTGCTGGAGAGCAGGCTCGCCGGGCCGGTCAACCTGACCGCTCCCCAGCCGGCGACGAACAAGACCTTCATGAAGGCGGTGGGCCGGGCGCTGCGCCGGCCGGTGCTGCTGCCCATCCCTCGATTCGTCTTGCGGCTGATCCTGGGCCGAGAACTGGCGGAGGCGACCCTCTTCGACAGCCAGCGGGTTCTCCCCAACCGTCTGCGGGCCGACGGTTTCGATGGCGATGCCGATCTCGACGCGGCGTTGACCGCCGCCCTCGATCGGAGGTAGCGGTGGCGGACGTCGTCGTCGTCGGTGCCGGGCTCGCCGGTCTCGCCTGTGCCCGGGTGCTCGCCGAGCGGGGTGTGGAGCCGGTGGTGCTCGAGGCTTCCGATCGAGTCGGAGGGCGGGTGGGCACCGATGAGGTCGACGGGTTCCTCATCGACCGCGGCTTTCAGGTGTATCTGACTGCCTATCCGGAGGGCCGGCGGTTCCTCGACCTCGCCGGCCTGGATCTCCGGTGCTTCCATCCCGGGGCCGACGTGTGGCGGGACGGCCGGTTCCATCGCGTCGGCGACCCCTTCCGCCGACCGGCGGATGCCTGGGCAACGCTGCGTGCCCCGATTGGCTCGGTCGCCGACAAGCTGCGTGTGGCTCGCTTGCGGAGCCGGGTCCGCTCGGCCTCGATCGAAGGCCTGCTGAACGGCGACGACGTTCCCGCCGTGGAGGCGCTGCGGTCGGCAGGGTTCTCCGAGAGGATGGTCGAGAGCTTCTTCCGACCCCTGTTCGCCGGGATTCTGCTGGATCCCGATCTCGAGACCTCGGCGCGGGCCTTCCATTTCGTGCTCAAGATGTTGGCCGAGGGTGACGCCGCCGTCCCCGCCGGCGGCATGCAGCGGATCCCCGACCAACTCGCCGAGCGGCTCCCCGACGGCACGATCCGCCTCGAGACCCCGGTGACGGCGGTCGACCCGGCCGGTGTGTCTACCGGGAGCGGGCAGGTTTCTGCTCGCGCCGTGGTGGTGGCCACCGAGGCTCCGGAGGCGGCTCGGTTGCTCGATCTCCGAGTACCGCCATCCCGACGGGTCGTGGGTGTCGCGTTCGCTGCCGAGGAGCCACCGCGAAGGGGACCGCGCCTCCTCCTCGATGGTGAACCGGGTGGCGCCGTCAACAACGTGGCCGTCATGTCTGAGGTGTCTCCGGCCTATGCCCCTCCCGGTCGGGCGCTGGTCGTCGTCGAGAGCCTCGAACTCGAGTCCGGCATCGAGGATCGGGTGCGGCAGCGTCTCAGCACCTGGTTCGGGGATGCGGTCGATGGATGGGATCACCTGGCCACCCATGTCTTCATGCACGGGCAGCCCTCCCAGTCACCGCCGTTCGATGCTCACCTTCCGGCCCGAGCGGGGGCGGGGCGGTACGTGGCCGGTGATCACCGGGCGACGGCATCGATCGACGGTGCCCTGCGCTCCGGGCGCCGCGCCGCCGAGGCGGTCCTGGAGGACCTGGGTGCCTGAGGGGCGGCTATGGCATCATGCGGGTCCTCTCGATGAGGAGCCGCAATGACCGATGCCTCCCGGTTGATAGAAGATCGACTCGACGAGCTGCTGAACAGCAACGATCCCGCAGGGGATCCCGTCTCGTTCTTGGCGGCTCGATTCGATCTCGGCTTGGCGTGGGTCTGGTTCCCGGAGGGTCTCGGCGGCCTCGGCGTGTCGCGCCGACTGCAGCCTCTCGTCGACGATCGTCTCGCCGATGCCGGCGCCCCCAACCCGGCGAAGTTCAACATCCTCGGTGTGGGGATGGGCGCCCACGTGCTGCTGGCCCACGGCACCGAGGAACAGCAGCAGCGGTGGCTGCGACCGATGTTCACCTCGGAGGAGATCTGGTGTCAGATGTTCTCCGAGCCCGGAGCCGGATCCGACGTGGCGGCACTGTCGGCTCGGGCAGTTCGCGACGGTGACGAGTGGGTGGTCAACGGTCAGAAGGTGTGGACCACGCTGGCCCACGTCGCCAAGTGGGGAATGATCGTGGTGCGGACCGACCCGGGCGTTCCCAAGCACAAGGGGATGAGTTACTTCATCGTGGATATGGAGGCTCCCGGCATCGAGGTCCGTCCGATCCGCCAGATCACCGGTGAGGGGGAGTTCAACGAGGTCTACCTCACCGACGTGCGAGTTCCCGACGCCGATCGGATCGGTGAGGTGGGCGACGGCTGGCGGGTCACCCTGACGACCCTCATGAACGAACGGGTCGCCATCGGAGGCATCATTCAGCCGCGGGAGTTTGGCCCGATCGGCACTGCGGTGGCCACCTGGCGCAGGGGCGGATTCGACGATCCGGTGCGCCGTGACCGGCTGATGAGGCTGTGGGTCGAGGCCGAGACGGCTCGTCTCACCAATCTGAGGGCCGCCAAGGCCCTCTCGCAGGGCACGCCGGGGCCGGAAGGCTCGACCGCCAAGTTGGTGTACGCCGAGATCAACAAGAAGATCTACGAGCTCGTGCTGGACCTGATGGGGCCCGACGGCATGCTCTACGACTCCTACGAGATGGTGATGCCGGAGGAGTCGGCCACGATCACCGATCCCCGCAAGGCCTTCTTGCGGGCCAGGGCCAACTCCATCGAGGGCGGAACTTCGGAGATCATGAAGAACATCCTCGGGGAACGGGTTCTGGGCCTGCCCGGTGAGCCACGGGTGGACAAGGATCTCCCGTGGAGTGAGGTGCCTCGCTAAAGACCGGATCCTGCCGGGGCCTGTGCATAAGATCACAGCGGTGTCATTCCCTCGAGGGGCCCTATGCCGCTGTTCGCAGAGAGCCGTTCCCGCCGGGCCTGGCGGCGCGAGGTGGCCGAGTTGTTGGTTTCTAGGGTCGATCGGGCCGGGTATGTGCGCTTTGTCGGCTACGACCTGGAGACCCGCCGCGAGATGATCATGGTGGCCCGCATGCTGCCCCATGACATCGACGTCGAGCTGTACGAGGACCAGCGGTTCCCCGGTCAGACCTTCATGGAGTTGCGCCTCCGTCCGATGGCGGCCATGCCGTCGGAGCAGTCCTTCCGGGTGGTGCACCCTGGGGACACCGGGTACCGGGAGCAGGCCGTCTGAGCGAGACGCGTCACGGTGCCGCCGTTGGCGGCTAGCGGTTTCGCCTTCCTACACTCGGCTCGACACGGCACTTCAGTTTCTTGGGAGATCAACATGTCGAGCAAGCGATCCTGGTACCTCTTCCTCTCATTTCTCACGGTGGCGCTGATCTTTGTGTCGGTGCCGGGGTCGGCGTCGACGCCCACCTGTGATGGGCTGGTGGCGACGATCGTCGGCGATGGCGGCGACAACGTTCTCGAGGGCACGAGCGGTGACGATGTGATCTATGCCGGGGGTGGTGACGACATCGTCGACGGCAAGGGCGGTAACGACACGATCTGCGGTGCATCAGGGGACGATGAGCTCGAAGGGGGTAAGGGGAACGACCTACTGCTCGGTGGATCCGGTCACGACATCCTGTCCGGCAACGGAGGCTCGGACACGGTGAACGGTGGAAAAGGCATCGATCTGTGTCGCCAGGGCTCGAAGAAGAAGTGTGAACGCAAGGCAAGCATCGAGCGCGACTTCTTCGAGCAGATGAACGAGGCACGCGTCGACCGCTGTGGGGAGGATGTTCTCCGCCGTCACTCGAAGTACGACTGGATGGCGGGAGTCCACTCCTGGGACATGGCGGTCCACGACTTCCTGAGCCATGATTCACCCACGTATGGCGACTTCGCCACGCGAGTGGAGACCTTCCGGATCCCCGGATCGATCTTTGGGGAGAACGTGGCCTGGCTGCTCGGTGCGTCGATCACCGCCGACGGGTTCTTCGATCAGCTCTGGTCCAGCGCAGTCCATCGGGACAACATGTGCGATCCCGATTGGGAGCTCACCGGGATCGGCGTCATCGTCTCGGGGGACGAGGGATGGTTGACCCAGGTGTTCGGGGCTTGAGCCAGCCCGCCTACGCCTCGGGAGGTTCGGGCAGGCCGTAGCTCGGGGTGAAGTCGTCGTGGATGGCCTCCTCGTTGGGACCCTCCACCAGTTTGGCGAACACGATCAACCGCTCCCGAGAGGAGAAGAGGGGGGTACACGTTGTGAGGGTGAGCCAGGAGCCCTCCCACTGTTCGGTGACCCAAACCCCGGTGGGTGGCACGATCGTGCTGCCGATGACCTCATAGGCATGGGTCCCGACGAGGGTCTCCACAGAGATGGTGTCACCCGGAACGAGTTTATCGAGGTGATAGAACGGGGCCCCGTAGGTGGTGCGGTGGCCGCTGATGACCGCATTTCCCGGTTGTCCCGGGACCGGGGTGTGCGGCATGTGGCCGGGTCCCTGGGCAAGTTCGTTCGCGCCGACGCCTTCGATGACCATCCAGTCGAGTTCGAGACTCTCGACGATGATTCGGCCCAGGACCTGGCCGGAAGTGGGGGCCGCTTCGTAGAGGACGCCGGGAGACCGCTCGGTCGTGGGCGTGGGAACGGGTTCGGCGGGGACCGGCGTAGTGAGCGGTTCGGACTGGGTGGCCGGAGCCTGGATCACAGGATTGTCCCACGGTGACACGGGCCGAGCCGTTGACGTCGAGGGCGGCTGGTCGACCGGATCGGGTAGGACCCCCGCCGCAGCCTGCCGGACACGCTCGCCGAACTCTTCGGCGAGGCGTTCTTGGTGGCGACTGGTGACGATGCCGGTACCCCAGATCTGGTAGGCCGCATAGCCGAGGAGGAGGACCGAGGCGACGATGAGGACGATCCCGATCCTCTTGAGGACCGAACGTTTCATAAGGGCCCGTGCCCGGTTGGTGCGGGTCTCATCGTGCGTCGACGAATGAGTCACGGTTTGACCTGGTCGATCCGCGCTCCGGATCTCCGCCGGAGCGGGGTGGAAAGTGATGGTTTCCGTTCCGGTGTCGGAGGTGGGTGCGGGCACGCCCTGATCATAGACACTCTCCGTGGCAACGCCGGAGGGTTGCCGATGTCAGGTCAGGAGGTTGCAGTCCGACGTCGGCAGCCGCTCGTCGTCTCGCCGGAGTCGCACCGATCGTTCCCTGAGCCGCCCTTGAGCTTGTCGGTTCCGGACTGGCCGCTGAGTCTGTCGTCACCCGCTCCGCCGTGGATTCGATCCCGACCGGACCCGCCGCAGATGATGTCGTCACCGCCGAGGCCGTAGATGGTGTCTCTTCCCCCGAGGCCGTGAATGACGTCGTCGCCCGGGGTACCGCGGATCACTTCGTCTCTGCTGGTCCCCAGGACGGTCGGCTCTCGGCCCAGGCACAGCTGGTAGTCACGCACCACCGGCTCGTCCTCTCCTGAGATGAAGTCGACGCCGACGTTGTACTCCCGGACCCGAATCTCGGCGGTGGCGGTGCCCCGGAAACCTTGGCCTCGCGCTGAGACACGATGGCTGCCCGGGCTCACTTTGATGGCGTAGCCGCCGTTTTGATCGGTGGTCGTGGTGCGGTCTCCGACGATGATCGCGATTCCACCGAGCCCCTCCCCGGGATCCATGAACCCGTTGTCGTTGGTGTCCTCGAAGGCGACTCCGGTGACGAAGAGATCGTTGGTGGATCGATAGGCGCTGTGGACCACCCAGTAGTTGCCGCTGGTGCTGCGGCCGACACCGATCTCCCGGTGGGTGGCAAAGAACCATCCTTCACCGAAGATGTGCCTGCGGTGGGAAGGTGATCTCGCCCAGCTGAGGAGCACCTCGCGGGCAACCGGGCTGCCGGCATGCAATGACTCGATGTTGTTGGTGTCGTCAGCGAAGAGGTCGGGGAGCGCATAGCCGAACCTGCGGGCCAGTTGGTTGGGCCACATTCCGGTGACGGCGCTGCGGTGATCGAAGTAGGAGTTCATTGCCAGTTCGTTGGCTTTGAAGGTGGCCGAGTTCGCCAACTGGTGGTTGGGGGCCAGGGGCGGCCTGGGCAGCACGTCGTCGAGGGAGATGCCCGTGGCGTCGCCGAATCCCGTCGGATCCCACCGGGCCATGTTGATCTCGTAGAGCAGGGCTTGCGCATCGCGTTCGATCGATCCCCCGCCGGCCAGGGCCACAGTGGGGAGGCCGGCCACCACAAACACCACGACGGAGAGAGCAGCGGCTCGTCGCCGTTCGGTCCAAGGTCTCCGGTCCCGGCGGTCGCTTCGAATACTAAGAGTGGCCATGCCTCATGTAATCGTCACTCCGTTATGACTACTTGACGTGTTTTATCGAGCCACTATGAGTGATGAGTGGGTCGGGCAACCCCGAATGCGCAGGGCATTCGACGGTGATGCAGAGGGTTGCGGTTGGACGATGAAGGGTCTAGAGTGGTGGGCCGATAGAGAAAAGCGCTGCGCGATGTGCTAGCGTCCACTTGCTGAGAGGGAGTTGCTTCATGTCCTCTGCTTGGAGGATCAAAACTGGGAGGTCTCTAGTCGCGCTGGGCGCGACGATGCTGCTTGTTGCGGGCATGTTGATCCTTCTCCCGTCGGCTGCGACCGCTGACCAGGGATCGTTCGAGGTCTACGTGACACCGGGTGGGCAACTCACCTGCAACGACAGCGACCAGACACCGGGTCAGACCCCCTATACCGGGGGGGATTACTACTGTCCCGGTGCTGGCCAGCCTCAACCGACCACGACTGTGGCAGCGACGACCACGACTGTGGCCGGGACGACCACGACTGTGGCCGGGACGACCACGACTGTGGCCGGGACGACCACGACTGTGGCCGGGACG
>JBFFRY010000007.1:0-95124 GCA_041572755.1 Acidimicrobiia bacterium | reverse complement strand
GCTGGTGTTCACATCTTGCAGTGGAGCACCGCTTCGGCGAACCAACTTCCGACGCCGTGTCTGGCTCCCAGCCGTCCAAGCCTCCGTGGGCGAACCTTGCCGCTTCCACGACCTGCGCCACAGTCACGTCGCCATGCTGATCGCCGAGAACCAGCAGCCCAAGGTGGTAGCCGCCCGGCTGGGCCACAAGAGCGTCAGAACCGTCCTCGACGTATACGGGCACCTCTACGAAGGACTCGATGACGCCGCCGCAGAAGCGCTCAACACCACCTGGATTCTGCGGGCCGCGGATTCCTCGCGGACTCTCGCCGGTTGACCCCAAGGCGAAGAGACAATGCGGACAACAGGAACCCTATATGTGACAAGGTGTTCCTTCTGGTGGGCGCTGAGGGACTCGAACCCCCGACCTCTTCCTTGTAAGGGAAGCGCTCTCGCCACCTGAGCTAAGCGCCCAACGAGTGATTCTCGCGCAAGCCGGTCCGTTGTGGTGGGTTCGGCACGGTCCCCCGTGCCGGGCCGCCTGGCCAGCGCAGCGGGTCGTTCGCCCCTACCTCCGGAAACGCCCGCATTCGACGATACGCGCGACCACAATGGTCCCGATTTCCCTGAGCGAGGTACCCATGACCACGTCGGCGCCAGTCCAAGAGGATCTCAACCCTCACCACATCGCCCGCCGGCAGTTCGAGCTGGCCGCCCCCTTCGTGGGAGATCTCAAGGGCTGGCGAGGCATCGCCGAGTGGCTGTTCGAGCCGGATCGGGCCGTCACGGTGTTCCTGCCGGTCGTGATGGACGACGGGTTCATCCACGTGTTCCGGGGCTATCGGGTGCTCCACTCCGACACTCGGGGGCCCGGGAAGGGCGGCATTCGCTTCCACCCCAACGTCGACGAGGACGAGGTGAAGGCGCTCGCCACCTGGATGAGCTGGAAGTGCGCCTTGCTCAACATCCCCTTCGGTGGAGCCAAAGGCGGGGTCCAGTGCGATCCGACCACGATGTCGGTCGACGAGAAGCGGCGAGTCACCCGGCGCTTCGTGGCGGCCCTCGGGGAGAACATCGGCCCCCACACCGACATCCCCGCCCCCGACATGTACACCGACGCCCTCACCATGGCGTGGATCTACGACACCTACTCGATGATGCACCCCGGTGAGAACAACCTGCCGGTCGTCACCGGGAAGCCGATCGACCTGGGAGGCATCCCCGGCCGGGCCGATGCCACTGCGCGCGGCTCCCTGTATGCCACCGAGCATTTCCTGGAGATCGGGGGCCTGCCCGGCAAGAACAACCTGGACGGCGCCACCGTTGCGATCCAAGGGTTCGGGAACGCCGGGCGCCACACCGCTCGACTCTACGGCGACGCCGGGGCCACCATCGTGGCCGTCTCCGACACCAAAGGCGGCATCTACGATCCGAACGGCCTCGACGTCGCCAAAGTCGAGGAGCAGAAGGACGAGTCAGGAACCGTCGCCGGGTTCCCCGGTGTCGAAGCGCTGCCGCCCAAAGGGGTCCTCGAGGTGCCGTGCGACATCCTCGTGCCGGCCGCCCTCGAGAACCAGATCACGATCGAGAACGCGGAGCGGATCCAGACCAGCCTCATCGTCGAATGCGCCAACGGGCCGGTCACCCCGGGTGCCGACCGCATCCTGAGCGATCGGGGGATACGGATCCTCCCCGACATCCTCGCCAACGCCGGCGGCGTGGTCGTCTCCTACTTCGAGTGGGTCCAGAACCTGGAGAACTCGCAGTGGGAGGAACACGAGGTCCACCGCAAGCTGCGCACCAGGATGTACCGGGCCACCGAGCAGGTCGTCACAAAGCGGGTTGCGCTGTCGGAATCGCTGCAGTGGTACCAGGATCGGTGGCTGGGAGCCCGACCCGAATCGGAGACCCCGGTCGACCCCGATCTCCGCATCGCCGCGTACGTGATAGCGGTGGAGCGGTGCCGCCTGGCCTCGGAACAGAGAGGGGTCTGGCCCTAGACCTCGGCAGGGCCGTCCGGCACCGGCAGCGTGGCTCCCTGCGGCACGCGCCGCTCCACCGAGGTGATCTGGAGGAGGCCCAACTCGTCGACGGCCACAGTGGTGTTGTCGCATCCGCCCTTGTCGCGGGATTGGTAATTGACCCGAACGTAGGAGGGCCGAACCACCTTGCCCGCCTGGTTCCGAGCCGCCAGGCCGCTCCAGCGGGCCGACACCCGGGGATGCTCACACCGGGCGAAGACCTCGGCCCACACCACGGGCGACACCAGGCTGTCGGCCGGCACGTAGAGGTCACGGACCGTCGTGGTGGTCCCCGACTCCACGTGGGTCACCGAACCACGCCACGCGTGCATCCCCTCAGGGGCGTCGCCACCCGGTCCGATGTGGAAGCGGTAGCGCTCCCCGGGAAGCCACTCGAAGTCGCGGGTGTTGGCATCGGCCCCCCGCCGGGTCGCCGGCAACGCCGAGTCACTCCCCCGCAGCTGATCGAGGCCCCCGGTCAGGTAGCCGCCCCAGTTCACCGCCGTGCTGTTGGGGTGACGCGGGTTCCACTGGAGACCGAAGTGGGCACCGCCTCGCAGCCGCCGCCCCGAAGCGAACGTGACCTGCAACGCCCAAAAGTAGAGGCGGTTCACCGCCGGTGGGAGCAGCACCTCACAGGTGGCGGCCACCTCGGAGAGCGGCTCGGGCGGCATGTCCCAGAAGAGATGGAACGACGAGGCGCCGTTGGCCGAGGTCGGCTCACCGGAGGTGCGCAGGTGCGCGGCCCGAGCCGACGACACACGCTGCCAGAGACGCCACATCCTTCATGCCTTCCTGCTCGGCGGGAAGGCTACCCGGCCGTCACTCCCAGATGCCGAGTCGCTCGAGGATGGAGGCACAGTGGAAGTGGGGGATCCAAGGGTTGCCCCCGCCATCCTCGGTGACCAGAAGTGCGGCGACCGTCGCCTGGGCGAACGGATCGAAGATGCTGGCCCCCGGGATCCCGGCCCGCTCGGTGCGAGCCTCCCAGTAGCGGGGGTGGTGCTGGAAGATCCCGGTCACGAAGGTGGGGCGAGTGATCTGGAACGGGTCGGCGACGCTCTCACAGGCGATGACCTGCAGGGCGTGCTCGATCTCGCCGGCGAGTTCCCAGTCGGTGAAGACCTCGGTGACCACCTGCCTCCACTCCTCGGCAGTCTCCTTGTCGCGGCCCGGGCCCCGGGAACCCCGGTGGGTCTCACAGCCGACCCGCTCGGCGTCGGTCGAGCAGGCGTCGAAATCGGCACCGCCGTCGGTGAAGTGATGGTCGTGGAGATCGTCGTACCCGGGGCCGCCGAAGAGGGAGTCGGTTCCTTCACAGTCGAGGATCTGATCGTCACCGGGGCCCGGCTCGTTCAGGGAAGTGCAGTCCCCGTTGAGCAGATCATCGCCCTTGTTGCCGGCCACGACGTCGTCGCCGGTGCCTCCGTCGATGTCGTCGCGATCCTTGCCTCCTCGCAAGATGTCGTTGCCGGCATCGCCGTCGATCACGTCCTCCCCGGCGTTGCCCTTGATCGTGTCCCCGCCGCCACCACCGTTGAGGATGTCGTTGCCCTTCCCGCCCCGAACGACGTCCCCACCCGATCCGGCCAGCACCAGATCGGCCCCGGCGTTGCCCAGGAGCCGATCCTCCCCCGAGCCCCCGAACAGTACGTCGAGGCCCTTGCCGCCCTTCAGCAGGTCGTTCCCGTCTCTGCCACAGAGGATGTCCATGCCCCCCTTGCCGATCAGGCGGTCGTTGCCGGCACCCCCGTCGATCACGTCGTGACCGTCGGTTCCCTCAAGCACATCGTCCCCGTCGGTTCCCGCGATCTCATCGGATCCCCCGTCGCACTTGCGGGTCAAGGCGCCGGCATCGCTCACCAGCGCGTCGGAGGAGGCGTCGTAGGTGTATTCGAACTCCTTCGTGGTCTCGGCGACGTCGCCGCTCTCGGCGCACACGAGGTCGCCGGTGATGACGACGTTGCCGTCGGCGACCGAAGCCACCCCCCACAGGAAGCCGGGTTCGAGATCGCACGCCAGCACCACCCGTTCCGCCCAGTAGGCACGCTGTTGGCCGGGCGGACCGTCGGCGATCCAGATGATCGCCCAGTCGGCGGATTGATCACCGGGGCCCGACCAGATGCCGATGGGGGCGGCGGCGCGGACCTGCTGAGCCGCCACCGGGGCGGCCGTGGTCGTGGCCGCCAGGGCGAGCGTCAGCAACACGAGTCGGGCACGCATCGACCTCAGAGTATGGCAGCGTTCGGAATACGGATAGCGTCTCCAACATTGACGGGGGCGCGTTCTGCGAGATCGTCGCCGGGGACAGGAAGGCCGACGTCGTCTGCGACACCCCCAGGTGGTGGCCTTCCTCGATGCCCTACCCGACGACGACGACGAGGTTGCAACGCACCCCTGGATCGTGGCCTGCCCCCGGCGCACCTTGTGCCCGTGTTCCACCAGGCGGGCGATGGCCGAGTGACCGGCGCCTCATTCCGTATGCTCGCCGGTCTGTTGTGATCGACGTTCGCCTCGCCATCGTTGAGAGTTCCGCCGACCGGTCGGGCGAAACCGACCCTTCGGGACCCTTGCCCCTGGTCGGGTCGCCCCCCGACTGGCAGGATCGAGGGGACCAAGGAGGCTCCATGCGCCGTGTTGCTCTGGTCACCCTGCTGATGATCGTGGCCGGCTGTGGCGGTGATGCCGGAACGGTTGAGATCGACCTCGACGACGCCGGAGGCACCGTCACCGTCGCCGAAACCGGGACCCTCGAACTCCGCCTGGAGGCCAACCCCACCACCGGCTACCAGTGGGTCGTTCTCGAATCGGACGTCGTCGAGTTGAGCGCCGAGAGTCACGAGGCTGAGAGCGATCTCGTCGGGGCAGGCGGCATCACGACCTTCCTGTTCGCCCCGACCGCAATCGGAACCGGGCCACTTCGCCTCGGCTACTTGAGGCCGTGGGAAGACGGCGTCGACCCGATCGACGAGTACCTCGTCACCGTCGAGGTCATCCCCTAGCCCACCAACCCGGCAGGATGGGGCCCGGCCCGACTACCTGGGAGAGCGACTACTCGCTCTTCTTCCTCCCGAACAGTCCGCCGAGCATGCCGGCCGCCTTGCCGAGGAAGCTCATCGCCGAATCGGCATCGATCATGCCGAGCAGGCTGCTGAGGCCACCGGACGCCGACTCCTCGACCTTCTCCTTCTCCCCGGCGAGCAGACCGGCCACTCCCCCGGCATCCAGTCCCTCTTCACGCTTCTTCTTCCCGAGGGCTCCCATCAACAGGGGGGCCACCGTCTGGAGGAGGCCGGTCACCTGAGACGCATCGAGCCCGCTCTGCTTGCCGATCTCCGAAGACACTGCCTTCTCCTGGCCTCCCAGCACGTGGCCGAGAATCCCGGCACCGGGTCCCGAAGCGATGTTGCCGAGGAACCCGCCGAGGTCGTTGAAGATTCCCCCGTCGTGGTCCTTCTCCAGGGCGGCGTCGAGTGCGGCGGCGCCCTCCGGCTCGGAAGTGTTGCGCGCCAGGGCCCCCGTGAGGACGCCGAGGGCGGTGGTGAGAGCGCTCGAAGCGCCCTCTTCATTGGTTCCGAGCATTCCGGCGATCTGGCCGAGGCCACCTGCGCCGAGTTGCCCCGTCACCATCGAGATGAGATCAGAAATGTCAACCCCCTTGTTGCCGAATCTGGGAGACGATGTCCCGGAGGATTGTGAGACCGGGGGCCGAGTTTCGCAAAACGAGGAGCCTCGCCCGGCTCCGGCGGCGGCCCCGAGGGAAGCATCCGGGCCGGCTTTCTGTTGTGCCACGGTGACGGCACGAAGGAAGGGTCGACCGATGAGCAACGACGTGACGGTGATCTTCTTCGACGTCGGCGGAGTGCTGCTCAGCAACGGATGGGACCGTGAGTCGCGTCGCGCCGCCGCCGACCGATTCGACCTCGACTGGGAGGACTTCCAGGATCGCCACGATCAGGTGTCGGCCCCGTTCGAGACGGGGGCCCTGGATCTCGCCACCTATCTCGAGCGCACCGTCTTCTACCGGTCCCGGCCCTTCGACCGCTCCGACTTCGCCGACTTCATGAAGGCGCAGACCGAGCCGATACCCGAGTCGCTCGAGGTCCTGTCGGACCTCTCCGCCTCCGGGAACTACCTGCTGGCCACCCTCAACAACGAGTCGCGGGAACTCAACGAGTACCGCATCGACCGCTTCCGGCTGCGGGAACACTTCTCGATGTTCCTCAGCTCCTGCTATCTCGGGGTTCGCAAACCGGAACCGGAGATCTACGAGATGGCGATCGCCATCACCCAGCAACCGGCCGGGCAATGCCTGTTCGTCGACGACCGGGAACTCAACCTGGAGTGCGCCGTCACCGCCGGCATCAGGACCATCCATTTCCGGGACGCCGAGGGACTGCGGACTTCGCTGGGCGACGCCGGCGTGGAGCTATGAGCGACCCGACGTGGAGCCGGGCATCATCGGCCCGGGGAAGAGCAGCCTGAGCGAGTGCCCGGCGGCGGGGCACCTCATCACGGTTTCGACCGTCCACCCCGACGGGCGATGGTCGAGGCCACCGACCTCAGCGTGGTTCCGGTGACCGGTGCCTCGAGGAGGTCGGGTCGACTCTGGCGATTCGTTCGACTACTCCAATCGGCTGCGGTTGGCCATGTGATTGGACGGCGATGCCGCCAACCGGAGAGCCCCGTCGATCAGGCGGTCTCTATGTGCTCGATCGTCCAGTCGAGGCACTTGGCGATCTCGACCGGATCGAGACGCTCGCCTTCCTGTGCCATGAGGTCGAGTGCGATGGCGCCGTTGCGGTCCTCGACTTCGAAGGCGGCGAGCTTGCGGTACTCGTCGGTGGGGCACTCGCATTTCCCTTGCGAGCAGAGGGTCACGGACTCCAGCAGCCGGGTGCGGTGTTCGCCGGGTTGGGGGATGTCGACGTGGAGCGCCTCGCCCCGGCTGCGGATCAGATAGTCCATGGTGGGTTACCTCCCGATCGGCGTCCGACGATCATCGCTCGTTGCCCACGGGGCCACTAGGGCCGATCGACCCGGGTCGGTGGAGGCCTTCAGCCACGAACCGCCGCCCAGGCCATCTTGGCCACCTGGATGTCCTGCACGGCCACCCCGGTGAGGTCGGCGACGGTGATCTGATCGGGAGCGGTCCGCCCCAGCGTGGGATCGGCGACGACGGTTCCCATCTCGAGGATGTGGCTCTCGTCGAGATGCCCGGCAGCAACGGCGTGCACGCACTCGCCGTGGTGGGTGGCCTGACTGATCGAGTCGGCCACCACCCGATCGGCGATCCCCAGAATGGCCGGGTCGAGTTCCTGCTTGCCGACGTTGTCCGACCCCACCGCGGTGATGTGGGTCCCCGGTCGAATCTGGGCGGCCACCAGCAGCGGCTCCCGGGCCGGAGTCACCGTGACGATCAGGTCACAGGATGCCGGGATCTCGGCCAGATCCCCGGCGGCCTCCACCTCCCACCCCTCGGCGTTCATCTCCTCCCGATAGGCCGCCAGGCGCTCGGGATTGCGGCCCCAGGCCAGCACCGACCGCTGGGCGGTGACGTGACCCAATGCCCGCAGCTGGAAGCGAGCCTGCACCCCGGTGCCCACCACCCCGATTCTCTCCGGTTGCTCGGGGCCGAGAAGTCGGGCCGCCACCGCCCCCGCCGCCCCGGTGCGCAGCTCGGTGAGCCAACCCCGATCCAGGAAGATCGCCAGCATCACCCCGGTGTGACGGTCGTAGAGGATCATGCTCCCGTCACTCACCGGGAGCCCCCGGTCGACGTTGCCGTAGAAGCCGGAGGCGATCTTCACCACGTAGACGCCGTCGCCGTGCAGGTAGCCGTACTTGATGTGCACGTCGCCGGGCGGGTCCTCGAAATGCAGCAGGCCCACCGGCGGAGCCTCCACCAAACCCTCGCTGTACAGGCGGAACCCCTCGGCGACCGCGTCGATCACCGCCGCCGGGTCGATCGAGTCCCGGATCTCCTCCAGGCCCACGACTCGGGTCATCGCAGCACCGCCTCCAGGGTCTGATGCGCCACATTCCCCCCACTGATCACCACGACGGTGGAGGCGGTCGACGCGACCTTCCCGGCGAGCAGTGCGGCGACACCCACCGCCCCGCCCCCCTCCACCATGAGGCGGTCCCGTCGGAACAAGGCCGCCATGGCGGCGGCGATCTCCTCCTCGGTGACCAGCAAGGTCTCATCCACGAGATCCCGGCACATCTCGAAGGAATGATGGTTCTCCGGGCCGAGCCCCCCGGCGAGCGCATCGGCCAGCGTGTCCTCCTCCTCGACATCGACGAGGTGCCCGGCCCGCAGGCTCAGGTACATCGCCGGACCCCGGTCCTGGCTGACGCCGATCACCCGGATCGACGAATCGGCTCCCTTGAGGGCCGCGGCGATCCCCCCGATGAGACCGCCACCCGAGAGTGGCACGATGACCGTGTCCGTCTCCGGGGCGTCGTCGAGGATCTCCAGCCCGACCGTTCCCTGGCCGGCGATCACCATCGGATCGTCGAAGGGGTGCACGAAGGTGAGGCCGTGCTCGGCGACCAGCCGGCGAGCCTCGGTGTCGGCGTCGTCCTGGGTGGGTCCGGCCACCACGACTTGAGCGCCGAGGGCCTCGATGGCCTCCCGCTTGTTGCCGGGAACCCGATCCGAGAGACAGATGGTGGCCTCGACCCCGAGGTCTCCGGCGACCTTGGCGACGGCTCTCCCGTGGTTGCCGCTGGAGACGGCCACCACGCCCCGGCCCCGCTGCTCGTCGTCGAGGGTCAGCAGCCGGTTCGTAGCCCCCCGCAGCTTGAACGAACCGGTCTCCTGCAGGCTCTCCAACTTGAGCAGCACCGGTGCTTCCACGGTGGCGGTCGGCACGAGAGGGGTGCGACGCACCATGGTGGCGATCCGGGCTCGGGCGGCCTCGACGTCGGCGAGCGTGGGATGGGGCACCACGATCTCAGGCTAGGTGCTTCGGCTACTCCTCGGCCGCACCCCGTCTGACCGGCGGCTTGGAGATCCGCACCGCCGACACCTTGAACTCGGGGATCTTGGCCTGCGGATCGAGCGCAAAGTCCTGGGTGAGCAGGTTGGCCGGTGCTTCCTTCCAGTGGAACGCCAGGAACACCACCCCGGGCGGCACCCGGTCGCTCACCCTCGCCTGCGTCCGGACCTCCCCCCGGCGACTCTGGATGAGCACCGGCCGCCCGTCACCGATCCCGGCGGCCTCGGCGTCGACGGCGTTGACCTCGGCGTAGGCGCGCGGTTCCCGCCACGTGAGTCCCTCGCTGCGGCGGGTCATCGTCCCGGTGTGATAGTGGTACAGGATCCGTCCGGTGCTCAGCACCAGCGGGTACTCGTCGTCGGGCTGCTCGGCGGGAAGCCGGGCCGCGACGGCATGGAACTTGCCGAGGCCACGGGTGAACCTCTCGGTGTGGAGCACCGGGGTGCCCGGGTGATCGGGTGTGGGGCACGGCCACACCAGCCCTTCGCCCGCCAGCCGTGCGTGGCTCATGCCCCCGTAGCTGGGGGTGGCCGCAGCGATCTCGTCCATGATCTCGGCCGTCGACCCCCGGCGCCAGAGACCGTTGTCGGCCCGTTCCAGACGTTCGTCGACCCGGCGAGCGAGATCCTGGGTGATCTCCCAATCGGGACGGGCCTCGCCCGGCGGCGCTACCACCGGGTACAGCATCTGCACCCGACGCTCGGTATTGGTGAACGTGCCGTCCTTCTCGAGTGAGACCGCCGCCGGGAGCACCACATGGGCCAGCTGGGCGGTCTCGGAGAGGAAGATGTCCTGGCACACCAGGAAGTCGAGCGACCGCAGCGACGCCTCGACGTGCGCCAGGTTCGGATCGGAGAGCATCGGGTTCTCCCCCATCACGTACATCGCTTTCACCTCGCCGGCCTCGGCGGCCTGCATCATCTCGACGATGGTGAGCCCCGGTCTCTCCGGGAGAGGCCCACAGCCCCACGCCTTCGCCATCGCCTCGCGACGCTCCGGGTCGTCGACCTTCTGATACCCCGGCAGCACGTTGGGGAGGCCGCCGAGATCGCACGCCCCCTGCACGTTGGCCTGGCCGCGCAGCGGGTTGACACCGGTGGACGGCTTGCCGAGGTGGCCGCACAGCATCGCCAGGTCGGCGAGCGCCAGGACCAGTTCCGTGCCGTTGCTGCGCTGAGTGATACCCATCGCATAGAGGATCGACGATCGGCCCCGCTCCGGAGCCGACCCGTTGCCGCCGCCGAACATCTCACCGCGGCGCCCCCAGGCATAGAGCCGGGCGGCCTGCTCGATGAGATCGGCGGGGACCCCGGAGGCCAGGGCGGCGGCTTCGGGGGTGTACTCGGCGACGGCGGCCGCCAGTTCGTCGTAGCCCTCGGTCCGCTCCTCGATGAAGCCCATGTCGGCCCATCCCTCGCGGACGATCACGTGCATCATCGCCAGGAAGACGAAGATGTCGGCCCCCGGCTTGGGCTGCAGGAACAGGGTCGCGTGATCGGTGATCGGGATGCGCCTCGGATCGATCACCACCAGCGAAGCCCCGCCGTTCACGGCCCGGACCACCTCGTAGGAGATGACCGGATGGGCCTCGGAAGTGTTGGAGCCGGTGATGAGGATGCAGTCGGTGTCGCGGATCCCCCGGATCGAGTTGGTCATGGCACCGCTGCCGAAGGCGGTCCCCAGTCCGGTGACCGTGCTGGCGTGGCACAGGCGGGCGCAATGGTCGACGTTGTTGGTGCCGATCCCGGCCCGCATGAACTTCTGAAAGACGTAGTTCTCCTCATTGGTGCAGCGGGCCGAGGCCAGACCGGCCACCGCATCGGGACCGTGCGCCCGCACCGTCTCTGCCAGGCGATCGGCCACCAGATCGAGGGCGGTGTCCCAATCCACCGGCACGAAGTAGTCGGTCTTGCGGGCCCGGAGCGGACTGGTGTCGGGCATCTCCCACGGCTCGTCGCTGAGACCCAGTTCGTGGGCCACGTCACGCCGGATCAGCGGCCGGTCGAGTCGTTCCGGGCTCGACACGAAATCCCACCCGGAGCGGCCCTTCACACACAGGAACTCTCCGTTCACCGGGGCCTCCGGGAACCCCTGGGCATCGACGATGGCGCCGTCACCGTCGACGAGGTACTCGATGCTGCACCCCACCCCGCAGTACCCGCACACCGTGCGCTTCGGAGTGACCGACCACGAGCGGCCCACCGCCAACCGGGGCTTGGGGAGGAGGGCGGCCGTGGGGCACACCTGGACGCAGGAACTGCAGAAGACGCACGAGGAGTCGACCATGATCCCGTCGAACGGTGTGGCGATGTGGCTGTCGAACCCCCGGCCGGCGTAGTCGATGGCGTTGCGGCCCACGACCTCACTGCAGACGCGTACGCACTTGCCGCACAGGATGCAGTACTGGTGATCCCTCACGAAGAAGGCGTTGTCGTCCTGGAGGAGCGTCCGGGTCGTCTCGGTGTCGAAGCTGGTCTCGGTGATCCCGAAGCGACCGGCGAGTCGCTGCAGATCGCAGGCGCCGTTGGCGTCACAGGTGTCGCAGAGGAGCGGGTGTTCGGAGATGAAGAGATCGAGGATGTCGTGGCGCATCGCGGTGAGCGCCTCGGTGGCGGTGGCGACCACCATGCCGTCCTCGCACGCCAGCCCGCAGGCCGGGACCGGATTGGGCCGGCCGTCGACCTCGACCACACACAGCCGGCACCCACCGGAGGGTGTCAGCTCGGGGTGATAGCAGAGGCGGGGGACGTCGATGTCGTTGGCGAGCGCCACCTCCATGACCGTGGCACCGTCCCCGAAGGCAAACTCCCGGCCGTCGATGGTGATGACGCTCACGATCCTCCCTCCATCCCGCAGACCCCGGCCGGGCACTCCCCGTCACGGACGTGAGCCTCGTACTCCTCAGGGAAATAGCGCATCGTCGTGAGCACCGGGTTGGGGGCCGTCTGGCCGAGCCCGCACAGCGAGGTGCGGTGCACCGTGTCACACAGGCCTCGGAGCCGATCCAGGTCGGCGTTGGTGGCTCTCCCCTCGGTGGCGGCGGTGAGGACGTTGAGCATCTTGCGGGTGCCCACCCGGCACGGGACGCACTTGCCGCACGACTCGTCCTGGGTGAAGGTGAGGAAGTAGCGGGCGATGTCCACCATGCAGGTGGTCTCGTCGGCCACGATCATCCCGCCGGAGCCCATGATCGCTCCGGTCTCCTTGAGGTCCTCGTAGTCGATCCGGGTGTCGAGCAGCTCGGCGGGGATGCACCCGCCCGACGGGCCACCCAACTGCACGGCCTTGAAGGCCCGCCCCTCGCGGCACCCGCCTCCGATGTCGTAGATCATCTGCCGCAACGTCATCCCGATCGGGATCTCCACGAGACCCGACTTCTCGATGGCTCCGGCGAGGGCGAAAGCCTTGGTCCCCCCGCTGCGATCGGTGCCCATGCCGGCAAACCAGTCGGGTCCCTCCAGGATGATGCTCGGGACGCTGGCGTAGGTCTCGACGTTGTTGATGTTGGTGGGGCAGCCCCACAGGCCCTGCTCGGAGGGGTATGGGGGGCGCATGGTGGGCATGCCCCGGTATCCCTCGATGGAACGCATCAGGGCCGTCTCCTCGCCGCACACGAAGGCACCGGCGCCCTCCTTGATCACGAAATCGAACGGCATGCCGCTCCCCAGCACGTCGTCGCCGGCGGCCCCGTACTCGCGGGCCTGTTCGATCGCCATCGCAAGACGCTCCACGGCCAGGGGGTACTCGGCCCGGATGTAGATGTAGCCCTTGGTGGCACCGATGGCATGGGCGGCGATGAGCATGCCTTCGAGGACCCGATGGGGATCACCTTCGATCATGGTCCGGTCCATGAAGGCGCCGGGGTCACCCTCGTCGGCGTTGCAGATGACGAACTTGGGCCCGCCACCCTGGTCGCGGCTGATCCCCCACTTCACACCGGTGGGAAACCCGGCCCCGCCCCTGCCCCGCAGCCGGGACGCCTTGATCGCCTCGATCACCTCACCCGGCGGCACCGCCAGCGCCTGCCGCAGCGCCTCGTACCCGCCGTGGGCCAGGTAGTCGTCGAGGGAATACGGGTTGATCACGCCGCACAGCTGGGTGGTCACCTTGACCTGGCGTCCCAGATACGGATAGTCCGACCGGTCCGGTTCACTGCTGACCACCTCGGGAAGGGCCCCCCCGGCGAGGCCGCGCGCATGGGCGAGCAGGGCGGGCGCCTGGTCGGCCGACACCGGTCCATACAGCACGCTGTGGGAGCCATCGGCCACCTCGACCAACGGCTCCCAGTGGCAGGCGCCGAGACACCCGGTCCGGCCGATGGCGAGCCCGTCCGCTTCGGCGCTCAACGCGTCGTAGACCGCCTCAGCCCCCGCCGCCAGCCCGCACGTGGACATCCCCACCCGCAGCGTCGCCGTCATGCCGACTCCTCCGCTGCGGCGAGCTCCCCGACGATCTCAACGGTGCCATCGGGTGTCATCCGCCCGTGGGTCTGTTCACCGATCACCACCACGGCGGCGAGACTGCAGGCGCCGACGCACGCCACCATCTGCAGCGTGAAGAGACCGTCGGCGGTGGTCTCGTCCACCCCGATCCCCAGCTCGTCCTCGAGGTAGTGGAGGATGAGCGCCGAGCCGTTCACGTGGCAGGCCGTGCCCCGGCACACCCTGACCTGGTGCTTGCCCGGCGGGTCGAAGCGGAAGAGGTTGTAGAACGTGGCGACGCCGAACACCCGGGCGAGCGGAAACCCGAGTCCTTGGGCAACGTACCGAAGTTGCTGTTCGCCGAGGAAATCGAAACGGCGCTGCACCTCTTCGAGCACCGTGATGAGCGCATCCGGCTCTCCCACATGGGCTTCGAGGATGGCGGCGAGCTCCTCGGGTGGAGGCTCGGTGAGCTGATCGCCCGTGTAGGCGTACTTGCGGAGCTTGGGGCGCTCAACGGTCATAGGCGCGCCCGCAAGATCGGGCGTCGACAGATCCTGTCCACCATCAGGGGGAAGGCTACTCATGGGCCCCGGACGGTTCGGAGGGTCTTTCGACCCGATCTTCAGGTGGCCCGGATCCGTCCCGGGTGGGCGTAGACCCGGAAGCGGCTCCCCCGGGCGTACCCGATGAGCGTCACGTTCCAGGCTTCGGCGAGCCGCACCGAGAGGCTGGTCGGCGAGGTCCGGGAGACCGCCACCGGGATCCGCATCTTGGCGGCCTTGGTGATCATCTCCGAGCTGATGCGGCCGGAGCTGACCAGCACGTGGCCGGCGGGATCGAGCCCGGCCTTCATCGCCTTGCCCCACAGGCGGTCGATGGTGTTGTGCCTGCCCACGTCCTGGGCCACGACCACGAGCCGGTCGCCGTCACTCAGCGCCCCGGTGTGGACCCCGCGCACCTCTCGATACAGCTCGGACGCCTCGCTGAGCTGCCGCATGAGCCCGGTGATCTGCTCCGGCGAGAGCACGACCTCGTCGGTGACCGGGTCGAGTCCGCCGCTCAGATCGTCGAAGGTGACCCCGCCGCCACATCCGCTGGTGAGAAAGCGGCGGACCGGCGACACGAACTCCTTGGCGACGATCACGTCCACGCAAGTGTCGTTCCGCGACAGGGTGAGCGACTCGATGTCGCCCATCCCATCGATGAAGCCCTCCGATCGCAGGAACCCGATGGCGAGCTCATCGAGGTCCCGGGGGGTGCACAGGAAGGAGGCCAACTCCTCCCCGTTCACGAAGATGCACACCGAGCCCTCCTCGATCACCCCGCCGGACACGGCCTCGGCCACCCCGTCCCGATAGGACAGGTACTCGGACGACTGGAACCCTTGGGAGTCGGTCACGGGCCTCCAAACCGACGTCGGCGGCTCACCACCCTACCGACCGCCCCGGGCACGGACCGGCAGTCGGACGGTGCAGCTCGCCCCGGTGGCAGGCGCCCCGCCACCACCGGAACCCGGCTACTCGCTCTCCTCGGTGAGGTCGCCGAGATCCAGGGGGAACTCGACTCGATCCACTCCGGACTCCACCGGCCCGGACACCGGACGACCGGTCAGGTAGTCGCGCAGGAACTCCGTGACCGCCGGATCGTCCTCATCCCAGACCGGCACGACGACCTCGATCGACTCCGTGCCGACGTCCAGGCCGGCGTCCCGCATCGCCTCCAGCAGCCGGGCCGCCCGGCTCCGGAGTGTCTCGGCGCGGGCTGCCGGCGTCGGCACACACACCACGCCCTCCCCCGGGCCGAGATCGAAGGGACCCCGACCACCGGGCGGGGGCGGCGGCCCGCCGAAGGGGAGCTCGCCCTCGAACTCCTCGAAGAACCCGAACGGGCCCTCGCCTCCGCCCATCAAGAAGGCGATCAAGTCTTCGATGGGGAACTCCTCGAGCATCCCCCCCAGCTCCTCCAGGACCCCATCGAGCGGGAGCTCGCCGCCGAACAGCGGGCCCCCCTCATCCAACAAGCCCTCGAGATCCTCCGGGAGCTCGCCCTCGAACTCCTCGAAGAACCCGAACGGGCCTTCGCCTCCGCCCATCAAGTAGGCGATCAAGTCTTCGATGGGGAACTCCTCGAGCATCCCCCCCAGTTCCTCCAGGAGCTCGCCGAACGGGAGCTCGCCGCCGAACAGCGGGCCCCCCTCGAAGTCGTCGAAGAGGGGGCGCTCCCCCCTGCCCAACGATGGCAGGCCGAGCTCATCGAACTCGAAGCAGACCTTGTCGGCTCCCTCTTCGCCGTCGCGGTGCGCCAGAGCCACGGTGGTGGGCACGGCGACGGTGCCTGCCAGCACCACCGCCACCACTGCGATCATCATCCTTCTGCTCACTGCGCTCTCCTCAACCGGTGGACTCTCCTGCTGCAACGTAAGCACCTTCCGCGAAGAAGCCACGGTGGGCCACCGTCATGGCGGTCCGATCTCGCCTCTAGCCCAGGGACCGGCGCAACCGTTCCCAGGTGTCGCCGAGATCCTCTGGGACGACTCGAGTCTCGCCGACGCTGGTCATGAAGTTGGTGTCCCCGGACCACCTCGGGACGAGATGGAAATGAAGGTGATCGGGGATCCCGGCCCCGCTCACCCTCCCCAGATTGGCGCCCAGGTTGAAACCGTGGGGCGCCATCGCCGCGACGAGTGCCCGCCGGCCCCGCTCGAGCAGCTCCCACACCTCGGCACGCTCGGCCGGTTGCAGATCCTCGAGCCCGGCCACATGTCGATACTGCGTCACCATCAGATGGCCGGTCGTGTAGGGGTATCGGTTGAGCACGCTGAATGCCGTCTCGCCGCGTTCGAGGATGAGCCCTTCGGCATCCGGGAACTCGGGGAGACGGCAGAAGAGACACCCGCCGGTGTCGTCGTCGCCGACCGACCTCACGTAGTCGCTGCGCCACCCTGCCCAGAGGAGATCCATGACCCGAGCCTAGGAGCCGGTGACCGCCGCCGGCACTACTCTCGATGAGGTGAGACGCATCGGTCGAACCCTCATGAAGATCGTCGTGGCCTCCACGATCCTGCGGGTCGTCGCCATGGCCGTCTCACGGGCACTGGAGCGGAGCGCCGACACCGCCAGCGGCGACTTCCGCCTCGCCGCCATCTGGGAGATACGAAACCTCGAGTGCCGGGCGCCGATCTTCCGTGCCGGCCGGGCCACCGCCGTGCTCGGCGGCATCGATATCGACCTGCGAGACACCACGCCGGACCCGGCCGGGGGCGAACTGTCGCTCCGCGCGGTCCTCGGAGGCATCCGCGTCATCGTCCCCGAGACGTGGCGGGTCGACGTGTCGGTCGACACGGTCGCCGGTCAGGTCGAGGTGCGGACCCCGCCCCCGGTGGACCTCCCCGAGGACGGTCCCCGCGTCGACATCGAGGCGGTGGTGCGGATGGGCGGCGTGCTGATCACCACCGACGACTAGGCGCGACGGGGAGACGATCCCGGTACGTTTCACCCATGCAATGGGCGCTTGCCGTCGACCTCGGCACCCACGGACCCAAGGTTGCGCTGGTTGCCGACGACGGCACGGCCCTCGGAGGGGTCTTTGCTCCTACCCGCCTCATCCTCAGTCCCGATGGGGGCGCCGAGCAGGTCCCCGACGACTGGTGGCAAGCGATCGGAACCGCGTCCCGCCGGGTGGCGGAGGCGCATCCCGCCGAAGCTGCCGCGGTATCCGTCGTCGCGGTCACGAGCCAATGGTCCGGCACCGTGCCCGTGGCTCGAGGCGAGGCCCTCGGCAACGCCATCATCTGGCTCGACCACCGCGGGGCCGCAGAGATCCGCCGCGTGATCCGCGGCCCGATCCGCTTCGAGGGGTACTCCGTCGGCAAGGTGCTGCGGTGGATCCGCCTCACGGGTGGTGCCCCGGGTAAGTCGGGCAAGGACCCGATCGCCCACATCCTCTGGCTCAAGACCCGTCACCCCGATCTCTACCGAGCGGCGGAGACGTTCCTCGAGCCCAAGGACTACCTCAACCTTCGCCTCACCGGGCGGAGCGTGGCGACCTTCGATTCGATCGCGCTCCATTGGATCACCGACAACCGCGATCCCGACGCAGTTCGCTACGACGGCGGCCTGCTCCGGATGGCCGGCATCGAGAGGGCCAAACTCCCGCCCCTGATCCCGGCCACCGAGATCGTCGGGCCGTTGCGACGCGACGCGGCGGAACACCTCGGGGTTCGGGCGGGTATCCCGGTCACGGGCGGCTCCCCGGATCTCCATTCGGCCGGGATCGGATCGGGAGCGGTCGCCCCCTTCGTCCCCCACCTCTACGTGGGCACGTCGTCGTGGATCTCGTGTCACGTTCCCTTCAAGAAGACCGACGTGGTCCGCAACATCGCCTCCCTGCCCTCCCCGATCCCAAGCCGGTATTTCATCGCCAACGAGCAGGAAACGGCGGGGGCCTGCATCGATCACCTCGCCGACGTGCTCCATCCGGCACGAGACCGACCCGAGGCCTACGCAGAACTCAACGAGGCGGCAGCCGAATCGTCCCCCGGGGCGGGGGGCATCGTCTTCACCCCCTGGCTGAACGGTGAGCGAACACCGGTCGAGGACTCCTCCCTCCGGGGTGGCTTCTTCAACGTGTCGCTCGACACCGGCCGATCCGAGCTGGTGCGCTCGGTCTTCGAGGGGGTTGCCCTGAATGGGCGCTGGCTCCTCGGAGCGGTGGAGCATTTCACGGGGCGGACGCTCGACTCGATCACCATGGCCGGGGGTGGTGCGCAGAGCGAGCTGTGGTGCCGGATCCACGCCGACGTCCTGGGCCGCACGATCCGGCGTGCCCGCGACCCGATCCTCGTGAACGTTCGGGGGGTCGGGCTCCTCGCTCACGCGGCGCTCGGCCACATCGGGGCAGACGACATCGAGAGCCTCATCCCGATCGCCGAGACGTACGAGCCGGATGGCGCTCACCGTGAGGTCTACGACCGGGCTTTCGACGTCTTCCGCCGGATCCACCGCACCAACCGACGCCTCTTCGCACGGATCAACCCGCCGGCGTAGCGTTGGTTCATGGATCTGGAACGCGTCCAACGGGCGCTGGCGCGCCTGCCGTCGGGTCTCGCAGCAGCCCTCTACCGGGGTCTCAAGCGCCTGCCCCCGGTGGCCCGCCGCATCGAGCAGGAATACGACGAGATGCTGGCTTCCGTGATGGAGGAGCTCCGTCCGGCCGGGCTGCCGGAGTCGCCCCGCCTTCCGACGGAGGGGCGCGACCGCCAAGCGCTCCTCGAGGTGATGCGGACTGCGCTCGAGGGCGAGGAGCGGCGCTGGGCGGCGGGGTATGCGTCGGGGGCGGTCTATCACGGCGACCCCGAGCATGTGGGGTTCCTCAACGCGGCCTACGGGCTTCACTCCCAGAGCAACCCGCTCCACGCCGACCTGTGGCCGAGCACCGTCCGCTTCGAGGCCGACATCGTCTCGATGACCGCTCACATGCTCAACGGTGCCGGCGCGGTGGGAACGGTGACGTCGGGTGGAACCGAGTCGATCCTCCTCGCCATGAAGGCCTACCGGGACCGGGCCCGGACTGACCGCGGCATCGCCCGACCCGAGATAGTGATCCCGGTCACCGCCCACGCCGCGTTCGACAAGGCCGCCGAGTACTTCGGGCTCGTCCCCGTTCGCGTCCCGGTGGACGACGGCTTCCGAGCCGACCCGGCCGCCATGGCCGAGGCCGTGACGCGCAACACGGCCGTCGTGGTCGGATCGGCCCCTTCGTTCGCCCACGGCGTCGTCGACCCGATCGCCGATCTTGCCGCCGTGGCCGCCGAACGGGGAATCGGGATGCACGTCGACGCCTGCCTCGGCGGTTTCCTCCTCCCCTGGGCGGAACGTCTCGGACACGACGTGGAGCCCTTCGACTTCCGGGTCGAGGGTGTCACCTCGATGTCGGCCGACACCCACAAGTACGGGTATGCGGCCAAGGGCACCTCGGTCGTCCTCTACCGCGACCGGGCGTTGCGGCGCCACCAGTACTTCACCTCGGCCGACTGGCCCGGCGGGCTCTATGCCTCACCAACCCTGGCCGGAAGCCGTCCGGGCGGGCTGAGCGCCGCCTGCTGGGCGGCGATGGTCGCCACCGGGGAGCAGGGCTATCTCGATGCCACCAGGTGCATCCTGGAGACGGCGGCGGTGATCAAGGACGGCATCGGCGCCATGGAGGGAATGCGGGTTCTCGGGGACCCCCTGTGGGTGATCGCCTTCGCCAGCGACCGAGCCGACATCTACAGGATCATGGAATCGATGTCGGCCCGGGGATGGAGCCTCAACGGTCTTCAGCGACCCCCGGCGATCCACCTGGCCGTCACGCTGCGCCACACCGTCGATGGCGTCGCCGAACGCTTCCTGACCGATCTCGCCGGAGCGGCCGACGAAGCCGCCGACTCGGCGGGAACCGAGGGAGGCGTGCCTCTCTACGGCATGGCCGCCTCGTTCCCGGTACGCGGGGTCGTCGAGGACCTCCTCGAGCGCTACCTCGACCATCTCTACGACGCGTGAACGGGGCCCGAAGGGCCCCGTTCCAGTCGGCGGCTCGCTGCGCTAGGTCCCGGGTCCCGGGCCGATGCCGGGGCCGAATCGCGGGCCTCCCCGGCCTCCAAAGCCGGGACCACCATGCGGGCCGTGGGATCGGGGTCCCGGGCGGCGAGGTCCCTCCTCCACGAACCGAGCGATCCGTTCGGCGACCGTCTCGAGGGCCCGGTCCCGTTGCTCCTCCGTGATCTTGCCTTCATCGAACGCCGCCTCGACCTCGGCTTCGGCGGCTTCCACCAGCTGGGCGATCAACGCGCCCTTCTGACCGCCGGCGATCTCGGCCAGGGTCGATCCCGCCCTCAACTGCTCCCGAAGGTCTGCCACCGTCATGTTGAGTATGTCGGCGGCTTCCTCGAGCAGATCGATACCCCGCCCGTGGGGTACGCCGGGTCGGCCCGGCCGGTGAGCGTTGAGAACCAGGTGCTCCGCCACCACTTCGGCCTGTGCCTGGCTGATCACACCCTGATCGACCAGATCGGAGAGGAGGCCCACCATGTGCCGGTAGCCGGGATGATCGGCGAAGTCATCGTCGCCGCCCGTCTGCGCCAGGGCAACACCACCAACGGCGAGGGCGGCGACCACCAGAACGACGAGGACGATCTTGAGCGATCTCTTCATGCGAACTCCGATCGTTGCTGTTCGCCGACCATGGTGACTGCGACCTGTTCGAAGAGTGTTAGCGAATCGTGAGGTCTATCCGCCGAGGGCCCTGGCGAGGATCGCCATGCGTTCGGGCACGGGGCGATAGAAGGCCCAGCGGCCCCGTCGCTCGCGCTCCACGAGACCCGCCTCGGTCAGCACCTTGAGATGGTGGCTCACCGTCGGTTGGGCCACACCGATGGGTTCCACCAGATCGCAGGCGCACGCCTCACCTGCGGCGGCGATCAGGCTCAGCAGCCGAAGCCGGGCCGGGTCGGCGAGGACCTTCATCCACCCGGCCAACCGTTCGGCTTCCTCCGAGCTCAACGGCTCATCGAGGATGGGAGCGCAGCACTCCACAATGACGCGATCCATGGATTCATATTGACACAGATCGATACTGAAAGCACGACTACCGCGTCGAGATGTTCTCGGGCAGCGAATTCCGCCGCGACCCCTACCCCATCTACGCCCGCCACGACGACGCAAACGGCACGAAGAGCTCCCGGAATCCGAACTCGACGTAGTCGTCGAGCGCCGGGCCGACCGGGGCGAGGCCGGTGAAGGTGGCCGCCAACCCTCCGAGCCGCCGGGGCGGGCACGGGTGGCGTCGGACCGCAGCGCTCGAGCTCAATGAGCCTCGGGGGACTCGAGCGATCGTCAGGTTTCCCGCCGTCGATCAGGTGTAGGTGATGGCGAAGCCCCGGCGCCGCAGGAGTCTGCGGAACATCACGATCGACAGCAAGATGGCCCCGCCCTTGACGGCCACGTTGAGGATCGTCTTCACCAGGACGTAGGTCTCGACGCTGACCGTGAAAACCAGCCACACGCCGAGCAGGGCATGACCGACCAGCAGCAGCGACCACAGAATGGTGATCTGAGTGAAGTAGCGCCGAATGCAGGGGCGGGAGGTCAACGACTCGTCCATGGGCATCACGTCACCGGCGAGTCGCTGCAGCATCGGCTCCCCCGTCCGCAGCGAGATCATGAAGGTGGCCGCCAACGCCACCTTGGCGATGGCGGGCTGCAGGAAGTAGACGACCACACTGCCGCTGAACGCCGAGATCATGAATCGCACCGTCAGCGTCAGTGCCGTGATCAACAGCAGCCCGCTCACCCGCTTGCCGGAGACGGCCCGGCGAGCCAACCCGAGGTAGGACCAGACGAGCGCGGCCACGATGGCGCCCCAGATGCCGCTCAGGAAGAGAGCGATGTAGAAGACCACCACCGGCAGCACCGTGCCCTCCAAGACGTGGGGGGTCGCGTGGCGGATCATGGAACGGATCCGCGGCAGGTTGATGACGCCGGTCGTCATGCGACTCTCCTCACCGGGCGGCGGAGCCATGGTGATGTCGTCGAGGCGCGGCTGGGCCTCCATGGGTGCTTCGTCGGCTGCAATGGCCATCGGTTGTTTATCGAAATCATCGGCCCATTCCTGAATGTGAATCTGTGTCGGCCGGAGAATGAACGTCACGGCCGTGATGGGGATTCCCCCGTGGCGCCGTCGACCTCGTCCGAGGGACACTCCGATGCTGCATCGTCGATGCCTCTCGGAACGCGTGTGAACGGCTCATGACCCGGGGATCACCAACCGCCGTCCGGCGGGAGGGGCGCATGATGCCATAGGTTCGGGGCTAGGGGATCCGGCCGTCGTTTCCTTCTGAGAGTCACCGCCGCCTGCTTGCTGCCAGAATCGGCCGGGTGCGACGCTGGCTGCGCCGTCTGCTGTGGACTCTCGGCGGCCTCGCCGTCATCCTCGGCGGCCTCGCCCTGTGGGTGTTCTGGCCCGAGTCGGCCGCCGGTGAAGTCGAGGGCCTCGACGCCGCGGCCGATCGCTACGACGTCCAGATCGTCCGCGACGAGTTCGGGGTCCCCTTCATCCTCGGGCCCCGCAACGTCGACGTCGCCTACGGGCTGGCGTTCGCCCACGCCGAGGACGACTTCCTCACGATCCAGCAGTCGGCGCTCGCCGCCCGGGGCAAGCTGGCCACCATCTACGGGAAGGACGCCGCCCCCAACGACTATCTAGTGGGCTTGCTGCGGGTTTGGGAGACCGTCGAGGAGCGCTACGAGACCGATTTGTCACCCGAGGTGCGGGCCATCTGCGAGGCCTACGCCGACGGCGTCAACCACTACGCCGCCCTTCATCCCGATGAGGCCCTCAAGGGCCTGTTTCCCCTGACCGGACGCGACATCGTGGCCGGCTCGGTGCACAAGTCGCCGCTGTTCTTCGGGCTCGAGGAGACCCTCATCGAGTTGTTCGACGACGAGCCGGCCTCGGAGGTGTCGCCCCGCTTCGGGGCCTACGGGTCCAACGTGATGGCGGTGGCTCCCAGTCGCTCGGAGAACGGAAGCACCCTGTTCCTCTCGAACAGCCATCAGCCCTGGGACGGACCGGTGGCGTGGTACGAGGCCAACGTCCACTCCGATGAGGGCTGGCATTTCAGCGGCGCCCTCTTCCCCGGAATGCCGGTCTTCGCGCTGGGCACCAACGGCCACCTGGCCTGGTCCTTCACCGTGAACCACCCCGACCTCGTCGACGTGTTCCGCCTGGAAGTCGATCCCGACGACGAGGGTCGCTACCGCTTCGAGGGCGAGTGGCGGGAGTTCGAGACCTGGGACGTGCCGATCCGGGTTCGGATCGCGGGACGGTTCCGCTGGACCGTGACCCGGGAAGCCTTGTGGACGCCCTACGGGCCGGCGATTCGCCGCCCCCACGGGACCTATGCGGTCCGCTACGCCGGGATGGGGCTCGCCGGCATCTACGAGCAGCTGTTCCGGATGGGCAACGCCGAGACGTTCGAGGAGTGGAGCGCCCCGCTGGGGGACCAGAGCGGGCTGCCGACCTTCAACGTCGGCTACGCCGACCGCACCGGGCGGATCTTCTACGGCTACCACGCCCTGGTCCCGATCCGCGACGAACACTACGACTGGTCGCAGTACCTCCCCGGCGACACCGCAGAGACGCTGTGGACCGACTACCTCCCCTTCGAGGCACTCCCCCGGGTGCTCGACCCCGCCGCCGGGTTCGTTCAGAACGCCAACTCGACCCCGTGGCAGACCACCGGCACCGGCGACGATCCCGACCCCGGTGGCTGGTCGGCGACCCTGGGAATCGAGGACTGGCCCACCAATCGCTCGCTGCGGGCCCTGGAGCTGCTCGGGAGCGACTCGGCGATCTCGATGGACGAGCTGCTCGACTACAAGCACGACCTGCGCTATCACCCCGATTCCGATGTGGCGCGGTGGCGGGACCTGCTGGTGGTCTCGATCGACCCCGACGGTGTCTCGGAACGGCACGGCGTCGACGTCGAGGATGTCCGCGCCGCCCTCGACACGCTGCGGGCCTGGGATCTCAGCGCCGGCTTCGATGCCCGCGGCATTGCGCTGATGGTGGGAGCCCTGTCGTGGGTGTTCGAGGAGACGGACGACGACGACCGGATCGAATTCGACCCGTCCCAACTGGCCCACTCGGAGGTGCCCTTCGACGTCCTCGAAGAGGCCTTTGCCGAGTCGGTCGAGTGGCTCATCGACGGTCACGGGAGGGTCGACCCCGCCTGGGCCGAGGTCAACCGACTGCGGCGCGGCGACGTCGATCTCGCCGTGGAGGGCGCCCCCGACGTGCTGCGGGCCGTCTACGGAGAGCGGGAGCGGGACGGAACCTTCACCGGCATCGCCGGCGACGCCTACATCCTGGCCGTGGAGTGGGACGCCGCCGGCGCGATGACGGCGTTCAGCGTGCATCAGTACGGTTCGGCGACCCTCGACGAGGACTCGCCCCACTATGCCGACCAGGCTCCCCTCTTCGCCGATGAGCGGTTCAGACCGGTGTGGTTCGAGCCCGCCGAGATCCTGGAGCACGCGGTCGCCGTCTACCGGCCGGGGGAAAACCCCGCCGACTGACACGGCCGAGGATGCGACCCCGGACCACCGCTTCTCCGCCGGTCACCCCGGCCACTCGACTCCCCGGGGCGGGCCTTCCGGCCCTGGGCCGTCGCCCGCGGTTGGGGCGACGATACGGGGGTGAATGAAATCATCGAGGCCCGGTTCCTCGCACCGGGCGTCAAATCGTTCCTCATACGCGCCCCCAAGATCGCCTTGCGCCGCAAGCCGGGGCAGTTCGTGATCCTGAGGGCCGCCGACGACGGGGAGCGCATCCCGATCACCATCGCCGACTCGAACGTCGAGGAGGAGTGGATCCGCATCATCGTCCAGGCCGTCGGCAAGACGACCACCGTGTGCAACAGGCTGGAGGCCGGCGACTTCATCCCCGACATGGCCGGTCCGCTGGGCATGGCATCGGAGATCGAGCGCTACGGCACCGCGGTCACGATCGGAGGCGGGGTCGGCACCGCGATCGCCTACCCGGTCACCGCAGCACTCAAGCAGGCCGGGAACCACGTCATCGCCATCGTCGGGGGGCGGACCGAGGAGTACGTGATCCTCGAGAACGAGCTGCGCGCCGTGGCCGACGAGGTCTACCCGTGCACCGACGACGGTTCGTACGGCTACGGCGGGTTCGTCACCGCCAAGCTCCAGGATCTCATCGACGAGGGGCGCCGGATCGACTTCGTGCTCGCCGTCGGCCCGATCCCGATGATGCGAGCGGTCGCCGAGGTCACCCGGCCCCACGGGATCCACACCGTGGCCAGCCTCAATCCGATCATGGTGGACGGGACCGGGATGTGCGGAGGTTGCCGGGTGACCGTGGGGGACGAGACCAAGTTCGCCTGCGTGGACGGGCCGGAATTCGACGCTCATCTGGTCGACTTCGACCTTCTCGAGCGCCGCAACCGCGCCTACACCTGGTGGGAGGAGTGGCGGATGTGCCAGCTCGAGGAAGCGGGGGCCTCGTGACCCAGATGACCCGCAAGGAGCGAATGGCCCTGCCCCGGGTGGTGATGCCGGAACAGGAGCCCGGCGTGCGGCGGGTCAATTTCGATGAGGTGAATCTGGGGCTGATGGCGGAGATGGCCATCCGCGAGGCGGAGCGCTGCCTGCTGTGCCCCAAGCCCAAGTGCGTCGAGGGGTGCCCCGTCAACATCCAGATCCACGAGTTCATCGCGCTGGCGGCGGAGGGCGATTTCGCCGGAGCCATCGAGGTCGTCAAGCGGGACAACTCCCTCCCGGCGATCTGCGGCCGGGTGTGCCCTCAGGAGGAGCAGTGCGAGGGGATGTGCGCCCTGGCCGCCAAGGGACGACCGATCGCCATCGGCTACCTGGAGCGGTTCCTGGCCGATTGGGAGCGGGCCCAGGGAGAGATCGCCGCGATCGAACCGGCACCGGCGACCGGGAAGAGGGTCGCCGTGGTCGGGAGCGGTCCGGCGGGCTTGGCGTGCGCCACCGACCTGGCCCGAGCCGGCCACGAGGTGACCGTCTTCGAGGCCCTCCATCAACCCGGCGGGGTCCTGGTGTACGGGATCCCCGAGTTCCGCCTCCCCAAGCAGATCGTGGCCGCCGAGATCGCCGGTCTCGAAGCGCTCGGGGTCCGTTTCGAGACCAACGCCGTCATCGGGCTGATCGACACACTCGACGACCTCCTCGACACCGAGGGGTTCGATGCCGTGTTCGTCGGGGTGGGAGCCGGTCTCCCCCGGTTCATGGACATCCCCGGTGAGAATCTCGTCGGGGTGTATTCGGCCAACGAGTTCCTCACCCGGGTCAACCTGATGAAGGCCTATGCCGAGGGCGCCGACACCCCGGTCTTCGATCTGCTCGGCAAGCGGGTAGCAGTCTTCGGCGGCGGCAACACCGCCATGGATGCAGTGCGCACCGCGCTGCGCCTCGGGGCGTCGCGGGCCGCCATCGTGTACCGCCGCTCGGAGGAAGAGATGCCGGCCCGGGCCGAAGAGGTGCACCACGCCAAGGACGAGGGCGTCGAGTTCGTCACCCTCACCGCCCCCCTCGAGTTCCACGGTGACGACGGCTGGCTGACCGGGATGCGCCTCCAGAGGATGGAGCTCGGCGAGCCGGATGACAGCGGCCGGCGCCGACCGGTGCCGATCTCCGGCAGCGAGTACGACGAGCCGGTCGATGTCGCCGTGGTGGCGATCGGCAACGAACCCAACCCGCTGCTCGCCAAGACGGCCCCCGACCTCGAGCACACCCGCTGGGGAACGCTCGTCGCCGACGAGGAGACCGGCCAGACGACCAAGCGGGGCGTCTTCGCCGGCGGCGACATCGTCACGGGCGGGGCCACCGTCATCCTGGCGATGGGAGCGGGCCGCCGCGCCGCCGCCGCCATCAACGACTTTCTCGACACCGGAGCCTGGCGGTAGTCCCCTTGGCATCGACCACGCAGAGTGGTAGTCTCACCACGCTGAGAGGTTGAGAGTCGCCGCCCCGTGGCGGCCGCAAGGGAGAATCCATGTCCTGGAGAGGCGTCATGGCCGCCTTCGTGATCGTGGGATCGGTCCACCCCGTCGTGAGCGCGGCATCCCCCGATCGAGCCGTCGACCTGCTGGAAGGCCAAGACGTGCGGGCCGTCGCTCCCATGCCGGGAGCCGTCCGGGCCCGCTCCGTCGAGGTGCATCGCGAGGTTCTCGACCGAGCCGCCGCCGGCGCCGAGACGCTGCGCCTCGAGTTGTTCTCCGACACCGTGATCGAAGCCGAGCTGGAGCGGTTCACGCGGCGCACCCCCGAGTACTTCACATGGGCCGGACGCGTCGTCGGCGACCCCTCCGGCCGGGTGTTCTTCATCGACGACGGTGCCCATGTGGTGGGCACGGTCCGGACCGCCGACCGGGTCTTCGAGATCCGCTTCTCGGAGCACGGGGGCCAGACCGTCGCCGAGGTGACGGCCCCGGCGGTGGCCGCCCACCCCACGGTGCGCACCGATTTGGCCACAGGGGAGCCCCCGGCCGTCGAGCACGCCCGGGCCCGCACCACCGTCATCGACGTCGTCATCGCCTACACCAACAAGGCCCGATCGAAGGCCGGCGGGACCGCCGGCGTCGAAGCGCTGGCGATGCTGGCGGTCGAAGGCATGAACGATGCCCTGGCGGCCAGCGACATAGACGTGGTGTTCCGGCTCATCAAGGTCGGGATGGTCGACTACCAGGAGACCGCCGACCCGGAGCGCGACCTCTATAACTTCGCCGACACCGACCGGGTGTCACAAGCCAAGGCCTGGCGCAACAACTACGGCGCCGATGCGGTGATGCTCTTCACCGGCAAGAACTACGGCGGCGCCGCCCAACTCCCCGGCCACTTCTCCGTCGTCGGGGTGGCCGGACCCGACGGATCGTCGAACATCAGCCACGTGGTGCTCACCGCCGCCCACATGTGGGGACACAACCTGGGGGCCGGCGGGGAGCGCGACAGCCGGGACGGATGCGGGATCGCCGGCCACTCCTGCGCCCACGTCGACGAACGCGCCCAGTTCGCCACGATCATGTCCCACGGCGAGGAATGCGACGCCTGCCTCATCGCTCCCCTCTTCTCGAACCCGGACGTTTCGTTCGGCTGGCTCGACCCCCCGGTGTTCGGGGGCGGCATCGCCTTCTGGGACCCCGCCGACATCGATCCGGATCGCCGGGAAACCAGGCCGGCCGGCCGGACCAACCGAGCCGACAACGCCCAGACGATCAGCCGCTTCGCCGTTTCGGCCGAGGTGTGGCGACCGACCCTCACCCCGCTGGCGTCCTGCGGCGGCGTGGTGGCGACCTGGGTCGGCGACGACGGCGACGACACCTTCCTGGGCACCCCGGGACACGACGTGGTCGTCGCCAAGGGTGGAGACGATCGGATCGAGACCGGTGATGGCGCCGACCGCGTGTGCGGTGGGCCGGGGCGCGACGAGATCGACGGCGGCACCGGCAACGACTTCCTCTACGGAGAGGGGGGTCGCGACGAGATCGCCGGCGGCGGGGGCCAGGACCTGATCGACGGAGGCCCGGCCGCCGATCGCCTGACCGGAGGGTCCGGAGACGACGTGATACGCGGTCAGGGCGGCAACGACGAGATCCGCGGCGGCCACGGCGACGACGCCCTCGACGGTGGGCCGGGGCGCGACGAGATCGACGGAGGCACCGGCAACGACCGCCTCGGCGGCGGCGAGGACGACGACGATCTCGACGGGGGCCCGGGACGGGACTGGCTGCAGGATGATCCCGGGGACCGTTTCGACCGCGACTAGCCGCCCGAGCATCATCGGCTGACACCTCGGCGGTCCTCCGACCCGCCCCGTCGCACGACGGTCGGTGGCGGCGGCTCCGGGGCAATGTCGGGTTTCCGACGTTGCCGGGACTCCCCTTCTCCCGGAAGCGTTGCCCCGGCGATGACTCCTCGGAACGAAACGTGATCGAAGCCCCCTTCGCCCTGGCGTTCGGAGCCGGACTGGTGGCCACCATGAACCCGTGCGGCTTTGCGATGCTCCCCGCCTACCTCTCCTATTTCATGGGGCTCGGCGACGACGAAGCCTCCCGCTCCGCGTCGCTGCGCGGCGCCCTCATCGTGGGTGGCGTCATGTCCCTCGCCTTTCTCCTCGTCTTCGGGATGGCCGGTCTCGCCATCACCGCCGGGTTCCGGGCGGTGATCGACTGGATCCCGTGGATGGCGCTCATCGTCGGCGGGCTGGTGGCGATGCTCGGGGTCGCCATGGTGTTCGGCTTCGAGCTCACCGTCGGGCTGCCCAAGGCCAAGAGGGCGGCCGCCGGGCCGGGGCTCTCCTCGGTCTTCGGATTCGGCGTCTCCTACGGCCTGGCCTCCCTGTCGTGCACCCTCCCCGTGTTCCTGTCCGTGGTGGCAACCCAACTCACCACCCGGAACCTCGTGTCGGGGGCCGCCACCTTCGTCGTCTACGGCCTGGGGATGTCGGTCATGCTCCTGGCGGTGACGATCGTGCTCGCCCTCGGCAAGCACAGCCTGGTGGGCCGGTTGCGAGCGTCGACCCGCCATCTCAACCGCATCGCCGGGATCGTCCTGGTGCTGGCCGGCGCCTACATCGTGTGGTTCTGGGTCACCAACCTCACGTCGGGGGCCGGCGCTCTCAACGACTCCGGCGCCTTCCGGTTCCTCGAGAGCCTGTCGCAGCGAGCCACCTCGCTGTTCGGCGAGAACGCCGTGGTGTGGGGGGTCATCCTCGGAGCGCTCATCCTCGCCGCCGCCGTCTCGGCGCTCACCCGGCACCGCCGCGAACGTGAGCCGGCCCGAACCGGCGTCGGGTGACCCGCCACCCAGGTGCCGGCGGTACGCTCACCCGATGCCCCATCCCCACGTCCGGTTCCTCATCGCCCTGGTGATCCTCGGACCACTCAGCGCCATCCTCGGCGTGGTCACCGGCGGTCTGTGGGCACCGGCCGGTGTCTCGGTGGCCGGACTCCTCGTGGCGGTGACCGCGGCACGGTCCGCCATGGTTCTGCGGCACGAGCCCCGCGGGTTCCTGCAGATGCGCATGCTGGGGCTCACGGCAACCGTGGCGCTGTGCGCCGCGTTGCTCTCCCTAGGGGCCCTGGCGGTCTTCGTCGTCGACCTGGTCCGCTGACCCACCGACCAGCCGCCGGATCGCATCCCACCGGGCGAGCAGCGAGCCGGGGATCACGCCGCTCAAATGGAACGGCAGGAACGACCCCACCTCGGGCTCCCCTCCCGCCGCCCAGACGACGGCGTAGACGGCCCACACCATGATTCCGCCGCCCAGCAGGACCAGCCCGATCGTGCGTCGCATCGGAGCGAGGCTACCGGTCGCGGGGAAGGGTGGACGCAACCGCCCACCCTTCCTCTCTCGCCGCCGTCTAGGGGAATGTCACCAGGTTGTTCTCGAAGAGGTACTCGGTGGGGTCCCAGCCGGTCATGCCGACACCGCAGTCGACGTGGTCAGACAGCACCAGCCAGATCTTGGCGCCATCGGGGTAGTTCTCGTCCGTGAATGGCGGATTCGTGTCAAACGGAATTCCCGAGACGTCCACCTTCTCCTTGATGTGGACGTTGCCGCCCCGATTGGACTCATCGTCCCCGAAACACACGAGGCCTGCGCCCGGCCACGGATCCGGGTAATAGATCAGGGTGTAGTCGGTCTCCGGCTCCAGCCCGTGTCCGTTGAACACGAACTTGTACTCGCCCTTGAAGGGCTTGAAGTTGAGCTTGCCCCAGGCCCCGTCCTCGACGATGACCCAGGTAGCCGGGTCCTTCTCGTACAGGTACAGCGACTGCTTGCCGCTCTTGGCGAAGGCGACCGCCCCGAGGGCGGCCACCAGCAACGCCACGACGAGCGCCAACAGCAAGATGCGGCGCGTCGTAATCCCTCCCTTGTCACCCACGGCTCGGACCGGTAGGCGCCGGCCCGGCCCACCACCAACCGTACACCTCTCGGTGACCGCCTGTCGCCGAATCGGCCCGTCCCGCGAATCGCCGCCTAGCCTGAACCGCCATGAGCTCCTTCGACCTCACCGGGCGATCGGCGCTGGTCACCGGCGGGAACCGCGGCATCGGCAGGGCCATCGCCCTCGCCCTGGCGGCGGCGGGAGCCGACGTGGCCGTCGCCGCCCGGGATCTCGAGACCCTCGAAGCGACCGCCGCCGAGATCCGTGAGCTGGGCCGCCGCGCGGCGGCCGTTCCCTGTGACGTGACCGACCGCACCCAGATCGACGAGGCGGTCGCCGCCACCGTCGCCGCCCTCGGCGGCCTCGACATCGTCGTGCCCAATGCCGGCGTGGCCAGCGGCGCACCGGCCGAGAAGCTGAGCCGCCAGGTGTGGGACGAAGTGCTCGACATCAACCTGCGGGCCGTTCTGGAGACGGCGCAGGCCGCCCATCCCCACCTCAAGGCCTCCGGCCACGGGAAGGTCATCACGATCGGATCCGCCTACTCGATCTTCGGCAGCCCCTACTCCGCCGCCTATGCGGCCAGCAAGGGCGGGGTGATCCTGCTCACCCGATCGCTGGCGATCTCGTGGGCCCCCGACGGCATCCAGGTCAATGCGATCATCCCCGGCTGGATCGCCACCGACATGACCCGCCCGGCGATGACCCGGGCCGAGATCAGGGAGACGATCGAGGATCGCACCCCGGCGGGGCGCTTCGGGCAACCCGAGGAAGTCGCCCCGGCCGCCGTCTTCCTGGCATCGGCGGCGTCCGATTTCGTCACCGGCCACGCCCTGGTGGTCGACGGCGGTTACACGATCGCCTAGGAGAGGACCCTGGCCATCCGGCGCACCGCGGTGGCCACCGCCTCCGACGGCTCCGTGGCGAAGCAGAGACGGAGGAACCCCGGCTCCCCGTTGTGGCACGCCGACCCCGGGGTGATGTTGACGTTGGCGCCCTCGAGAATGCGGCGCCACAGGGCATCCTCCGCCTCCCAGGTGGAAGCCTCCATGAAGCCCCGCAGGTCGACGAGCAGGAAGAAGCCCGCCTCGGCCGGCACAAACGGGATCCCCTCGTCGCTCAGGGCGGCGGTGGTGGCGGCGTAGGCGTTGCGCAGTCCGCCCTGCATCGCCGCCAGGTAGCCGTCGACCCACTCGTCGTCGGCGACCATCCCCGACAGGAGGTGCTGGGTGTCGCCCGAGACCACCGACCAGTAGGCCAGCCCGTCGACGGCTGCCATCAGCGACTCGTTCTCGGTGATCAACACCCCGCAGCGGAGACCGCTCGCCCCGAAGTCCTTGCTGAACGCCCACACGATGTGGACCCCCTCGCCCAGCGACGGCAGCAGCGAGGCGCCGCTCACGAACGGCGTGTCGCCGAACACCGACAGGGCGTACACCTCGTCGAGCACCAGGTGGAGGCCTCGGCGCGCCGTCCAGTCGATCACCATCTCGACCTCTCCGGCGGAGGCGACCGACCCCAGCGGATTGTTCGGGTTGGTGTACAGCAGGGCCTTCACCGGCCGTTCGGCGCCGGCCAGCGCCGCATCGAGCAGGTCGGTGGTCAACCGGAAACCATCCTCGCTGTGAGTGTGAACCGGGACGATCGAGAGGGCATCCCGGGTCTCGAGGTCGGCCCAGAAGCCGGCATAGCTCGGCGTGTGCACCAGGACCCCATCGCCGGGATCGCCCAGGGCGTAGAACAGGATCTCGAGCACGCTCCCCGAACCCGCCAGAGCCGCCACGTGGGCGGGTTCCACCTCGCGACCCAGGAAGGTGCGGCCCATGAAGCGGGCCAGGTTCTCCCGGAAGCCCCGGTTGCCGATCATCTGGTCGTAGCACACCGCATCGAGCGGCACGTCCCGGGGCTCGTGGAGCCGGGGCCGGAGGAGCTCCCACACCAGCTTGTTCTCCGCCACGGCGAGACCGAGATAGCCGTCCGGGTTGGCGACCGGGTCGTAGCGGTCCTCCATGCGCTCGAAGTGGGCGGCGATGTAGGGCTTCATGGGCGCCTCGTCGACCAACCGGCGGCCCCTACCCGACAGCGGTGGCGAGATGCCCATGCCGGTCACTCTATTGCCGCCCGACCGGCCGAGGAGCGCCCCCTCCCCCGGGCAGGAGGCCGCCCCAGGCACAGCGGGGGCCATGACGGGCACAGTGCCGATCCAGCGCCTAACGTGCCCCCAAGCGCTACAGGAGGGACTCGTGGCTCCCGACCGCATCGGAGTTCTCGGATTCGGCGGCTACGCCCCCGAACGGGTCATGACCAACGCGGACTGGAGCCGTCTCGTCGACACCACCGACGAGTGGATCATCACCCGGACCGGGATCGAGCGGCGCCGCTTCGCAGCCGAGGACGAGACGAGCGTCGACTTGGCCGAAGTAGCGGCCCGTCGGGCCCTCGACGACGCCGGCATCACCCCGGACGAGATCGACGAGATCATCGTGGCCACCGACACCCCCGAGGTGTACACGCCGGACACGGCGGCATTCCTCCAACATCGTCTCGGAGCCCGGGCCGTCCCCGCCTACGACCTGGGGGGCAGCGGATGCGCCGGATTCGTGCTGGCGGTCGACCTCGCCAAGACACGCATCCACCAGACGGCCCGCAAGATCCTCGTGGTCGGGGTCGAACTCATCTCTCGCCTCATGAACTGGGAGGACCGCGCCACCTGCGTCCTCTTCGGGGACGCCGCCGGGGCGGTGGTGATGGGGCGGGGCGACGTCCAGGCCGAGGTCCTCGACGCAGTGGCGGGGACCGACGGCGCCAAGGCCGGGATCCTCACACTCGAAACGGGTGGCACCCGACGCCCCTTCACGCTCGAAGCGGCCCAGGCCGGGGACCACAAGAACGTGGTGATGCAGGGGCGGGAGGTGTTCCGCGAGGCGGTGCACCGCATGAGCGAGGCGGCCCACGAGCTGCTGTCGAAGATCGGGCGCAACCTGGCCGATGTCCGGCTGGTGATCCCCCACCAGGCCAACAAGCGGATCATCGACGCGGTGCGCAACAAACTGGGCCTGGCCCCCGAGAGCGTCTACGTCAACGTCCACGAGTACGGCAACACCGGTTCGGCATCAGTGCCTCTCGCCCTGTGGCAGGCCCGCGGTGAGGGGCGCATCGAGGAAGGCGACCTCGTAGTGCTCACCGCCTTCGGGGCCGGCTTCCACTGGGCCGCCGCCGCGCTCCAGTTCTGAGCCGTACCATCGCCCGATGCACGGCCCGCTCTTCGTGTTGCTGGCCGCCTCCCTGTGGGGCACCACCGGCACCGCCCAGGCCCTCGGCCCCGAGGGGATCACCCCGATCACCGTCGGCCTGGTTCGCATGGCCGGCGGGACGCTGCTCTGGCTCTGGGTGTGGGCCCGCCGCTTGCCCATCACTTGGCGCACCGCCCTCAACGGCACGGGCGCGGCGGCGGTGGTGGCCATGGCGGCCTCCCAGCCCCTCTTCTTCGCCGGGGTCGACCGGGCGGGTGTCACCATCGGCACCATCGTCACGATCGGCAGCGGGCCGGTCCTCGCCGGCGCCCTGGCGTTCGCCCTGAGAGGAGAACGGGTCGATCGCCGCTGGGTGGTGGCCACCACCCTGGCCATCGTGGGGGCGGTGATGCTCCTCTCCGGCGGGGAGGAGGCCGGCGTCGACCCGGCCGGCGTCGGGTTCGCCCTCGGTGCCGGAGTGGCCTGGGCGGTCTACCTGGTCGCCGCCAAGAACCTGGTCGACCGCCTCCCTCCCCCGGTGTTCGCCGCCTTCGTGTTCACCGGAGCCACCGTCCTGTTGCTCCCCGTCCCCCTGTTCCACAGCCTCCGGTGGGTGGCGACCGGACGGGGGGCCGTGGTGGCACTGTGGCTGGCGGTCGGCACGACGGCGATCTCGTACCTCTTCTTCGCCACCGGCCTGCGCGCCACCCCGGTGGCCACCACCGCCACGCTCAGCCTCGCCGAGCCCCTCACTGCCGCCCTGTTGGGGCTGGTGGTGCTCGACGAGCGCCTCGGTGCTGCGGCCACCACCGGGGCGGTCCTGCTCATGGCGGGACTGCTCACCGTCTCCGCGAGGCCGCGGAGATGGTCTCACGCCGGGCCCGGCGGCTGAGGAACGCTTCGCCCCATCGGTCGTCCACCGTCCAATGAGGGGGCGCGTCATACCCAGATTGCCGCGTCGGATCGGAATGCCCCCCGCATCCCTCGCCCGAGGACGCTGAAAACGAAGGCCAGGCTTCCTATGCTCCACCTTCGTGTCGGACACTGCACTCCGGGAGGTCCTGGCCCCCTTCGTCCCGATGGGGCGAGCCGGGCTGCTGCCCGCGCTCCACGCCGCCCAGCAGGTCCACGGATGGCTCCCCGAGGAGGTGGCCGCCGAGGTGGGGCGGGCGCTCAAGGTGCCCCTCGCCGACGTCCACGGGGTGATCGAGTTCTACACCCTGTTCTACGGACGTCCCGTCGGTGAACGGGTCGTTCGGGTGTGCGGCGACCCCACCTGCGCGCTGCGAGGAGCCGACCGCCTGATCGAGGGCCTGTGTGCCGCTGCCGGGGTCGTCGAGGGGGGAACCAGCGCCGACGGAGCCATCACCATCGAGCGGGTGCCCTGCCTGGGTCTGTGTGATCACGCTCCCGCCGCCCTCGTCGACGAGTGCGTCGCCATCGCCGCCGACCCCGACGACCCTGGGCGTCTCGCCGACGACGTCACCACCCACCCCCCGTCGGTGATCTACGGGTCGCAGCGTGTCCTCACCGCGGTGTGCAGTGAGGACACCACCGGGATCCGGGACTACGAGGCATGCGGTGGCTACCGGGCCCTCCGCAGGGCCCTGGAGATGGGGCCGGAGGCGGTGATCGCCGAGGTGACGGCGGCCGGGTTGGTGGGCCGGGGCGGCGCCGCCTTCCCCACGGGCGTGAAGTGGGAAGCCGCCCGCAACGAACCGGCCCGGCCCAAGTTCGTCGTCTGCAACACCGACGAGTCCGAGCCGGGGACCTTCAAGGATCGGGCGCTCCTCATCGACAGCCCCCATTTGACCGTCGAGGGAATGGTGATCACCGGGTTCGCCGTGGGCGCCTCCCGGGGCTACTTCTACGTGCGCGGGGAGTACCCCTACATCGTGCCGGTCGCCGAGCGGGCCATGGAAGAGGCGCGCCGAGCGGGTTATCTCGGCGACGACATCCTCGGTTCGGGGTTCTCCTTCGACATCGAGATCCGGGTCGGTGCCGGGGCCTACATCTGCGGCGAGGAAACGGCCCTCTTCGAGTCGATCGAGGGCAAGCGCGGGTTCCCCCGGGTCAAGCCCCCCTTCCCCACCAGTCACGGCCTGTTCGGCAAGCCCACCGTCATCAACAACGTCGAGACACTGTGCAACGTGCCCCCGATCATCCGAGAAGGGGCCGACGCCTACCGGAGACTCGGCACCGAAGGGTCGCCGGGCACCAAGCTCTTCTGTCTCAGCGGGGACGTCGCCAAGCCGGGCCTCTACGAGCTCCCCTTCGGAGTCACGATCAGGGAGCTGGTCTATCAGCACGGCGGAGGCCTCCCCGGTGAGCGGGACGTGCAGGCGGTGCTCCTCGGCGGGGCCGCCGGGTCGTTCGTGACCGCCGACCGGCTCGATGTGGCGCTGACGATGGAAGACCTCCGGACCGAGGGCCTCAGCCTGGGCTCGGGGGTGGTCATGGTCTTCGACGAGACCCGCGACCTTCGCGACGTCCTCGCCCGCCTCGGTCGCTTCTTCGCCCACGAGTCGTGCGGAAAGTGCTACCCGTGCCAGATGGGCACCGAGCGCCAGGCCGAGGTGCTCGACCGCATCGCCGCCGGCAGACCGGAGGCCGGCGACGTCGACCGGCTCCAGGACATCGGTTGGACGATGGCCGACACCTCGCTGTGCGGACTCGGCCAGACCGCCGCCACTGCCGTGCTGAGTGCCATGCAACACTGGCCGGAGCTCTTCGAGGAGACGCCGTGACGCAGGTGACCCTCACCATCGACGGCACACCGGTCAGCGTGGCGCCGGGCACCACCATCCTCGAGGCGACCCGGGCGGCCGGATCCGACGTGCCCTCGGTGTGTGTGCACCCGGCCACGACGGCGAATGCCATCTGTCGGGTGTGTGTCGTCGAGGTCGGGGGCATGGGGCGACTCCAGCCGTCCTGCGTGGTGGAAGTGGCCCCGGACATGGAGGTGACCACTCGATCCGATCGGGTCGACCGAGCACGGCGCACCCTCCTCGAGATGCTGGCTTCCACCGTCGACCTCGAGGAGGCCCCTTCGATCACCCGGATGATCGCCGACTACGGGGCCGACCCGGACCGCTTCCCCGATGCCCGCCGCCGCCGCACCGAGGTGATCGACGACAACCCGATGTACGTGCGGGACTACTCGCAGTGCGTCCTGTGCTGGCGGTGCGTGCAGGTGTGTGCCGACGACGCCCAGTACACCTTCGCCATCAACTTCTCCGGGAGGGGCTACGACACCCAGATCGGCACCTTCTTCGACGCCTCGATCCCACAGACCACCTGTGTCTTCTGCGGGCAGTGCCTGGGTGTCTGCCCCACCGGGGCCCTCAAGCCGCGCCGCGAGTGGCTGCTCGACCGGGGCATGACCCCGGAGGAGGTCACCGCCGCCACCCTCACTCGGCGCCGCCGGAGACGGCGATGAGCGACCGCACCGTCACCACCACCTGTCCCTACTGCGGCGTCGGCTGCAAGCTCGAGTTGGGGATCCGCGACGACTTCATCTACAAGGTCACATCGCCGTTCGATTCCGTCGTCAACGCCGGGAATCTCTGCGTCAAAGGCCGCTTCGGGTACGACTTCGTCTATCACCCCAACCGGGTGACCACACCCATGATCCGCCGAACGCCCCAGAAGCCGGGCACCCGGACCCAAGCCTTCGACCGTGCCGAGTGGCGGGAGGTGTCCTGGGAGGAAGCCCTCGACTACACCGCCGACCGCCTCGTCGAGATCTACCGCCGCGACGGTGCGGACGCGATGGCCTGCTACTGCTGCGCCAAGGCCACCAACGAGGACAACTATCTGCTCCAGAAGATGTGGCGGGCCCTGTTCCGCACCAACAACGTCGACCACTGCACCCGCTTGTGTCACGCCGGCTCGGTGGTGGCGCTGCAGCAGGCGCTGGGCTCATCGGCGATGAGCAACACCGCCGCCGAGGTGGCCGACAGCGACGTGTTCATCGTCACCGGCTCGAACACCACCGAGAACCATCCGATCATCGGCTTGCAGATGAAGGCGGCCGTGGTCAACAACGGCGCCAAGCTGATCGTCGTCGACCCCCGCCGCATCGAGCTGGTGGATCTCGCCGAATTGTGGCTTCCGCTCCGGCCCGGCACCAACGTGCCGGTGTTCGGTGCCATGGCTCGCGTGATCGTCGACGAGGAGCTCGTCGACACCGAGTTCGTCGCGGCCCGAACCGAGGGATACGAGGAGTACATCGCTTCTCTGGCATCCTTCACACCGGAGTTCGCCGAGTCGGTCTCCGGCGTACCCGCCGACGACATCCGCCGGGCCGCCCGGCTCTACGCCGGGGCCGAGAGGGGCGCCGTCTACTGGGGCATGGGGATCTCCCAGCTGTCCCACGGCACCGCCTCGGCCCTGTCGCTCATCCACCTGGCGTTCCTCACCGGCAACGTGGGGCGCCGGGGCACCGGCCTCAACCCGCTGCGAGGCCAGAACAACGTGCAGGGGGCCTCCGACATGGGCGCCATGCCGTTCCACTACCCGGGCTACATGGCGGTCGACGACCCCGCCAATGCCGAGCGCTGGGAGACGGCATGGGGGGTTGAGCCGGGAGGCCTGAGCCGGGATCGGGGCCTCACCACCACCGAGATCCTGTCGGAGGCCGGCCCCGGCGGCGTCCGCGCCCTCTACATCATGGGTGAGAACCCGATGATGACCGAACCGAACCTCAACGCGACCCGCCACCACATGGAGCAGCTCGAGTTCCTGGTCGCCCAGGACCTCTTCATCAACGAGTCGGGCGCCTTCGCCGACGTCTTCCTGCCGGCAACCTCGTTCGCCGAGAAGGCGGGCACGTTCACGAACACCGACCGCCGGGTGCAGCGGGTCCGGCCGGCTCACCCCCCGGTGGGCGATTCGCGACCGGATTGGGAGATCCTGTGCGACCTGGCCGCCCGGCTCGAGGCCCGATTGGGCCGTCCCCGGACCGCCGGATGGGAGTACGCCGAGCCCTCCGAGATCCTGGCCGAACTCGGCTCGGTGGTGCCCGAGTATCGAGGCATCACCTACGGCCGCATCGCGAAGGAGGGGCTCCAAGTCCCGGTGTGGGACGAGACTCACCCGGGCACCCCGTTCCTGTTCGACGAGGAATTCCCCTCGGGCCGGGGCAAGTTCACTCCCCTCGACTACGTCCCGGCGATGGAGCAAACCGACGACGAGTACCCCTTCGTGCTCACCACCGGACGCGTCCTCGAGCACTGGCACGGCGGCACGATGACCCGCAACTCGGCGCTCGATGAGCTGTGGCCCGAGGCGACCTGCGAGATCCACCCCGCCGACGCCGAACTCCACGGCATCGGCGACGGGCGGGCGGTCCGGGTCACGTCGCGGAGAGGAGAGGTCGTCCTCCGGGCCCGGGTCACCCCCAAGTCGACGGTGGGGGTGGTGTTCATCCCGTTCCACTTCGCCGAGGCGGCCGCCAATCTGCTCACCAACGACGCCCTCGACCCCGAGGCCCTCATCCCGGAGTTCAAGGCGTGTGCCGTGCAGGTCTTCCCGGCTCGTGATCGGGACCTCGCCGACTCGAGCACCCAACTGGAGCGGGGGCGCTACTAACCCTCGGGGAGCATCCCGGCCACGCTGGTGAAGCGGTGTGAGGCGTGGGGCAGTTCGAGCGCCGCCAGGAACTCCTGTTGAAACTCGGGATCGACCGGCAGCTCGACCCGCTGGAGCCGGCTCACCACCTCGGCGGCTTCCCCCCGCCGGTGCCGATTGAGCAGGGCGATCCGGGCCCCGTCCCCGGCGGCGTTCCCCACCGCACGTATCGTCGCAACGGGGCAGTCGGGGATCATCCCCAGCAGCAGGGCTTGGGTGGGGTCGATCCGGGCGCCGAATGCGCCTGCCAAGACGATCTCGTCGGGTCTCTCGAGCCCGGCTTCCCTCAGCAGGACCCGGGCGGCGGCATACAGAGCAGCCTTGGCGAGCTGGACCTGGCGCACATCCTGGATCGTGATGGGGATGTCCCGCCCGATCGAGGTCTCCTCCTCGAGGGCCAGCACGTACTCCCAGCCGAGATCGCCGCGCCGAACCCGCGGTGAACGGGTTCCCTCGACGAACCGGCCGTGAGAATCGATGATCCCCGCCCGGAACATCTCGGCGACCCCACCGATGATCGCCGACCCGCAGATGCCCTTGGCGAGGCCCGGTTCCTCCCCGGGTTCGGGGATCACCCAGTAGGTCGGCTCGAGCGTCGCCGGGTCGATCGTGACCTGCTCGATGGCGCCGGGGGCCGCTCGCATCCCGTACTCGATGTGGGCGCCCTCGAACGCCGGACCGGTGGGAGTCGAGGTGCAGATCAGGCCGTCCCGGTTGCCGAGCACCAGCTCGGCGTTGGTGCCGACGTCGATGATGAGACGCTTCTCGTCCCGGTGGTGGGGCTCTTCGGCGAGCAGCACGGCCGTGGTGTCGGCCCCGACGAAGCCGGCGGCGATCGGCAGCAGATGGACGTCGGCCGCCCGGTTGATGCCGAAGCCGACGGCGTCGGCCGGGAGATCGAGAGCCCGCTGCACCGTCGGCACGAACGGCGCCGTTCCCAGATACCGCGTGGTCAACCCCAGCAGGAGGTGGTGCATGGTGGTGTTGCCGGCGACCACCACATCGAGCACGTCGGCGGCGTCGCGGTCGCCGAGGGCCCGCCCCAACAAGGCGTTGACCGCATCGACGGCACCGGTCCGCAACGCCTCCACACCGTCCGGGTCGCTGATCTGATGAGTGATGCGGGTCATCACGTCATCGCCGAAGACGGTTTGCGGATTCATCATCGACTCGGCGGCCACCACCTCCCCGGACTCGAGATCGCACAGGTACAGCGCGACGGCAGTCGAGCCCAGGTCGACCGCGGCCCCGTAGGCCTCGTCGTGGTAGCCGGGCCGAATGTCGATGACCTCCCGACCGTTGCGGACCGCCACGCTCACCTTCCAGTCACCTTCCCGCAGGGTTGCGGCCATCCGTCGCAACACGGCGAACGCGAACGTAACCTCACCGGGTACCGCCCGTTCATCGGACATCCCGACTCGTGCCGCGGCTTCGGCGAGGCCGTCCGCCACCCGTTCGGAGTCACCGAGGGGATCCTCCAGCGAGGGGGGCTCGAGCTCCAGGTAGTACCAACGCACCGTGGGACGCACCTCGATGGGAAGGTCGGTCGGTGCCTTGCGCACGATCTGGCGGTCGCCCCGGCTCCGTTCGGGAACGTACACCACCACGTCCCCGGCCACCTTCGCCTGGCACGACAAGCGCAGCCGGGCGGCGTCGTAGCCCATGCGCTCCCACGTCGCCGCCCGTCTCTCGATGAAGTCCCGCTCCGCACGGCCCATCGCGGTGAGGTGCTCCGGTGCCGAGGCGACCCCCCCTCGGGTGCCGTCCTCGACCAGCACCAGGCACTTGCCGCAGGTGGCGATCTCGGCGCACACACTCTCGATCTCGACCCCGAGGCTGCGAGCGGCAGCGCGGAGATGGATCCCGTCTGGAATCTCCCCCCGGGATCCGGAGGGCTGGAAGACCACGGTGTGGCCCCCGGTCACGGTTCGGCCCGGTGAGCGGTGATCCACGACCTGGCGTGGGGGTCCCGCTCCATGAACAGGTCGGCGGCCAGCACGGTGGTGACGATCTCGGGGTGCAGCGGGTTGGTGATCGCCGCGTTGAGCCCTCTGGAAACCATCATCGCCAGGAAGACGTTGTTGAGCTCACGGCGCCCCGGAAGCCCGAACGACACGTTGCTGGCACCCGAGATGGTCGTGAGACCGAGCTCCCGGGAGATCCGCTCGGTGGCGGTCATCGTGACCACGGACGCCGCTTGATCGGCACCCACCGTGAGGGTGAGGCCGTCGATGACCACGTCGTCGCGTCGAATCCCGGCCGCCACCGCCCGATCGGCGATCATTGCGGCCAGCTGGAAACGCTCCTCCACCGTTGCGGGGATACCCCGCTCGTCGTTGGTGAGGCCGATCACCGCCGCTTGGTATTCCGCCGCCAACGGCAGGATCGCATCCAGCTGGGCGGCCTCGGCGGTGGTGGAGTTGATGAGCGCCTTGGCGTCGGGGCCGCAGATCTCCCGATAGGCCGCCAGGCCTGCCTCCACGGCCTGCGGATCGGCGGAGTCGATCGCCAGCGGTGCATCCACAACGTCGAGGACGGCGGCGACGGCCACCGGCATGATCTCCGGCTCATTGCCGAGTGCAGTTCCGACGTTGACGTCGACCACCCGGGCACCGGCTTCGACCTGAGCTCTGGCATCGTGCTGCACGACGCTCATGTCGCCGGCGATCAGTGCCTCGGTGAGGGCCCTGCGGTTGGTGGGATTGATCCGCTCCCCAACGATCACGAAAGGTCGATCGGGGCCGATGACCACCTCGGTCTCGCGGGATCGCAAGATGCACTGGGACACGGTCATGCCGCCTCTCTTCCTGCACCCGAGGCCGCGAGTCTATGCAGGGAGCGACCGGCCCCCGATCATGCCTTCATGGGCAGCCGGGTGCGCCACACCCCATCGGCGGCATGCAGCGCCGCGGCCACCGCCCCGGCGGTGGGCACCAGGCCGATCTCACCGACCCCCTTCACGCCGTACGGGGCCTTGGGCTGGGGCACCTCCACCAGCATCACCTCGATCTCCGGGACGTCCTTGGCGCGAATGATCCCCAGGCTGCGGAGGGTCATGGTGGTGGGACGCCCCTCGGCGTCCGCCGGGAAGTCCTCGGTGAGGGCATAACCGAGCCCCATGTGCACCGAGCCTTCGATCTGGCTGCGGCACAGCGTGGGGTTGACGGCCCGGCCGACGTCGTGGGCGGCCAACACCTTCTCCACCTCACCGGTCTCGGTGTCGGCCACGACCACCTGGGCGGCGTAGCCGAAGGCGGAGTGGATCACCGGGTTGGGCACGCCCTCGTCGATGTTGTTGGTCCAGTCGATGCGGTACTCCCCGACGTAGTCGACACCGGTTTGGCACCCGGCCTCCCTGGCGACCCGACAGGCATCCGCAACGGCACCGGCGCCCATGAGTGTTCCCCGGCTCCCGGTGGTCTGTCCGGCACCGAGCTCCCGGGTCGTGTCGACGATCACCTCGACGCGCTCCGGGGCCACCCCCAGCTCCTCGACGGCGACCTGCTGGGCCACGGTGTGGATCCCTTGGCCCATCTCGGTCCAGCAGTGGCGAACCTCGACGATGCCGTCGTCCCGGAAGTGGACGACGGCCCGGGCGATCTCGACGGCGCCGTTGCCGAGCCCTGAGTTCTTCAGCCCCAGGCCGACGCCCACGGCCTTGCCGGCCGCCACCGCCTCGTCGTAGGCGTCCTTGACGGCGTCGAGACAGGCTCGCGCCCCCCGGGCTCCTTCGTCCATGACCTGACCGGGACCCCACTCCATGCCGGGTTCCACCACGTTGCGGGCGCGGATCTCCCAGCCCGAGATTCCGACACGCTCGGCGAGACGGTCCAGCACCCCGTCGACGGCGAAGTGCGCTTGGTTGGCACCGAAGCCGCGGAACGCCCCGCACACCGGATTGTTGGTGCGGGCCGCCACCGCTTCGACGTCCACGTTGGGGACGGCGTAGGGGCCGGTGGCGTGACCCGCCGCCCGCTCGAGGACCTTTGCACCGACCGAGGCGTAGGGGCCGGAGTCCCCCACCATGCGGGCCCGCAGCGCGGTGAGCCGCCCCTCGGCGTCGCAGCCGGCCCAGTATTCGAGCCGGATGGGGTGCCGTTTGGCGTGCATCAGGAACGACTCTTCCCGCGACAGGGTGCACTTGACCGGCCGCCCCAGCACCCAGGCCGCCAGGGCGGTCTGCGCCTGATTGGACATGTCCTCCTTGCCGCCGAAAGCGCCGCCGTTGGAGACGAGCTCGACGACGACGCGGTCGGGTTCGACCCCGAGCACCGAGGCGATCTGGTTGCGGTCGTCCCACACCCCCTGGCCCCCCGACCACACGTGGAGCATCCCGTCGTCGCGGGGAGCGACGACCGTGGACTCCGGCTCCAAGAAGGCGTGCTCGACCCGCTGGGTCTCGAAGACCTCGTGGACGGTGTGGGCGCTGGCTTCGAGTGCGGCATCGACGTCACCCCGGCGGTATCCGGAGCGGGACAGCACGTTGCCTTCTAGGCCCCACACCGCATCCTCGGCGTCGAGAGCCGCCGCGGCGTCGGTGATCGGCGGCAGCGGGCGGTAGGCGATCTCGACCAGCTCGGCCGCCCGACGGGCGGTCTGGCGGTCTCCTGCGACGACGAAGGCCAGCACGTCCCCCAGGTAGGACGTCCGGCCGCCTTCGGGTATGAACACCGGCCAGTCCCGTTCGATGATCCCGACCCGCAGCTCCCCGGGAACGTCGGCGGCGGTCAGGACGCGGATTACGCCGGGAACGGCTTCGGCCGCCGAGGTGTCGATGGAGAGCACGTCGGCCCGGGCGTGATCGGCGAGCCGCACGGCACCGTGGAGCAGGTCGGGGAGGCGCAGATCGTCGACGTAGGGCTTGTCGCCGAGCACGAGATCGGCGGCCTGGTAGCGGACCCCCGAGGACCCGACGCCACCGACCGTTTCGGGTGTGGGGCTCTTGCCCTGCGCCAGATCCTCGATGGCGTCCACGATCCGCACATACCCGGTGCAGCGGCACAGGTGGGCCCCGAGCCGGCCCTCGATGGTTTGGCGATTCAACGTTGTGCCCTTGGCATCGATCAGCGCCTTGGCCCGCACCACGATCCCGGGGATGCAGTAGCCGCACTGGAGCGCTCCATGCGCCGCAAACGCCTCGGCGTAGCGCCGCCGTTCTTCGGCATCGATCCCTTCGAGCGTGGTGACCGACTTCCCCTCCGCCTTCTCCAGGGAGACCTGGCAGCTCACGGTGGCCTTGCCGTCGAGCAGGACGGTGCAAGCCCCGCACTGCCCCGACGGCGAGCACCCGTCCTTCGGCGACAGGACACCCAGTTCCTCGCGCAGGGCGGCGAGGAGGTGAGGGTGGTGATTCCCGACCTCGCGGGCCGAGCCGTTCACGGTGATCGTGGTGATATCCCCTCCCAAAGCCGGGCAGCATAGCGGGACCGCCCCGTTGCGTCCCGGGTCAGTGCCGGGGAGGAGAGGGACGAGGCGACCCTCGGCGCCCGCGACGGCAAGCGCCGCACCACCCGTCGACCCGGAGCGGACTCGGTGGCGATCCCCTCCGACCCGCCACGACGACTGAGGGATACTGATCGGCTACCCTCCGTAGTGGAGGAGTCGGTGGAGAGCACCATCGAGAACCGACGCGTGGCGGACCGCCGAGTGCGGCGGGCCTCCCTGCACTATCCGGAGCGGAGAAGCGGCTTCGACCGCCGCCTCGCCGGGCCCGGACCGATCCGCGCGGCCGGCGCCCGGCTGCTGATCAACTACCGGGATCGTCCCGGCGCCGTGGCCGCGGTCCTCGGAGCGGTGGTGCTCCTCAATGCCGTGGATCTGCTGCTCACCGTACGGGCCCTCGGTCTCGGAGCCACCGAACTCAACCCGGTGATGGCCGAGCTGCTGGGCTTCGATCCGGTGGTGGCCGCCGTCTTCAAGCTGACCCTGGTCGGGGCGGTTGCGATGGGTTTGTGGACGCTGCGTCGCTACCGTCGGGTGCTCGAGGCCTCACTACTGCTGCTCGGGGGCTTCTTGGTGCTGACCGGCTACCACCTCACCCTGACATTCGCCGGCTGAGGGGCCGCCCATCGTCGGGGCAAACGACCAGCGGCGTTCCGGCCGCCCCCCTAGAACCCGCCCCACTCCCCGACCAGGCGACCGAGGGTGCCGAGGGTCACCGTGCCCGAGCCGAGCACCACGTCGTGGAAGCCCTTGATGTCGAACCGCTCCCCCATGGCCGTCTCGGCTGCGGTGCGGAGCCGATCCACCTCCAAGCGGCCCAGCATGTAGGAGAGGGCCTGGCCGGCCATCCCGATGTAGCGGTCGATCTCAGCCTCGACCTGACCGACGGCCATCGGCGAATTCTCGATCATGAAGTCGATCGCCTGCCGGCGGCTCCATCCAAGGGCGTGCACACCGGTGTCCACCACGAGGCGGCAGGACCGCATCGAGTCGCCCCACAGCATGCCGAAGCGATCGAGATCGCTGCGGTAGAGACCCATCTCGTCGGCGAGCCGCTCGGTGTAGAGACCCCAACCCTCCGCATAGGCCGACACCAGGATGTGGCGGCGGAAATCGGGCACACCCTCGAGCTCCTGGGAGATGGCGATTTGGAGGTGATGGCCGGGGATCCCCTCGTGGAAGGCCATCGACTCGATCTGGAACGTTCCCCAGTTCGCCGGATCGGAGGTGTTCACGAAGAACGTGCCGGGCCGGGTTCCATCCTCGGCGGGTGGGTAGTAGAAGGCGATCGGGCCGTCGGCGGTCTCGGCGACCACGCAGTCGGCCTCGGGGAGCCGGCCGAACCAGCTTCCCATCGCCGCTCTGGCCTTCGCCAGCGCCGCTTCGGAGGCGGCCACCACCGCCGGCCCATCGGAGAAGTGGAGGTCGGGATCGTCGCGCAGGGCACTCATGATCTGCGGCAGGTCGGTGGTACCCATCACGGAGGACCCCAGCGCTCGGTATTCCTCGGCGAGCCGTTCCACCTGCTCGAGCCCGATGCGATGAACGTCGACGGGGTCCATGTCGAGGGTGACGTAGCGGCGAACGGCCGCCGCGTAGGCCTCCTCGCCACCGGGGAGCGTGCACAGACCCGGGGCCTCGACTGACCGGGCCACCGGCCGGGCCTCATCGGCGATGACGTCCCGGAACCTGCGGAGGCCGGGACGGATCACCCCGGCAACGATCGCGGCCAGGCGTTCCTTCCACGCCGCGGCGTCGGCCTCGGAGAACGCCTCGGGAACCCGCACCTTGAGATAGGGGTCTTCCTCGACGGCTGAATCGAGGATCGCGTCGAGCCAGGCCACCGTGCGGTCGCAGTGGAGGTCGATCGGCGCCCGACCCCCGGCGACCCCCTCACGGATCCGTTCGCTCAGCTCCCCGAACATCCGGCCCACTCCCCGATACTTCTCTTCGAGCGCCGCGGCATGCTCCGGTTCGGTGATCGGCAGCTGAGGCACCATCACGGGGAGCATCGCCTGCGGGCCGATCACGTGATTCACGGCGACCTCGGCGAGGCGGGCGGCCAGGTGGTCTGCCTCGGCGCGGGCGGTCTCGGCGAGGGTCTCGACGGTGACCCGCTCGTCGGCCGACAGGCCGGCAGGGTCGATCGCCTCCGCAGCACCCGCAAACTCCTCGAGGCGGGCGATGTGGCGGTCCTCGGCCTCACGGGAGGCTTCCTCGTGGAGGGCGTCGAAGCGGTGGTCGCCGAGCATCAGGGCTTGGGTGGGAGACGTCTCGAGCCGGTACTGCCAGTACGCGTCGGCGAGCCGGGTTGGGTCCTGGGTCATGGGCACTCCTTGGTTCCCCAGCAGGCTAGGACCAACCGGAGGCGGCTAGTTTCGGCGCCATGAACGACGACCTGCGCTCGACCATCGACGACCTGTTCCCTGCTATCCAATCCGACCTCGAGGCACTGGTGCGCATCCCCTCGGTCAGCGCCGCTGCATTCGATCCCGCCGAAGTGCGCCGCTGCGCCGAGGCGGTGGCGGCCCTCTACGCCGATGCCGGTTTCCCCGACGTGCGGCTGCTCGAGGTCGAGGGAGCCCACCCGGCCGTGTTCGCCGCCTGCCCGGCCCCCGAGGGGGCCCCCACGGTCCTCCTCTATGCCCATCACGACGTCCAGCCGCCCGGACCCGACGGGGAATGGTCGACCCCTCCGTTCCAACCAACCGAACGAGACGGCCGCCTCTACGGGCGAGGAACCTCAGACGACAAGGCCAACGTGGTCCTCCACGCCGGGGTGATGCGGGCCTTCGGCGGCGCCCCGCCGGTCGGGCTCAAGGTCTTCGTCGAAGGCGAGGAGGAGGTCGGCTCGGCTCACCTCGGTGACTACCTGGCCGCCCACGGTGAGCTACTGGCCGCGGACGTGATCGTCATCGCCGACAGCAGCAACTGGCGGGTGGGCCACCCGGCCCTCACCATCTCACTGCGCGGTCTGGCGGCGGTCCTCCTCGAAGTCCGCACTCTCGACAAGGGCATCCACAGCGGCATGGGAGGAGGCGTCGTCCCCGATGCCCTCACCGTGCTCACCAGGTTGCTCGCCACGCTGCACGACGCCGAGGGGCGGGTGGCCATCCCGGGCCTGGTGTCCAACGAGGCGGAGCCCCTCGATCTGACCGAGAGCGAGCTGCGGGAACAGACCGGGGTGCTGCCCTCGGTCCGCCTCATCGGGGAGGGCTCACTCACCTCCCGCATGTGGACCCGGCCGGCGGCGGCGGTGCTGGCCATGGACGCTCCCCCGGTGGCCGAAGCCATCAACCAGCTCGTTCCGGTTGCCCGGGCCAAGGTGAGCGTGAGGCTGGCTCCCGGAGACGACCCCCAACGGGCGCTGGAAGCCCTCCGGGAGCACTTCGAGGCCCTCGATGCGTGGGGTGCCGAGGTCACCGTGACTCCCTTCGAGGCGGGAGCGCCGTTCGCCGCCGATACCTCCGACCCGCGAGTCGCCGCCTTTCGCGAAGCCTTTGCCGAAGCCTGGGGCGCCGACGTCGCCGAAATCGGGGTCGGCGGATCCATCCCCTTCGTCGCCGAGTTCGAGGAGGTGTACCCGGAGTCGGCCATCGTTCTCACCGGTGTCGCCGATCCCACGAGCCGGGCCCATGGGCCCGACGAGAGCCAGGACCTCGACGAGCTTCGCAAGGGAATCCTCGGGGAGGCGATCGCCTTGCGCCTGCTGGCCGCCGGAGGCCCCGGTGGGCGCTGATACGCCGATCTCCTGCGACGGCGGCCCGGCCCGGGACGTGGGGAGCCCTCCCTACACGTAGGCCAGCCAATCGCGGTACTCGAGGAGCCTCCCGGTCACCGTCTCCTCGAAGAGCCGCTGCGTCAGCCGAGTGACCTCGCCCGGCTTGCCGTTCGCGATCCGGCAGTCATCGACCTCACGCACCGGGGTCACCTCGGCGGCGGTGCCGGTCAGGAAGAGCTCGTCGGCCTCGCAGAGTTGCTCGGGGGCGATCTCGGCTTCGGTGACCTCATAGCCCTGATCCCGCAGGAGCTTCATGACCGTGTCGCGCGTGATGCCGTCGAGGCACCCGGAGTCGAGTGAAGGGGTCGAGACCTTGCCGTCCGCCACCAGGAACAGGTTCTCTCCGCTTCCCTCCGAGACTCGCCCGTCGACGTCCAGCATCAGGGCTTCGTCGTAGCCGGCCTGCAACGCCTCCCGCTTGGCGAGGATGCTGTTGATGTAGGTGCCGGTGGCCTTGGCGTTGGGGAACGAAGCCGACGGGAACCTCCGCCAGGACGACGTCATCAGCCGGATGCCGTTGATGACACCGTCCTCACCCAGGTACTTGCCCCACTGCCACGTGGCGATCATCGTCCTGACCCGAGCATTGCGGGGGTCGAGCCCTATCGCTCCGAGCTCGTAGAAGACGATGGGGCGCACATACCCGCTCTTCAACTCGTTGGAGGCCAGCACCTCCTTGGTGGCGACCTCCAGCTCGCCGACGGTCCAACGCATCGGCATCCCGTACGCCGCAGCCGAACGATGCAGGCGCTCGTAGTGCTCCCGCATCCGAAAGACCGCTGTGCCGTCCGTCGTGTCGTAGGCCCGGATGCCCTCGAAGACACCGCTGCCGTAGTGCAAGGCGTGGGAGAGCACGTGAACCGTCGCGTCTTCCCACGCGATCAGCTCCCCGTCACTCCACACGTATTTGGATTCGATCATCGGGATCACCGTTCCTGTTCATGTGTGGTCAATACCGGCTTGAACCGGGGACGAGTCGATTCGAAAGCTTCGATCGCGGTCAGGCCCTGCAGGGTGAGGCCGACCTCATCGAGACCCCGCTGCAAGCCCCACTTCACGGCCGGGTCGATGTCGAAGGCAGCCTCGAGACCAGGTGCCACGACCGTCTGCGCCTCGAGATCGATGGTGACTTCGGCGGTCGGGTCGGTGGTGGCGAGATCGCCCAGTGCCTCCACCTCGGCGGCATGGAGCGCCACCGGCAACAAGCCGATCTTGTGACAGTTCGCCAGGAAGATGTCGGCGAACGACGGGGCGACGATGGCCCGAAACCCCCAGTCCTGGAGCGCCCAGGGGGCGTGCTCTCGCGACGACCCCGACCCGAAGTTGGGTCCGGTGACCAGCACGGCGGCGTTGCGGTACTCCTCGCGGTTGAGCACGAACGACGGATCGGGACTGCCGTCGTCGCGGTGGGCCCAGTCCCAGAACAGGAAGGCGCCGAACCCGGTCCTCTCGGTGCGCTTGAGGAACTCGGTGGGGATGATCTGGTCGGTGTCCACATTGGTCCGCATCAGCGGCGCCATCGGCCCCCGGATGGTGGTGACCGGCTCCATCAGCCCGTCACCTCCCGAACGTCGACGAAGTGGCCTTCGAGGGCGGCCGCCGCCGCCATCGCCGGACTGACCAGGTGGGTTCGGGATCCCCTCCCCTGCCGTCCCTCGAAGTTGCGGTTGGAGGTCGAGGCGCATCGCTCACCGGAGGCCACCTCGTCACCGTTCATGGCGATACACAGAGAGCATCCGGCGTCCCGCCACTCGAACCCGGCATCGCGGAACACCCGATCGAGTCCCTCCTGCTCCGCCTGCGCCTTCACCAGACCGGATCCGGGAACCACCATGGCACTGATCCCGGGGTGCACGGTCCGGCCGGCGACGACCGCGGCGGCGGCACGAAGATCCTCGATCCTGGCGTTGGTGCAGGACCCCACGAAGACCCGATCGATGGGAATCTCGGTCATCGGTGTCCCCGGCTCCAGATCCATGTAGGCCAGGGCTCGGGCGCACGCTTCCCGCTCCAGCGGGTCGGCGTAGTCGTCGGGCGAGGGAACCACCCCGGTGATCGGCACGGTCTGGGCCGGGTTGGTGCCCCAGCTCACGAACGGTTCGAGTTCTGCGGCCGGGACCTCGAACCCGACGTCGAAGCCGGCACCCTCGTCGGAGGGCAGCGAGCGCCAGTACTCCAGCGCCTCCTCCCACGCCTGGCCCTTGGGGGCGTGGGCCCTTCCCTCCAGGTAGCCAAAGGTGGTGTCGTCGGGAGCGATCATCCCGGCTCGAAAACCGGCCTCGATGGACATGTTGCACACCGTCATCCGCCCCTCCATCGAGAGGGCCCGGATGGCGCTGCCCCGGTACTCGACGATGTGTCCGGCCCCTGCCCCGACACCGATCCGGGCGATGATGCCGAGGATGACGTCCTTGGCCGTGACCCCGGCACCCAACTCGCCGTCGACGGTCACCGACGTCGTGCGGGGCTTGCGCTGGGGCAGGGTCTGGGTGGCGAGCACGTGCTCGACCTCCGAGGTCCCGATCCCGAACGCGAGGGCACCGAACGCTCCGTGGGTCGACGTGTGGCTGTCGCCGCACACGATGGTCATACCCGGCTGGGTCAGACCCTGCTCCGGCCCGATGACGTGGACGATGCCTTGGCGGGCGTCGTCGAGGGCATAGAGCGGGACCCCGGCAGACCGGCAGTTCTCGGCCAGCGTCTCTGCCTGCTTGCGGGAAACCGGATCGGCGATACCGGCCGCTCGATCCAGGGTGGGAGCGGCGTGATCGACGGTGGCGAGCGTCAGGTCGGGGCGACGAACCGAACGGCCGGCCGCCGCCAACCCGGCGAAGGCCTGCGGAGAGGTCACCTCGTGGACGAGATGGAGATCGACGTAGAGCAGGTCGGGACGGCCCTCGGCCCGCTCCACCACGTGGGCCTCCCAGATCTTGTCGAGCAGCGTCCGAGCCCCGGTCGTGGAGGTCGGCGGGCGGTCGGGCCGGGTCACCGTCATGGGCCCGTCCCCACCAGCTGCGCCACGCGGTCGCCCACCTCGACGGTGGGCAAGGCGGCAGACTCCCCGGCCACCTCAGCCGAAGAGCGATCGACCGCGGCCGCGGCGTCGGGATGGCCGGTGTGTTCGAGCAGCATGGCGGCCGCCCGGATGGCGGCGATCGGGTTCACCCGACCGGTTCCGACCAGGTCGGGGGCGGTGCCCCCGATCGGCTCGAACATCGAGACGCCTTCGGGGTTCAGGTTGGCACCGGCGGCCATTCCCATGCCTCCCTGGATGGCGGCGCCCAGATCGGTGATGATGTCGCCGAACATGTTGTCGGTGACGATGACGTCGAAGCGCTCCGGGCTTTCGATCATCCACACGCAGACGGCGTCCACGTTGGCGTAGTCGGCTTCCACATCGGGGAAGTCGTCCGCCACCTCCTCGAACACCCGATCCCACAGGTCGTGGGCGTAGGTGAGCACGTTGGTCTTCCCGCAGAAGGTGACCTTGCGCCGGGTCCGCCCGGCGGCGAGGCCAAAGGCGAATCGGATACACCGCTCGACGACGAACCGCGTGTTCACCGACGTCTGAAGCGCGACTTCACGGGGGGTTCCCTGCTCGGTGAAGCCCCCGGCGCCCACATAGAGGCCTTCGAGGTTCTCCCGAACGATCACCATGTCGATGCTCTCCGGTCCCTTGCCGCGCAGCGGCGTGGTCACCCCGGGGAGCAGCCGGACCGGCCGCAAGTTGATGTACTGGTTCATCTCCCGGCGAAGGCGGAGGATGATCCCCCGCTCGAGGATCCCCGGCTTGACCTCGGGATGCCCGATCGCCCCGAACAGGATCGCATCCACGTGGCGCAGCTCGTCGAGGACGGGCGGCGGCAGGGTCTCCCCGGTTCTGAGATACCGCTCGCCGCCGAGGTCGTAGCGCTCGAACTCCAGCTTGAGGTCGAACGCCCGGTCGGCGGCTTCGAGCACCTTCAGGGCCTCGGCGACCACCTCGGGACCCGTCCCATCACCGGGGATGACCGCCACTCGCATCTAAGGGGCTCCCTTCCGGGCCTCGTCGAGCGCGGCCCCCACGGCCCGGGAGGCGCTCTCGGCGAGATCCGCAGCCATCCCCCTCCCTACGAAGGCCATGCCGTTGGCCCGGACGGTGGCCCGCACGTCGGCCATCGGGCTTCCATCCAGGTCGATTCTCCGCACGTCGTAGCCGGCGAGAGAGGCGTCGACCCCGAGGGCGGCGCGGGCCGACTCGAAGCAACGCACCACCAACGGGTACTCCTGATCGCGGTACTCGATCGTCAGCTCCCGGGCCGCCACCCGAGACCTCGGAGAGATCATTCGGGTGCCTTCGGATCGATGAAGGGCATCATGGAACGGAGCCGGGCACCGACGGACTCGATGGGGTGCTCACGGTCGCGGGCGCGCAGCTCCTGGAGAAGGGGGGCGCCCTTGCGGTTCTCGGCGATCCATTCCTCGGCGAAGGCCCCCGACTGGACATCGTCGAGGATCTTGCGCATCGTCTTGCGGGTCTCCTCGGTCACGATGCGGGGACCCCGGGTGAGATCCCCGTACTCGGCCGTGTCCGACACCGAGTGGCGCATCCACGCCAGACCGCCCTCGTAGAAGAGGTCGACGATCAGCTTCAGCTCGTGGAGGCACTCGAAGTAGGCCGACTCGGGGGCGTAGCCCGCTTCGACGAGCGTGTCGAAAGAGGCCTTCACCAGTTCGCTCACGCCCCCGCACAGGATGGCCTGCTCCCCGAAGAGATCGGTTTCGGTCTCCTCCCGGAACGTGGTCTCCAGCACGCCGGCTCGTCCGGCACCGATGGCCGAGGCGTAGGACAAGGCCAGGCCATGGGCCGACCCGGAAGCATCCTGGTGCACCGCCAGGAGAGAAGGCACTCCGCTGCCCGCTTCGAAGGTCCGCCGCACCAGGTGACCCGGACCCTTGGGGGCCACCATGGCCACGTCCACGTCGGCCGGAGGCGTGATCTGGCCGTAGTGGATGGTGAACCCGTGAGCGAAGAACAGCGCATCGCCCGCCTCGAGGTTGGGGGCGATCGAGTCGGCGTAGAGCTTCTCCTGGTGTTGATCGGGCACCAGGACCATGATCAAGTCGGCCGCCGCCACCGCCTGCTCCGGCGACACGACCCGCAGGCCCTCGGACTCGGCCTTCACCCAGGAGCGTGAACCCTCCCTGAGCCCGATGACGACGTCGACCCCCGAGTCGCGCAGGTTCAGCGCGTGGGCGTGGCCCTGGCTCCCGTAGCCGAGCACGGCCACCTTGCGCGACCTGACCAGCGAGAGATCAGCGTCTGCGTCGTAGTAGATGGGCACGGTCATCGGGCTCTCCTCACTCCTTGGTTCCGTTGGCGGCAACGTCGCGCGGCATGGCGATACGGCCTGACTTGACCAGGTCGATCACTCCGAAGGGACGCATGGCGTCGAGAAACGCGGCCAGGTGGCGCGGGTGGCCGACGACCTGGAAGGCCACCGACGACGACGACGCGTCGACCACCTCGGCGCCGAACGGCGCCGCCTGGTCGAGCACCTCACTGCGCCGGGCGGCACCGTTGACCCGCAGCAGCATGATCTCCCGCTCCACGGACTCCTCCGACGCCAGCTCGCTGATCTTGATGACGTTGACCAGCTTGTGGAGCTGTTTCGTGGCCTGCTCGACCTGATCGGCGTCGACGACGAGCGTGACCCGGGAACGGCCAATCTCATGCGTGGGTCCCACCGCCAGGGAGTGGATGTTGATCGCTCGTCGGGCACACAGCGCCGACACCCGCGCCAGCACGCCCGCTTTGTCTTCGACGAGCAGCGACAGGGTGTGCTTCATGCCAGATCCTCCGGGCCCATGGCGATCACGTCGTTGCTGCCACCCGACACGACCATGGGGAAGCACATCTCGTCGGGATCGATGCGGAACTCCACGACCACCGGACGGTCGTCGATGTGAAGCGACTTCTCGATGACGGGGGCCACCTCGTCGGGCGTTTCGGCCCTGAGCCCGACGCAACCCATCGCCTCGGCCAACTTGACGTAGTCGGGGGTGTGGTCGGTGAGGTCGGTGGCGTGGAAGCGGCGGTCGTAGAACAGGTTCTGCCACTGCCGCACCATGCCGAGCCCGCCGTTGTTGAGGACGGCCACCTTGATCGGGATGCCGTGGGTGGAGGCGGTGGTGAGCTCCTGCTGGGTCATCTGGAAGCAGCCGTCACCATCGATCGCATACACGAGCTCGTCCGGCCGGCCCACCTTGGCGCCGATCGCCGCCGGGATGGCGAAGCCCATGGTGCCGAGACCACCCGAGTTGATCCACGACCGAGGGCGCTTGAACCGCCAGAACTGGGAGGTCCACATCTGATGCTGACCGACGCCTGTCACCACGATCGCATCACCGCCGGTGGCGGCGTGGAGCTCCTCGATCACGTACTGCGGCTTGAGCGGGCCGCCCGGATCCTGGTGGTAGTTGAGTGGGTGGGTCCGCTGCCAGCCGCCCACCGTCTCCAGCCAGTCCCGGCGGGCGGGAGCGGGTTCCCGGCGGGGGCGGCGACCCACCTCGGCCACTATCTGGCCGAGCACCGCCCCGACGTCGCCCACGATGGGCACATCGGCGTGACGGACCTTGCCGATCTCGGCCGGGTCGACGTCGACGTGCACCACCTTGGCGTACGGAGCGAAGGCGTCGGGATCGCCGGTTACCCGATCGTCGAACCGGGCCCCGAGGGTGAACAGGAGATCGGCCTTCTGCATCGCCGTGGTGGCGGCATAGGTGCCGTGCATCCCCGACATCCCCAGCGCCAGCGGGTGATCATCGGGGAAGGCCCCGCGCGCCATCAGCGTGGTCACCACCGGCGCCTGAACGGCCTCGGCGAGCTGCAGGAGCTCGGCATGGGCGTTGGCCTTGATGACCCCGCCCCCGACGTAGAGGACGGGGCGCTCCGCCTCCATCAGCATGTCGACGGCCCGGCGCACCTGGAGCGGATGACCCGCCCCGGCCGGCCGATACCCGGGCAGAGTGGACTCCCCCGGCGTGGTCCGGGACGTCCGGGCGGTCAGCACGTCCTTGGGAATGTCGATGAGCACCGGGCCCGGCCGCCCCGATGAAGCCAGGTAGAACGCCTCGTGAACGACGTCGGCGATGTCGTCGGGATCGGTGACCAAGTACGAGTGCTTGGTGCAATGCATCGCCAGACCGCTGGTGTCGGCTTCCTGGAAGGCATCGTTGCCCATCGCCGTCGCCGCCACCTGGCCGGTGATCGCCACGATCGGGATGGAGTCCATCAGGGCGTCCTGGAGCGGAGTGATCAGGTTGGTGGCCCCCGGTCCCGACGTGGCGATCGTCACACCGACGCGGCCGGTGGCATGGGCATAACCCTCCGCCATGTGGCCGGCTCCCTGCTCGTGGCGAGCCAGGACGTGACGAAGGGAACTGTCGACCATCGAGTCGTAGGCGGGGAGGATCGCGCCACCGGGGACTCCGAACGCGACCTCGGCACCCTCGCGTTCGAGGGCCCGTACGACTGCTTGGGCTCCGGTGTGGCTGCTCATCTTCTTCTCCGTTGGGTCCGGGGATGAAAAAACCCTCCGGCCGGGGGCTGGAGGGTTGCGCACGCGCGTTATGTGGCACGTGCGCTACACGAGAATAATTACCAGGGTCGCGTTGAACGGGCTCATGTGTGGAGCGGCAGTATGGCGGGGGTGCCGCAGGTTGTCAACCATCGGCGCCCGGTGCCCCGCCCCTTGAGCGATCTCGCCGATCGCGTGGCGGGACGGCCACGTAGGATGCCCGGATGAAGATCCATTCCGACGACGTCACGAGATGGCCCCGGGCGGCCGGCGCACGGGCGATGCTGCGGGCCGTGGGCCTCGACGACGACGACTTCCAGAAGCCCCAAGTGGGCGTGGTCTCGGCCGGCAACGAGGTCACCCCGTGCAACGTCAGCGGGCCCCGGCTGGCCAAGGCCGCCAAGACCGGCGTCAGCGCCGCCGGCGGCGTCGGTCTCGAGTTCACCACGATCGCCGTCTCCGATGGGATCTCGATGGGTCACGAAGGGATGCGGGCCTCCCTCGTGTCCCGCGAGGTCATCGCGGATTCGGTGGAGCTGGTCATGCATGCCGAGCGGTTCGACGCCATGGTCACCATCGCCGGTTGCGACAAGTCGCTGCCGGGCATGCTGATGGCGGCCGCCAGAACCGACCTCCCTTCGGTCTTCCTGTACGGGGGCTCCAGCCTGCCGGGCCGATGGCGAGGGCGCGACGTTTCGATCGTGGACGTCTTCGAAGGGATTGGTGCCGCATCCCAGGGGAACATGACCGAGCGGGAGCTCCTCGAACTGGAGCGGATGGCCTGCCCCGGGGTGGGTTCTTGCGCCGGGATGTTCACCGCCAACACCATGGCCTCGATCGGTGAGGCGCTGGGGATGTCGCTGCCCGGCAGCGCCGCGGTGCCGGCTGCCGATCCGGCTCTCGACGAGTTCGCCGTCCGTTCCGGCGAGGCTGTGATGGGCCTCCTCGAAACGGGAACTCGGCCCCGGCAGATCCTCACCAGGGAGGCCTTCGAGAACGCCATCACCCTGCTGATGGCGCTGGGCGGATCCACCAACGGTGTCCTCCACCTGCTCGCCATCGCTCGGGAGGCCGAGGTCGAGCTGGGCCTGGAGGACTTCGACCGCATCGCCCGTCGAACCCCCCACCTGGGCGACATGAGCCCCTACGGCCGCTATCACATGGTGGACCTCCACAAGGCCGGTGGCGTGCCGGCGGTTCTGCGGGCCCTCCTCGACGACGGCCGAATCCACGGCGACGTGCCGACGGTGACCGGAAAGACGATGGCCGAGAACCTAGAGGGAGCCTCCTTCACCGCCGGCCAGGACGTGGTCCACTCCCTGGATGATCCGCTGGCACCCGAAGGGGGCATCGCCATCCTGCGGGGATCGCTCGCCCCCAACGGGGCCGTCGTGAAGATCGCCGGACTCTCCGAAACCCTCTTCGAGGGCCCCGCCCGGGTCTTCGATGCCGAGCAGGGGGCCTTGGAGGCCCTGCATCGCGGCGACCTCGCCGCCGGGGATGTGGTGGTCATCCGCTACGAGGGACCCCGGGGCGGCCCGGGGATGCGGGAGATGCTGGCGATCACCGCCGCCATCCGGGGTTCGGGTCTCGGCGGCTCGGTGGCGCTCATCACCGACGGCCGGTTCTCCGGAGGCACCACCGGGTTGTGCATCGGCCACGTGGCGCCGGAGGCCGCCGACGGAGCATCGATGGCCCTGATCGAGGACGGTGACCCCATCCGCATCGACATCCCGCAGCGTCGCGTCGACCTGCTCGTCGACGAAGCGACTCTGCAGCGACGCCGGGCCGGATGGGAGCCGCCTCCGCCCCGCTACCCCACCGGTGCCCTGGCGAAGTACGCCAGGCTGGTCGGCTCGGCCGAACACGGTGCGGTGACCCGCTAGACCCGATTCGCCGCCGGACGGCGGTCCCAATAGGGCCGAAAGCCCGTGGGGGGGAGTGGTCGTTCCGGGCGACAATATCCCCGAGATCAACCGAGGGGGATGGATGGTTTCCGGCACATGGGGTCGATGAACGGCGAACCGACCGGCGCCGTGATGGTGGTCGGCGGGGGCATCGCCGGCATGCAGGCGTCTCTCGATCTCGCCGATCAGGGCTTCAAGGTCTATCTGGTCGAGTCGCAGTCGGCCATCGGCGGAAAGATGGCCCAGCTCGACAAGACCTTCCCCACCAACGACTGTGCCATGTGCACGATCTCCCCCAAGCTGGTGGAGACCGGCCGCCACCCCAACATCGAGCTGCTCACCGACAGCGAGGTCCTCGACATCGTCGGCGAGGTCGGCAACTACACCGTCGAGGTGAAGCACCACCCCCGCTACATCGACACCGACGTCTGCATCGCCTGCGGCGATTGCGCCACCGTCTGCCCGATCGTGATCCCCGACGAGTTCAACGAGGGCCTCGCTCACCGGCGGGCCGCCTTCAAGCTGTATCCGCAGGCGGTACCCAACGCTTTCGCCATCGAGAAGCTCGGCGTGGCCCCATGCCGGGATGCCTGCCCGGCCGGGCAGCGGGCCCAGGGCTACATCGCGCTCATCGGCGAGGGCCGCTACGACGACGCCATGCGGGTCATCAAGCTCGACAACCCCTTCCCCGGCATCTGCGGGCGGATCTGCAACCACCGCTGCGAGATCGCCTGCACCCGGGGGCGGGTCGACGAGCCGATCAACATTCGGGCGCTGAAGCGCTTCGTCACCGACAAGGTCTACGCCGAGCCCCGCCGACCGGTCGAGCCGGTGCCCCGCATCCACGACGAGAGCATCGCCATCATCGGAGCCGGGCCGTGTGGCCTCACCGCCGCTCAGGACCTCGCCATGGCCGGCTATGCGGTCACGGTGTACGAATCGATGCCGGTGGCCGGCGGCATGCTCCGCCTCGGCGTGCCCGAGTTTCGGCTGCCCAGCGAGGTCGTGGAACGTGAAGTCCGGGACATCGTCGACCTGGGTGTTCGGCTCGAACTGAATCACACCGTCGACAACCTCGATGACCTCTTCGAAGCGGGGCACGACGCGATCCTCATCGCCGTCGGCGCTCACGAAGGCATCCGCCTCCCCATCCCCGGTGCCGACCTCCCCGGGGTTCTCATCAACACCCGATTCCTGCGGGACATGCGGCTGGGCCACTACGACGACGAGGCCGATGCCGACGTGCCGCCTCTCGGTGAGAAGGTGCTGGTGCTCGGTGGCGGCAACGTGGCGATCGACGTGGCCCGCAGTGCGGTGCGGCTGGGTCGCGACGTCCACATGGCCTGCCTGGAGGGCCGCGACGAGATGCCGGCCCACCCCTGGGAGATCGAAGCCGCCGAGGCCGAGGGGATCACCGTCCACCCCGGGAGGACGTTCGAGCAGATCCTGAGCGATGACGAGGGCAACGTGACCGCCGTGGAGTGCCGGCGAGTCGCCTCCTTCAGCTTCGGGGACGACGGACGCCTCTCGGTCACCACGGTGGACGACTCCCTGCACGTGCTCGAGTGCGACACGGTGATCTTCTCGGTGGGTCAGCGAGCGGGCCTGGCGTTCATCCCCGACGATGCCGGGGTCGGTGTCACCAGGCAGAACACGATCTCCATCGATCCTCACACCCTGGCCGCCAGCCGCCCAGGGGTGTTCGCCGCCGGAGACAGCGTCTCCGGCACTTCGTTCGTCATCGAAGCCGTCGACAGCGGCCACAAGGCGGCGGCCTCACTCATCCGCTACCTGCAGGGGGAGGATCTCGAGCCGCCACCGCCACCCGAAGTCCCGGTGGCGCGACCCACCGACGAGGAGCTGGCGCGGCGAGTGGCCTCGGGCCGCATCGAGCGCCGCCCCCGGGTGCCGCTCCCCGAGTTGCCGGTGCTCGAGAGGATTCACTCATTTGCCGAGATCGAGCGGGGCTACGACGACGAATCGGCCCGGGCCGAAGCCTCCCGATGCCTGGCCTGCGGAGTGTGCTCGGAGTGCATGAGCTGTGCCTTTGCCTGCGGGGTCAACGCCGTCGACCACGACATGATCGCCACGGTCTCCGAGATCGATGTCGGTGCGGTGATCCTGGCTCCCGGCTACCAGATCTACAAGGCCGAGCTCGCCGAGGAGTACGGGCTCGGTCGCTACCCCAACGTGATCACGGCTCTGCAGTTCGAACGCCTGCTGTCGGCCTCGGGACCGACCACCGGCCACGTCGTCCGGCCGTCCGATCATGAGAAGCCGAAACGGGTCGCCTTCCTCCAGTGCATCGGGTCACGCGACCAGACCCGGGACTACTGCTCGGCGGTGTGCTGCATGTATGCCACCAAGGAAGCGATCATGGCCAAGGAGCACGAGCCCGACCTCGACATCCAGGTGTTCATGATGGACATGCGGGCGTTCTCCAAGGGCTACTGGAGCTATTTCGAGCGGGCCCGGGATCGCTACGGCGTGGAGTACACCCGGTGCCGGATCAGCGGACTGCGGGAGGATCCGGCGACCAAGGATCTGTTGGTCCGCTACAACGACGAGGCCGGCCGGCTCCACGAGGAGCCCTTCGACCTGGTGGTGCTGTCGGTCGGCATGGAGATCTCCGATTCGGTGAAGGAGCTCGGCACCCGCCTCGGCATCGAGCTCGACGAGTACGGCTTCTGCCACACCGCCCAGTTCAACCCGCTCGAGAGCAGCAAGCCCGGCATCTACGCCGTCGGGCCCTTCCGGGAGCCCAAGGACATCCCCGAGTCGGTCATCGAGGCGAGCGGGGCGGCGGCCGCCGCCGCCACCCGACTCGGCGAATCTCGCTTCTCTCTCACCACCGACCCCAGCTTCCCGGACGAACGGGACATCACCGATGAGGCCCTGCGGATCGGCGTGTTCGTGTGCCACTGCGGGTCGAACATCGGCGGGTACCTGGATGTCCCCGACGTGGCCGAATACGCCGGGGATCTGCCCGGGGTGGCCTATGCGGAGGCCAACCTCTACACCTGCTCGCAGGACAGCGTGAAGCACATCGCCGAACAGGTCCAGGAGCAGCAGCTCAACCGGGTGGTCGTCGCCAGTTGCACCCCGCTGACCCACGGCCCGCTCTTCCGTGACATGCTGCGCAGTGCCGGCCTCAATCCGTACCTCTTCGAGATGGCCAACATCCGCAATCAGTGCTCGTGGGTGCACTCCGACGACAACGAGGCCGCCACCGCCAAGGCACGGGACCTGGTGCGCATGGCCGTGGCCCGGGCGGCCCTGTTGGAACCGCAACACACCTTCGAGGTCCCGGTCACGAAACGGGCGCTGGTCGTGGGCGGCGGGGTCGCCGGCATGACCGCTGCAGCTTCTCTTGCCGACCAGGGCTACCCGGTCGACCTGGTCGAACGCGAGGAGACGCTCGGCGGCAACCTCGGCAGGGTGCGGATGCCGTTCCAGGGCAAGCAGCCCCAGCATCTCCTCGCCGAACTGTCCGGCCGCGTCGAGCGAAACCCGCTGGTCGACATCCATCTCGGGAGCCGGGTGGTCGGTTCCTCGGGGTTCATGGGCAATTTCACGAGCACCGTGGAGAAGGCCGACGGCGCCCGCGTCTCGATTGATCACGGGGTGACGATCCTCGCCACCGGTGGCCGGGAGTACCGGGGGCCGGAGTACGGCTACGGCACCGACCCCCGCATCGTCACCCAGCAGGAGTTCGAGCAGCGCCTCGAAGCCGGTGACGTCCCCGATTCGGTCGTGATGATCCAATGTGTCGGTCCGGCCGAGCAGTACTGCAGCCGCATCTGCTGCACGATCGCGCTCAAGAACGCCCTGGCGCTCAAGGAGCGCAAGCCCGACGCCCAGGTGGTGGTGCTCTATCGCGACATTCGGGTGTACGGGTTCAAGGAGCGGTCCTACACCGAGGCGCGGTCCAAGGGCGTGCTCTTCGTCCACTACGACCCGGACGAGAAGCCGGTGGTGGAAGCCAACGGATCGCTGCAGGTGCGGGCCCGAGATCCGATCCTCGATCGGGCCATGGAGCTCGAGCCCGATCTGGTGGTGCTGAGCATGCCGGTCGTGCCCCGCGACGACAGCGACGAACTGGCCAACTTCTTCAAATGCAGCATCGACGCCGACGGCTTCTTCTTGGAGGCGCACGTCAAGCTGCGGCCGGTCGACTTCTCCTCCGCCGGGGTGTTCATGGCCGGGATGGCCCACTACCCGAAGCTGTCGGACGAGACGATGATCCAGGCTCAGGCCGCGGCCGCCAGAGCCGCCCGGGTTCTCAGCAAGGACACGCTGCTGGCCGGTGGGCAGGTTGCGGTGGTCGACCACGAGTTGTGCACCGGATGCCTGACCTGCGTGCGGGTGTGCCCCTTCGGCGTGCCCCGGATCGATGCGAGTCAGCCCGGCATCGGTGGCATCCTCGGGGCGGCCACCATCGAGGCCGCCATCTGTCGTGGGTGCGGGGTTTGCGTGGCGGAGTGCCCGGGCCACGCCATCCAGTTGATGCACTACACCGACTCCCAGGCCACCGCCAAGGTGGCCGCCCTGGTCGGTCACGCCCCTGAAGGCTTCATACCTCTGGACTCGATAGGAGCGCCATCTCGATGAGCGACGACCAGTTGAACATCGTGGCCTATTGCTGTGAGCACTGTGCCTATGCGGCCGCCGATCTGGCCGGGGGCCTGCGCATGCAGTACCCCTCGGCGGTGAAGGTCGTCGAGGTGCCGTGCACCGGCCGCATCGATGTGCTGACCGTGCTCCTCGCTTTCGAGGAGGGCGTGGACGGCGTCATGGCGGCCGGGTGACTGCCCGGTGATTGCCATTACCTGGAAGGTAATGTGAAGGCCAGGAAGAGGATCGCACGCGTGCAGGACCTGCTCGCCGAGATCGGCTTGGAACGGGAACGGGTCGAGATGTTCAACATGTCGGCCGCCATGGCGGCGGAGTTCGTCGCCGCCGCCACCGACATGACCGAGCGGATTGCGGAGATGGGGCCCAACCCACTTCGTGGCGCCGAGAGCGGAGGAGGGTGAGCCGATGATCATCGCCGAGCAGAAACCGCTGGAGGAGATCAAGGGTCTCGTCGGCGATGCGGAGAAGGTGCTCGTGGCGGGATGCGGCACGTGCGTCACCATCTGCTTCGCCGGCGGCGCCCGGGAGGCGGAGACCCTGGCCGCCTCGCTGCGCATGTCGACCAAGCTCGACGGGGCTGCCAAGACGATCACCGACACCAACATCCAGCGACAGTGCGAATGGGAGTTCCTCGACGAGCAGCGAGAAGGGATCCTCGACGCCGACGTCGTGGTGTCCCTGGCGTGCGGGATAGGGGTCCAGGCGATGGTGGAGCGCTTCCCCGACGCCTGGGTGGTGCCCGGCCTCGACACTTCGTTCCTGGGCATGCCCTCCGAGCAGGGGCTGTGGGAGGAACGCTGCGCCGCCTGCGGGGAGTGCATCCTCGGGATCACAGCCGGGATCTGTCCCATCGCCCGGTGTGCCAAATCGCTGCTCAACGGGCCGTGCGGTGGATCGGAGGACGGCCACTGCGAGGTCGATCCGGCCACGCCGTGCGCCTGGCAGTTGATCCACGACCGGCTCTCGAGCGTCGGTCGGACCGAGATCCTCGTGAACCCGCAGCCACCGAAGAACTGGAAGGCGGCCCGCCACGGCGGACCCCGCCGCATCATCCGAGACGACCTCCGGATCGCCGCGGAGCAGGAGTAGATCATGGTCACCGAAGCCCCCACCAACGGAGAACTCGCCGGATCGCAGCTCGAGCGCTTGCTGCGAGGAGGCCACTTCGCGGTCACCGCCGAACTGGGGCCGCCCCAGAGTGCCGACGGGGCGGTGATCCGGGAGAAAGCCGGCCTCCTCAAGGGCACGTGCGACGCCGTCAACATCACCGACAACCAGACCGCCATCGTGCGGATGTCGAGCATCGGCGCCGGCACCATCGTGGTCGACGAGGGATTGGAGCCGGTCATCCAGATGACCTGCCGGGATCGCAACAGGCTCGCCATCCAGGCAGACCTGCTCGGCGCCCACGCCCTGGGCATGAAGAACCTGCTGTGCCTCACCGGAGACCACCAGCAGTTCGGGAATCACCCGACCGCCAAGAACGTCTTCGACATCGACTCCATCCAGCTGGTGCAGATGGTGGCGTCCATGCGCGACGACAAAGTGTTCCAGTGCGGTGAGGAGTTCGAGGGCGCCGAGCCCCGCTTCTTCGTCGGAGCAGCCGCCGCCCCGTTCGCCGACCCGGTCGAGTACCGCCCCATGCGGCTGGCCAAGAAAGTGGCCGCCGGAGCCAACTTCATCCAGACCCAGCTCATCTACGACGTTGCCGCCTTTGCCGGTTACATGGAGAAGGTGAGGGAAATGGGCCTCCACGAAAAGGCCTACATCCTGGCCGGGGTGGGGCCGCTCAAGAGCCCCGGTATGGCCCGCTACATGGTGAACAACGTCCCCGGTCTCCTGGTTCCCGACCCCCTGATCGACCGGATGACGAAGGCCGGGGCGGAGTGGGCCGGCAAGTCCAAGGACGAGCTGACCCCCGAGGACAAGAAGGCCCGGACCGCCGCCTGGAAGGAAGAAGGGATCCGGATCTGCATCGACCTCATCAACGAGATTCGGCAGATCGAAGGCGTCGCCGGCGTCCACGTGATGGCCATCGAATGGGAGGAGGCGGTCCGCCCTATCGTCGATGGAGCCGGGCTGCTGCCTCGACCCGAGCCCGGAGCATCTGCATGACGACGGAAGCCATGTTGCCCATCGACACCGGGCTCGCCCAACGGGTCCGGGACCAGCTCGGGGATAACGTCTTCCTCTGCTACCAGTGCTCGAAGTGCACCAGCGGGTGCCCGATCTCGGAATGGTTCGACTGGAACCCCAACCAGATCATGCGGGCGGTGCAACTGGGCCAGGCCGACATCGCCCTCAAGGCGGAGACCCCCTGGCTGTGCGCCTCCTGCCAGGCGTGCACCACCCACTGCCCCCAGGGCCTCGACATCGCCGGGATCATGGACTTCCTGACCCGGGAGTCCCTCGAACGGGGCATCAAGCCGCCGGTCCCGCAGGCAGACGTGTTCAACTCGGCGTTCCTGCGAGAGATCCGGGTGTGGCGCCGAGCCTACGAGTTGGGGATGCTGGCCGAGATGAAGCTGCGCACCCGCAAGCTCACCGAAGACCTGGGCCTGGGGATGAAGCTGCTCCGCAAGGGCCGGCTGCCGCTGCTCCCCCACAAGGCCAAGCGCCCCAAGGAAGTGGGTCCGGTGGAAGGCGCCACAGACGCGGTGGCCTACTACCCGGGATGTTCGCTGAGCTCCACGGCCAAGGAGTTCGACCGGTCGACCCGGGCCGTGTGCGAGGCCCTCGACATCTCGCTCATCGAGCCAGAGGGCTGGACCTGCTGCGGTGGATCGGTGGCCCACCGCGCCGATCCGGAGCTGGCCCACGACCTCCCGATCGAAAACCTCTCGCTCATCAGTCAGAGCGGATTCTCCGAGGTCACCATGCCGTGCGCCGGTTGCTTCAGCCGCCACAAGTTCGCCCAGGCGGGCAACGGCCGGGACCCGGCCGCCGATGCGGTGGAGGTCCACACCCTGATGGACACGATCCTGAGCCACGTGGGCACCGAGGCCTTGGCCGGAGCGGTGCGACGCCCCCTCCGCGATCTCAAGGTCGTCTGCTATTACGGCTGCGTCATGACCCGGCCCCCCGATGTGACCGGGGCCGAGCGGCCCGAAGACCCCCTCGAGATGGACCGGCTCATGGAGGCGCTGGGCGCCGAGGTCCGCGACTGGTCGTACAAGACGTCGTGTTGCGGGGCGGTCCACTCGCTGATCCGCAAGGACATCGTCTTGAAACTGAGTGGGGAGCTGATCGAGCACGCCCGGGCCGCCGGAGCGGACTTGATCGCCGTCGCTTGCCCCCTGTGCCACGCCAACCTCGATGCGCGCCAGACCCAGATGGATCTGGATGAGCCGATGCCCATCCTCTACTTCACCCAGCTGATGGCGGTGGCACTGGGCTTGCCCCCCGAGGCCGCCTCGCTCAACAAGAACCTCATCGATCCCCGGCCGCTTCTGGAGCGCAAGGCCCTCCTCCACTGAGCGCCCCCGATGGCAGGCGCGGCGAGGTCCGATCGCTACGGTGGCGCCCGGAGGAACCCCGATGCGAGGCGTGGCACAGGTTGCGATGGCGGCGCTCCTGGTGAGCGCGTGCAGCGGTGAGGCGTTGCCGCTGCCCTCCACCACCACCAACGACACCGCTCCGGCACCGACCGTGATTCGCACCCCGGCCACCATCGGCGCGACCCCCACGACCACCACCACCATTCCGGCGCCGACCTCCACCCGACCCCCACCACCGGAGACGACCACCACGACGACGGCGCCCCGGCGGTCCTTCACCGTCGCCGCCTCCGGCGACGTGTTGATCCACGAGGCCATCTCCCTCGCCGCCCGGACCGCCGAGGGGTACGACTTCACCCCGCTGTTCGAACCCATCGCCGCGTGGATCGAGAGCGCCGACCTGGCGATCTGCCATCTGGAAGGGACCCTGTCACCGACCAACACCGGGCTGCTCTACCAGTTCGAGCAGAGCCACCCGGCGCTCTTCAACGCCCCCCACGAGGTCGCCGAGGCCCTCGCCGCCACCGGCTACGACGCCTGCAGCACCGCGAGCAACCACTCACTCGACCGGGGGTTCACCGGGATCACCGAGACCCTCGAGGTGCTCGACGATGCCGGGCTCGGCCACGCCGGGACCGCCCGCACGCCGGAGGAGCAGGGGCCTTCCCTGTACCAGGTTGCCGGGGTCACGGTGGGCCACCTCTCGGCCACCCTCGGCACCAACGTTCCCGGATCATCGGACCGGCCCTGGGAGGTCGATCGAATCGATGCGGACCGGCTCCTGGCAGACGCCGATGAGGCCCGGCTCATGGGTGCCGAGTTCGTCGTCGTGAGCCTGCACTGGGGCACCGAATACCAGCCCACCCCGAACGGCTCTCAGACCGGTCTGGCAGAGATCCTTCTGGCTTCACCGGACATCGATCTCATCCTGGGGCACCACGCCCACGTGGTGCAGCCGATCGACCGCATCAACGGCAAGATCGTCGTGTACGGGATGGGCAACCACCTCTCCAACATCCGCGGCCTCCCCGACGGCTCGAAGCTGGGCGGCGAGGATGGGGTGATCGTCCACCTCACCGTCACCGAACGGCCCGATGGGGGCTTCGAGGTGACCGAGGTTCGCTTCACGCCCACCTGGGTTGATCCGGTGACCAAGCAGGTGCTGGCGGTGGCGACCGGGCTGGCGTCCGGCAATCCCAACACCTGGGCCCTCGAGGAGTCGTGGCGGAGGACCCTGGAGAGGGTGGGCCTGTTCGACGCCGAAGGCATCGAACCGACGCTGGTGCCGTAGCGCACACGGTGCCTCTCTAGGATGCAACCGGGATGGCGTTCAGCTACGAGGAAGCCTTCGATCGAGCTTGGCCCGACCTCCTGTCCCGCATCGACGACCTCCCCAGAGGGAAGAAGGACGCCGCCGCCTGGGTACTCGTCGCAGTGTCCTGTCACGAGGACACCACAACGGCCGGTGAACTGGCCGCCACCTGCGATTGGGTGAACCACGCCGTCCCGGGCCACGAGGAGCTGGCCGGTGCCCTGCGTCGGCTCCGCGACGCAGGCCTCGTCGCCCTCTCGATCGAGGGAATCACCCCCGCCCCCGAGGTGGAGCAGTTCCGCCACCTCCCGCTGCAGCGCCGTCGCAACTTGGCCGAGCGATTCCTGCGGGGGGCACGGTCGGCCCAAGGTTCCTAGGCTCCCCGAGGAGTGGCACGCGGCCGTGAGGGAATCGGTGGTCCTCTTCCACGCCGCCAACCCCGATATCGGGGTGACCGAGGCGACACGCCGGGTGGCCGAGTTGGTGATGGACTCGCTCTCGAACGTCCTGAGGGAATACACCGCCGGCAGCACCGAGCGGCAACGTCTGGTCGCGCAGTACTGCCAAGCAGCGGCGAACTACCCCTACACCGGTCCGGAGGCCGACCTCTACCGGGTATTCCGCATCGACCCGGGGCTCTGTTCCGGCTGAGTTCGAGGCACGACGCCTTCCGGCGCATCCTTCCGCCGGGTTCCGGGCCGGTACACTCGACCCCCCGGATCGGCGAAAGGGCTATGGGCACATCGATCGACGGCCTGATCGATCCCCCACCCTTCTCACTGTCCCGCTTCCGCCGCTGGGCCACCGAGCATCTCTTTCCCACCCCCGGCCACGCCCTCCTCACGCTGACCGCGGCGCTGATCGTGGTCCTCTTCACCCGGGCCATGCTCGGCTTCGTGTTCTCCGCCACCCGCTGGGAGGCGGTGGCCACCAACCTGCGACTGCTGATGACCCACGACTACCCGGTCGATCGCTACGTCCGGGTGTGGGCGTCGGTGGGCATCGTGGTGGCGCTGGCCGGATTGTCACTGGCGGTGTGGCGGGCCGGGCGGGAAGTCACTGCACGCCGCATGGCTCGAGGCCTGTACGGGGGCGGCGCCGTGCTCGGCTTCTTCGGGCTCGCCGGCATCGGCGGGATTCCGGCGGGATGGACGGTGCTCTTCCTCGGGGCCGCCCTCACGCTCGGTCTCGGCGCAACCGTCGTCCGGAGGTTCGCCTCGGAGTCGATCTCGTCGCTCACCGTGTGGGCGGTGCTGCTCGGATTGGTGCTCTTGGCTTCGTGGACGGTTCCGTTCGGCCGCTACGGGTACGCCGACAATTCCTTCATCGCCGACTCCGGGACCACCGTCGCCGCCTCCACCAAGGGGCCGTGGACGATCCTCGCCGTCGTCCTGGTGGCGTCCTACTGGGCGGGCCGCTGGATTCGCGATCGGATCGGCAGGCGGTGGCTCCTCGCCGCCTGGATCCTGTCGTTCCCGCTGATCGTGCTGGTGATCCTGCGGGCTCCCGATTTCGGTGACTGGGAGCTGGGTCGGGATCTGGTGATCCTGGTCGTGGCGATCGCCGGGGGTGGACCGCTGCTGCTGGCGCTGACCCACCCGGGCGCCGGTGGTGCCCGGATCGTGACGATGCTGGTCGCATTGGCCGCCGCCATCTGGCCGGGATCGGTGGTGATCATGGTCCGGATCGCGGCCGTGGTGTTCGCCGGTTTTGCCCTCGCTTCGGGGAGCATCACCGGTGAATGGCGGGGTCGGGTCCGCTACGCGGTCGCCTGGTGCGTCACGGTCGTGCCGGTGATGTTCCTGGTGGCCATGATCGACGCCAGCCCCACCATCGGGTTGGAGTCGGAGGCCTTCCTGGGCGGACTCGCTCTCACGCTGGTGGTGGCGGTGGCGGGCATCACCATCTCGTTTCCCCTCGGGGTGATCCTGGCGCTGGCCCGGACCTCCACGATGCCGGTGTTCCGGGTCCTGTCCACCGCCTACATCGAAGTGATCCGCGGCGTCCCTCTTCTGGTGCTCCTGCTGTTCGCCAACCATCTGCTGCGGGTGCTGCTCCCCGAGGGCCTGTCGCTCGACGACGTGGTGCGGGCCATTGCCGCGGTGTCGCTCTACTTCGCCGCCTACATGGCGGAGAACGTTCGCGGTGGACTCCAGTCGGTTCCGCTGGGCCACTATGAGGCCTCGCGTTCGCTGGGGATGAACGCCCTGCAGGTGAACCTGTTCATCGTGCTGCCCCAGGCGCTGCGTGCCGTCGTCCCGGCCCTCGTCGGACAGGCGATCACGATCTTCAAGGAGACCACGCTCATTTCGATCATCGGATTGTGGGACCTCACCTTCATCGCCTCCAAGGTGGTGCCCCAGCAGACGGCCTTCATCGGCTCGATGCGGGAGAACCTGCTGTTCATCGCCCTCGTCTACTGGCTCCTCACCTTCACGTTCTCCCGGGCCAGCCTCAGGGTGGAACGCAGACTGGGTCTCGGGGAGACGGCACCGTGACGGGGACCACCGGCACCGGTTGAGGCGATTTGCCAGGCTTCGGAGGGGAGGTCTCTCGTGACGCGCATCCGCAACTGGTCGGGGGAACACACCTGGTACCCCAGCGCAGTGCACCACCCCGCAGACGAAGAGGAAGTGGCGACCCTGGTTCGGCGGGCCGCCGAGAAGGGCACCCGGCTCAAAGCGATCGGTTCTGCGCTGTCGTGGTCGGACGCAGCCGAGCCCTCCGGGGACGCGATCCGCATGGACCGCATGGATCGCATCGTGGAGATCGACTCCGGGGCGCGGCGGGCGCGTGTCGGGGGCGGGACCCGCCTCGACGTGCTCAATGAGGCCCTGTCCGGCGCAGGGATGGCGCTCGACAACTTCGGCTCGATCGTCACCCAGACCGTGGCGGGATACCTCGGCACGGCCAGCCACGGCACCGGCATTCGCACCCAGCTGCTCTCGGCGCACGTCGAGGCACTCCGTCTCGTCGACGGTCGAGGCGAGGTCCACGAACTCGGCGTCGACCGCTATGCCGAGTTGTTCCGGGCGGCCTGCGCCCACCTCGGCGCCCTGGGGGTGGTCACCGAGGTCACCCTGCGGTGCGTGGACGCCTTCGACCTCGAGGAACGGCTCGAGCTGGTCGACTTCGACACGGTCCTCGCCGACCTGCCCCGCCTTCTCGCCGACAACGACTACCTGAAGCTGTGGTGGCTCCCGACCGGCGATGAGATCCAGGTGTATCGCTTCAACAAGACCGATGCGTCGCGCACCAAGGTCGGGTTCCAGGAGTGGGCCGACCGCAAGGGCCTCTCCGGGCTGGCCTTCGGGGGGCTGGCGGCGGTCACCCGGGCCGTCCCCAGAGCGATTCCCTTCCTACTGGACAAGGTGCAGCGCTTCGGTTTCGCCCCCCGGGTCCGCGTCAACCGGAGCGACCTGATCATCCCCTACAGCGGTTCGATCCCGCAGCACTACGAGACCGAGTACGCCATCCCGGTGGAGCAGGCCGCAGAGGCGCTGGATCGGGTCCGAAGCATGATCCTCGCCGCTGAGGGATACCGGGTGAACTTCCCCTTCGAAGTCCGTTTCGCCGCCGCCGACGACCTCCCGATGAGCCCGGTGACCGGACGCGACTCGTGCTACCTGGGGGCGTACGTGGCCTCTGCGAAGTGGGCACCCGGCTACTTCGCCGACTTCGAGGCTCTCATGGGGGACTACCGGGGCAGGCCCCACTGGGGCAAGACCAGCAGCCGAGACGCCGCCGACTTCGCGGCTCTCTACCCCGACTACCGGGCATTCGACCGGCTGCGCAGGGATCACGACCCCGCCGGGGTGTTCCGCAACCCCTTCGTCGATCGGGTCTTTGGGAACGAGCGCGGCGGGAACGGGCCGCCTCCTCGGTGAACCGGCGGCCTGACGACGAGCACCGGCCGATGAGACCGTGGCGGCAGCCAGACCCCCGGTTCCATGGTGTCCCCGATCCGGAGGGGCTCTAGTGGCGAAGGACCTCCGGCCCTATGATCGGCACCCCGGCAGGTGTTCTGATGGGTGGGTATTCCTCGAAGGGGGCGGTATGCGACGGGGCCTCGGGTTCGCAACTCTGGTGTTCATGGGGATGTTCGGGACCGCAACGGCGGTGCCCGCCGCCAATGACCTCCCCGACCGCCGCGTGACCCAGATGACACTGGAAGACGTGGAGTTCTGGGCGTACAACATCCAGGACGTCCAGACCGACCGCCAGTACGACCAGCTCACCGACTCCCACTTCGACCTGTACGTCCTCGAGGTCGTGACGACCGAGAAGGGCAGGGAGGACTACGACATCGCCGGCCTGGTCTACGACATCAAGCAGCACAACATCGATATCCGCGGGGTCGAGCCGCTGGTGCTTGCGTACGTGGACGTCGGCCAGGCCGAGGATTGGCGCTGGTATTGGCGATCCGGCTGGGAGATCGGCGATCCCGAGTGGATCGTCGGCGGCGATCCCAACGACTGGGAGGGCAACTTCCCCGTCGCCTACTGGTACGAGGAGTGGGAGGACATCGCCATCTACGGGTATCGGGACCTCAGCCACGTCCAGGCGACCCTGGACGCCGGCTTCGACGGCATCTACATGGACTGGATCGAAGCGTTCAGCGACGACAGCGTCATCGACAAGGTGCAGGACGACTTCGGGCTGGGAAGGGCCGCCGCCCGGGAGAAGGCCGCCGAGCTGATGCTCGACTTCATAGAGAAGATCGGCGACCACGCCCGGGAGACCGATCCGGACTACCTGGTGATCGCCCAGAACGCTTCCGACCTCTACGAATACGACCCGGCCCGCTATCTCGAGGTGATCGACGGCATCGCCCTGGAGGCGATCTGGTGGGACGGCGTCAACGACGACGGGGACGACGACGGCGCCGGAGCCTTCGACGACTGGGGAGACCCGGCGGGGTACAACGTGCTCACCAACGACCTCTACGGCGACTGGACCGAAGATGTCCTCGACGACCTGGCCGGCATGCCCGACGGCTTCCCCACCTTCTGCGTCGAGTACGCCCAGGACCTCGACGGTGACAAGACGGCTTCGGAGGTCTACGACGAGCTGGCGCCGGGCGTTTGTGTCCCGTACGCCTCACAGCGCTCGCTCTCTCAGCTCTCCACCAAGCCGTACCCCGACGGCTACAAGCCCAGGGATTACTCCAAGCCGCCGTCCCGGCCCAAGCTTCGTCTCCCTGCCGACGAGGCCACGACCGACGACACGACACCGCTCCTCAAGTGGCGGAGATCCAAGGGCTACCCGGTCTCGTACCGGGTGCAGATCGACGATGACGACGACTTCTCGAGCCCCGAGGCGGACGTCGAACGCACCAGACCCAAATGGGTCGTCGCTGAACCCCTGGCTCCCGGCACCTACTACTGGAGGGTACGTGCCGAAGACGCGGTCGGTGACTTGAGCAAGTGGAGCAGGGTCTGGAGCTTCACGGTGGCCCCCTAGGCGAGGAACCGAGCAGCAATCTCCCGAAGCGTCCTGGCGGAGCGCCGGGTGGTCGGCATCCCCACGATTCGCATGACCTCGGCCTCGCTGTGATCCGAATCGCGGCGGTTGCCCCAGTGCATCCAATACACCTCGCGGCCGATCACCGCCACCCGGTCCCTTCCGGTCGCCGTGCCCTCCACCTCGAGGGCCCGATCCGGATCGGGTGGTCGGGGGAGGAACGACACCTCCATCTCACCGCCGGCATCTCCAAACGGCTCCCTGGCGGCCACCGCCCTCGCCTCAGCGGCGGTTCTCAGGAACACCGGGACCCGGAACCCGAGCTCGCGCTCCAGGGCCGCCTCGATCTGAGCAACATCGACCGATTCGGCGTCGAAGATCACGTTCCCCGATGCGATGTGGGTGGCCACATTCTCAAAGCCCAGCGACCCGAAGATCGCCCGGAGCCGGCTCATCCTGACGTGGCGGGGCGGTGTGTTGATGGCGCGCAGGAACGCGACGTACCGGGTCACCCGGGCACCGTAGCCGGCCGGCGGGCGCGGTAGCGTTCCAGGGTGCTGGTTGCGCTTCTCGCCCAGACCGACGCCACCTCCGACGTTGTGGGATGGGGCGTCGTGCTCGCGTCGGTCTCACTCATCGTGGCGGCCGCGGCACTGTCGCTCCGCTTCCGGTTGGGCATCGAGCGCGGCATCGTGTGGGCGGCGCTGCGGGCGGCGGTGCAGTTGCTGGCGGTCGGCGCCGTCTTCAAGCTCATCTTCGAGTCGTCGTGGGCCACCACCTGGGCGTGGCTGTGGACGGTCGGCATGGTGGTGATGGCCACGGCGGTCGTGGTCCGCCGCACCGATGCCCCCATACCCCGGCTCTCGATCGCCGCCGGTTCGGCGGTGCTGCTGTGCGCCGGCATCAGCGTGGGCACGGTATTCGGCTTCGGCGTCTTCCCTTTCGAACCCGTTGCGTTGGTGGTGGTGGCCGGGATCACGATCGGCAACGCCCTCCCGGGTGCCGTGCTGGGCGCCAAGCAGGCGGTCGCCTTGATCCGGGATCGGCCCGGCGAGGTGGAAGCGCTGCTGGCGCTCGGTTTCGGACGACGCGGCGCGGTGCGGTTCGTGGCTCCCCGAGCGGCGGCGGCCGCCATCACGCCACAGGTGGAGCGCACCAAGGTGGTGGGTTTGGTGGCTCTCCCCGGGGCGATGACCGGCCTCCTGCTCGCCGGGGTGGACCCCATCGACGCCGTCGTGGTCCAGATGCTGGTGATGTACCTCGTCTTGGGAACGGTGGCTGTGTCCGTGGTCACGGTGGTCACCGCGGTGACCCACGCCGCGGTGACACCCCGGCTCACCCTGGCCTCGTGGACCCGGCTCGGCGAGACGGAGTCCGGGCGCAGCACCCCCCGGTAGGCTCGGCAGTCATGCCGTGCGACCCGCTCTTCGAGTACCCGGCGATCGGGCCGGTGGTCGCCCGCAGCGCCTCGGGTGCCCCACAGCGATTGGATGGGCCACGATGACCGAGGGCAAGCGCCACTTGATGCTCGCCGTTGTCGGCATCGTCCTGCTGGGACTCGCCTGGCTGGCGGCCATCCCGGATCGCATCAGCGGATTCGAGGAAGCAGGCTTCCGGGTGTTCAACGATCTCCCCGACTGGATCGAGTACCCCGGCTGGCCGGTGATGCAGTTGGGGGCGATCCTGGTCGTGCCGGTCGTGGCCGTCATCGTCCTCGCGGTCACCCGGCATTGGGCGATCCCCCTCCGGATGGTGGTCGCCGGGGGCGCTGCCTGGATCGGGGCCAAGGTGGTCAAGGCCTTCCTCGAGCGGGGCCGGCCCGCCGAGCTCCTCGCCGACGTCAATCAGCGCCCGGAATGGAGCGGCCTGGGATTCCCCTCCGGCCACGCCGCGGTGGCCTTCGCCGTCGCCGCCCTGCTTTCGCCGCTCCTGAGCCGGGGGTGGAAGGCGGCCTTGTGGGTCTTGGTGGCCGCGGCCGGCGCCCTCCGCATCTACACCGGTGCCCACCTTCCCCTCGACATCGTGGGGGGCTGGGGTCTGGGTCTCGCGTGCGGTTCGTTGGTCGCCTATGTCGGCTCACGAGCCCGCCGGACCTGAGCCGGCTTCGACCCGGCCGAACCGCTGCCCTACCCTCCGGAGGCGCCATGATCGACATCACCACGACACCCGAGTGGGTCGGGCTCTCCGCGCTCGCCGACGGCGGCGCCGATCTCGACCTGCGCCGCCTGTTCGCCGGCGATCCGGACAGGGCCGACCGGCTCACGGTGGCCGCCGCTGACCTCGTCGCCGATCTCTCCAAGCACCTGATCGATCCCGAGATCCTCGACGGCCTGATCGCCCTGGCGGAGCGGGCCGGTCTCTCCGAGCGGATCGAGGCCATGTTCGGGGGGGAGCCTCTCAACACCACCGAGGACCGCCCGGTGCTGCACACCGCCCTTCGATCTGCGAAGGGCGATCGATTCCGTGTCGCCGGCGCCGATGTGACCGCGGACGTGCACGACGTGCTCGACCGCATGGCCCGGTTCTCCGAGCAGGTCCGCACCGGAGCGTGGCGGGGTCACACCGGTGCAAGCATCCGCCACGTCGTCAACATCGGGATCGGCGGATCCGACCTCGGTCCCGCCATGGCCTACCGGGCACTGCGAACGTTTCGCCACCCCGACCTGGACGCTCACTTCGTGTCCAACGTCGATCCGGCTCACCTCGCATCGGTGCTGGCGGCCGTCGATCCCACGGTGACGCTGTTCATCGTTGCCTCCAAGACGTTCACCACCCTGGAGACCCTCACCAACGCACGAACCGCCCGGGGGTGGCTGATCGAGGCTCTCGGTGATCCCGGCGCGGTTGCCCGCCACTTCGTGGCGGTCTCGAGCAACGAGAGCGAGGTCGCGGCTTTCGGCATCGACCCGTCCAACATGTTCGAGTTCTGGGATTGGGTGGGGGGCCGGTATTCGGTCGACTCGGCGATCGGTCTCTCGCTGATGATCACCGTGGGTCCGGAGGCGTTCCGGGAGATGCTGGCCGGGTTTCGAGCCATCGACCTCCATTTCCGGACGACGCCGCTGCGGGCCAACCTCCCGGTGCTGCTCGGTCTGATCGGCGTGTGGTACCGCAACTTCCTGCGACTGCCCACCTACGCCGTCCTCCCCTACAGCCAGGACCTGGACCGCCTTCCTGCCTACCTGCAGCAGCTCGACATGGAGTCGAACGGGAAAGGGGTTGACGTTCTCGGCCGCCCCGTCCCCCACGACACCGGGCCGATCGTGTGGGGGGAGCCCGGCACCAACGGCCAACACGCCTTCTACCAGCTCCTCCATCAGGGAACCACCGTCGTGCCCGCCGATCTGATCGGGTTCATGGAGCCTTTCGATGATCTCGCCGGGATGCACGACCTGCTGATGGCCAACCTCCTGGCTCAAGCCGAGGCGCTGGCGTTCGGACGGAGCGCAGCTGAGGTCGCCGCCGCCGGAGTGCCCCCCGACCTGGTCGGCCACCGGACCTTCCCCGGCAATCGTCCGACCTCGGTGATCCTCGCTCCCAAGCTGACTCCTTCGGTGCTCGGCCAGCTGATCGCCTTGTATGAGCACAAGGTGCTCACCCAGGGGACGATCTGGGGGATCAACTCGTTCGATCAGTGGGGTGTGGAGCTCGGCAAGGTGCTGGCCACCCGGATCGCCGGGGAGCTCACCGCCGGCTCCGCCGACGATCTCGACCACGACGCCTCCACCGCCGCCCTGATCCGCCGCTACCGACGGGCCCGGGGGCGGTCGTGATCCCCTTGGGACGCCCCGCCGGCCCCGCGGTGAGCGCCGAACTGCTCCTCTCCCCGGACCGCGATCCCTTCGATCGCCGGGGGGCGGGGTGACGGCGACGGCGTTCGCCACCGACCGGGGTGTGACCGTGCCGGCGATCACCACCGATCAGATGCGGGAGATCGACCGGGTCGCCATCGACGACGTCGGCCCCAACCTGTATCAGATGATGGAGAACGCCGGGCGCAGCCTGGCCCTCGCCGCCGTCGAGCTGTTGGGACCGACCTGGCGGTCGCAGCCGGTCCTGGTGCTGGCGGGGACCGGCGGGAACGGGGGCGGGGGAATCTGTGCCGCCCGCCACCTGGCCAACCGGGGTGCCGACGTGGCGGTCGTCATCACCGATCCCGAACGCCTCGCGCCGGTTTCGGCCGCCCAACTCACCCTCTTTCGCGCCACCGCCGGTCGGGAGACGGCGGTCGATGACCTGGGCCGGTTCGCTCGAGGTCTCATCATCGATGCCGTCATCGGCTACAGCCTGAGCGGGGCTCCCCGGGGTGTCGCCCGGACCCTGATCCAGTGGGTCGATGGCCAGTCGGCTCCGGTCCTCTCCCTCGATGTGCCATCGGGACTCGACGCCACCACCGGCGAGGCCCCGGGTGCCGTGGTCTCGGCCACACACACGATGACGTTGGCGCTGCCCAAGACGGGACTCGACGCCCCGGAAGTCACCGACCTGTCGCTGGCCGACTTGGGGATACCCGCCGAGGTGTTTCGCCGGGTGGGGGTCGCGGTGCCCCAGGAGGTGTTCGGCGATCGCTACCGGGTGCCCTTGCATCCGGTCTGAACGCGGCCGGGGCGCCCTGCCGGGCGCCCCGATCGCTCGTCGATGGTCAGCTCAGGATGCCGGCCTTGGTCATGGCTTGTATGAATGCCGAGGCGATCCGCTTGTAGCCACGGTTGTTGGGGTGGATGTCGGTTTGGGGTCCGTCGGTCGACGGGTCGTAATCCGACAGCGTGTACACGCCCTTGGCGACGCGCTCACACATCCCGGTGTATCGGCAGACGTACCGGACGTTGAGCGGATAGTCCTTGCCCCGCTCGTCGAACGTCCGGAACCAGCGCTCCACGTCGGCAACGGTCACTCCGAAGGCTGCGTAGACGTCCTCGAGGACGTCGTTTCCGGTGGCTGCCAGCTCGTTGGAAGCCGCCGCCAGGGCCTGTCCCTCGGCTCCGGTGATCCACCATGCCAGGTTGGGGTTGTAGTAGTTCATCGCGACGATCGGCACGCCGGGGGCGGCGGCCTGGAGAGCCGCCAGGATCACCGGCAGGTTGGCGCCGATCTGTCCCAACTGGGCGGCCGCACATTCGGCGACGTCGGGGTCGTCGAATTCGCAGGCCAGGATGTCGTTGGCCCCGATCGTGAGCGTGATGAGACCGGTCACGTCGGCGTACGTGACCCCGGGCGCCACCTCGGTCGCAAAGAAGCCGAGGGCCGCATCCAGCTGGCTGAAGCCGGTGTCGAAGCAGAACGAACCGGTTCCGTCGATCATCTCCTGCGTGTCGTCGCCGGGACAGGCGAACGAGACGTGCTCGGCGAGACCCAGCTTGTCGCCGACGCGACGGAACAGGACGTCGGTGTAGCCCTTGCCGGTGAACGCTCGAGGCTGGATCGTCCCCGCCGCCACCGAGTCACCCAGCGACACGTAGACCGTTGCGTCTGAAGCTTGGCGCTCGGTTGCGCCGCCGGCCGGAGCGAACGCGACCAGCACTGTGAGTACGGCGAGCATGGTGAGCACCGCCAAGATCCGTCGTCCCCGCATGCATTTCCTCCCGTGGTGAGTCGGCCTGCCAGCGTAGGGAATTCATCGGTCCTTCGCTGGAGGAGGGAAGGCCCCCGTTCAGCATCGGGCGGTCCCAAGCGCTCGGGGCCGACTTCACCGTCGGCACCGGTCGAGCCGGTCCGGTCCGGAACTAGCCTGAACTCATCGGCAGGAAGGTGAGCATGCTCCGCCACGTGGTCCTCTTCAGCTGGAAACCGGAGACGCCGCCCGAGTTGATCACACAGATCGAGGAGACCCTGTGTTCCCTGCCGGCGAAGATCCCCGAGATCGCTGATCTCGAGTGGGGCACGGACGTGAGCGTGCAGGACTTCGATCGGGACTACACGCATTGCTTCGTGGTCTCGTTCGCCTCGGAGGCCGACCGCGACGTGTACCTGCCCCACCCCGACCACGCCGACTTCATCGCCTTGAGCCGGCCCAACGTCGAGAAGCTCCTGGTTCTCGACTATTGGGCGACCGGCGCTTCCGGAGAACCCGTCGAAGGACCCCAAGGGGCCACGGTGGAGGGTAGGTAGCCTGACCGGGAATGGTCGACGTGCCCCCGGGGTGGACGGCGGAGAAGGGAACGGCACCATGTTGAAGGCGGCCCAGGTGGGACTCGGCTGGTGGGGAAGGCAGGTCACCAAGGTCCTGCGGGGCAGCGAGAAGATCGGGATCGTGTGCGGGGTGGATCCCGCTGCGGATGTCGCCGCCGAGTACCGCGCCGACTACGGGGTGGAGACGTGCGCCGACTACCGCGACGTTCTCGACGACCCCGACGTCGACGCCGTGATCCTCACCATCCCCCACCGTCTTCACGAGGAGGCCGTGCTGGCCGCCGTCGCCGCCGGCAAGCAGGTCTTCTGCGAGAAGCCCTTGGCCCTGACCGTCGCCGGAGCCCGCCGCATGATCGACGCCTGCAACGAGGCCGGAGCAGTGCTCGGCATCGGCCACGAGCGCCGGTTCGAGCCGGCTTGGGAGAGGATCAAGCAGATGGCCGACGCCGGCGAGTTGGGCACGATCATCCACCTCGAGGCCCATTGGAGCCACGACCGGTGGCTGGGCATGGCGGCCGACAATTGGCGGGGGAGCACGGAAGAGGCGCCGGCCGCCGGGTGGACCGGCATGGGGGTTCACCTGAGCGACATGATGCTGAGCTTGGCCGGACAGGTCGGCGAGGTGCAAGCCCACACAGCCCACCGCATCCTGGAGATCCCCACCGGCGATGTCGTGTCGGCCCACCTCCGCTTCGGGAACGATACGACCGGGCACGTCGCCGCGCTCTCGGCCACCCCCGACTACGCCCGATTCGCGGTCTTCGGCAGTCACGCCTGGGTGGAAGCCCGGGAGACCCAACACGTCGACCCGGGCGGCACCACCCACTTCTACCTGCGGCGCCGCGGTGACCCCGACCAGACCCGGGTCGACTTCGCACCGGCCAGCCCGGTCAAGGCCGGCTACGAGCATTGGGCCGATGCGGTGGCGGGACTGGTGGAGTACCGCTTCAGCGATGCCGAGCGGCTCGGCAACGTGGCGCTCCTCGAGGCAGTGGTTCGCTCCGCCGAGACCGGCACGCCGCAGCCCGTCGAGCAGCTATGAGCCGCTTCGGCCGCTTCATGATGCGGGCGCCCATCGGCTTGTACCGGGTGGGTCTGGGCGGCCTTTTGGGCAAGCGCTTCCTGCTCCTCGAGCACACCGGCCGCCGCAGCGGGCTCCTGCGTCGCACCATGCTCGAGGTGGTGGAGCGTGACGCCGCCCCGATCGTCGTGAGCGGGTACGGAGAGCGATCCGACTGGTACCGCAACGTGTCCGCAGACCCGAACGTGACGTACACGATCGGTCGCCGGCGGGTTGCCGCCACTGCCGACCGACTCGACCATGCCGCCGCCGTGGCCGTGTTCGAGCGCTACAAGGAGAGCCACCCCAAGGCCGCCAAGGTGATCGGGCGCCGCCTCGGGGTGTCTCTGATCGACGACGTCGACGGGGCGGCGGCGGCACTCCCTCTCTTCCGGCTCGATCCCCGGTAGCGCTCAGCCTTCGGCGAATCGTCCTTCCAGCCACACCGCGATGTCACCCATGAGCCCGGTCCAGTAGGTGTCCCCACAGTCCCATCCGAGGCGCACCAGCACCAGGTCGGCGCGGGGATAGACGTAGATGAACTGGCACTTGTCGCCCTGGGCGTAGTAGGCGCCCCGCTCTTCGTCGACCCACCAGTAGTACTGGTAGTCCCTCGCCGGGTCGTTGCTCACGTCGGGGCGAGTGGCCTCCTCGACCCAATCCTCCGGGACCACCTGGCGATCACCGTTCCGGCCCCCATTGAGATACAGCCAGCCGAGTTTGGCGTAGTCGACCGCGGCGGCGTTGACCCCGACGAACATCTTCTCGAAACCGGAGTCGTCACCGTCGAGACTCCACGAACCGTCGAACTCTGCACCCATCGGCTGCCACAGCCGGGTCTCCATGAACTCGGTGACCGGCATGCCCGCAGCTCTCTCCAGCGCCATCCCCAACATCGGCGGGTAATAGTCGTTGTAGTGGAACGCGGTGCCGGGAGGGGCGACGATCTCGGTGTGCTCCAGTGCGGCCGCCCGCAGGTCGGTGGCGTAGTAGCTCAGGGTGGGATCGTCCCAAGCGGACAGCCACTCCTCGAAGCGCACACCGGCGGACATCGTGATGAGATGCCTGAGGCGTATCTCGGTGAAACGCGGGTCCCGCTCCGCCAGTTCGGGCAGGTAGTCGGTGATCGGATCGTCGAGGTCGGTGAAGTACCCCTCCTCGAGAGCGATCCCCACCAGGGTCGCCGTGAACGACTTGGCGACCGAGAACGAGGTGTGCAGGTCTCCGAGCGCCGCTCCGTTGAAGTAGCCCTCGTAGATGAGGGTGTCACCCCGCACCACGAGAAAGGCATAGGTCTCGGCGGCCTCCAGGTAGTCGTCGAGTGCTCGCTGCCCGGGGTCGATGGTCAGGTCCGCCAGCAGCGGGCTGGGGACGCGGCTGAACACCACGGGATCCGGCCCGGCCCGAAACGAGCGGGCCGGGAACCGGTCGATGTCACCGGTGTCCGACTCCTGCCACACGATGGCCCGCGCCAGGACCGATGCATCGGTGGCGGTGAGAGCCCACAGGTAGACGCCGGTTCCGAAGGCGACCACCACCAGAACCGATCCGGCGAGACCGATCGTCGCCCGCTTGGCGATCCGCACGCCGAGTCGCCGCGATGGTTCCCGCCGACCCCACGCAACCAAACCGATGGTCCCCGCGAACAGCGCCAGCACGACCCCGAGGACGATGATGATCCGCACCCGCTACTCCCTCCGGGACACGCCCTTCATCCTATGGCGCCCGCCGGTCGGCTGCGGTGCGGTGGGAGGCGCCGCCCGGCCCCGACGGCTACATCGACATCGCCGGGTAGATGCGCATGGCGGTGATGATCGGACAGTCATCGAGGAGCCTCTCGGCGGCGTCCATGTCTTCGGCCTGCACGATGGTGTAGCCGGTGAAGGAGTCGGGGCCGAGCGGCAGGTCACGCGTTCCCTCCAAGGTCACTTCGCGGCCCGGCCCGAACGGGCTGCCGCTGTCGACGATGCTGTCACCGAGCCCCACGAACCAGTCCATCCATGCTTGCCTGATCTCGTCGGTGGGCTTCTCGAATCCTTGTGCCAGGAACATGAACTTCATCACGGTCTCCCCTCCTCGGTCCTTCAGCCCGAGTGCCGGGCGCAGTTCTCCAACCTCTCTGCTTCGCTCCCCCAGTTGGGGTAGAGCCCGGCCGCCCATTCCTGAAATCCACGCAGCATCAGCCTTTGGATCCTTCGAAGCTCACCCTGGGGAGGATCCGGTCCAGCCAGCGGGGGATCCACCAGTTCCACGAGCCCAGCAGTTCCATGGTGGCCGGCACCAGGAGCATACGGACCACGGTGGCGTCCACCAAGACTGCAAAGCCGAGACCCACGCCGAACATCTTGATGACCCGGGCGTCTTCGAGCAGGAACGCACCGAAGACCACCACCATGATCGCCGCCGCCGCGGTGATCACCCGAGCGGTGGCCGCCAGGCCGTCGGCAACCGACCCGGTCGGGTCACCGCTGCGCAAGTACTCCTCCCGAATCCGGGTGAGCAGGAAGACCTCGTAGTCCATCGACAGCCCGAAGACCACGGCGAACATCATCATCGGCACGAAGGGTTCGATGGGCGCCGGCTGCAGCCCGGTGAGTTCGCCGAGCCACCCCCACTGGAAGATGGCGATGACCACCCCATAGGCGGCGCTGATGGACAGCAGGTTCATGATCACCGCCTTGACCGGGATCAGCACCGAGCGGAAGACGACCATCAGCAGGAGGAACGAGAGGGTCAGGACCGCGGCGAAGAAGTACCAGGTCCGCGCCGCCAGATAGTCGGTGAAGTCGATGGCGATGGCCACGTAGCCGGTGACGTATGGTTCCAGGGGGGTGCCCTCGACCACCGCCGGGATCACCTCTTCTCGCAGCTGCACCACCAGGTCGTAGGTGGCTTCGTCTTGCGGCGACGAAGCGGGGATGACCTGGACCAGCACTGCGGTGGGGTCGGTGAAGTCGTTGGGGAAAGGCTCAGAGACGGAAGCCACACCGGGGTTGGCCGCGATCGCCTCTGCGACGGCGAGCACGACGGGGAGATCTTCGGCGCCGCCCTCCCCCACTACCAACAGCGGCCCGTTGAACCCGGGTCCGAACCCCTCCGCCAGCAGATCGTATGCCCGCCGGGTGGTGGTCTCGGGGGCGAAGTTCCCTTCGTCGCCGAAGCCGAGGCGCAAGCCGAGGAGCGGCACGGCCAAGCCGAGCAGCAAGGCCGCAGCACCCAACGCGATCGCCCAGGGGCGATGCTGAACGAAGCGACTGAACCGGTAGGCCCAGCTCTCGGAGAGGGGTTTGGGGGGCCGCCGCTTCACCTCGCGCCGCAGCGGCGCCACCGCGAACCCTGCCAGCAGTACCACCGCCGCCAACGGGGCGCCCACCAACAGCACGTCCACCTCGAGGCCGAGGCCGACCAGGGCCACTGCGACCAACGAGGCGGCGATGAGCCCCCGCCAGCGGGTCACCTCGATCCGGTCGCCGACGAACGACACCAGCGCCGGAAGTAGCGTCACCGCGGCGATCATCGTCATGAGCACCGCCGTGACCGCCGCCAGGGCGAGGCCGGATACAAAGCCGAGACCGATGACCAACATCCCGAGCAGCGAGATCACCACGGTCGACCCGGCGAAGATCACCGCCCTTCCCGAAGTGTCCATCGCCAGGCTGAGCGCCTCCATCCGATCCACGCCGGCGTGGAGCCGCTCCCGGTAGCGGGTCACGATGAACAGGGCATAGTCGATGCCGACCCCCAGTCCGATCATGATGGAGATCGTGAGAGCGAATTCGGGAACGGTCGTGAGGTTGGACAGCAGCGCCACGAGTCCCGCTCCGCCGGCGACGCCGGCCAGCGCCACCGAGATCGGCAACCCCATGGCCAGCACCGACCCGAAGGAGAGGATGAGCACGAAGATCGCAAAGGCGACGCCGATCAACTCCGACTGGGGCGGCTCGAAGGCAGCGAGTGCCTCACCACCGACCTCCACCTGCAGACCATCGACCTCTGGGATCAGGTCGTTGATCTCCTCACCGGCGGCCATCATCTGGTTGAAGGTCAGATCCGGGCTGATCTCCAACTCGGCGAACGCGATCGTGCCGTCCGGGCTGATCCGGTTGCCGAATCCCTCGTAGGGACTGCGCAGGGTGATCCCCTCGAGTTCGGCGACGGCGCCGAACATGTCGTTCATCGCCGCCACCACGTCGGGATCGGTCACCCCGCGCTCGGTCCGGAAGACGATCGACCCGGTGAACCCGGTGCCGAACCCCTCGAAGTGCTCGTCGAGGACATCGATGCCGTTGCGGCTGTCGGAATCGGGGAGCTGCAGATCCTCGGCGTAGTCGCTGCCGACCATCCCCGACACGGAGAGCAGGGCAACGAGTGCCACGATCCACAGGATCACGGCGGCCCGGCGGTGCCGGTGGCACCACATCCCGATCCGGGCGATCACGCCGATCTCCCCCATGCTGCAGCCTCCTCGCCAGCCGCCCGCCGAGCCTGTCCGACGAGTATCCGAAGACCGCCCCCACCCGGCCAGGGCCGGGTGGCCCTATGGCGCCGGCAGGAAGGCCCGAGCGGCGGGATCTGCAACCAGCCGACCGGGGCGGCGATCTCGGCGCCGGTCGACGAGCGGGCCCGGCCGGCGGCCACCACCGGGGCGAGGGGCTCCACGCCGATCACTCGAGGGTCTCGATCGTGAACAGCGCCCTGCGAACCACCGAGTCGAGAGCACGCCGGAGCAGCGGGCGGCGATCCGGGGAGTACCGCTTGAGGTAGAAGACGGCGCCCCAGCGATGAGCCAGCACCCCGTCGCTGAGGACCTTGTCACCGACGACGGCGGCCGACTCTCCGGCCGCCACCCCGATCGCAGTCCTTGCGGTCAGAGGCTTCCCGGCGTTCCACACCACACCGTCACCGGGCAGGGCCCGGCTCGGCGATCCATTGGACAGCGCCACCACCCGGCCGACACCGCACCGCTGCGCCGTCCGGCGAACCTCATCGAGGGATGCGGCGACCACCGGGCCCGGTGCCTGGTCGGCCGTCAGCGTGTTGTCGATGTCGACGACGACCACGTCGTATTCGCCCAGCCGGCCGACGAGCTCATCCGTCGACACGTCATCCGGGACAACCACGAGCCGGGTCCGCCGCCACATGCGATCCCCATTCTCAGGAGCCGCAACGCCGGTGTCCACTTCTGGGCCGCCGACACCCGGATCACATCCTTCGGCGTACCCTTCACCCAAGGGAGCGAGCCGTGCACAGCTACCGAGAAGACATCCAGTTGATGGAGAGCCTGGGGCATCGCGTCGTCAAACACCCGCAACGGGTGCCCCGCAGCCGATTCCGTCGCATCCGAGCCTGGCGTCGGCGACGCGCAGCGAGGCCGGCGACGCCCTGGGACACCTACGAGGACATCGGGTGGCGCTGCTCCGCCTGCGGGCAAGTGATCAGCCGGACCGATCTCCTCTCACCCCGGCCGGACCGCTGCCCCGCGCCGACCACCAACGATCGGCGGGCCGACACGACGCGCTAATAGCTCTGTACTGCCGGGAGAAGCAGGCAGGTGATGGTGCCTTCGATCGAGAGCTCGGTGAAGACATCGAAGAACCTCTCCGGATAGAAGGCGACGAACCTGCCCTTCGCCTGGTCCCGGGACACCTTGGTGACGACCTTGAGACCTGGCGCCGAGGCTCCGTCCTCGCCGGAACTCCCGATCGCCAAGACACGCCAGCTCATGCCGCTGACGGCGTACCCGTCGTCGCAGGCTGCGCTGGCCCTGACCCTCTCCCCGGCGGGCACCGTCAGCGTGACCTTGATCTCCTCGAAGTTGTTCGATTCCGTCACCTTGGGCTCCTCACCGACCGCTTTCGGGTCGCTGCCCGGAAGCAGCGCCAGAAGCACTGCCAGAAGAACGGCGACGGCAACGGCGATGCTTGCTGCGCGTATCCGATTGATGACCATGATCTCCCCTCCCTCGGTGAGCGGCGGCCAGCGTACCTGCACTCGTCGGGGATCCGCCCGGCGTCGAACCCGCCACTGGAGGGGCACCTAGGCTTCGGGGAGACCGCCATGGGACTGTGGGGTCTTCGGCTCGACGTGGGGAGGGCACACCATGCGAGGACTCGAGAGATTGCGCAGGTGGGGAGTGGCTGCCGGCGCCGGGTTGCTGGTGGCGACCTCTCTGCCGGCTTTGGCGATCCTGCCGGACCCGGGGCCTACGACGGCGGATCCCCCGGGCCTGGCACCAATGGACGTGATCGACGAGTACGACGGTGCACAGGTTCATGCCACGGCGGCCCGCAGCGACGGCAACCTGGTCGGGGTGCTGCGCAGCTTCTCGGACGGCCCGGGTCTGGTGGTGCAGGACCAGGAGGGGAATCTGATCGACGGGGTGACGTTCCCGCAGGGGTCCGGACCGGGAGCCATCGGTGACCAGATAGCCGATATCGCCGTCGATGCGAACGACAACATCGTGGTGGTTGACGGAGCCAACGATCGGATCCAGGTCTTTGATGAGGGTTTCGAACTCGTCATGACCTTTGGGACGTCCGGTGCAGGACCGGGCCAGTTCGGTGACGCGGTCTCGGTTGCCGTCGACTCGGCGGGCCGCATCATCGTGGGTGACCGCGAGCACGACCGGGTGAGCATCTTCCTCGACGACGGGACCTTCCTCGGTTCTTTCGGTTCAACCGGGGTGGGAGCGGGACTGATGCTGTGTCCCGGACCGATCGCTGCGACACCGGACGACGACATCGTGGTTGCCGACTGCGAGTCCTTCGCGGTGCAGGTGTTCGATTCCTCTGGCGGTCACCTGCACACGATCCGGGAAGGTGAGGTCCCCGATGACGATCACGACGTGATCGACGGCCTGGTCGTCAACAGCCTGGGGGAGATACTGATCGGGTGGAGTTCGAGTTACGGCGGCGACTGTTGCCGCTACTCGATGATCCAGGCCTTCGGCGCGGACTTCGGATTCCTGTGGAGTGCGGTCAATGACGGCGCCGAGATCTACGACTACCCGAACGGGGCCGAATTGGCGGTCACCCCAGACGACAAGATCATTCAGACCGAGGGTCATGGTTCTCGCTACACGGCCGTCTGGGCGTACCGGGAGTGCTTCGGGAGGAGGGCCACCCTTCTCGGCACCGACGGCGACGACATGCTGATCGGCACCGACGGCGACGACGTGATCGTCGGTTTGGCGGGCGACGACGTCCTGGTTGGGGGGAAGGGCAACGATCGGCTCTGCTCGGGACCCGGCAACGATGAGCTGCGCGGTGCGGGCGGCAACGATCGGATGATCGGCAAGGCGGGCGATGACCTCCTCCTGGGTGGGAACGGCCGGGACAGGCTGGTCGGCGGCACCGGGTCCGATGTGCTGATCGGGTATCACGGCGACGACACGCTGAAGGGCAATCGCGGAAACGACGAGCTGCGCGGCGACTGGGGGGAGGACCGACTCTTCGGTGGTGGAGGCCACGACGTCCTCGAGGGAGGGCCCGACGCCGATGTCCTCAACGGTGGGGGCGGTTCCGACCTCTGTCCCGACGTCGAGGCCATCGACACCGTCTCGAGCTGCTGACCGTGACCCGGCGTTCCGGTTCGCCCCTCGCCAACGATCGGTGGGCTGTTCGACGGACCCCGTGTGGGGCGTCCGCCGGGAGCCGACACTCCACCGTTCGGTGGGATCGGCCGCGGCTGCGCCGCCGCCGCAACGATCGGCGAAATCCAGGTGTGTTTGGGGTCCGCGTCATATCCTTCGGGTTTGGAGGGGGTGCCTGGGGGGAGGTCCCCATGGAACACTTCTCGGCATTGCGCCCGGCAGTCGTCTGGATGGTCGTCGCATGATCGGCGTCGACCTCACCACCCTCAAGATCTGGTCCGTCGTCGACATCTACAGGGACCCGTTCGGTGTCGCCGGTGAACTCCTGCCCGGAGTCGAGACGTCGGGCATGAGTGAGCGTGACGCGACGGATCTCAGGGAGCGCGCTCGAATCGAACTGGCCCGCCGCGGGCTCACGGACGACGAACTAACCGCCGTGTTTGAAGGAGCCACCACTCCGGTGTTGCGGGTGATGCGAGGCGAGGCAAGGGGCTTCTGAGCGGCCCGCCCTGCGGTGATCCGGGAGAGCGGGCAGGCCCGTCCAGAATCGATGAGTTCCTGTGAGTTCTGACCGCGGACACTGAGCCCCGCCGCCATCAGAGGCCGACCCGCCCGCCATCGGGTGACCCTTCACACCGCCGGGCACTAGCGGCGGGACTCGGCTTGCTCCCAGAACGCCGTGAGGGTGGGCGCCACGCGAGCCGGGTCGTCCTGATGGGCGGGGTTGAGATGGTGAAGCCCGTCGAAGATCTCGCCGGTGAAGTCGGGGAACACCCCGGCCAGCCGCTCTTGCATCGCTTCCCATCGGGGGTGGGTGCGGGAACCCCTGCTGAAATACACCGGCGCGGCGAACTCCCGATAGCGGTCCTCGTCGATCCGATGACTCCGCACCGCCCGCACGAACGCGGCGATACCGGCGGGCCGCTTCGCCATCCAAGGTGGGGGCGGTCCGTCCGGCGGGGCGGGAAGCACCACGTCGGCGGCAACCTGGAGCTGCATGAATGCCACCATCGCCTCATCCTCAGGCAGGGTCATCGCCTCATCGAACTCAGCCCAGCCGTAGGTGGCGTCTCCGCCGACAGTGAAGTCCGAGGCGGGCTCGTCCACGGCCAGGCTGATGAGGCGATCCCCCCGCTGCGCGGCGTATGCCAAGGCGACGGCACCGCCTCCGGAGTGGCCGAACACATGGAACTGCGCGAGCCCCTCTTCGTCGGCGGCCCGGTCGAGGGCATCCACTTCCACGGAGATCGAGTAGCCCTCGGGCGGGCTGTCGCCGTCGTAGACGGCCAGATCGTGGATCACCAGGCGAACGCCGGAAAGGTGCTGCATCAGGGCCCCGTAGCGGACCGCGGCGGGAGCGATGATGCCGGGAAGCAAGATGACGGTGTGTTCCATGATGTGGCCGGGCGAGTGTAGGGGATCGATACCGGTGGCGCCCCGGGGCGGTGTCGGCGTTCTTCGCGGACCAGCGAGGGAACCCGGCGTGTGGTCGCCTTCGTCGGAGAGGTAACGAAAACAGGAGTCGAGGATGAAACGCAGATTCGGCATCGTCGGTGTCGTGTTCCTCATCGCACTCTCCGCGGCGGGCTTGGCGTTCGCCGGTGGCGGCGACCCGGGGACCACCGACTCCGCGACGGATGGAACCCAGGAGGAAGCGCGCTACATCGGCCTCACCCTCGAGGAGGCCGTGGCGGCCGCCGAAGGTGACGGGCGCCTCTGGCGTATCGCCCGCGAGGACGGCACCGAGTTCGCCCTCACCGCCGACCTGATGCCCGGCCGGGTGACCTTCGAGGTCGACGCCGGGATCGTCACCGGCGCCGAGATCGAACGCCCCGACACCGACCCTCCGCCCGGCGAAGGCTCCCTCGAAGACCAGGACCGAGCCGAGCTGATCGCGGCTGCGGTCCGCAGGCTCGTCACGGCCGACAGCTCGATCGGGGCCTCCGAGTTCTTCCGGGAGTTCCGGGTCGGGCGCTTCACCGATGACGGAGCGCCTTTGGCGCCACTCGCTCTGGAACTGATCGCCGCCTCACTCTCTGAGTTCGGAACGGTGCAGTTCATCGACGACGCCGCGGCCGAGACGGCCGCTCTCTTCGGCGAGGAGCCTTCGGGCGTCGCGGTCGTCGCCGTGGACCGCGTGGACCTGCTCGACGACCGCGCCGAGGTCGAACTCTGGTTGTGGTGCGGTTCGCTATGCGGGGTGTGGCTCACCTACGAGGCCATCCCCGGAGCGGCCGGATGGGAGATCGTGGGCACGACCGGTCCTATCGCGGTGGCCTGACCGAGCTCTGTTCGATCGCATTTCCTTCACGCGACTGCAACTCGTGGCGAGCGCCGGCACACGGGATGGCATCGATCCGCGACTTGTGGCGATCTGACGCTGGCTCCTCCCACGACGCCTTCATGTCCGACCTGGTTCAGTCCGGGGCATGACATGGTCCCTTGCACGGCGAGCACCTGGGCACCTCGTTCTCCACCCTCCCGACGGACACCGCCCGGGACTGCCCGATGATGGGAGGGGTGCGGTTTCCAGAGCGACGTTGGTGTGTGGGGAGGGGCCCCCGGTCGCCCGGCGCCGCCGGGGTCAGGCGCCGACGGACCTGATGATGTCCTCGGGGAGGAGGCGCCTCGGGGGCCGCACAGGGCCCCCGGACCAGATGTGGCCCTGTTGGCAGGGGGAGGAATGAGAGGGGCGGCGCTCGCAGGGAAGGATTCCTCGACTTTGTGCATTTGTGCACATGTTCCTTCCTGGTTTAATGAGGGCTCGACGGGAGGCATACTCCGCCCGTCGGTGGATCGAGGGGTTGAATCCGATGAGGTTGAACTGGAAGCGCTTCGCGGTGGCGATCGGGGTGACCGCCCTGATCGCAGCCTCTGCCGTCCCGTCCGCCGGTGCCGGGCCCCGGCCAGACGGGCCGATCGTCGACGTGATTGTGCTCCTCGACCACCCCCCCACCGCCGCCGACGATGCGCAGGTGGGGCGCTTGGGTGGACAGGTCAGTCTGCGGTTGGAGAACATCAACGTCCTCTCTCTGTCACTTCCGGAGTCCGCTCTGGCGGCCTTGAGCCGCAGCCCGGGCGTGCTCAGCGTCGAGCGAGCACGCGACGACATCGCCTACCACGACCACGCGACCGACCCCGGCGATGAGTTGCAATGGGGCGCCAACCGGGTCGACGCCGAGATCGCACACGGCGCGGGCCACAAGGGCGGTGGAGTTGTCGTGGCGGTGGTGGACACCGGCATCGATCCGGACCACGCCGAGTTCGAGAATCGTATCGATGGCCGTGCCATGTCGTTTGCCGGCCGCAATCCGTCGACGGACGTGACCGACAAGAACGGCCACGGCACTCACACGGCTGGAATCGTCGGTGCCGCCGACGATGGCACCGGTGTCGTCGGCGTCGCTCCCGACGCAACGATCCTCCCGATCCAAGTTTCCAAGGGCAGCCGTATCAAGGATGAGGCCATCCTTGCCGCCTTCAACTATCTCGCCGGGCTTGAGAACCCCGTCGAGGTCGTCAACATGAGCTTCGGGAGCAGTCAGCCGTCGACGGCAGAGGCCAGCGCTCTGCAGGCGCTTGCAGAGGGAGGCGCGACGCTCGTCGCCTCGGCGGGTAACAGCAGCGGGGGTCCCGTGGGCTACCCGGCCGGCTACGGACACGTGATCGCCGTTTCGTCCACGACGGTCGATGACACCCTGTCCGGCTTCAGCAGCGTGGGGCTCGGTGCCAACGATCTGGCGGCCCCCGGCAGCAACATCCTGTCGACGAGCAACGACGGCGGCTACGTCCACATGAGCGGCACATCGATGTCGGCGCCGCACGTCGCGGGTGCCGCCGCGGTTGTCATCGGAACGGGGTCGACGCTGGACACCCGAGCAACACTCACGACCACGGCCCAACGGATTGGGCTGCCCACCGATCAGATGGGAGCCGGCCTGCTCGACGTGGCCGCAGCCGTCGGTCAACCTTCCGGCAACGACCTGGGCAACGTCCCCCCCGTGGTCGACGCCGGTGCCGATCAAACGGTGGTGCTCCCCGCCGACGTGCAACTGAGCGGAGTCGTGTCGGACGCCAACGGCGACTCCCTCAATGTCTCCTGGACGGTGACCGCTGCGCCCGCTGCTTCGTCTTACTCTGCGGGATACCGCATCGACTCGAGTACTCAAACGACGTTCTCTCCGGATGAGGCGGGAACGTACACCCTCGAGCTCTCCGCGACTGAAATCGGCACTCTCGAGGGCTACTCGGTCAGCGACAGCGTCGTCATCACGGCGCTGGCCGCAGGGACTTCAGTCGAGGACTACGGGGTCACCGCCATCACCGTCACGCGAACGACAAGGGGACCGTGGCAGAACATCGACTTCCTCGTCACCATCGCCACCGAGTCGGGGGCTCCGGTGGGAGGTGCATCGGTCACGGTCTCGATCTCGAGACCGGGCCGAGTCTTCGACGATTTGGTCGGGACGACCAGCGACGCCGGTCAGGCGTCGTTCAGGATCCGCCAAGCCGTCGCCGAGACGTACTCGATTGTCGTCAAGGACGTCAGCCACCCGGATCCCCTGCTGGCGTGGGATGGCGCACAGGCGTCGGCGTCCGAGGGTGCCGACTACCCCCCAGGGATCTGACGGCGAACGACTACACATTCGCCGTCCTCACATAAGTGTCTGGTCTGGGGCCTGGCCCCTCCACGACCGAGGACGATTCCAAGGGTCGGACACATCATCCCGGATAACCTGGTGGGAGCCGAACAGCGAGGACACCCATGGGGAGCGGGAGCGAGAAGCGCTTCCTCAAAGCCGTTCAAGCCGGTGATGCGAACGAGGTCGTCGCCCTGTTGGCCGAGGGATTCGACCCGAACGCAAAGGTGGCCTCGGGCCGTACGGGGTTGATGATCGCTGCTCGCGCCGGCCACGTAGCAGTCGTCGATGCACTCCTCGACGCCGGTGCCGACGTCGGGGAAACGGACGAAGAGGGAGACACCGCCCTCGCGTGGGCCGTCAGCCCGAGGTACCTCTCGACCGGAGGGCGCTGGCTGGATCGTGCCGGTATCGGGGCGTTGAACTGGCTCTCCTCCACCGTCGGAACCACTGCGGAGAAGGACGCGAAGACACCCGAGCAGGCCCATGCCGCTGCTCAGATCGTCGCAGCCTTGATCTCCGCGGGCGCGCTCGTCCGGGTCCGGAACGCGGCCGGCGAGACGCCGCTGCAGCTGGCGTCGAGGACCGGTAGCGTCGCGGCCGCCCGAAGCCTCATCGCCGACGGGGCCGACCTCCACCCCGTCGACGCTGCCGGGGCGTCGCCGATCATCGACGCGGCCGTCCGCAGCTATTGGGAGATCGTCCTGGCAATCCTGGAAGCAGGCGCCACCGCAGTGCGGACGCGCACCGCCCTCGACGTCCTCACGCTTGCGGCCAAGCAGAACCGGTCCGACGTCGCCGGCATTCTGCTTTCGTCGGTTTCTTCCCTCGACCTGGAGGAGGCCTTGCCGCTGGCCGCCTGGACGGGCCGGGAAGGGCATGCCGATCTGCTGGATCGGATCCTCGAGTTGCGATCCGACCCTGGTGTGGCCGCGGCAGCGCTCCACGCCGGGGTCAAAGCCGAGCAGCCGGCCATCGTCGAGCGAGCCCTCGCCGCCGGGGCGCCGGTCGACGATCGCGACACTCACGGACGGACCGCTCTGATGGAGGCCCGGCCTGCGGTCGTCGACGCACTCCTCAGATTCGGCGCCGACCCCAACACCTCCGATGAACTGGGTTGGACGCCGCTCATGCTCGCGGCGGGACGCCAGGATGCCTGGACGGTGGTCCGGCTGCTCGCAGCGGGTGCCTCCGTCACGCCAAGGAACTCCGATGGCAAGGACGCCGGGGACGCCGCCGCTGCTGGGGTTTCCAGCGCGTCGAGTGGCATACTCGAGAACTGGGACTCGGGATGGATCGGGAAGCTGATCGATCGGGTCATCGACCTCGACGCGCAGGGCGATGCCGTTGCGCCGGCCGATCGCATCGATGGCATGCCGATCCTGTTCGTAGCGGCTGAACTCGATCGTGCCGACCTGATCAATACTCTCATCGATGCAGGGGCAGACCCCACCGAAACCGGCCCTCACGGGGAGACGCCCCTGATGCGGGCCGCTCAGTGGGGCCACGTCACCGCCGTGATTGCCCTGCTGACGGCAGGCGCCGACGTCAACGCTCGTTCGGAAGGTGGCGAAACCCCCCTCATGTGGGCCGGAAGCGGTCCCGTCGCCGAAGCCCTGCTCGCCGCCGGAGCCGATCCATCGGCGCGCGATTCGGCGGGACGGACCGCGCTCATCGGCGCGGTCATGCGACGCACCCTCTCTCGCGTCCCCAGGACGCCCGGCCCCGGAACCCGCGTCGCCGGCGACCTGGGAGGTCTTGTGGGCGCCCTCCTGGCGGCGGGCTCGGACGTGGACGCCGGAGGCGACGACGGTCGAACCGCCCTCGCCGCGGCGATCGCCCGCGACCGCAGCTTCGGGAGCGCCCACCCGGCCATCCGCATGCTCATCGATCGCGGAGCGAACGTCGACCTCGCCGATGTCGATGGGATGACCCCTCTCATGCACGCGGCAAGCCATTGCGATGCAGACGTGCTGCGCCTCCTGGTCGACGCCGGCGCCGACGTGAAGGCCCGCGACGCCAAAGGGAGAACTGCCCTCCAGCACGCCTCCCACTGCGGTAGCACGAAGCCGGGCGAGATCCTCACCGGCGTCGGCGCGACCTGATCAGACCGCGAGCAAGCATGGATAACGCCAGCTGGCCAGAGGGGGGACCGGCGGCCGGGGCCAGGACGGGTCGGCACGAGGTTTGAGAGACGCCGCTACCCATGCTCCGTCAGGTTGAGGAGGCATGCGACGACGTGGGTCGTGACCCGGCCACGCTGGGGCGCTCGATGGGTGTGTGGGTCGAGCCCACCGCTGAGCACAGTGTCGAGGCGAATGGGTTCGGCGTACCGATCACCGG
>JBFFRY010000006.1:0-98790 GCA_041572755.1 Acidimicrobiia bacterium | reverse complement strand
GCGGTCGTCGTGGCAGCCTCAGTTGTCGTCGGAGCCTCCGTGGTTCCCGGGGCCGCCGTCGTGTCGGCAGCATCGTCGTCACCACAGGCGGCTACGACGAGTGCAAACGCGAGCAGAAGCCCGAGCCACGTCAAGCTGCGACGTCGCCACAAATGCTTCAAGCGCTTTCCTCCTTGTTTGGTTGACAGGACTCCAACCGTCCCTCCCTTTCCAGTCGGGTCAGTCGAGCACCCACGCCAAGGCGAAGGTGGTGATTGTGAAGAGCAGCGCCACCGCCACCGTGAGCCGGTCGAGATTCTTCTCGACCACGGTGGACCCTCCCAGGCCACCCGCCGGTCCCATCCCACCCCCGAACGCGTCGGAGAGGCCCCCGCCCCGTCCTGCGTGCAGCAAGATCAGTGCGATCAGCCCAAGTGAAAACAGGATGTGGGCGCTGATGACGAGCGCGTCGACAATCCCTTCCAAAATGAGTCCCTTTCACGTCGTTATGACCCGTGTCAGGGCCGAATGGTGCATTGTGGAGCGCGCGAGTCCGAATGGCAAGTCAAAATGGCAACCTCTGCCAGGATGTACCCGGTTTCAGGCTCCCCCGCCCTTGGTCTGGTCGGCCACGCGGCGAGCCGCGGCGGCCGCCGCTTCGGGATCACCCAGGTAGCGGCTGGCGATGGGCTGCAGCCCGTCGTCGACCTCGTAGACCAGTGGTATCCCGGTGGGGATGTTGAGTGAAGGGATCTCAGCGTCCGAGATGCCGTCGAGGTGCTTCAGCAGTGCCCGCAGACTGTTGCCGTGGGCCGACACCAGGACCCTCCGGCCGCTCTTGACGAGCGGCACGATCACGTCGTGCCAGTAGGGCAGCATGCGCCCCACCACGTCGGCCAGGCTCTCGCTGGCGGGGAGCACGTCGGGAGCCAGGTCGGAGTAGCGGGGGTCGTGCGTGGGGTGGCGGGGATCGCCGAGCTCCAACCGGGGTGGCGGCACATCGTACGACCGGCGCCACACGTGCACCTGCTCCTCGCCGTGCTCCCGGGCCGTCTCCGCCTTGTTGAGTCCCTGCAGTGCCCCGTAGTGGCGCTCGTTGAGTCGCCAGTGCTTGCGCACTGGGATCCAATCGAGGTCCATCTCCTCGAGCACCAGGTTGAGCGTGAGGATCGCCCGCTTCAGCACGGACGTGACGGCCAGGTCGAACCCGAGACCCTCCGCCCTGAGCAACCGGCCGGCGTTGCGAGCCTCGGTCACACCCGTCTCCGAGAGGCCCACATCGGTCCACCCGGTGAAGCGGTTCTCCAGATTCCACTCGCTCTCCCCGTGGCGCAGCAGTACGAGGGTGATAGACATGGGCCGTCCTGGTCGCGTGGTCGCGACGCTAGCGTCTCGCCGGGCGGCTATCCGGCGGGGACCCGCCAGGTGGCCAGGTTCCAGGCCACCCCCTGCCACTGGTTGACGGCGGGTCCCTCGACTTCGTCTGGCCACCAGGCGACCCCGACCTGATCGTGAGTCATCAACGGCAGGATCACCATCTCCTCGGCCAGGAGGTTCTCGAGTTGGCGCAACAACCCATCGATCTCCGTCGGGTCGATCGTCGCCTCCAGATCCTCGATGAGCCCGGCGTAGAGGCGGGTGGCACTGTTCTGGACCTTTGAGTCGACGGTCCCCCATCGGTAGAAGTTGCTGCCCACGAACGGAAGTCCATTGGGGTCGAACATCTTCACGAACTCGATCGCCCGCGATCGGCCCGGGCCCCCGGTGAAGCGCCAAGCTGCGGTATCCCAGGTGCCGTTGTCCAGGGTCGTACCGAACAGGAGCGTCGCATCCTCCAGTTGGAGCTCGGCGGCTATCCCGGCGTCGGCCAGCATCACCACGATGCTCCCCGCCATCGTCACCGTCCCCGTCCGCTCCGAGGCAGCGGTGAGCACGAGGCGCGGCCCGTCTCCTGACGGGTAGTCGATGTCCAGGCGTCTCCCCAGCGAGTCGAGGTAGGACGCGGTCCTCTCGGTGTCGTACTCGTATTGGCCCCAAGGATCCTCGGTGAGATCTGGCCGGTAGAGCCTGAGAAACGAGAACAGGGGCACCGTGTCGCGTTCCGAGGCGAGTTCGGTCCGATCGATGGCATGAGCCACCGCCCGGCGAAACGCCCGGTACTCGTTCAGGCTGCCGGCGTTCCGGTTGCCCGGGCCGAACTGGAAATTGAGATGGAGCCAGTCGAGGCTCGGGGCCAGATCGACGCTCGCCCCCTCGGTGGCGAGGGCCTGGTAGGTGTCGACGCTGCCGTCGGGGAAGTCGAGGCTCACCACATCGAGCTCGCGGCTCTCGAACAGCTGCACCAGGCGCGGGTCGTCCCCGGCGGAGAAGAACCGGAACACCACCCGGTCCAGGTGCGGCAGCGGCTCGTCCGTCACCGGGTCACGCTTCCAGTAGCGCTCATTGCGACGCAACGCCAGGAACTGACCCGGCTGGTACTCCTCGAACACGAAAGGCCCGGCCCCCGTCCAGATTCGGTCGTTCCAGTCGTCCACGAAGTCGGTTCCCTCGACCTCGTGACGAGGGAGGATGTAGGGAAAGAGGAGCTCGGCGTCGGTGGAGGCCTCCATCGTGAGCGTCACGCCGTCGTCCTCGGTGACCATCGACCCGGGCACGATCTTGTCGTGACGAGAGCGAAGGTCGGTGCGAATCGGAAGGGACGGGTCGACGAGGACCTCGTGGGTGAACTCGAGGTCCGACCCGGTGACCGGCACGCCGTCGGCCCATTCGGCACCCGGGACCAACCTGAATGTGGCCCGGATCGTGCCGTCGCCGTTGTCGACGATCCCCCCGTTTCCCACCGACGGGATCTCGGCCAGGATCTCGGGCACCAGCTCCAGGGACACCGGCGCCACACCGAAACCCGTCGTGTAGGCCGCCGCCGCCACCCGATCCAACACCGCCACGTCGGCGGAGTCGAGCAACGGGTTGAGCGTGCGGGGTGCCGGCGCGCCGCCGATCCCCACGATCACCGCCGTCGGCCCCGGGTCGGCTGGTTCGGTGATTCCCGCGGTGACCGGGCTCTCGGTCGGCGGTGCCGGAGAGACGCCGGTTCCGGGCGCGCAGGCGAGGGACACGACGCTCAGCGCGAGCCCGAGACGCGCCAAATGCGGGGGGCGGGTCATCGGTTCAATCATCGGCAACGCTCTGAGTCGACCCGAGGGTTTCGCCTAGACCCAGTAGCGCACGATGGCGGCGAAGGAGTCGGGGTCGAGCGACGCGCCACCGACCAGAGCCCCGTCGATGTCGCGCTTGGCCATCAAGCCGGCGATGTTTCCCGGATTCACCGACCCGCCGTAGAGAATGCGGATCGCATCGGCCGCCTCACCCCAGCCCTCCCGCACCCGGTCTCGAAGGAAGCCGATGGCCGCTGCAGCCGTGTCGGCATCGGCGGTCCGACCGGTGCCGATCGCCCAGATCGGCTCATAGGCCACCACGAGCCCAGCCACCGTTGCACCATCCAGGCCCTGCAGGTCGGTGGTGAGCTGCGCTCCGATCACCTCTTCGGTGCTGCCGTCGTCGCGCTGTTCGAGGGTCTCACCAACGCACAGGATGGGCACCATCTCGACCTCCAGGACGGCTCGCAGCTTGCGGGCCACCGCGGAATCGTCCTCTCCGAACAGTTGCCGCCGCTCCGAATGGCCCACGATGACGTACCGGGTTCCCAACGCCGCCAGCATCGCCGGCGAGACTTCCCCCGTGAACGCACCCTTCTGCTCCCAATGGAGGTTCTGCGCCCCGAGTTCGACACGCAGGAAATCGGCCTCGATCACGGTCTGCACCGAGCGAAGCGCGGTGAATGGCGGGCAGACCACGACATCCACCCGGTCGTAGTCGGCGGGATCCAGCCGATATCCCAGCTTCTGCACCATCTGAATCGCCTCGAGGTGGGTGGCGTGCATCTTCCAGTTGCCGGCGATGAGATCCTTACGTGCCATCGGTCCACCTCTCCAGCGCCGTCAATCCTGGCAGCGTCCCCTTCTCCAGATACTCCAGCCCCGCTCCTCCCCCGGTCGAGAGATGATCCACTCCCTCATCGAGGCCGAAGGCCCGCAACGCGGCCACGCTGTCCCCCCCTCCGGCCACCGTGTAGCCGGAACATCCGACGACCGCGGCGGCCACCGCCTCGGTCCCCGCCGCGAAGTCGCTCCACTCCCAGACCCCCATCGGCCCATTCCAGAAGATCGTCCCGGCCTCGGAGAGGATCCCCGAGAACCGCTCCACCGTGACCGGACCGATGTCGAGACCGACCCCGTCGTCGGGCATGTCGTGGGCGGCCACCACTCGGTGGGGGGTATCGGGGGCGAACTCGCTGCCGACCACGATGTCGGACGGGAGCGCCACCCTGCCGCCGTCGGGTGAATCCAGCACCGCTCGGACGTCGTCGATCATTGCGCCCTCCACCTTTGACCTTCCCACCTCGTATCCGTCGGCCGCCAACAGGGTGAAACACATGGCACCGCCCACGAGCATGACGTCCACCTTGGGAAGGAGAGCCCGCATGACCCCTAGCTTGTCGGACACCTTGGCCCCACCGAGCACCACGACGAAGGGACGATCGGGATCCTCCAACAATCGCCGGAGAGCGTGCACCTCGGCCTCGAGCAATCGTCCGGCCGCCGACGGCAGTCGGTCGGCGACGCCCACGGTCGATGCGTGAGCCCGGTGCGCCGATCCAAACGCATCGAGGACGAACCGGTCGGCCAGCCGAGCGAGCCCCTCGGCGACGGCGGGGTCGTTGACCGGCTCCCCGGCCTCGAACCGGGTGTTCTCCAGCATCACCACGTCGCCGGGTTCCGCTTCGGCAACGGCCCGCTGCGCCGCCGGGCCGATGACATCTTCCGCCAGCGTCACCGGGAAGCCCCCCAGCTCCCCGAGTCTGGCGGCGACCGGCGCCATGGAAAGGGCCGGATCCGCCCCTCTCGGACGGCCGAGGTGGCTGCATACCACCACGACCGCACCCCTTCCCCGCAGCTCATGGAGCGTGGGGAGACTGGCCCGGATCCGGTAGTCGTCGGCGACCACGTTGCCGTCGAGCGGGACGTTGAGGTCGGCACGAACCAGCACGCGAGCGTCCTCGACCTGCAGATCTGAGATGGACGGCAGCACGAGGCTCACGCTAGCCGCCGCAGCACGGCCCCCAGACGAGCCGGGTGGTGCTGCGGCCACTCCGCCTCGGGATCGGCGAGATCGGCCCGCTCGGTGGTGACCCCCAGGGAGGACAGCTCCTCGTCGTCGATCGCCAGAGCTGTGACCGCCTCGGGTATGGGGAACGCTCCCTCCTGAACGACGACGACATCGGGGGGCCCGAGCCCGGTGTGCTGCATGAGTTCACGCACGTGATCGGCGGCCCCCATCCCGAGCGTCTCGGCATCCTGCGTGGTCAGATTGCACACATAGACCACCTTGGCCCCGCTCGCCTCGATGGCCGACACGATGCCCTCCGGTTGCAGGCAGGCGGCAATCGAGGTGAAGAGGCTGCCGGGGCCGAGGACGATCTGATCGGCCGCTCGAATCGCCCGCACCGCGGCCGGGGTGGCCGGCGCCTCGGCCGGGGACACTCGCAGATCGGTCAGCTTGCCTCGAGTCTGCGCCACCGCCACCTGGCCTGTGACGACCTGCCCGTCGATCACCGCTTCGAGCGTCAGCCGCTCCTCCGTTGCCGGGAGCACCGCTCCCCGGGCACGGAGAAGGCGCCCGGCGGTGTGCAGTGCATCGACGAAGCTCCCGGAGGACTCCGTCAATGCGAGGAGCATCAGGTTCCCCAGCGAGTGGCCCGCCACGTCGCCCTCCTCGAAGCGGCGCTCGAAGAGCTCCTTCCACACCGACGCCTCGGGGCTCAAGGCGAGCAGGGCGCGACGGATGTCCCCGGGTGGGGGAATGCCGAACACCGGTGCCAACCGCCCCGAGGAACCCCCGTCGTCGGCCACGCTCACCACCGCGGTGATCGTGCCGGCATACTCCTGGGCGGCCAGGAGGGCCTGAGCCAGTCCGTGGCCGCCTCCCAGGGCGACCACGGCAACCCCCTCCATGTCGATGTCGATCTCTTCGAGGAGCGACTCCGCCAAGGGGTTCGTCATCGATCGATGTCTCGATGGTTGACCGTCACCGGCAGGTCCCGGCTGCGAATCCACTCTCCGAGGCGTTCCACCACGGCAACGGAGCGATGACGCCCGCCGGTGCATCCCACGGCGACCGTCAGATAGGCCTTGCCCTCCGCTTCATACCGGGGAAGGAGGAAGGCGAGGAGATCCTCGATCCGGGCGACGAACTCCACGGCGTCATCGTGGGAGAAGACGAACTCGCGGACGGCCTCGTCGCGACCGGTGAGAGGACGGAGCTCCGCGCTCCAGTGGGGATTGGGCAAGAAGCGCACGTCGAAGACCAGGTCGACGTTGGGCGGAACACCGTGCTTGAAACCGAAGGAGGTCACCGCCACCCGCATCGAGCGGCGTGGAGTCACTCCGGCGAAAGCTTCCTGCACCTGCTCGCGCAGGTCGTGCACCGTTCGTCCACTCGAGTCGACCACGACGTCGGCCCTGTCGCGAAGCCCCTGAAGCGCCTCGCGCTCCAGGGCGATCGACTCGGCCACCGAAGGCGCCTCCACCGGATGCGGTCGCCGGCTCTCGTTGAAACGGCTCAACAGCACGTCGTCACCGGCCTCCAGGAACAGCAGCGTCGTCGGCACCGCATTGCGAGCCAGAGACAGCAGTACCCGTTCCAGGTCCACGAACGAAAGTCCTCCCCGAGTGTCGACGATCACCGCCAGCCGTCCCCGCCGGCTCTGCTGCAGGTCGGCGTGATCGACGACGCCGGATATCAGTGGAGCGGGCAGGTTGTCCACGACGAAGTACCCGATGTCCTCCAGCGCCTTGGCCGCCGTCGAGCGACCGGCCCCCGACATGCCGGTGATCACAACCAGATGCGGGCGATCAATCACCCCCGGCCCCCTCATCGTGGAGCGCCCCGTAGAGGCCGTCGGCCACCGCCGACGGGAGGACCTCCGCGAGATCCTCGCGAGCCGCCTCACGGATCTTCTTCAGGGAGCCGAAGCGCCTCAACAGAGCCTTCTTTCGTGCCGGTCCGATCCCGGGAACCGCATCCAGTACGGAATCCACCATACGGCGTCCCCGCAGCGATCGGTGGTAGGTCACCGCGAACCGATGGGCCTCATCGCGGAGCCGCTGCAGGAGATACAGCGCGTCCTCGCCGCGCCCGATCCGAAGGGGCTCCGGCCGGCCGGGAAGATACACCTCCTCCATCCGCTTGGCGAGACCGGCCACCGGGATATCGAGACCGAGCTCATCCACCACCCCGACGGCCCGCGACACCTGCCCCACGCCACCGTCGACGAGCAGAAGCGACGGCGGATAGGCGAACTTGCCCTTCTCGGGCGCCGGCTTGTCCCGGTCCTCCAGGTACGCCAGCAGACGGCGGCGGATCACCTCCTCCATCGCGGCGAAGTCGTCCTGGCCATCCAGCTCCCTGACCTTGAAACGTCGATAGTCCCCGCGGCGCGGCAGACCGTCCTCCATGACGACCATCGAGCCGACCGTGTCCCTGCCCTGGATCGTCGAGATGTCGAACGCCTCGATGCGCAGCGGCGGTTCCGGCAGGTCCAGAGCGTCTTGCAGGCTCCGCAGAGCGCGCGCTCTGGCGTTGTGGTCGCTGTGTCGCCGGAGACGGTGCCGGGCAAAGGTGTCCAGGGCGTTTGCCTGAGCGGTCTCCAGGAGGCGCTTCTTGGAACCCCGCCGGGGGATCCGCAGCGACACCCCCGCCTCCCGCCGGTCGGCGAGCCACGCCCGCCACAGCTCGGGCTCGTCGGGGAGCTCCTGCATGAGCACCTCGGCGGGCGGGCGCGCCGCACCATACGTCTGGCTCAGCATGCGCCCCATGAGCTGGGCAGCCGTCACCTCCTCGACCTTGTCGACCACGGTGGCGATGCGACCGGTGACCCGCCCCTTGCGCACCGTGAGCACCACGAGAGCCGCCTCCAGGTCATCGTCGGTGAAAGCGAACAGATCGAAATCATCCCCCCGATCGGACGCCACCTCCTGCCGGGCCAGCGCCTTGGTGATCGAGGCCATCTGATCCCGCAGTCGGGCAGCCCGCTCGAAATCCAGGCGATCGGCGGCGCCGTGCATCTGGTGCTCGAGCCGATCCAGCACAGGGTCACCTTCCCCGGAGAGGAATTCGGCGAGCCCATCGACGTGATCGCGGTAGGTGTCGGCGTCGACTTCGCCGACGCAGGGCCCCGAGCATCGCTCGATGTGGAACAGCAGGCAGGGCCGCTCCTGGGCGGCGTGGCGCTTCATCTTGGCGTTGCTGCAGGTCCGAACCGGGAAGGTCCTCAACAGCAGGTCGAGGGTCTGGCGGATGGCGTAAGCATGGGCGTACGGCCCGAAGTACTGGGTCCCCTTGCGTCGCTTGCCGCGCATCACCGTTGCTCGTGGCCACTCCTCGCCCCTGGTGATGGCGAGATACGGATAGCTCTTGTCGTCGCGCAACCGGATGTTGAAACGGGGCTGATGTCTCTGAATGAGGGTGTACTCGAGGTGGATCGCCTCGATCTCGTTGTCGGTCACTATCCACTCGACCGATGCGGCCGCCTCCGTCATTGCCTTGGTGCGCGGTGGGAGGTCGGCGGCGAAGTAGTTGGGCACTCGCTTCCGCAACGACTTCGCTTTCCCCACGTAGAGCACCGCACCGTGGCGATCGCGAAAGAGGTAGGCGCCGGCGGCGTCGGGGATCTCGGAGGGGGCGGGACGACGCAGCATGGCCGCTCCGAGTGTATCGGGGGGACCCCCGATCACTCGCGGACCCACCGGGCCCCGAGAAGGCGGGGGATCTGCCCTTGCTCCCCGGGGAGCTCCTCTTCTCCGATCCGACCCAGCCCCACCTCGGTGAGCCGTTCCAGCCGCCACAGCCTTCCGGCGGCGATCGTGAGGAGCTCCCCCAACGGTCTGTGGTGGAAGGTGAGGGAGCGGCCCCCGGCGGGTTCCTGAGACGAACCGACCTCCAGGTAGGGGCCCCAGCGCCACAGCACCTCACCGTCTGTGACGTCCACGATCGGAACCGATCCCGGGGCGGTGAAGATCGGGTGGTTGGCGACGAGCGCCAGGGTCCCGCCGGGTCTCACCACCCGGGCGCTCTCCGCGAAGAACCGCTCGGCGTCATCGACGTGCTCCAGGACGAGGACCGCCACGGCACCGTCGATCGACGCGTCACGGAGCCACCCCAGATCGGGGAGGCGGCCCAACACCACCGGACCCTGCCGCCGGGCCAGGCGGGCCAGGGCCGGCGAGACGTCACAACCGACCGGCCGGGCACCGAGCCCGGCCAACTCCTGCATGATTCGGCCCTGGCCACAACCCAGATCGAGCCAATGTTGCCCTGGGATCTCACCGACCAGCGTCCGGATCATCGGCACGATGGTGTCCCGGTAGACCGGATCGGCTTCGATCTCCTCGACCCACCAGCCGGCGAGGTCTTCGCCCCAGGTCACGTTCCGAGCATCTCCCGGAGGAACTTGCCGGTGTATGACTCCGGCGCGGCGGCCACCTCTTCGGGGGATCCGGCGACCACCACCCGACCCCCCTCCTCGCCGCCCTCCGGCCCGAGGTCGATGATCCAATCGGCCGATTTGACGACATCCAGGTTGTGCTCGATCACGACCACCGTGTTGCCGGCGTCGACCAGGCGCTGGAGCACACCGAGCAGCTTGCGCACATCCTCGAAGTGGAGACCCGTGGTGGGCTCGTCGAGGATGTAGAAGGTGCGGCCGGTCGCCCGCTTCCCCAGCTCGCTGGCCAGCTTGACCCGCTGAGCTTCGCCGCCCGACAGGGTCGGTGCCGGTTGGCCGAGCTTGATGTAGCCCAGCCCGACGTCGAAGAGGGTCTGCAGCACGCGCACGATGCTCGGCTGGTTCTCGAAGAACGCCAGCGCCTCGGTGACCGACATGTCCAGCACGTCGGCGATCGTGTGCCCCTTCCACAGGATCTCGAGGGTCTCCCGGTTGTAGCGTCGACCCTTGCACTGCTCGCACGGAATGTAGACGTCGGGCAGGAAGTGCATCTCGATCTTGATCTGGCCGTCTCCCTTGCAGGCCTCGCACCGGCCACCACGCACGTTGAAGGAGAAGCGGCCCGGCTTGTAGCCCCGCATCCGGGCATCGGGGGTGGAGGCGAACAGGGCCCTGATCTTGTCGAACACCTTCGTGTAGGTAGCCGCGTTGGATCGCGGGGTCCGCCCGATCGGCGACTGATCGATGTTGATCGCCTTGTCGATGTCTTCCAGGCCCTCCACCCTGCGGTGCCGGCCCGGCATCTCGCGGGTCCGATAGAGCTCGAACGCCAGGGCTTTGGAGAGGATCTCCTCGACCAGGGTCGACTTCCCGCTTCCGGAGACACCGGTGACGGCGATGAACACCCCCAGCGGGAAGGCGACATCGATCTCCTTCAGATTGTTCTCGGCCGCTCCGCGCACCAGGATCGCCCGGCCGTCCGGGGTCCGGCGAAGGTCGGGAACGGGGATGCTGCGACGTCCAGCCAGGTAGTCGCCGGTCAGCGAGGTTGCTTCCTTCATCACGTCGTCGAGGGCCCCCTCGGCAACGATCCGGCCGCCGTGCTCGCCGGCCCCGGGGCCGATGTCGACCACGTGATCCGCCGTCCGGATCGTCTCCTCGTCGTGCTCGACGACGATCACCGTGTTGCCGAGATCTCGGAGCCGCACCAGAGTTTCAATGAGACGCTGGTTGTCGCGCTGATGGAGGCCGATCGACGGCTCGTCGAGGATGTAGAGCACACCCACCAACCCCGACCCGATCTGAGTGGCGAGACGGATCCTCTGAGCCTCGCCGCCGGCCAGGGTGGCGGCGCTCCGAGAAAGCGTGAGGTAGTCCAGCCCGACGTCGAGCAGGAACTGCAGGCGCTCCTTCACCTCCTTGAGGACAGCCTCGGCGATCTTGGCCGACCGCTCATCGAGATCGAGTTCCTCGAGGAAGCGTCGAGCCTCGCGGAGGGATGCCGAGGAGAGCTCGTGGATGTTGCGCTCTCCGACGGTCACCGCCAGCGAAACCGGGTTGAGGCGCGCTCCACCACAAGCCTCGCATGGGACGAGGCGCATGAACTGCTCGTACGCCTCCCGAGCCCCATCGCTGTCGGCCCCCTCGTGGCGCCGCACCAACCACGGCACCAGGCCCTCGTAGGTCGTCTGATAGCGGCGCTGGCGGCCGAATCGGTTGACGTAGGAGACGGTGATCGGCTCATCCCCGGTGCCGTACAGGACCCGCTCACGATCTTCCTCGGCGAGCTCCTGAAACGGGGTGTCCAAATCGAAGTCGAACCTTCCGGCTACGCCTTCCAGCAGCCGGGTGTAATACCTGCCCCGGTGGCGTCCCGACCACGGGGCAACGGCGCCCTCGGCGAGGCTGCGCTCCTGATCCGGGATCGCCAGGTGCCAATCGACTTGGAACCGGGTACCGATGCCGTTGCAGGCAGTGCAGGCTCCGTAGGGACTGTTGAATGAGAAGTTGCGCGGCTGCAGTTCGTCGAACGAGAGACCGCAGTGATCGCAGGCGAAGTGTTGGCTGAACGTGAGCACCGGACCGTCGACCACGTCGACGACGGCGGTTCCCTCGGCGAGGCGAAGAGCCGTCTCCAAGGAGTCGGTGAGGCGCCGCTCGATACCGCCCTTGCGAACCAGCCGGTCGACGACCACCTCAATGGTGTGTTGGTAATACCGATCGAGGCGGATGTCTTCGTTGAGATCGCGCACCTCGCCGTCGATTCGAGCGCGCGAGAAGCCCTCCCGGCTCAGCTCCTTGAGCAGCGACTCGTACTCCCCCTTGCGGCCTCGCACCACCGGGGCAAGGATCTGGAAGCGGGTGCCGTCATCCAACTCCAGGATCTGATCCACGATCTGTTGCGGGGTCTGCCGCGCCACCACCCGACCGCATTGGGGACAATGAGGCGTCCCCGCCCGGGCATACAGCAGCCTCAGGTAGTCGTGGATCTCGGTGACCGTGCCCACCGTGGAACGAGGGTTGCGGCTGGCCGTCTTCTGGTCGATCGAGATGGCCGGGGACAGGCCCTCGATGAAGTCCACGTTCGGTTTCTCCATCTGCCCCAGGAACTGCCTGGCGTAGGCGGAGAGGCTCTCCACATAGCGTCGCTGGCCCTCGGCGTAGATGGTGTCGAACGCCAGCGACGACTTTCCCGACCCCGAGATACCGGTGAACACGATGAGACGCCGGCGCGGCAACTCCAGGGACACGTTCTTGAGGTTGTGCTCCCGGGCACCCCGGATCACGATCGCGTCGGTCGACACCGCCGGCCCTCACCGCTGGGGTGGCGCATCATAGTGATCGGCCGATCCTGAATTTCAGCCGTGTCGTTCGCCACGGCGAAACCGTGAGACCGCCTACACTCTGACCATGTTTCGGCAGATCGGGCCCGGCGAGATCATCATCATCGTGGTGGTTCTTGTGTTCCTCTTCGGGGCAAAGAAGCTGCCGGAACTCGCCCGCTCACTCGGCAAATCGGCGCGCGAACTCCGCAAAGGGCTGCGGGAAGCCTCGGAGGAAGAGGACGAGGAGACCGCCGACTAGAAGCGGCGGCCCCGGCCCGCCCCTCTCACCCGGCCGCCTCCACCATCTCCCGTAGCTCCCGGCGAAGATCGTTGATCTCGTCGCGCAGGCGGGCGGCGTACTCGAATCGCAACTCCCGGGCCGCTTCGCGCATCTCCTCCTCCAGACTCTGGATCAAGCGACCCAGATCGTCGGCGGGCAGGTCGAGCGGCTTGCGGTCGGTGACCTCGCGACGCCGCCGCTCCACACCGGGGGCATCGGGGCTCTGCACGAGCTCCAGGATGTCGGTCACCTTCTTGCGGATCGTCTGGGGGTCGATGCCGTGCTCCTCGTTGAAGTCGACCTGGCGGGCTCGGCGCCGATTCGTCTCGCTGATGGCCCGGCGCATCGAATCGGTGACGTTGTCCGCATACATGACCACCTGGCCGTCGACGTTGCGAGCCGCCCTCCCGATGGTCTGGATCAGCGAAGTCTCCGAGCGGAGGAAACCCTCCTTGTCGGCATCCAGGATCGCCACCAGACCCACCTCGGGAAGGTCGAGCCCCTCGCGGAGGAGGTTGATCCCGACCAGCACGTCGAAGTCGCCGAGCCGGAGATCACGGAGGATCTGCACCCGCTCCAGCGTGTCGATCTCCGAATGCAGGTAGCGGGCCCTGACCCCCATCTCGAGCAGGTAGTCCGTGAGGTCTTCGGCCATCTTCTTGGTGAGCGTGGTGACCAGCACCCGCTGATCGGCGACCGCCCGCCCGCGAATCTCCTCGAGGAGATCGTCGATCTGGCCCCGGGTCGGCTTGACGACGACCTCCGGGTCGACCAGGCCGGTGGGTCGGATGATCTGCTCCACCACCTGGGTCGAGTGCTCCATCTCCCATTTCGATGGCGTCGCCGAGAGGAACACCACCTGGTTGGCCCGCTCCAGCCATTCGTCGAAACGGAGGGGCCGGTTGTCGGCCGCCGAAGGCAGTCGGAAACCGTGGTCGATCAGCACCTTCTTGCGGCTGCGATCCCCTTCGTACTGGCCGTGTAGCTGGGGAATGGTGACGTGGCTCTCGTCGATCACGGTGAGGTAATCGGCCGGGAAGTAGTCGAGCAAGGTGTACGGGGCTTCCCCGGGTTGGCGACCGTCGATGTGCCTGCTGTAGTTCTCGATGCCGTTGCAGTAGCCGACCTCTCTGATCATCTCGAGGTCGTAGGCGGTGCGCATGCGAAGCCGCTGGGCTTCGAGCAGCTTGCCCTGCTCCTCGAGACGGGCCAGCCGCTCGGCGAGTTCGATCTCGATCGTCTCCGTGGCACCCGCCATCCGCTCGGCAGTGGCCACGTAATGCGTGGCCGGATACACCCAGAGTTCGTTCATCTCCCGAAGCACCTCGCCGGTGACGGGGTTCATCTCCGTGATGCGATCCACCTCGTCACCGAAGTACTCGACCCGCGCCACCGTCTCCTCGTAGGCAGGGAACACCTCCATGGTGTCACCGCGCAGCCGGAACCTTCCCCGGGTGAGGTTCACCTCGTTGCGCTCGTAGTTGATGTCGACGAGCCGCCGGATGGCATCGTCCAGCGGGTACTCCACCCCCCGCACCAGACGGAGCAGCTGGCCCTCGTACTGCTCGGGCGATCCCAATCCGTAGATCGCCGACACGGAAGCCACGATGATCACGTCCCGCCTCGTGAGGAGGGCGGCCGTCGCCGAGTGGCGCAGCCTGTCGATCTCGTCGTTGACCGTGGCGTCCTTCTCGATGTACGTGTCGCTCTGTGGGATGTAGGCCTCGGGCTGGTAGTAGTCGTAGTACGACACGAAGTACTCGACACGGTTGCCGGGGAAGAACTGGCGGAACTCATTCGCCAGCTGGGCCGCCAGCGCCTTGTTCGGAGCCAGCACGAGGGTCGGTCGCTGCACCTTCTCCACCAGCCATGCCACGGTGGCCGACTTTCCCGAACCGGTGATACCGAGCAACGTCTGGAAGCGGTCCCCCCGGTCGACTCCGGCCGCCAGACTCTCGATGGCCGTCGGCTGATCCCCGGCGGGGGCGAACTCCGATTGCACCGCGAAGGGACGCATCCGGGCCACGTTACCCAGGCGGGGCGACTGCGCCTTCCCCACCCTCCGGGCTCTCGCGTCGAACCAGGAGATCCCACACCCGGCCGCACTCCGCTTCGAGCTGAGCCAGATCCTCGCTGTTGTCGATGACGTGATCGGCGGCCCGGACCCAATCCATCCTGGAAGGTTGCGCGGCCATGCGGCGTTCGATGTCGACCGGGTCCATTCCCCGCTCTCTCAGCCGCCCGACACGAGTCTGGTCGGGGGCGTCGACCACCACCTTGATCCAGCCGTCTCCGAGGAAGTCGCCGAGCACCGGCACTTCGACGATCACCATCGAAGCCGATACCGAGCCGACCTCCTCGGCGATGAGCCGGCCGATCGCCGGATGGGTCATTGCCTCCAGCTCGGACAAGGAGTCGGGATCCGCAAAGACCAGCTGCGCCAGGATGGAGCGGTCGATGCGCCCATCGACGACCGCTTCGGGCCACCGGCGAGCGACCGCCATGTGGGCTTCCGCCCCGGGCTCGAGGACCCGGTGGCCTGCTTCGTCGGAGGAAACGACGTGGGCCCCGCGGGCGGCCAGCAGGCCGGCCGCGGTGCTCTTCCCGGAGCCGATGCCGCCGCACAGCAGGACCTTGACGGTCATGGGCCGACGTTACCGAGGAATCAGGGCAGGAACAGATCCGCCAGCGCCTCGAAGGCCTTGGCGACTTTCGATCGGGGGCTCATGGCGACGGCGGGAACACCCTCGTTCACCGACTGGGGCACCAGGCGGTCGGAGGGCACCGATGCGGCAACTTCCATTCCCAGCGCCCGCTCCAGTTCGACGAGATCCAGGCGAGCCTTCGAGTTGACCCGGTTGACGAGCAGGTGGACCCGCCCCATCGGGTATCCGGAGGCTCGCAGCGTGTCGAGGGCGATCTTGGCGTTCTTGACGCTGGGAAGGTCCATGTCGACGACCAGCACCACCTCGTCGGAGTGCTCGAGGATCGTCATCAGCGCATCATCGAAGATCGGGGCGGTATCGACGATCACGAATTCATACATGCCCTGGAGCATGTCCATGAGTCGCACCACGGTCTTGGGTGTGACCTTCTCCGACGAGGAGGGTGCCAGCGGGGCCGCAAGCACGCGGAGACCACTTTCGTGTCGCAACAACAGGCCGTCGAGGCGGGGTTCGGTGAGATCGTCGATGGCCTCAGACGCGTTCACGATGGTGCGTGACGGGTCGAGCTGCAGCAGCAGGGCGACGTCGCCAAACTGCAGATCGGCATCGAGGACGACCACCCGGTCTTCACCGAGGGCATCGGTCAGCGACATCGCCAGATTGGTTGCCGCCACGGTCTTGCCCGACCCACCCTTGCCCGCCATGACGGTGATCACGGTGCCGCTTCCAACCGAACGGCCTCGAACCGCCGGGCGCGACGGACGCCGGAAGCCCACCACCTCCGTGGGCGGCTCGTCGTCGGGCCCGTCGATCTCCGCCAGCAGGTCCCGCTGGGGTGCCGGGGGCATCCCCGGAGGTGGCACGACCCCACTTCCAGAGGGCAGATCCGGCGGCGGAGACGGAAGGGGTGGAGTGGCGGTCGCCTCGGGGAGCGCCGCCATCGGCGGCGGCGTCGGCGGGGGCGCCGGCGCCTGGGGAACCGTCGGCTGGGGCTCCGGTGCCTGGGGAACCGTCGGCTGGGGCTCCGGGACCGGCGTCTCAGGCCGGATGGGGGGCTCGGGGGTAGGGAACGTCGCCACCGGAGCATCCTGGGGAGCCGCCTCGGTCCCGGTGACGGTGGTGCTCTCGAACGCTGGTCCGCTCAAGATCACCGTCGTGGGGGTGTCGGCGGGAATCGGCTGGTGGTGAGTGATCAGCGACCCATCGTCGCCCCCGCTGAATCCCAGGGTGAGCACGCTCCCGTCGCCGGCCGTTCCCGTGGTCGGTGTCGCCCCCTGGAACGACGGCGTCGGCTCGGTGAAGACGACCGCCAGGACCTTTTCGGTCCGATGGCCCTCGATCATCGCCTGGATCTTGGGCGGCGTCAGAGGAGCCTCCACCACGTCCTGGAAGCCCATCCGGAGCGCAGCTTTCAGGACGCGGTTGGTCAGCACGTGGGCCACGAGCACCACCGACATGCTCGGATCGGCGTTGAGGAGCGCGCCGGCAGAGTTCACTCCCGCCTCGTTCCCGAACGACGGCCCCAGGATTGCGAGATCGACCCGGCCTCCCTCGGCGATCTCGACGCCTTCGGCCATCGACCATGCGGAGACCGTCCGAGCGCCGTTCAACAACGACCGCGCTCGATCGACGAAATCGAGTTGCGGCTCAATGAGCAGTATGAGCGGTCCAGTTCCGGACATCTCCACCTCTGTGTGCGCGGCCCGTCGGTCGCACGGACTTGTGACTAGTCCTTCGGCCGGAATCGGGGCCTTCTTGAGATGGGAGTGCGGTTGGGGAATGCCGCTACTTGCGGCCGATCCCCTTCTCCTTGAGTTCCTGGAGGATCGCCTCGAGATCGGCGGTGACGGGTGGCCCGCTGTCCTCGGCCACCTCTTCTTCGCGCTCGAACTCCTGCCGCGACCGGCGTGGCCGCCGCTGATGTTCCTCCTGCCACTGAGCCCGCTCCTGCCACTCGGGGCTGGCCTGCTTGATGGAGAGGCTGATGCGCCGCCGATCCGCGTCGATCTCGGTGATCTTCACCTTGACGCCCTGACCCACCGACAGCTCCAGCTCGGGGCTCTCAACGTGGTGCACGGCGATCTCCGACACGTGAACCAGGCCCTCGACGCCGTCGGTCACGGACACGAACGCACCGAAGGGGACCGTCTTGGTCACGCTGCCGTCGACGACATCACCGACACCATGGGCATCAGCGAAGGACTCCCAGGGATCTTCCCGGGTCTGACGGATCGACAGGGAGATGCGTTCCCGCTCGTAGTCGACCTCGAGCACCTTGACGGTGACCTCCTCACCCACCGAGACGATCTCGCTCGGGTGGCTCACGTGCTGCCAGGAGAGCTCGGAGACGTGGACCAGCCCGTCCATGCCTCCGAGATCCACGAAGGCCCCGAAGTTGACGACCGACGACACCACCCCGGTGCGGATCTCATCGGGCTGTAGGCCGTCGAGGAACGCTTGGCGCTGCTCGGCCTGCTCCTCTTCGAGAAAGGCACGCCGGGATAGCACGACGTTGTTGCGGTTCTTGTCCAGCTCGATCACCTTCGCCTCGAGCGACTCGCCAACGTAGGGGTGCAAGTCGCGGACCCGCCGGAGCTCGACCAGCGAGGCCGGCAGGAAGCCGCGAAGGCCGATGTCGACGATGAGGCCGCCCTTGACGACCTCGATGACCTGCCCGTTGACCGTTCCCCCCTCTTGCATGACCTTCTCGATGCGGCCCCAGGCCCGTTCGTACTGTGCCCGCTTCTTGGACAGGATGAGCCGACCGTCCTGGTCCTCCATCTGCATCACGAGCGCTTCGATCTGGTCTCCCACCGAAACGATCTCGGACGGATTCACCGAGTTGCGAATCGAGAGCTCGGCGGAGGGAACCACGCCTTCCGACTTGTAGCCGATGTCGACGAGAACCTCATCGGGATCGACACGAACGACGGTGCCGGTGACCAGGCTGCCCTCAGAGAACTCCACGACCGTCTTCTCGATGGCCGCGGCGAAGTCCTCCTCGGAGAGATCGGCGGGCAGGTCGCCCAGCGGGTCCTTCTCGGCCACGGGGGCAGCCTCCTCGGCGACGTCGGGACCGGCAGCCGCCTCTTCGGCGGCCGCTTCCGCGACCGCGGAGATCTCCTCCGGGGAGGTGGCGTCGTGGGTGGTCTCCTCGGTCGCGGCCTCGGTGGTCTCCTCGGTCGTGGCCTCGGTGGTTTCCTCGTCGGTCGGGGCACCCACGGCGTCGGTGAGCGCGTTCATCGTCTCTTCGGTCATGGGTTTGCGGATTCTCCTCGAGCGGGATTCTCGGCGGCGAGCGCCGAGGGCGGCATAAGGCTAACACGCTGTGGCGGGTCGAGGCTCCTCTCAGGACTTGGCGTCACCGAGGGTTGGACCGATGCCGACGTCGACTCGGAGCGGAACCCTGAGGTCGGCAACGCGTTCCATGACCTCCCGAGTCGCCTCGATGAGGCTTTCTGCCTCCTCCTCCGGGGCCTCGAGGACCAACTCGTCGTGCACCTGCAGGAGCATCGCCGCTCCGGCGTCGTCCCCCAGCGCGTCGTCCAGGTCGATCATCGCCTTCTTGATGATGTCGGCCGCCGACCCCTGGATCGGAGCGTTGAGCGCCATTCGCTCCCCCATCTGCCTGATCCTGAAATTGCCCGATGACAGCTCGGGGAGGTAGCGGCGCCGACCCAGGATCGTGGTGGTGTACCCGTCGTTGCGAGCCTGCGCAACGATGCCCTCCATGAAGTCCTTGACCGCCGGGAACTGATCGAAATAGGCCTCCATGTGCCCGGTCGCCTCCTCGGTGGAGATCTCGAGGCGCTGTGCCAGGCCGTAGGCCTCCATCCCGTAGAGGAGACCGAAGTTGATGACCTTGGCCCGGCGCCGCATCTCCGGCTCCACCGATGCGGGCTCGACCCCGAACACCCGAGCCGCCGTCTCAGTGTGGACATCGGCCCCCGCGGCGAAAGCCGCGAGGAGACCGGGATCCTCGCTGAGATGAGCCAGGATCCTCAACTCGATCTGGCTGTAGTCGGCCACCACGAAGACCGCCCCCGGTGAAGCGACGAAGGCACGGCGGATGGTCCTCCCCTCCTCCGAGCGAACCGGGATGTTCTGCATGTTGGGGCGCTCCGAGGAGATCCGGCCGGTGGCCGCTCCCGTCTGGTTGAACACGCAGTGGATTCGCCCGTCGGCGGCGATCAAGGGCAGCAGCCCGTCGACGTAGGTCGACCGGAGTTTCTCGAGCTCGCGGTAGTGCAGCAGGTGTTCCACCACCGGGTGCTCATCGACCAGCTTCTGGAGCACCGAGGCGTCGGTGCTCGGCGCCCCCTTTGGTGTCTTCTTCAACACCGGCAGACCGAGACGCTCGAACAGCACCTCTCTCAGTTGGAGGGTCGAGTTGATGTTGAACGGATCCCCGGCGGCGGTGTAGATGTCCCGCTCCAGGGTTCCCAGCCGGTCGCGCAGGCTCTCTCCCAGCTCCTCCAGGTAGTCGCGATCGACGCCTATCCCGGCGTCCTCCATCTTGGCCAGCACCCGGATGAGGGGGATCTCCACCTCGTCGTACAGACGCCGGCCCTCTCGAGCCTCGAGCTGTTCCGTCAGCGGCTCGATGAGGCGGGCCACGGCGACGGCCCGCCTCCCCGCCCCCGCCAGATCGGGGCCGGTGCCCCCGAAGTCGAGTGTTCCCTGCTCCTGCGACCCCTCCTCGGCCGGCGGGGCGATCTCGATCCCCAGGACGGTGCCGGCCAACTCACCCAGATCGGGGGCCCGCTCGGCCGGATTGATCACGTAGCCGGCCAGGGCGGTGTCGAATGCGGCCCCCCGCAGATCGAGGTCCGCCTCGAGCAGGGCTCGCACCAGGGGCTTCAAATCGTGGCCGGCCTTGGGCCTATCCGGGTCGGCAAGTGCTTGTTCGAGGGCGCCCAACTGCTCCAGCGCCACGAAGACGGCTCGGTCCCCCTCACCGGCGATCGCCAGCCCCAGCAGGGAGCCGTCCTCCCACACCGGCTCCACCGCCAGCGTCCCCGCCGGAAGGTCGGCGGTGGTCTTGGGGGCCCGCAGCGTCTCCACCTCGACGTCGATGGCCTCCTCGGGCTCGACGACGGCCCCCCCGCCGAGTTCCTGGAGGCGCTGCCATAGTGACCGGAAGGCGAGGCCCCCAAACACCTCCCTCACCTCGCCCGGATCCCAGGGCTCCAGCCGGAGGTCGTCGATATCGGTGGCGACGGGGGCATCGTCGACCAAGACCGTCAGGCGCCGATTCAGAAGGACCTGGTCCCGGGCCGCCTCGAGGTTCTCTCGCAGCCGGGGGGTCTGCTCTTCAAGGTGCTCGTAGATCCCTTCGATGTTCCCATACCCGGCCACCAGCTTGGTGGCGGTCTTCTCCCCGACCCCCGGTACGCCGGGAAGATTGTCCGAGTTGTCCCCTCGCAAGGCGGCATAGTCCGGGTACTTGGCGGGGCTGATCCCGTAGCGCTCCTCGATCCAGGCGGTATCGGCCACCACCGTGTCGGTGATGCCGCGGCGGGTGTAGACCACCTTGATGGATCCCCCGATGAGCTGGAAGGCGTCCCGGTCGCCGGTGACCACGAGGACGTCCCAACCATCGGCGGCGGCGGCCTTGGCCAGGGTGGCGATCACGTCGTCGGCCTCGTAGCCGGGCGCCTCGTATTGCTTGATGCGAAGAGCGTCGGCCACTTCGTGCATCAAAGGGACCTGGCTGCGGAACAGATCGGGGGCCGCCGTCCGATTCGCCTTGTACTCGGGGTACTCCTCTGACCGGAACGTGGCGGCCGGAGTGTCCCAGGCCACCGCCATCGCATCGGGCGCCTCGTCGTCGAGCAGCTTGATGATCATCGACGTGAACCCGTAGACGGCATTCGTCACCTGCCCGGCCGGGGTCGCCAGATCCGTCGGCAAGGCGTAGAAGGCCCGATAGGCGAGGCTGTGACCGTCGAGCAGGGCGAGCTTGGGCATCCCGGCCGATGTTAGGCAGCGGCGTCGAAACTCACCCGAGGCGCCGCAGTAGCCGGTCCCGCTTCGCCTCGAGCCGGACACGCCTCTGCTCCAGATCGGCCAGGTTCTTCCGGAACCGGGCCACGTCGCCGGCCGTCACCCTGGCTTCGTCGCGCTCCAGCGGTCCGCCCACGGCGGCGTCGCGTTGGGCGTCGTCGTCGATGTGCTCGAGCATGTTGAGTTCCTCGACGGTGAGGCGCTCCTCGTCACGGAGCCGCTCGAGCTCGTCGTTGATGCGAAACAGGCGTTGGGTGATCCGGCTCATGAGATCGGGCGGCGTACCATGGGGCTGCGCCGGGATGGCGGAATGGTAGACGCGACGGACTCAAAATCCGTTGGGCGAATGCCCGTGGGGGTTCGAGTCCCCCTCCCGGTACCAAGACCTCACCCGGCGACGCACCCACAACCCGGGCCGACCCGGCTACGGCGTGAAGGGCCTGATCCCCAGGGTGTACAGGCCCCACGTCGCCCCGGCTGCCCCGGCGGCAACACCGAGCAGCACCAGACCGGCAACCCGGGGGGACCAGCCCTCGTCTCTCTTCCACAAAGGCTGGGCCCAGACGAAGGCCGCCATCGCGGCGGCGAGCAGAAGCCCGGGCATCAGCAGCTCCCAGCCCCGCCGGCCGGCCGAGAACCACCGGCGCCACGACTCCCACTCGTTCCAGGGTCGGACTCTCGCCATGGCGACGAGAGCGATCGCCCCGAACCATCCCGCCAGGATTCCGTAGGGGGCGCGCTCGGAGAACCGGTCCCACCAGTATCCGGGGTGCCGCTCCTGTTGCTCCTCGGTCTCCTCGGTCACGGTCCGCAATCTAGCCGGGCGCGCCATGACCGGGGCTCCGGCGGGACTCACCGCGACGCCGGAGCCCGACCGCACTTCGCCCTCTCTCAGGCGGGAACGAAACCGATCACCACCGCCACCAACACGAACAGGACCACCACGAAGCGACCCATCGCCCTTCCTTCTCAGCCACCACGTAGGGTAGTCAGTAAGACTGCTGGGCGTCAGCGGCGTTGGTAACGGTCGGTGATGGGCAACCGCCGATCCCGGCCCAACGCCTTGGTCGAGATACGCACCCCCGGTGCCGCCTGGCGGCGCTTGTACTCGTTGCGATCCACCATCGCCGCCACCCGCTCCACGATCTCGCGGTCGAAACCGTCACCGGCGATCGCCGACGGCGAGAGATCCCGCTCCACATAACGCTCCAGGATCGGGTCCAGGGTCTCGTAGCCGGGCAGGGAATCGGTGTCGAGTTGTCCCGGGCGCAGCTCCGCCGAAGGGGGCTTGTCGATGATCGCCGCCGGGATCACCTCCCCATCGCGATTGCGCCATCGAGCCAGGCGGTACACCTGGGTCTTGAACACGTCTTTGATCACCGCAAAGCCGCCGGCCATGTCCCCATAGAGCGTGGCGTAACCCACCGCCAACTCCGACTTGTTGCCGGTGGCCACCACCATGTGACCGAACTTGTTGGAGAGCGCCATGAGCATCGCCCCCCTTATCCGAGCCTGGAGGTTCTCCTCCGCAGTGCCCTCTTCCGTGCCGGCAAACGAATCCTCCAGAGTCGCCAGGAACCCCTCGAACGGCGGTTCGATCGGCAACTCGTCGAAACGGATCCCCAAGTTCGCGGCCAACGCCCGGGAGTCGGCCACCGAACCCTCCGAGGAATACCGGCTCGGCATCGTCACGCCCCAGACGTGATCCGGCCCCAGGGCGTCGGCGGCGACGGCGGCGACCAGCGCCGAATCGATCCCGCCCGACAAGCCCACGATGACCCCCTCAAAACCGTTCTTGCGCACATAGTCGCCCAGCCCCAGGCACAACGCCCGGTACACCTCCTCGTCCTCAGTCAGCGGAGGGTACGGATCCGGCATGGGCTCGGGGTCACCCTCCAGGAGATCACCCCGGCTCACCGTGATCGCCTCGACCTCGGTACGGGCTTCCTCGGCAAGCGGGACATCCAGCCAGAACAGCTCCTCATCGAACTGCCGGGCCCGATACAGAAGCGCCCCCGTGGCATCGAAAGCCATGCTCTGACCGTCGAACACCAGCTCGTCCTGACCGCCGACCAGGTTCACGTAGACGAGCGGGATGCCTGCATCGGCGGCCCGCCGTGCCAGCATCGCCTCCCGCTCGCCCCCCTTGCCGACGTGGTACGGCGACCCGTTGATGTTGAACAGGATGTCGGCCCCGGCCGCCGCCTGAGCGGCCGGAGGACCGTCGGCAACCCAGATGTCCTCACAGATCGACACCCCGGCAACCACCTGATTGATGTCCCACACCTCAGCCGGGCGGGCGCCGGTCACGAAGTAGCGGTCCTCGTCGAACACCCCGTAGTTGGGCAACAGACCCTTGTGATACACCCCTCGCACCCGACCCTGGTGCAGCAGAGCGGCGGCGTTGTGGAGCCGACCCGGACCGGCGTCGTCGCGAGCCGGACCCGCCCCCGCCGCCCGATCGACGAAGCCCACCACCGTCACCGTCTCCCCCGCTCTCGCCCCGATCCGGTGCAAGGCCTCGATGTTGGCGGCCACGAAGCCGCCGCGCAGCAGGAGGTCCTCGGGCGGATACCCGGTCACGGCCAGCTCCGGCAGCAGCAGCACGTCGGCTTGAACCTCCTCGGCCCAATCCATGGCCTCCAGGATCCGCTCGGTATTCCCCTCGAGATCACCGACCGTCAGATTCACCTGAGCACCGGCGACACGAATGAAGTCCGTCATCGCCGCACCGCACCCGCCAGCTCGCCGACGAACTCCCCCACCCGCGCAGCCGCGGTGGCGGCATCCGGCGACTCCAGCACCCGGCGCACCACGGCCGAGCCCACGATGACTCCATCGGCGACCGCCGCCGCTCGAGCGGCGGCCTCGGGCCCAGAGATACCCACCCCCAACACCACCGGAAGATCGGTGACCGCCCGGAGGCGCGCCACGAGGTCGGCAGCCCGCGACGAGGTGGCGCTCCGCTCCCCCGTCACCCCCAGTTCGGCGATCCCGTACACGAACGGCGGACGTGCGTCGGCCACCCGCCGCAACCGCTCCTCGGGGGTCGTGGGGGCGGCGAACAGGACCAGCCCCACCCCGGCTTCGGCGGCGGCGGCGCTCAACGTTCCCGCCTCATCCACGGGGAGGTCGGCCACGATGAGGGCATCGGCTCCGGCGTCGGCGATCCGGCGGCAGAACTCCAACTCGCCGACACGGAACACCGGGTTGGCGTACGTCATCACCGCACACGGCAGCTCGGTGACCGCAGCGACCCGCCGGAGAACACCCAACCCGACCTCGAGAGTCGTGCCCCGAGCCAGCGCCCGGGCACCCGCCGATTGGATGACCGGCCCATCCATCAACGGATCGGCGTAGGGCAACCCCACCTCGAAGCCGTCGGCGCCGGCTTGGGCCATCGCCTCAAAGAGCCCCACCGAGACCTCCGGATCGGGGATCCCCGCCATGAGATAAGGGAGCAGCGCCGCCCGATTCTCCGTCGCCACCCTCTCGAACATCCCGGCAAACCCCGGCATCAGTCCCCCTCACGAATGCGGGCGACGTGCTCCACATCCTTGTCACCGCGACCCGACAGCGCCACCACCACCGTCTTCCCCGACAGCTCGGCCTTGTCCCGCTCCATCCAAGCAATGACGTGAGCCGGTTCGAGTGCCGGAATGATCCCCTCGGTCCTCGCCAGAAGATCCAGGCCCTCCAGGGCTTCGGCATCCGTGACCGAGACGTAGCGGGCGATCCCGGTCTCCTTGAAGTAGGCGTGCTCGGGACCCACCCCGGGGTAATCCAGGCCGGCCGAGACGGAGTGAGCCTCCAGCACCTGTCCCTCGTCGTCCTGGAGCAGGAAGGTGCGGCTGCCGTGCAGCACCCCCGGAGTCCCGGCGACGAGCGAAGCGCCGTGGGCACCGCTCGCCAGACCACGACCCCCCGCCTCCACCCCGACCAGCTCCACCCCGGTGCCGGCGAACGGATAGAACATCCCCATTGCATTCGAGCCACCGCCGACGCAGGCGGCAACGACGTCCGCAGCCCGATCGCCGAGCTGGGCCAGCGTCTCATCGCCGATGACTCTCTGCAGCTCCCGAACCATCCACGGGAAAGGGTGAGGGCCGACAACCGAACCGATGATGTAGTGGGTGTCCTCGACGGTGGCAACCCAGTCGCGCATCGCCTCGCTGACGGCGTCCTTCAGGGTCCCGGCCCCCGAGGTCACCGGGATGACCTCACACCCCAGCATGCGCATCCGGTGGACGTTGAGCGCCTGTCGCTCGATGTCCACCTCTCCCATGTACACGGCGCACTCCATGCCGAGGAGTGCGGCGGCCGTGGCGGCCGCCACGCCGTGCTGGCCCGCCCCGGTCTCGGCGATGACGCGAGGCTTCCCCATCCGCTTCGCCAGGAGCGCCTGCCCGATCGTGTTGTTGATCTTGTGAGCCCCGGTGTGCAGCAGGTCCTCCCGCTTGAGCAGCACCCGGCAGCCGAGGGCGTCCGACAGCCGGCCGGCTTCATACAAGGGCGTCGGCCTTCCGGCGAAGTCGGCCAGGAGGACATCCAGCTCGGCTCGGAACTCGGGATCCGACCACGCCTCGCCGAACGCCGCCTCCAGTTCCTCGAGGGCGGGCATCAGCGTCTCGGGCGCGAACCTGCCCCCGAAGTCCCCAAACCGGCCTCGTGCGTCCGGCCGATCGAGTCTCATCGCAACGCCTCCACGAACTCGCGCATCCGCCGCTGATCCTTGACCCTCGGAGCTTGCTCGATCCCGCTCGAAACGTCCACCCCCCACGGCGCGGTGATACGCACCGCCGCGGCCACATTGCCCGGCTTCAAGCCGCCCGCCAGCACGAAATCCACGTCGAGCCCCTCGGCGAGCCGCCAATCGAAGGTACGCCCGGTCCCCCCATGCCGTCCGGGATCGGCCACGTCGAGGAGCGGCATCGCCCCGGTCGGGACATCGCCGAGGTCGACCGACCGTGCCACAGGGACGGGAAAGAGAACCTCATACCCGGCCCGCTGGGCGGCGGCGGCTGCCACCACCGATCTTCTCCCGTGGGGCTGCACCCCATCCACACCGGCCAGGGCGGCCGCCTCCAGCAGCTCCTCCGGCCCCAGATCCACCGTGACCAGGAAGCGCCGGGGCTCGATCCCCTCGCCGAGCCGAGCCGCCTCCTCCGGCTTCACCGCTCGCGGTGAGCCCGGATAGGTCACGAAGCCGACGGCATCCACCCCCAGCGCCGCCGCCATCTCCACGTCGGAACGCCGGGTCATCCCGCAGAACTTGATCCACGTCATGCGACGCCGCCGATCTGTCGAATGAACGACACCCGATTCCCGGCGCGGACCGCCGCCTCGCCGACCAGCACGGCGTCGTACCCCGCCGCCGCCATGCGGGCCGCCCCCTCCCGGGAAGTCACCCCACTCTCGGCGACGGTCACCACGCCCGCCGGGAGCAGAACCCGCATCCGTTCTGCCCGTGACACGTCGACGTCGAAGGTCTTCAGATCGCGGTTGTTCACTCCCACCAACCGGGCTCCACAGCCGAGTGCCCTCTCGACCTCGGCCTCGTCGTGCACCTCCACCAGGGCGGCGACCCCGGCTTCCGCCGCCGCGGCCAACGCGTCACGAAGCATCGCATCCTCGAGCACGGCCACGATCAACAACACCGCATCCGCCCCGATGGCCCGGCTTTCCCACACCTGAACCGGATCGACGATGAAGTCCTTGCGCAGCACCGGCAGCTCGACGGTGTTCCGGACCGCCCTCAGGTCTTCCTCCGAACCCCCGAAGAAGGTCGGTTCGGTCAGCACGGAGAGGGCCGCTGCGCCCCCGGCGGCGTACTCACCGGCCAGACCGGCGGGGTCCAGCGACGGTGCGATGTCGCCCGCCGACGGGGACCGGCGCTTCACTTCGGCGATGACGCTCAGCCCGGGCGTTCCCAGGGCCGCGCCGAGATCCCGGGCCGGTGGTGCGGCTTGGGCCTCCCGGACCCACGCCGCGCCGCGCTCCGCCACCACGGCGGCTCGACGACGCGCCTCGGCCACGATCGATTCCAGCACGGCGGCCATCGTAGGCGGCGGCGGTGATCAGCCGGCCGTGCCGGCCACCGGGATCCGTACCGTGATCGTCGTACCGATCCCGGGGGTGCTGTCCACCTCGATGACACCCCCCATCGCATCCACCAGCTCCTTGACGATCGAGAGCCCCAGGCCGCTTCCCTCGGGTCGGACCGGCCGATAGCGCTGGGCGACGTAGAGCCGCTCGAAGATCCGGGGAACGTCGTCCGCTTCGATCCCCGGACCCGAGTCGGCCACCGTGAGGCGCGCCATCCCCTCCTCCTCATCGAGCGCCAAAGCCACCCGGCCCCCTTCGGGGGTGTAGCGGAGAGCGTTCTCCAGAAGATTGCCCACCAACTGGGCGATGCGGTCCGGATCGACGAAGACCTCGGGGATCGGTGGGGTCTCGGTGGTCAGCCGCACCCCCGCTGCGGTGGCCCGCTCCCGGAACGCCTCCGCCGACCCATTGAGGTGGGCGGCCAGATCGACCGGCTCCGGCCGGAGGGTGAACTCCCGGGCCTCGAGCCGAGCCAGGAGCATGAGGTCCTCGACCAGCCGGTGCAAACGGTCGGACTCCAGTTTGATGACCGACGCCACTCGGGCCAGATCGTCGGAGGCCACCCGGCCGTCGCCGATCGCCTCGCTGTAGCCGCCGATCGTCGTCAACGGCGTCCGCAGGTCGTGCGACACGCTCACCAGGAACTCTCGCTCCCGGGTTCGCGCCGCCTCGAGGTGATCCGCCATCTCGTTGAAGGCTCCCTCCACTTCGGTCACCTCATCAGAACGATCCAGAGAGACCCGGGCCGTGAGGTCGCCGGTGGCCACCTGCCTTGATGCCGCCCGGAGCGGGTCGAGGCGTCGCCCCAGCGCCCTCGCCAGCCAGCCCGCCAGGCCGGCCGCCAGGAGGATCCCCAGACCGAGGGCCCACAGGAACCGCACCACCACCTCGCGCCACGGCACGAGCTCCAGGTTCGTGCCGATCGCCACCACGATCGTGTTCCGGCGTCCCATCCCCACCGGGAACGCATAGGCGGAGATGCGCTCACCCTCGACGTCGGCCTCGAATTGGATTCGCTGAGGCAAGTCGGCGAGTCCCCCCGGGATCTGGGCGATCAGGTCCTGGCTGATGCCCACTTCCTCGACCGTTCCGTCGGGACCGATCCGGGCCGCCTCGACGTAGTCGTGGCCGCCGATGAGGGCCGCGACCGCCAGCAGCTCACTGATGGCCGCCGACTGCGGACCCCGCGCCGGACGGGACAGGTTCGCCTCGATCACCCGGGCCGTGGCGTCGGCCTGGCGGGCGAACTCGGTCCGGACCGAATCCTCCACCGACCGGTTGATCAGCAGCGCCGCCGCCCCGCCCCCGATCGCCAGCACGGCCACCGCAACGGCCACCAATCCCCAGAAGAACCGGCGCCGCATCTAGTCGGCGATCCGGTAGCCGACGCCCCACACGGTCTCGATCGGGATGCCATCCATCTTCTTGCGAAGCTGGCGGACGTGCACATCCACGGTCCGGGTCTCCCCGAAGTAGTCGTAGCCCCACACCGCTTCGAGGATCTGTGCTCGCGACAGCACCAACCCGCGGTTCTCGGCCAGGTACCAGAGGAGATCGAACTCCCGGGCCGTGGGGCGCACCCCATCGCCGGTGGGAGTCCGGACTTCACGCCGGCCACTGTCGATCGACCATTCGCCGACCTCGATCACGGCCGGGGCCTTGGGGCCTTCCTCGGACCTTCGGAGGACGGCCCGCACCCGGGCCACCAATTCGCGAGGCGAGAACGGCTTCGTCACGTAGTCGTCGGCGCCGATCTCGAGCCCGACGATCTTGTCGACCTCGTCGTCCCGCGCCGTGAGCATGATCACCGGGACGTCCGACTTCGAGCGGATCTTGCGGCACACCTCGATGCCGTCGATTCCCGGAAGACCGATGTCGAGCAGGACGGCTCGCGGGTTGCGGTCCCGCACCGCATCCAGCCCCGACTCGCCGTCGGAGCAATGGACGAGCCGGTATCCCTCTTGCTCGAAGTACATCCGGACCAGGTCGGCAATCGCCTCCTCATCCTCTATGAGCAGAACCGTTCCTTGGGACGTCATCACCGTCTCCTTCGGTCCCAATCATCGGGCCGTGGCGTTCGAAGAGTGTTAAGGACGAGCGAAATCATCGAAAGGAAGCTCCTCGATCTTCCCCGCAACAACTCGATCGCCCCAGCGCACGGTGACCTCGGCGCCCGGCGCAACCTCCCGGCGCACGAGCGCCAAGCCGATCGGAGCCCGCAACGTGAGCGACTCGGCAACCGAACTCAGCGTACCGACCGTGTCACCCCCGAAATCGATCTCGGAGCCCGGCGGCGGGATGACGCTCTCGGCGATGACGACGCCGCGCAAGTGGCGGTTGACGTGGCCGCGGGCATCGATCCTGGCCACCAGTTCCTGCCCCAGGTAGCAGCCCTTGGTGAACGACACCGATTCCTCGACCAGACCCGACTCTTGGGGGATCGTGGACTCGTCCACATCGGTGCCGGCCACCGGCTCGCCGGCCTCGATGCGCACCGATTCCGCGGCCAGAGCCCCGATGCGGGTCGCCCCCGCCGCCACCAAGGCCTCCTCGCCGACCCCGGTCAACAGGAACCTCGGGAGGACCCCGAGCGGAATCCGGGCCGCCGTCACACCGCCGGAGGCGGCCCAGCCCGGCGGCGGCTCGATCCCTGCAGCTTGGAGCACCCGTTCGGCCGACGGGCCCCACACCTCGACGATCGGTGCCTCCTCGATCTCCAGCGTCACCTCGACCCGGAAACGAAACCGCTCGAGGTCCTCGAGCACGACACCGCCGCGATCGACGTCGGCAACCAGCCCGACCTCTTGGTCGCCGGCCAGCACCCAGAGCACGGCCCGCAGCTTGCCGCGCGGCTCGAGCAGCAGCGAACGAGCCACCTCCCCCGGCGCGATCGCGGCGACGTCCTGACTCAGCTGGCCGTCGAGGAAGGTCACCGCATCGCTTCCCCGGACCCACACGATCTCTCGCCGACCGGAGACCACGCCGGCCGCGTTGCGAATTGCCAGGTACTCGGCCGTCACATTCCCATATGAGTCAGGCATCTCAAATCTCCCCGGCGGTTCCGATGGCCGCCAGGACCGCAGCAGCCTTGGCGACGCACTCCTCCCACTCCGACGCGGGCACGCTGTCGGCCACCACACCCGCTCCCGCCTGCACCCAGGCCGTCGCACCGTCGGTCACCATTGTGCGCAATGCGATCGCGGTGTCGAGATTGCCGGAGAAGTCGATGTACCCGGCCGCTCCGGCATACGGTCCGCGCGCCACCGGCTCCAACTCATCGATGATCTCCATCGCCCGCACCTTTGGTGCCCCGCTCACGGTGCCGTGAGGGAAAGTCGCCCGAAGGACATCCACCGGACCGGCATCGCTGCGGAGCGTCCCCGACACGCCCGACACCAGGTGCATGACGTGCGAGTAGCGCTCCACCACCATCAGGTCGTCGACCGACACCGTCCCGAACTCGGCCACCCGGCCGACATCGTTGCGGGCCAGGTCGACCAGCATCACGTGCTCGGCTCGCTCCTTGGGGTCGGATACCAGCTCCCCCTCCAGCGCCGCATCCTCCTCCGCATCCGCACCACGGGGACGGGTCCCGGCGATGGGGCGGCTCGACACCTTCCCGTCGCGGACCCGCACCATCAACTCGGGGGACGACCCGGCGATCGCCAGCGATCCGTATCGCAGGAAGAACATGTAGGGCGAAGGGTTGACGAGCCGCAGCGCCCGATACACCGCAAACGGATCCCCGTCGAAGGGCACCTCGAAGCGCACCGAAGGTACGACCTGGAAGGCGTCGCCGGCCTCGATGTAACGCACCGAACGCTCCACGGCGGCCATGTACGCCCCCCTGTCCAGCGAGGTCCCCGCAGGAGCGAGCGGATCGAACCGGCTCACCGCCGGGGCCGACCGCAGCCCGGGTCCACCGAGCCGTTCCTGCAGGCTCGCCAGTTCATCGACCGCAGCGTCGTAGGACCCGCCGGGATCGTCACCGACCAGCACGTTGCGGATCAGGGTGATCGTCTGGGCGAAGCGATCGATCGCCGCCAGCGAACCCACCGCCTGCCACATCATCTCCGGCAGACCGCGGTCGTCGGGTGGGGGCTTTGGGAGGTTCTCGATGTAGCGCACGACGTCGTAGCCGAGGTACCCGACCAGCCCGGTGTGGAGCGGCGGAAGCCCGTCGAGGTCCGGTGCCTGCAGCCCGTGAACCACCGTCTCGAGCACCGTCAGCGGATCTGCGTCCGGGATCTCGACGGAGGCGCCCTCCACCCGCGAGGATCCGCCTTCGGAAAGCAGCACGAACAGCGGATCCCATCCCACGAACGACCAGCGTGCCCAGCGCTCCCCACCTTCAACGGACTCCAGGAGGAACGCCGGCCCCTCGCCGGCCAGACTCTCGAAGGCGCTCACCGGGGTGTGGCGGTCGCCCAAGACTTCGAGTCGGACCGGAACGATGGCGTGCTCATCGGCGAGGCGCAGGAAGTCATCCCGCGACGGGGTCACTCGCATGGCGCACAGCGTAGGCGGGGGCTCAGACGTTCCAGAGCCAGGAGGGCAAGCGCTCCTGGAACCAACGGTTCAGTTCGACCAGATTGCCGGAGATCATGAGCCACCCGAAACCGGCGAGGAGCACACCCGAAATCACGGTGATCGGCTTGAGACGGCGCCGGAACCACCCGAAGGCTCCATAGGCCCGGTCGATGCCGAGCCCGGCGAGCACGAAGGGGATGCCGAGGCCCAGCGAGTAGACGAAGAGCAGCACCATCCCTTCCAGCACCGTCTCCTCGGTGGCCGCCACGCCGAGGATGGCACCCAGGGTGGGCCCGATGCACGGCGTCCAACCAAAGCCGAAGGCGGCTCCCATCACCGGGGGGGCCCAGTTGCCGAGACGCGACGGCCGAACTTCGACACGGCGCTCCCGCATGAAGGGCATCAGCAGCGTGGGATTCCACAGCGCCGTGATCGCAATGAACAGCCCCATGGAGAGCACCACCCAGCCCGCCACTGTGGTGATGGTGTTCTGGTTGCGGAGCAGCGAGCGGCCCAACGAGGTCGCAGTGGCCCCGAGCGCCACGAACACGAGGGTGAAGCCGGCCACGAACAGCACCGTCACCCGGAACATGCGGACCCGGGACACCCTCCCCTCGGCCATGTCCTGGGCCGAGTAGCCCGACATCATGCTCAAGTAGCCGGGCAGAAGCGGGAGCACGCACGGTGAGAGGAACGACATCGCCCCGAAGGCCAGGGCGGCAAACAGGTTGACGTTCGAGATCTCCACGCAAAACCCCGGTTTCGGTTCGGCCTAACAACGCTAACCGCTCCCGGGCTGTTCCCAACGACCGGCGCCGGGTAACCTCGCCGCCGATGGCCCCCTCCCGCCGCGACCGATGAAGTCGGCGCTCGAGCACCTGAAGCCACCCGTCCCGTTGCAGCGACGCGAGCTCCGCATCCTGGGGCTCATGGCGATCGTGGCGTTCTCCCAGGGATGGACCGGAACGGTGATCACCCACACCCTGCCGTTCGTCAGGGAGACCTTCGATCTCAGCGACGCCGCCATCTTCGATCTCCTGGCCATCGTTCGAGCCGTGGCCCTCCTCGCCCTGCTCCTTTCGTGGTGGGGAGATCGCGGCGGCCGACGTCGGCCCCTCATCCTCGCCCTCGTCACCCTCGCCGCCGCCAACCTGGCGACCGCCTTCGCCCCCACGGCGGCCGCCTTCACCGCCCTGCAGTCGGTGGCCCGGCTCGGTTCCAGCGCCGCCGGAGCCCTGGCGCTGGTCCTCCTGGCCGAAGAGGTCAATCCTCTCGTCCGCGGCTACGTCCTGGGCTGCTACGCCCTCGTCGTGAGCATGGGCACCGGCTTCGGCCTCCTCGTGCGCCAGGTCGGGGAGATGAGCGACGAGGCCTGGCGCCTGCTCTTCGGAATGAGCGCCCTGCCCCTCCTGGCGGTACCCATCGTCATCCTGAGGTTGCAGGAGTCACGCGCCTTTGCCCGCCACGAGGAGCAGCCGCCCCTGTCGGCCGCTCTCCGAGGGCGCCACGCCCGCTACTTCTGGCCGATGGCTGCGATGTCCTTTGCGCTGGCGGCGTTCTCCGGGCCGGCCGCCAACCTCGCTCTGGTCCGTCTCGAGAACGAACTGGGATGGAGCGCCTTCACCGCTTCGATCATGCTGGCCGCCACCAGTGCCCCGGCGGTGATTCTCGGCCTGCTCGGCGGAGGTCGGGCCGCCGACCTCATCGGCCGCAAACCCGCCGAGGTCGTCTCCCTGTTCGTCGGGGTCGCCGGCGGCCTCGCCTTCTACTTCTCAGAGATCGGATGGGTGATGGCGGTGGGGATCTTCTTCTCCATGCTCGGGGCGGCCGCCTTCGGCCCCGCCTTCACCTCCCACCGGGCGGAGCTGTTCCCAACCGACGTGCGGGCCACTGCGGGCGCCTGGCTGAGCAACGCCGGGATCTTCGGGGGTCTCGCCGGGTTCGGAGCCGGCCGGTTCGTCGTGGACGCCTGGGGCGTCCCGATCACGATGGCCGCGCTCGGCGCCGTGGTGCTCGCTTCGGCGGCGCTCATCTCGTTGCTCCCGGAGACGCGGGGAGCCGTCCTCACCCCAGCGGCCCCCGCAGAGTGAACCGCCGCCACCACAGGGTGAGCAGGCGCAGCCCGGTGAGCATCATCACCGACCACCACACCCCGGAGAGGCCCACCTCCAGCGGCAGAACCAGCAGCATCGTTCCCCCCGCCAGGACGGCCGACCCGGCCATGGCCGCCGCCAGGAACGCAAAGTCGCCCACCCCGAAGAACACGCCATCCCACACGAAGACGACCGCCGAGGGAACCATCCCGGCGACGAGAAACCAATAGATCGATCGGATGGCGCTCACCACGGCGGGATCATCGGTGAACCACTGCGGCAACGGCCCGGCGACCGCAGCGAGACCCAACGCCAGGACGGCTCCCACCGCGATCCCCAGGACGATCAGTCGGTCGGCCACCTCCCGGGCTTCGGCACCGGCACCGGCGCCGACCAGCCGGCCCACCAGGGCCTGGGCGGCAATGGCCAGCGCGTCGACCGCCAGAGCCAGGAACACCCAGAGCTGCCACACCACCTGATGAGCCGCCACCGCAGTCTCCGAGATGCGGGTCGCCACCGCCGTCCCGAGCGTGAAGACCGCCAGAAGCGACGCCGTGCGGATCGTGAGATCGCGGCCGGCGCGCAGGAACGGTGCCAACTCCGTCAGAGCCAATCTCCCCACACGCAATTCACCGCGCCGCAGCAGCGTGGCCACGAACCAGACCGCGCCGATCGACTGGGCGATGACGGTCGCCCAGGCGGCGCCGCGGATGTCCCACCCGGCCCCGAAGATGAGAAGCGGATCGAGCACCAGATTGATGGCGTTGATGGCCGCAGTGATGCGGAACGGGGTACTCGTGTTCTGGTGCCCCCGGTAGATGCCGTGGCCGGCCCGCATCACCAGCACCGCCGGGGCGGCCAAGGCCCGGATGCGGACGTAGGAGAGCGCTTGGGAGCGAACCCCGTCGGTGGCACCCATCGCCGTCAGGATCGGGCCGGTGAACAACTCGAGGACCGTGAGGGCCACGACACCCGAACCGACGGCCAACCCCAGCGCAGTCACGGATGCCCGCATCGCCTTGGCTTGGTCACCGGCCCCCACCGCACGTGCCACCAGCGAAGTGGTTCCGTACTCGAGGAAGTTGAACGAAAAGAAGGCCACGGCGAACACGGCGGCGGAAACCCCCAGTGCCCCCAAAGCATCGGCACCCAGGCGGCCGACGAACGCCGTGTCGATCAGGCTGAGGAGCGGATCGGCCACCAAGGACCCCAGTGCCGGCAGCGCCAGCACGGCGATCTCGCGGTCGTGACGGCCGCGCAGCGCCCAGACGCTCACGGCGGCGGCTGGGCCTTGTCGGGATACCGGCAACGATCCCGGAGCGGGCACTCCCAACACACCGGACGCCGAGCATCGCAGATCTCGCGCCCGAACTGGATGAAGCGCATCGAGATGCCCGGCCACTCCCCCTCTCGATAGAGCGCCCGCAGGTCGAACTCGATCTCGGTGGGGTCCGTGGATTCGGTGAGCCCCAGCCGCCCGGCGACTCTCTTCACGTGGGTGTCCACCGCGATCGCCGGTATCCCGAAGGCCTCCGCCAGCACGACGCTGGCGGTCTTGCGACCCACCCCCCGCAGGGTCACGAGCGCATCGAGATCGGCCGGAACCTCGGCCTCGAATCGGTCGACGAGGTCCTCACTGAGAGCGATGATCGACTTCGTCTTCTGGCGGTAGTAGCCGGTCGAGTACACCACCTGCTCCACGGCTTCTGGGTCGGCGGTCGCCAGGTCCTCCGGCCCCGGCCAAAGATCGAACAGCACCGGGGTGACCCCGTTCACGTTCTCATCCGTCGTCTGGGCGCTGAGGACCGTGGCCACCAGCAATTGCCACGGGTCCCGATAGGTGAGTGCCGTGGCGATCTCGGGGTAACGCTTCTTGAGCCGCCCCAGCACCACTCGGGCGTGGCGACGCTGCTCGGGTCCGGGAACTGGTTGATCGGGCATGGCGCGGCGATGGTAACGGGGGATCGCCCCCACCCATCGGGTACGCTTCTGCCTCTTGCTGCAGTCACCTTCCATCCGATGAGTCGCGGCGCCGATCTCCTCCGCGACAGGATCCTCACCGAAGGTCGCGTCGAGGGGCCGCTGCTGATGGTCGACGGGTTCCTGAATCATCGCGTCGACCCCGAGTTGCTCGGTGCGGTGGGCGCCGATCTCGCCGAGCGTTTCGCCCCCGAAGCCCCGGACCTCGTGATGACCGCAGAGGCGAGCGGCATTCCACCGGGCATGGCCTGTGCCACCACCCTCGGTGTTCCGCTTATCTATGCCAAGAAGTACCTCGGCCCCGGTGATCGGCACGCCTTCGCTCGTGAGGTCCACTCGCCGACCCGGGGCATCGAGTATCGGGTCGAGGTCTCCCGTCGCGTCCTCACCGCCGGGCACCGGGTGCTGATCGTCGACGACTTCCTCGCCGGCGGCCGCACCTCTGAGGCACTGGGGGAGATCACCGAGGAGGCGGCCGGCACGGTGATCGGCTTCGGGTTCGTCATCGAGAAGTCCTTCCAGCAGGGACGAGGCCGACTCGAGTCCCACGGCTGGGACGTCGCCTCAATCGTCCGGATCGCCTCCCTCGACGGCGGGGCCGTCCGCTTCCTCGACTGAGCGCGGCGGCCCTTCGGCGGGCCGCGGTCGCTGTTGCGGTGGAGCCGCTTCCCGTCGTTGCGGCGGCTTGTGGCCGGACTGCGCGGCTCCCCGGGTCGAGGTGGCCGGCTTCATGCGGGGGCTCGGATTGGCCGCCGTTGCGGCGCGTGCCGGGGGTCGGCCGGCCGCGCTCGCCGGCGGCCGCTTTCGGGCGGGTTGTCCCTTCCGCTTGCCGGCAGGCTGTCCCTTCCGCTTGCCGGCGGGTCGTGGCGTCCGCTTCGGGACCGGTTTGTCGGGGGGCCGGCGGGCGAAGAGGTCCCAGACAGACGCCGCACCCACCACCAAGAACCCGCCGATCGAAACGAAGAATCCCCATCCCGCCGAAGCGCCCGGGCTCTCGGGAATCAGATCGGAGAAGACGGCGAGGTCGAGCAACTCGCCCAGATTCGAGGCATCGCCCTGGGCATCGCGGTAGGCGAAGAGGAGCATCACCATCGCAGCACCGGCCAGCAGGCCCCCGGCGATGGCCGCCGCCCGATCCCAGACTCGCCGCAGTCTGGGCCGATACGCCACAGCGACGAGAAGACAGGCACCCACTACCACCCCGACCCGCTCGCCTCCCGAGAAGCTCTGCCAGATCGTCGGCAGGCCGGTGCCTCCCACGGCCTCAACCAAAGACGCGTCGGTCTCGATCTCCCGCAGATAGAGGCCGCCGACTCCGATCAGCACCCCCACGAGGAGCAACAGCCGTCTCGCCAGCATGCAGCCTCCTCAAAGTCGACGCACCGAGGCTAGTGCCGACTCGCCCCGCCCAACGGTCGAGCGTGCCCGATCGAAGACCGGCCCCTCGGCCTGCTGCCGCTAACCTCGGCGCACCGATGACAACCTCTTCGAACCAGCGCCGGCCGCCCTCCCGGCTCGCCTTCCATGCATCGCGAATCGTCATCGATGTCGGCGTGCTCGTCACGATGGCGGCAATGAGCCTCCGTTTCGTCAACGGCGGAGCCGGCAACGTGCACTCCGTGGCTGCCGACGCTCTCCCGGCGTTGTTGCTGCTCGTTCCGGTCTTCCTGATCACACTCATCCCGGATCACTCCCGCCCCGTCCCGGCGCCGCTCGGGTGGCCGGCACTCCTCTTCGGGATCGCCGCCTTCCCCTATGCGATCATCAAGTTCATCGACGCTTCCACGATCGCCGACACCGTTGCCGGCAGCGTCGGGCTGGGTGCCTACCTTCTCGTCGCCGGCACGGGCGTCGCCCTGGCGGGGATCGTGCTCGGATTGACCCGGGGCGCGATGCGGCTCCCCCAAGGCGGCGCCTACCCGACCAGGCCCCCGGCGCCGACCCTTTCGGGGAAGTCGGCTCCCACCACCGCAGCAAAGGGTGCAGCGCAGGGTGCAGCGCAGGGTCCAGCGCAGGGTGCAGCGCCGCGTGGCAGCACGCCGGTTGCGCAGCCCGAGAACCGGCCGCCGACGCCTCGTTCCACTCGCCCCCGACCGCCCGAAGGGCCCACGGCCCGTCGTCCGATCCTGCCCGACCTGGGTCGACCCGAGGACGAGCATGGCGGGGAGCCCCCGCCCTAGCCGGTGCACTACTCCAGAGCCCTTTCCGTGCTCGCGGTGGCTCTCAGCGGGGGCTCGCTGTTGCTGCCGTTCCTCACACTCCCCTCCCAGGGCACCGTCAACGGCATCGAGGGTGACGCCTGGCCCATCCTCATCCTGCTCGGCCCGGTGCTGCTGCCGGCGATCCTCGGGGACCGGAGAGAGGGCCTGCGCACCCCGGTCGCGCTCCTCACGGTGGTGTTCTCCTGTGGGGCGGTGCTGTTCGCCGTCGCCAAACTGATCGATGCAGCCAGGGCGGCCGATCAGGCCGGGGGCTCGGTCGGCCTCGGTTCCTGGGCGATCCTCGTTGCCGCCGTCGCAACGCTCGCCGCGAGCCTCGCCGCCACCCTGAGCCGACGGGTCGGCTGACTACAGCCAGATCGTCAGCGCCACCCCAACGCCCAGATAGGCGATTCCGGCGATCACTTGCCAGAACGCGGTCGGATTGGCCGGGGGACGCAGCCCGCGCCGCAATCGTTCCATCGGATCCCCCGCCGCATAGGGCGTCACCCCGTAGTCCTCCTCACCCTCGGCGACCGCCCGCACGATCGCGGGATCATCAGGTCCCCCCCGGCTGTGCCCCCGGTCCCGATAGCCGCGGGCCAACGTGCCCATCGCCCCCAACCCGAGGTTGGAGTAGCCGCCTCCCTTGCCCCCACCGACGAGCAGCATGAGCGTTCCCAGTCCGAGGAAGCCATAGCCGACCGAGCGGTACAGGCCGGCCGATGAGAACAGGAAGATCAGCAGCCCCACGGCCAATCCGGCGGCGGCGCCGAACCCGAAGCCCCTCAGGTAGAAGGGGAAGCGCTGGCGCAGCGGCTCGTGTTGGACCATCGAAGCAGGCTACCAACCACCGCTGTAGGCCTATGCTCCCGGCTGCGGTGACCCGGACTCGTCTTGCCTATCTGGCACTCGTCGTGGCCTCCTTCCTGTTCGGAGCCACCTTCGTGGTGGTCAAGGACGCCGTCGCATCGCTGGCACCGATCGGCTTCGTCGGCTGGCGTTTCCTCCTGGGAGCCGGGGCCCTCTTCGCGGTCGGCCTCCCCCGCCGCAGATCCGTGTGGCGCCAGGGCGTGATCGCCGGGATCCTTCTCTTCGGCGGCTACGCCCTTCAGACCCAGGGCCTGGTGTCCACCTCGGCCTCCAACTCCGGCCTCATCACCGGTCTCTACGTAGTGCTCACTCCTCTGGTTGCGGCGCTGGTCGCCCGCCGTTGGCCGCGGTTCCTGGTCGTGGTCGGTGCCGCCGTGGCGTTCGTCGGCTTCGGGGCCCTCACCCTCCAGGATGGTCTCACCCTGGCCGAAGGGGATCTCCTCACCGTGGGAGCGGCCGCCTCGTTCGCCGGACACATCGTCTACCTGGCGAGGACCGCCCACCGCCACGACGTCCTTCGTTTCACCGCCGTTCAGCTCCTCACCACCGCCGTGCTCGGTCTCGGCTGGTCGGCCGTCGCCGAAGGATTCCCTCTCCCGACCCGGGAGACCTGGCCGGCGATCCTCCTCACCGGCCTGGCGGTCAGCGCCGGTGCGTTCCTCCTCCAGGTGTGGTCGCAGACGGTGATCGGACCCGCCCGCACGGCGATCATCCTGGCGCTCGAACCCGCGTTTGCCGCCGCTTCTGCTGCGGTCTTCCTCGGGGAACGCCTCGACACCCGCGGCTGGATGGGCGCCGCACTGATCCTCGTGGCCATCTACGTGGTGCTCGCAGCCTCCGGCGATGAGGACGACCTACCCGCCGCCGAGGCGATCACCGCCGCCCACTGACTGCTCCGCGCCCTGGTCCACGGCCTCCCGCTCCCGGTGTCGTTCCACGATGCGATGCGCGTGGAGGGTGAGCCGCAACAGCCACAAGAGGATGAAGACGACCACCACCAGCATGGCCAGCAACTCGGGGCCGTCGAAGTAGGAGGTGCTGCACGACGACATCCCTCCCTGACAGAGGCCCCATCCCGTCCCCCCTCCTGCCAGATCGACCAAGACGAGCAGCGGGAGCAGCGTCACCGCCACGATGGCAACGATGATCACACCCATCACCACGCGGAGTGGGGTCATGGAGTCGAGCCTACCCGGGCCTCCAGAGTGGCCCGACCTGTTGCGGCACCGATCCGGCCGCTGCTACGTTGAACCACACTCGTGTAAGACATCATGACTCCCACCATCGATCCCCAACTCACCTTCACCCCATCGGAGTACTACGAGGAGCCCTTTACCGACGCCGAGCGAGCCGTTCTGGATCGGTTCTTCACCACGACCACGGGTCCGGTCTTCGCGCTCATCAATCTGCCGGAGGTCGTGAAAGGGGCCCTGTTCTCCCGCTACAGCCGGACCACCAAGTCGATCCGCCGGCTCTTCCTCGACGAGTTCTACGAGGTGCCCGAGATCGGCATCGAAGCGATGGCGACGACCATGGCCGACACCGAAGGGGTCAACCGCCGCAAGGCCGAGGATCTCTACCAGCGGGTCTTCACCGACTACGGCGACGATTCCGTGGCCCAGCTCGGATCGGTCCACCTCGCCTGCGAGCAGGCCTCCAATCTCCTGACGAAGGCGCTCGAGTGGGGTCGGCTCGCCGCCTACCTCGAGCAGAGCACCCGCTACATGTTCTACGACCAGCCCATCGGGGGCCGGTATCGCTACTTCATCCCCCCGGAGATCGCCGCCTCCAACCTCGCCGACCCCTACGTCGAGACGATGGACGCCATCTTCGACGCGTACGGCTCACTGACCCCGGCGATGACGAAGTATTACGAGACGCTGTTCCCCCAGGATCCCGGTGACTCAGATTTCGTCTACAAGTCGACGATCCGGGCCAAGGTGTGCGACGACCTCCGAGCAATGCTCCCGGCGGCCACGCTGTCGAACGTCGGCATCAACGCCAGCGGACAGGCCTACGAGATGCTCATCATGAGGCTGCTCGCCCACCCCCTCGCCGAATACCGCCATTACGGCAGCTTGATCCTCACCGAACTCCGCAAGGTGATCCCGGCCTTCCTGCGGAGGGTCGACATGCCCGATCGGGGTGTCGCCTGGATCGACTTCCTTTCCGCCACGGCCGAACGCATGCAAACCCTCGGCGATGCCGTCGACCTGCCGATCGGTGACCGACCGGAGGTGACGCTCGTCGAGTGGGATCCCGGCGCGGAGGAGAAGATCGCCGCCGCCGCGCTCTACGCCGTCACCGACCTCCCCGACGACGCACTGCGCCATTACGTGGGGAACCTCGACGCCGCTTCCCGGGCCCGCATCATCGCCGCCTACGTGGGCGACCGCGGGAATCGCCGCCACAAACCCGGCCGGGCCATGGAACGCGTCGGATACCGCTTCGACGTCCTCTGCGACTACGGGATCTTCCGCGACCTGCAGCGTCACCGTCTGCTGACGCTCGAATGGCAACGGCTGGGAACCCTCCACGGCTACATCGTGCCGCCGTCGATTCCCGACATCGGAGCCGACGCAGTCTGGCGGGACATCATGGAACGGACCGCCGATCTGCACGGTCGGCTCACCGCCGAATTGGGAGCCGAAGTCGCCCAGTACGTGGTGCCGTTCGCCTATCGCATCCGGTTCTACATGGACATGAACGTTCGCGAAGCCTTTCACCTACTCGAACTCCGCACCGTCGCCGGAGGCCATCCCGGCTATCGGCGAGTTGCCCAGGAGATGCACCGCCTCATCCGCGACAAGGCGGGTCACACCGCGCTCGCCGATGCGATGCGGTTCGTCGACTACGAGGACTACGGATTGGAGCGGCTCGAGTCGGAGCGGAGAGCCGCCGCCCGCAGGGCCGCCGCCGGGATCGCCGACCCCGAGAACGGCTGAACCAAGAGCTTCTCTACTCCCCCTTGTCGAGAGAGATTCGCAGCACGAGCGCACCGCCTTCGACCGCCCACCCCGCCGAGGCCACCAGCGAGTAGTCCATGAAGTCCAGCTTGGCGCTCTCGATGTATTTCCGGCGGGCCTCACCCTCGATTGGCGGGATGCCGCGCTCACGCACGGCGGCGGCGCGCTCCCGAAACCTCCCCAGAAACGCGTCGACGTCGAATTCGGCCATCGTGGCTCCTCTGTGGACTTCGGCCCCAGGCTAGAGCCCCCTACGCTCCCCATGGTGCTCGATCGCCGGCTCCTGATCATCACCGGCAAGGGGGGCGTGGGCCGGTCCGCCGTGGCGGCGTCCCTCGCCCTGCGCGGCGCCCGGGAGGGGCTCCGAGTGCTGGCGGCCTCGATCTCCGACGCCACGGGACTCGCCGCCCACCTCGGGCGAGAGGGCCTTCACTACGAGGCCGCCGAGCTCGAGTCCGGCCTGTGGGGACTCGACATCCACCCGGTCCTCGCCCTCGACGAGTACCTCCGGCTCCAACTCGGCCTCCCCCGCCTCGGCCCGGTGACCCGCCCCCTCCGGGCGCTGGCCGAGACGGTGCCCGGGATCCGCGACACCGTGATCATCGGAAAGATCCTCAACGAGGTCCGGAGGGGCGCCTGGGACCTGGTGGTCGTGGACGGCCCTCCCACCGGCCAGATCGGCTCTCTGCTCGGGGCTCCCGACGCCCTCCTCGGTCTCGTCGGAGCCGGCAGGATCGAGGAACAAGCCCGCTGGATGCGGGACTTGCTCACCGACGACGCGACGACCGGGCTGGTGCTCGTCGCCATCCCCGAAGAGCTCCCCGTCCTGGAGACCCTCGAGACCCTGGCCGATCTGGCGGCTTCCCCCACCGCCCCGATCGCCTCGATCATCCTGAACCGAGTCCTCCCCGACGACGTTGCTCCCGAGGATCGGGAAGCCGCACCTGCCGGACCGGCCGAGGATGCCGCAATCCTCCATCGCGGGCTCGTTGCTTCCCAACAGTCGTGGTGCGATCGGCTGCCCTCCGGCCCGCGCCTCCCCTACCTCTTCGGCCTCCAGACATCAGCCGAGGTCGCCTCCCGTCTCGCCTCCTGCTGGGAGTGGCCGTGACACGGTGCGTACTCGTCACCGGAGCGGGCGGGGTCGGGAAGACCACGCTGGCGGCGGCCCTCGCCGTTGCCGCGGCGCGCACCGGAGCGGTGACCCTGGTCGTCACCGTGGATCCGGCCCGCCGCCTCGCAGATGCGCTCGGCCTCGTCGACCTCGGCAGCGTGCCCGAGGCAACGCCCGGCGAACCGGGCCTGTGGGGCGCCATGGTCGACTCCGGGGCCTCGTGGGAGTCCATCATCAGAACCCACGCCGATCCGGCGACCGTCGACCGGATCCTGGAGAGCCGGTTCTTCCGCGCCATTGCGCAACGCTTCCCGGCCGGCCAGGCCTACGCCGCCGCCGAGGAGATGAGTCACCATCTCGAATCGGGACGCTGGGACCTGGTGGTGGTCGACACACCCCCCGCCGGCGGCGGCCTCGACTTCTTCTCGTCTCCCCGCAGGATCAGGCGCCTGGTGGGGGGCCGACTCCTGCGCTGGCTGACCGGGGCCCGGCTCCCGGGCCGCCGACGCCTCTACGCCGTCACTGCTCGTCCGGTGCTGAGGATCGCCGACACGGTGCTGGGAGGGCCCCTCCTCGAGGAAGTCGCCGACTTCCTCCTCGACCTCCGAACCGCCTACGACGGCATCGCCCGCCGCGCCGCCGAGGTCGAACGCCATCTCAGGGCCGCCACCAGCATCGTGGTCACCACTTCCGACCCCGCTCCGATTCGAGAGGCGGTCCGGTTCTTCACGGAGCTGCCGGGACGACGGCCGGAGGTCGTGGTGTTCAACCGCACGCTGCCCGAGGCGTGGCACGAGGCGGTCCCTCCCCTCAACGTTCCCCCGCCGATCGCCGAGAACCTGCGTCGGTGGCGAGCGGAGGCGCTCCATCAGGCCGAGATCCGGCGTGCGTTCGAGGTGCGCTGCGGCTCAATACCGGTGTGCCTTCCCTGGATGATCGACGCCCCCACCAGTCCCGACGACCTCGCTGCCCTGGTGGCTTCGGCCGAGCCGTCGTTCCCCGAATGGGTCCGGCCGCCTACGTGAGCACGGCGTCGGGGCCGAGCACCTCACGCAACTCGGCGTAGAGCGCGGTCCGGGGTTCGACGCAATGGTCCTCGCCGAGGCGGACCACGGTGTCGTTCTCCTCGCCGGCCAGGTGGAGGAACACCGGCACCGGCCCGGGATGATTGGCGAGCACCGTCTTCAGCCGACCGACCAGGCCGCGTGACATTCGCACTGCGGGGACCCGGAGGCGCACCACCGCCTCACGGTCGAGCCGGGGCTCGGTCAATGACAAGGCCACCAGCTTCACCGCATCCCCGCGATGGTCCAGTCGTCCGGTCGCCACCAGCACTGCATCGGGACGCACCAGCGGCCCGTACTCGGCGACGGTTCGCGGGAAGCACACCACCTCGGTGCTCGCCTCGAGATCCTCGAGTTGAAAGAACACCATGGGCTCCCCGTTGCGGGTGTAGCGGCGGGTCACCGCCCCGACGATTCCCCCGACGGACACCGTCGTCCCATCGACGCCATCCCACAGTTCGGGGATGGTCGCCGTCACCATGGGCTTGAGCACCGCCTCCACGCCGATCAGCGGATGATCCGAGACGTAGAGGCCGAGCATCTCCTTCTCGAAGCCGAGCTTCGTGGAACGTTCCCACTCCAAGTCGGGAATCTCGAACGAGCCTCCCTGCAGCGCCGGCTCGTCGTTGCCGAAGAGGCTGAACTGACCCATGTCTTCCGCCCGGCGTCGCGCCACCACCGCCTCGATCACCGGCTCGTGGATCGCCAACAATCCCTGACGGGGGGCACCGGTCCCGTCGAACGCCCCGGCCTTGATGAGCGACTCCACGGTCCGCTTGTTGAGCACGGCGACGTCGACGCGATCGACGAAGTCCTGAAAATCGACAAACGGCCCGTTCTTGCGCCGCTCCTCGAGGATCAATTCGACCACACCTTCGCCGACGTTCCGGATTGCCGACAGGCCGAAGGGGATGGTTTCGCCCCGGGCAACGAAGTCCGACTCCGACTGGTTGACGTCGGGGACGAGCACCTCAACACCCATCGACCGGCAGGCGTTGAGATACACGGCGGTGCGGTCCTTGTCCCGCTTCACCGACGTGAGCAGCGCGGCCATGTACTCGGCCGGGTAGTGAGCCTTGAGCCAGGCCGTCTGGTAGGCGACCAAGGCGTAGCCGGCCGCGTGGGACTTGTTGAAGCCATATCCGGCGAAGTGGGAGATCAGATCGAACAGTTCCCGGCCGAGCTCTTCGGAGTGGCCCTGCTCGACACAGCCGCGAACGAACAACTCCTCTTGCTCCGCCATGACGGCCGGGATCTTCTTGCCCATCGCCTTGCGCAGTGAATCCGCCTCGACCATCGAGAAACCGGCCATCACCCGAGCCGCCTCCATGACCTGCTCCTGGTACACCATGATCCCGTAGGTCTCCGAGAGGACCGGTTCCAGATCGACGTGGGGCGACTCCACGGCGGCCCGCTCGTTCTTGCGATCGGCATAGAGGGTGTGGGTCCCCGCTCCGAGGGGACCGGGCCGGTAGAGCGAGATGAGTGCGATCAGATCGTCGAAGCGGTCGGGCCGCAGACTGCGCATCAGAGCCCGCATCCCCGTTCCCTCCATCTGGAACACGCCCATCGAATCGCCCTTCGACAGCATCTCGTAGACGGCCGGGTCGCCGAGCGGGACGTTGTCGATGTCGGGGCGCTCCCCCCGGTTCTCCTCGATCAGCTCGAGGGCACGCTCGATCGTCGAGAGGTTGCGGAGACCCAGGAAGTCCATCTTGAGGAGACCCAGGGCCCCGATGGCGTGCATCTCGAACTGAGTCACCACCTCGGCGTCCTCGCCCTTCTGCTGAATGGGGACGATCTCGGTGAGCGGGCTCGCCGAGATCACCACCGCCGCCGCATGGATCGAGTCCTGCCGGCGCAGCCCCTCGAGGCCCAGGGCGGTGTCGATCACCCGTCTCGACTCGGGGTCATTGCCGTACATCTCCCGCAACCCGGCGGCGTTCGTGTGAAAGTCGCGGACCACCGGATCGGTGTCGTCCCCGGGTGCGTCGAGACATTGGTCGAGGGTGGCCTCGTTGCCGAGGATCGCCGGTGGCATCGCCTTGGCGATGCGATCTCCTACGGCGTAGGGGTAACCAAGCACCCTGGCGGCGTCCCGCACCGCCTGACGTCCCTTGATCGTGGAGAAGGTGATGATCTGGGCGACGTGATCCGACCCGTAGCGTTCGGCGACGTAGCGGATCATCTCGCTCCGGTACCGCTCGTCGAAGTCCATGTCGATGTCCGGCATCTCCCGCCGGCCGGGGTTGAGGAACCGCTCGAAGATGAGCCCGTAGTCGAGCGGGTCGAGGTCGGTGATACCCAGGCAGTAGGAGACGATGGAGCCGGCCGCGCTCCCCCGCCCGGGACCGGTCCGGATCCCCTGCTCCCTGGCGTGCCTCATGAGATCCCATACGATCAGGAAGTAGGCGGGAAAGCCCATGTCCTCGATCACCCGCAACTCGTATTCGAGGCGAGCCTCCACCTCGTGTGACAGCGGATCTCCGTAGCGCCGGCGGGCTCCCTCCTCGGTCAGCCCTCGCAGGTAGGACGCCTCTGTGGAGCCTTCGGGCACTGGAAAGTGGGGAAGCAGGATGTTCCCGAATTCCATGGAGACGTCGGCCCGCTCGGCGATGAGGAGGGTGTTGGCACAGGCGCCCGGGAACTCGTCCTCGGGGAAGAGGGCCCACATCTCGGAGGCCGGCTTGATGTGGTACCCGGTGCCCTGGAACCGGAAGCGGTCGTCGTCCGCCATCAGCGAACCGGTCTGGATGCACAGCAGCGCGTCGTGGGCCTCGGCCTCGTCGGCCTTGGAGTAGTGGCAGTCGTTGGTCGCCAGCAGGGGTGCGCCGAGGTCCCGGGAGATCTGCAGCAGATCCGGCATGACGCGCCGCTGCGCCTCGACGCCGTGATCCATGATCTCGACGTAGAAGTTCTCCTTCCCGAAGATGTCCTGATACATCGCCGCTGCTTCCCGGGCTGCATCGAAGTCCCGGGCCACACCCACGTTGCCTTCCTCGTTCGACGCATCGGGTGCCAGCAGTTGCGGGACATGCCCCCCGAGGCAACCGGTGGTGGCGATCAGGCCCTCGGCGTGCTCGGCCAGGAGTGCCGGATCCATCCGCGGCTTGTAGTAGAACCCCTCGAGGTAGGCCCGGCTCGCCATCTTGATGAGGTTGGCGTAGCCGGTCTGGCTCGCCGCCAGGAGAGTGATGTGGTACCGGATGTCCTCCCGTCGGGGCGGACGATCGAAACGCGAAGCCGGAGTGAGGTAGGCCTCCATCCCGATGATCGGCTTGATCCCGGCAGCCGTCGCCGTCTCATAGAGATCCACGGCCCCGTACAGGACGCCGTGATCGGTGATCGCAACGGCCGGCTGCCGGTCGGCCACCGCCGCCTTGACAACCTCTTCGACGCGGGCCGCCCCGTCCAGCATCGAGTACTCCGTGTGCAGATGAAGATGGGCGAAACGTGGCTCCCGCACCCGGGTGGACCCTCCCTCGAACTACAGCGGTGTAACAGCGGGGACGTTACCACCCGGTCGTCTCCCCCGTTCCTGCCGATGGGAGCCTTCCCCAGATTCGGAGCGCCACCGGTCGCTCCGTAGAATCCGGGCGTTCCGCAGGCGAGGAAGGGGGCAGCAGAGTGCGCATCGGCATCCTCACGGGCGGAGGCGACGTTCCCGGCCTCAACCCCTGTATCAAGGCCGTGGTCGAACGAGCCACGGACAAGGGTCACGAGGTGATCGGAATCCGCCGCGGGTGGGCCGGCCTGGTCGACACCGATCCCGACGATCCCGAGACGGTCTCTCGGCACATCGTTCCCCTCGACCGTGCCGTCGTGCGGACCATCGATCGCAGCGGCGGCACGGTCCTCCACACCTCGCGCACCAACCCGGCCAAGGTGGCCAGCGCCGACCTTCCCGCGTTCCTCGATGTCAAGGGAGACGGCCCCCACGATGTGACCCCGCACGCCCTGCGAGTCATCGAATCGCAGGGACTCGATGTGCTCATTCCCATCGGCGGCGACGACACGCTCTCCTACGGGCTCCGCCTCCACGAGGAGGGTGTCCCGGTCATTGCCATCCCCAAGACGATGGACAACGACGTCCACGGGACCGACTACTGCATCGGCTTCTCGACCGCGGTCAGCCGCGGCGTGCAGTTCGTCCACAACCTCCGGACGGCCAGTGGCTCTCATGAACGGATCGCGGTGGTCGAGTTGTTCGGCCGCTACAGCGGAGAGACCTCTCTCATCACTGCCTATCTCTCCAGTGCCGATCGGGCGGCGATCTCGGAGGTTCCCGTCGACATCCACAAGATGGCGAATCTTCTCCTGCGCGACCGAGCCGCCAACCCCAGCAACTACGCCATCATGACGATTTCGGAGGGCTCGGTGCTCGAGGGCGGGGAGATGGCCCTCTCCGGTGACGAGGACGCCTTCGGCCACCGCAAGCTCGGAGGCGTCGGCGTCGACGCCGGAGAGATGATCAAGAAGATCACCGGCAAGGGCGTCATCTACCAGTCGGTGGCCTATCTGATGCGCTCCGGGAGCCCCGATTCCCTCGATCTGATGGTGGCGATCAACTATGCGGTGTTGGCCGCCGACCTCGCCATGGAGGGATCGTCCGGGAGGATGGTGGCCTTGCGCGGCGGCACCTACACCAACGTCCCGATCGCCGTCACCGGAGAAGGGGTGAAGCGAGTGGACGTGGACGAGCTCTATGACGTCGACGCCTACCGGCCCAAGGTGCGCCATGTCGGCGGAAAGCCCATGTTCCTCTACTGAGGTGAAGCCATGAGCGTGATCGGAGTCCTCACGGCAGGCGGGGACTGCCCCGGCCTCAATGCGGTGATCAGGGGGGTGGTGGCCCGCGCCGAGGAGCGTCACGGGGCCGAGGTCGTCGGGATCCTCAACGGCTGGGAGGGTCTCATGGACGGCGACACCCGCCCTCTGCGTCGCGACGACGTCCGGGGCATACTGGCCCGGGGCGGCACGATCCTCGGGACGTCGCGCAAGGATCCCTACGTCCACGGTGATGGTGCCGAGGGGATCCGCCGCACGATCGCGGCCGACGGTCTGGACACGCTGATCGTCGTTGGAGGCGACGGAACACTGCGCACCGCCCTGCGGCTGGTCAAGGAGGGCATCCCGGTGATCGGGGTGCCCAAGACCATCGACAACGACATCGCCGGTACCGATTTCACCTTTGGGTTCGATACCGCCGTCCAGATCGCCACTGAAGCCATCGACCGCCTCACCACCACTGCCGAGGCCCACAACCGGGTGATCCTGGTCGAAGTGATGGGCCGCACCAAGGGGTGGATCGCCACCTACGCGGGTCTGGCCGGCGGAGCCGACGCCATCCTTATTCCCGAGATGCCCTACGACCTCGAGGAGGTCGCCGGGATCCTCAAGACGCGCCACCGTCGGGGCCGGAAGTACTCGATCGTGGTGGTTGCGGAGGGGATCGAGCCTCCCGAACCGGTGGATCTCCCCAAGGACGCCTTCGGGTTCGAGCGCCTCGGCGGAGTGGCGTATCAGATCGCCCCGCATCTCGAGGAACTCACCGGCTTCGAGACGAGGGTGACCGTGCTCGGCCACCTGCAACGCGGTGGATCGCCGACGGCGTTCGATCGAGTCCTTGCCACCCGTTTGGGATCGGCGGCCGCAGACCTGGCGATCGCCGGCGTCTCCGGAAGGATGATGGCGCTACGGGGCAACTCCATAGTCCCCATCGACCTCGAGGCCGCCTGCGCCGACATACGCGGCGTCGACCCCGACATCTACGACGTCGCCACCAGCGTCTTCGGCTAGCCGGCCTCGGCCGGGAGGAGAACCGGCGGCACCGATCCCTCGAGGGGCTCCCCCAAGAACTCCAGGACCCCGAGCAGGTCTTCGGGGAGACGCGAGCGCAGGCGCACCGGAGCACCGGTGATGGGGTGGTCGAAGCCCAGGCGAGACGCGTGAAGCCAGACACGCGGGCTGGGGCCCGGCGGCGCCCCGTATACGGCATCGCCCATGACCGGGTGACCGATCGAGGCGACATGGACGCGGATCTGGTGGGTGCGTCCCGTCTCGAGGTTCACTTCCAACAGGGCCGCATCAGGCCAAACGGCGAGGCGCCGGTAATGGGTGCGGGCCGGCCTTCCCTCGGGATCGACCCGAAAGCGGGTCGGGCGGCGCGGATCCCGCCCGATGGGCGCGTCCACGGTCCCCGACGGCGGGACGTCGCCGCCCAAGACCAGGGCGGCATAGCCCCGCATGACCCGCCGCTGCGCCAGGCCGCGGCGGAGACCCTGCAGCGACCGCTCGTCGAGTGCCACCACCATCAGCCCGGAGGTGTCGACGTCGAGCCGGTGCACGATCCCCCACCGTCCCTCATCCCCGACACCTTCCACCTGTGGCCATCGATGGAGCACGGCGGCGGCAAGGGTTCCCGTTCTCCGACCGGCACCGGGATGAACGACCATCCCCGCCGGCTTCTCGATCACCGCCACGTGATCGTCTTGGTACGGCACCACGAGGGGGAGATCCTCAGGCTGGAGGCGCTCCGGAGGTGGTGGTTCGGCGATGTCGAGAACCTGCCCGGGATCGGGCCGATGCCGCGCTTCGACGATCTCGCCGTCGAGCTGCACTCCTCCCTCCTGCACCAGTCGGGCCGCCACCGCCCGCGAGACACCGGCCACTCTGGCCACGATCCGATCGATCCTCTGTCCGGCGTCGTCGGGACCGACGACCGCTCTCATCGCTGCCGGATCGCCAGCAAGACGGCCAACACCGCCCCGATCGTGATGGCACTATCAGCGACGTTGAAGGTGGGGAAGAAGTCGAAGTCGATGAAGTCGACCACCTCGCCGTCGAGCAGGCCGGGCCCCCGAAAGATGCGGTCGATCAAGTTCCCGATCGCTCCTCCGAGCACCAGACCCAAAGCCGCCGCCTCGAACCGGGTCTCCATGCGCCGCACCATCAGCACGATCAGGATGGCGGCGGCGATTGCCGCCAAGGCGATCAGGGAACCGGCGCCCTGCAGCAGCGAGAAGGCTGCGCCCGGGTTGCGGACGAGACGGAACTGGAGGAAGCCGTCTATGAGCACCACCGGACCGTCACTGAGTGCGGCAACCGCCCAGACCTTGATCGCCTGATCGGCGGCGATGACGATCGCGGCGACCCCCAGAGCGAGCCGCCGAGGGCTCAGCGCGTCGATGCGCACTCCACGCACAGGGTGGCGTAGGGCAGCGCGTCGAGACGAGCCACCGGGATCGCTTTGCCGCAATCCACGCAATTCCCGTACGAACCTTCCTCGATGCGGCCGATCGCCTCGTCGACCTTGGCCAGCAGATCCTCGGCGTTCTTGGCGACCGAGAGCTCCTTCTCCAGCTCGAAGGCGAGCGAACCGCCTTCGGCCGTGTTGGGGTCGGGGCTCCGCTCCGAGGAGGTTTCGGAGAGCCGAACTTCCTCCCGCTCCTCCTCGATCTCCCGGATCACCTCGCGAAGACGGTCTCGCTCCTCGTTGAGTCGTCCCTCAAAGCGACGAAGAGTCGATTTTGCGAGCTCTCTGGCCACGATTTCCCTCCTCGGACCGGCGACCCTAGCAGGTACCCGGTGTCTTACGGGCTTTCCCCCGCCGCCTCGATCCCGAGGCTCTCGAGCCGCAGCCGGACCTCGTCGGACGTGGTCCCGGGCAGCAGAACCCCCTTGCGGCGCGACCCCTCGCCGGTGATCACCCGAGCCCGCTCAACCCCCAGGCTTCGAGCCAACAGCTCGCCCACCATGCGGTTGGCCCGGCCCCCCTCGGGAGGGGCGCCGACCCTGATCTTGACCGCATCGCCGTGACGTCCGGTGATCTCCGTCCGCGACGCCCCCGGCACGACCCAAACGCTCAAGACCGCGCCGTCGGGGGTCTCTCGCACCAATCCGGAGGGTTGCGACACGGCCGGGAGCCTAGGGGACCTTGAGGTGCCGCGGCGGCGAGTGTACGATCCGCCGCCACGGCGATGATGGGGACCCTCCCCCGGAGGCATCACCCCGGAGCCGCGGGAAGAACGGCACACCGCTCAGTAGAACCCGCCGGCCCCCCTCCGTTAAGGGGCAATGAAGTGGCCGCCCGACGGGCGGCAAGCCGGGTGGTACCGCGGGTCCACCCCGTCCCGGCGGCACCGACGGCCGACGAGGACGAGAGAGATGCCAAACCGAAAGCCCTTCTCCCGGGTCCCCTCTGGTGTGGACTTCCCCGCGCTCGAGGAGGACGTCCTCAAGCTGTGGGATGACATCCGGGCCTGTGAGGTCTCGGTGGAGATGCGCTCTCCGGAGAGCGAATTCACCTTCTACGACGGACGCCCTTTCCCCACCGGGAGCCCCCACTACGGCAACTTGCTGGCCGGGGTGCTCAAGGACATCGTGCCCCGCTACTGGACCATGCGGGGACACCGGGTTGAGCGTCGATTCGGGTGGGACACCCACGGCCTCCCCATCGAACTGGAGGTGCAGCAGCAGCTCGGGCTCTCCGGTCCCGCCGAGATCGAGGAGTACGGCGTCGCCCGCTTCAACGAGGCCGCCCGGGAGCGAGTCATGGCCAACACCGAGGTGTGGCAGGCCATCACCCGGCGCATCGGACGCTGGGTCGACTTCGAGAACGACTACTCGACGATGGACCTGCCCTTCATGGAGTCGGTCTGGTGGGTCTTCAAGCAACTGTGGGACAAGGGCTACGTCTACCGGGACTTCAAGGTGCTCCCCTACTCCTTCGGAGCCGCCACCCCGTTGTCGAACTTCGAGGTGAACCTCGGCGCCTACCGGGACGTCGAGGACCCATCTCTGACCGTCCGCCTCGAGGTCACCGAAGGAGCCGGCCCGGTGGAGCCCGGCGACTATCTGCTGGTGTGGACCACCACACCGTGGACGATGCCCTCCAATCTCGGGGTCGCCGTCGGCGCCGACATCGACTACGTGCGGATCGAAGCGGCACCCGGCGGGCTCGAGGGCCGCTACTGGATCGCCGCCGATCGGGTCGAGGCGTACTGGGGCGAACACGCCCCTGCTCCGACGGCCGAGGGGAAGGGCCATGAGCTGATCGGAGCCCGCTACCGGCCCGTTTTCGACTACTTCGCCGACCTCGCCGCCGACGGCGCCTTCGTGGTGATCCCCAGTGGGGAGACCACGACCGAGGAGGGCACCGGGCTGGTCCACATGGCCCCGGCCTACGGTGAAGCAGACTTCCTGGCCTTCCAGGACGCCGGCCTCGACGTGCTCGTCGACCCGGTCGATCCCGAGGGACGGTTCACCGATCTGGTGCCGGAAGTGGCGGGGATGAACGTCAAGGAGGCCGACGGTCCCCTGCTGGAGCTCATGCAGGAACGCAACGCCCTGGTCCAGTCCGGTCGCCTGGTGCATTCCTACCCGTTCTGCTGGCGCACCGACACCCCCCTCATCTACAAGGCGATCCCCACGTGGTTCGTGAAGGTGGAGTCCTTTCGGGACCGTATGGCGGCCCTCAACGAGACGATCCACTGGGTGCCCGATCACGTGGGTTCCCGCCGGTTCGGCAACTGGCTGGAACAGGCCCGCGACTGGGCGATCAGCCGCAACCGGTTCTGGGGATCGTGCATCCCGGTGTGGGAGTGCGAGGGTTGCGGCGCCCAGGAATGCATCGGCTCGATCGAGGAGCTGGCGACTCGCTCGGGGGTTCGGCTCGACGATCTCCACAAGCACTTCGTCGACCCGGTGACGTTCCCCTGCCCCGACTGCGACGGCATCATGCGTCGCGTTCCGGAGGTTCTCGACGTGTGGTTCGAGTCGGGCACGATGCCGTACGCCCAGCACCACTACCCGTTCGAGAACGCCGACACCTTCGACCGCAAGTTCCCCGCCGACTACATCGCCGAGGGGCTCGACCAGACCCGGGGCTGGTTCTACACGCTCGTCGTCCACGCCGCAGCCATCTTCGACACCATTCCGTTCCGCAACTGCGTGGTGAACGGGATGATCCTCGCCGAGGACGGTCGCAAGATGTCGAAGAGCCTCAAGAACTACCCCGATCCCTTCGAGTTGATCCAGTCGACGGGAGCCGATGCGGTGCGGGCCTACCTGATCAACTCCCCGGTGGTCCGGGCCGAGCCGCTGCGCTTCTCCGAGGCGGGTGTCCGGGAAGTGATCCGCACCGTCCTGCTGCCCTTCTGGAACGCCTACTCGTTCTTCACCACCTACGCCGCAGCCGACGGCCTCACGGCCGCCGACCTCACAGAGGCGCCTCCGCCGGCCGACCGTGCCGAGATCGATCGGTGGATCCTGTCGGTGCTGCAGAGCCTCATCAAGCAGGTCAACGATGAGATGGAGGGCTACTACCTCTATGCGGTGATTCCACCGCTCATCGACTTCGTGGACGATCTCACCAACTGGTACATCCGCCGGTCCCGGCGTCGGTTCTGGAGACAGCGCAACCAGGGAGGCACCACCACGCACCGGGACACCCTGGCCGCTTTCGCCACGCTCTACGAGGTCCTCGTCACGTTCAGCCAGCTCATGGCACCGGTCCTGCCCTTCATCACCGAGACCATGTATCAGGGCCTGGTCGTGGAGCAACGCGACGGCGACGGCCCGGCCAGCGTCCACCACACCGACTACCCCGAAGCCGACCTGGGCCTCATCGATGCCCGCCTCGAGGCCGACATGGCCGTGGTGCGCAGGGTCGTCTCGCTCGGCCGGGCACTGCGGGTCGCGGAATCGATTCGGATTCGCCAGCCTCTTCCCGGCATCACCGTGGTGAGCCACGATCCGGCCGTCAGGGAGGCGGTCGAGGGCCATACGGAACTCATCGGCGAGGAGCTCAACGTCAAGGCGGTCACCACCAGCCAGGACGAACAGGCCCACGCCCATCTCAGCGCCAAACCCGACTACCGGGTTCTGGGGCCCCGTCTTGGGAGTGCGATGCGCGACGTCGCCGCCGCTATCGAAGGGTTCGACGACGACACGGTGGCGGCACTCATCGACGGCGAGACCCGGGAAGCCGCCGGGCACACGATCGGTCTCGGCGATGTCGTCGTCAGCCGCCGCCCTCGCGCCGGCGTGGTGGTCACCGCCGACGAGGACCTGGCGGTGGCCCTCGATACCGCGCTGACGCCCGAACTCGAACGCGAGGGCCTCGCTCGAGAGGTCGTCAAGGTGGTGCAGGCCGCCCGGCGCAATGCCGAACTCGACGTGTCGGATCGGATCTCGCTGCGGTGGGACACCGATGCCGTGGAGCTCGCCGCCGCCATCGAGCAACACCACGAGTGGATCGCCGCCGAGGTGCTGGCCGTCGATCTCCAGAGGGGCACCGGCGACGCCGTGCAGGCCGAGGTCTTGACCCATACGCTCGGTCTCGAACTACGCCGGATCGAAGACGACTCGGCCTGAGCCGTCGCTCAGCAGATTGCGCCGGCCAGGAGGCTCAGGGCAACCAGCAGGACGAGCGGCGAGAGATCGATGCCCACGCCTCCCATTCTGACCGGCGGGATGACCGACCGCAGCGGTTGCAGCACGGGATCGGTGACGGCCCGGAAGACCCGGCGGATCCTCGCCACCGGATGGTCGAAGGTGCCCGGAATGTACTCGAGGATGATCCGGGCGATCACCACGAGCGAGTAGATCTGCAGGATTCGGCAGATGATCTCACTCACAACGTCCGCCGTATCAGCCTTCGGGGGCCTGGTAGTAGCCGAGGCTCGCCAACCGGCGCCGCTCATCCCGGGTGATGTTCACGTTGGCCGGGAGCACCAGGATCACACCCTGACCGACCTTGCGCATCGATCCGCCCAGGGCATAGGTGAGACCGCTGGCGAAGTCGACCAATCGCCGCACCATGGCCGGCTCCACCTTGCGGAGATCCAGGACAACCGGAATGTTGGCGCGAATGTGGTCGGCGAGCATCTGAGCATCCGAGTACGACCGCGCTTCGATCACCTCGGTTTCGAGGTCTTCGTTGGTGAGGGTGCGCACCGAAGGCGTCTCTTCGCTACCCCTCACGATCACACCGGCTTCGGCGAGGGCACTGTCCGGCGACGAGCGGCGCCGCGCGGTGAGCGGGGGCTCGACCCGCCTGCCGGCCACACCGGGAGTTCTCTGGGTGGGTTGCTCGTGCCGCCCCGAGCCGATCGTCCGGCGCGTCTCGACATCGGGAGCAGCCTCACGAACCACCGTTTGCCCACCGGACGGGGCATCCTCATCAACCAGCCCCAAATAGAACAGCGTCTTCTGCCACAGGCTTGCCATCAGTGCTCACAACCCATCATCGAACGGCCCAAAGATAGCCCGTCCCACCCGCAAGATGGTGGCACCTTCGGCGACCGCGACTTCGAAGTCGTCGGTCATCCCCATCGACAGTTCGGTGAGATGGGGGTAGTCGGCGCGCAGGCCGGCGGCGAGGTCGGCCAGCCCCCGGAACCAAGGGCGAGCCTCCTCGGGCCGCACGACCGGCGGCGGAATGGCCATGAGCCCTCTCACATCCAGGCCCGATTCCACGGCCTCGGCAACCAGGGCCCGAGCCTCCTCCGGAGCGACACCACCCTTCTGCGGCTCATCACCCACATTGACCTGTACCAACACCGGTGGAGGTGCACCGGGACCCTTGAGCCAGTAGCGGATCAGCGCCGGACGATCCAGGGAGTGCAGCAGGCTCGTGATCCCGCGAACCCTGGGGACCTTGTTGCCTTGGAGTCGGCCGATGAAATGCCAACGGGCGTCCTCGGGGACTCCGGCAGCCGCCGCAACCAGCTCGGCGGCCCGGTTCTCTCCGAAGTCCCGGTGGCCCTGACGGTAGGCCTCACTCACCTGCTCCGGAGTCGCCGACTTGGTGACCACGACCAGACGGACATCGTCGGGTTCCCGGCCCGCTCGATCGGCGGCCGCGGCGATCCGTTCCCGGATCTCGCTCAGCCGGATGGAAGCCATGCCACCGCCACCTGCCGTTCCTTCGTCCCATCCCTCCGGTACGAGTGGTATCCCTCCCCACAGTAGGTGCACCCCCCGCTCACCACGGTGGGAATCCCATCCAGTTGAGCCCGAACGGCGGCGACCAGGTCCACCGATCTCGTTCCCCATGTGGTGGAGTCGCCGAAGCCGCTGAATCGCTGTGAGACCTCCGGACCCACCTCGAAGCAACACGGGCCTATCCCCGGCCCGATCGCAGCGCGCTGCGGGGGTGCGCCGAGTTGGGCCATGGCATCGACCAGGTTGGCGACCACGCCGGCGGCCACGCCCCGCCACCCGGCGTGGGCGATCCCCGCAGCATTCCGTCCCTGGAGCACCACGGGGAGGCAGTCGGCGACGGCCACCGCCAAGGGCAGCATCGAGGTCGCGGACACCAGGGCGTCGGCCTCGCCCTGGAGACCGGGTTCGGATGCCGCCATCACGACTCCGCCATGAACCTGCCGAAGAGAGGCCCACTCGGCCGGGATGCCGAGGCCGGCGGAGATCGCCACTCGAGCCTCGGCATCGCGCCGGCCGTCACCGTCGACCGCCGCCCCGAATGCGGCGCCCTCGAAGGGGCGAATCATCCCTTGAGGAAGTCGGGGATCTCCACGTCGCCGATCTCATCCTCGTCGTCTTCGGCGGGGATGTCGGTGACGTCCTCGGAGACCTCCGTCCGGGCCTGGCCGACGGTCGGGGCCTGCAGGCGGGGGCGGCCGTGGCCCTTGTGGAAACCGGCGGCGATCACGGTCACCCGCATCTCGTCTCCCATCGAGTCGTCGATGAAGGCCCCGAAGATCACGTTGGCGTCCGGCTCGCAATGCTCGGCGACCGCGATGGCGGCCGCATTCACCTCGTGGAGCGTCATCCCCGAGGGGCCGGCAATCGACAGCAGCACCCCGTCCGCCCCCTCCATGGAGACCTCCAGCATCGGGCTGGCGATCGCCTTCTCCGACGCCTGCTGAGCCCGGTTCTCGCCGGAGGCCCGGCCGATCCCCATCACGGCCGTCCCGGCACCTTCCATCACGGATCTCACATCGGCAAAGTCGACGTTGATGAGCCCCGGAGTGGTGATGAGGTCGGTGATCCCCCCCACGCCGTGGAGCAAGATCTCGTCGGCCATCCGGAACGCCTCCAGCATCGAAACGTTGGGATCGGCCAGCTCGAGGAGCCGCTCATTGGGGATCACGATCAGGGTATCCACCTGATCGCGCAGCGCCTGGATCCCTTGTTCCGCTTGAACGGAGCGGCGATGTCCCTCGAACCCGAAGGGACGGGTCACCACCGCCACCGTCAGTGCCCCCACGCTGCGGGCGACTTCGGCCACGATCGGAGCTCCACCGGTCCCCGTGCCGCCGCCCTCCCCGGCGGTGATGAACACCATGTCGGACCCCCGAAGGGCATCCTCGATCTCATCGCGATGCGATTCGGCCGCCGAGCGCCCGATCTCGGGATCGGCCCCCGCTCCGAGCCCTCGGGTGAGGTCGCGACCGATGTCGAGCTTCATATCGGCATCGGACATCAGCAGCGCCTGGGCGTCGGTGTTGATGGCCACGAACTCGACCCCGCGCAAGCCGGCTTCGATCATCCGGTTGAGGGCATTCACCCCGCCGCCGCCGACGCCGACCACCTTGATGACGGCCAGATAGGACTGTGGGGTGTATGGCTCACTGATCACGGCGGTCCCCAGGCATCGCTGACCAGGCTCGCGGGAGCCTGGACCCAGAGTCTAACGGGAGGCGGCCCCAGTCATCCCCCGGAAGCTTAAACCTCTGGTACAGCCTCAACCCCGGGGGCCGCCCCCGGGTCACCCCCACCCTCGACCAGTGCTGGAGGTGGCGGCATCACCGCCGGCCGCCGCGGCGCCACAAGGTCGACGACCGCCCCGGCCTCGATCCCCTCAGCCAGCAGGCTCTGGAGCACCAGCCCCTTCTCCCCCAGGTCAATGGGGTGACCGAGACGCACCCGGTGACCGGGCACCTCGAGCCAAACCTCGGAAACCTGCCGGGTCAGCCGGCTGCGGCTTGCGAGCTCCGGCTCCAGGACCCTGCCCAGCGCAACGATCTCGTCCCACACCGGATCGTCCGGGCGGAGCCCCACCGCGACATCGGAGAACGGCAGAGCGACCGTGAGAACGCCTTCGCCCGGCTCTGCGGCCACCTCGACGACCATACCGTCGTCCCCCACCAGCATCCAGGTGACGAGCCCCTCGACCCAGGCGACGGGGCTCCGCTCGTCGACCTCGACCACCAGCCGGTTCGGAAACACCCGCTCGACCGCCACCCCGACCACCCACGGGTCGGCCGAGATCGCTTCCTCGACGGCGCCGGTGTCGAGCCAGATCATGATCGCCCCGGTCCCGATGCCCGCTCTCTGCAGGCGCCCGGCGGCATCGACCCGCTCCGCGCCGACGATCTCGATGTTGCGCACCGACAACCAGGGCGAGTGGAGGACGACCCCCACGATGAGCAGCAGGAGGAGGGTGGCCACTGCCACCCACGGTCTCCACCGGCGCGACGTCGCGCCCTCGCTCGTCATGAATCGAAGTCCCCGACGAACCGGATCTCCGGCTCCAGAGTGATCCCGGTGGCATCGTGTACCCGACGAGTCACCTCGTCGACCAGTGCGTGGACGTGGCGCGGGGTCGCTCCCTCATCGGCCACGAAGAAGTTGGCGTGGCGCTCCGACACGCAGGCTCCCCCGATGCGGAACCCCTTGAGGCCGGCTTCGTCGATGATCCGCCCGGCGGCATCGCCCTCCGGGTTCTTGAAGACGCTCCCGGCGTTGAAGGTGCCGCCCGGCTGGTGATCACGCCGCCAGCGAGTGATCTCCCTGATCTTCCTCTCCGCCTCGTCGGGAGACGTCGGCACGGTGCGCAAGGTGGCTTCGACCACCACCTGGCCCGCCCCGACGTTGCTGTGCCGATACCGCATCTCCAATTCATCCGGGGTGCGATCGGAGGCCTCCGCCCGGCCGACATCGAAGATCCGGGCCGTCACCAGCACGTCCCCGGTCTCGGTGCCGTGACACCCGGCGTTCATGGCGACGGCCCCGCCGATCGAACCCGGAATGCCGACCATGAACTCCAACCCACCCAATCCGACCGCGGCCGCCCTCCGGGCCACCACCGGCTGGGGAACCCCGGCCCCGGCCGTCACCAGCCCCTCGTGATGCAGGTCCAGATGGTGCATCGAGGGGATCAGCACGAGGCCGTCGAACCCTCGCTCCGAGATGACGACGTTGCTGCCGCGGCCCAACACGAAGACCGGCCCGTCCCACGCCTCGGCGACGGCGCGGAGTTCTTGCTCATTCCCGGGCTCGGCCAGGTACCGAGCGGGTCCCCCGAACTTGTACGTCGTGAAGGGCGCCAGATCGACGCGCTCCCGTATCAGGCCCTCATCGACGAGCTCGGCGAAGGAGGTCATCCGTCCGATCCGAGCAAGGCCGCCACCTCGTCGGCCACCATGGTGATGTCTCCGGCTCCCATGAGCAGCAGGACGTCACCGGGGCGGGCCTCGGCCACCACCGATCGCGCCACATCGGCCCGGTGGGCCACGTAGTCGACCTCGGCGCCGGCGGCGGTGGCGGCGTCGGCGACGACCCGGCCAGTGACCCCGGGTATCGGCGCCTCTCCGGCGGCGTACACGTCGGTGATCACCACCCGGTCGGCACTCGCCAACGCCGGACCGAAGGCGGCGGCCAGTTCCCTGGTTCGCGAATACCGATGCGGCTGGAAGACGGCCACGATCCGTCCCGCACCCCCGAGCGCCGCTGCGGCGATCGTGGCGGCGACCTCGGTCGGGTGGTGGGCGTAGTCGTCGATAACGGTGACTCCCCCAACCCGGGCCTTGACCTCGAAGCGCCGCCTGACACCGGCGAACGAGGCGAGGCCTCGGGAGGCGGCCGACACATCCAGGCCCAGCTCACCGACCAGGGCCAGCACGGCGGCTGCATTCAGAGCGTTGTGCTCTCCCTGCCGGGCCACCGAGACCCGCAGCCGATCGGTTCCATGGGCGAGATCGAAACCGACTTCACCGACGGCATGACGAACGTCGCCGACCACCCAATCGGCTTCAGGATCCGACCCGTAGGTCACCGCATCGGCCACGTCCCGAGCCAAGGCCGCCGAACCCGGATCGTCGAGAGACACCACCAGGGGACCCTCAACCCGCCGCGCGACGTCGCGAAAGGTCTCCTCCAGCCGTTCCACTTCCCCGTAGTGGTCGAGGTGATCGGCCTCGATGCTCGTCACGATGAGGCCGGCGAGTCGCAAGTCGACGAACGTGCCGAAGGCCTCGTCCGCTTCGAGTACGAAGAGCCCCTCTTCACCTCTGTGGGCGTTGGTGTTGAGATCGGCGAGCACCCCACCGACCATGAAGGAAGGATCTCTCCCCAGCGCCCGCAGCGCGGCCACCATCATCGCGGTCGTCGTTGTCTTGCCATGGGTGCCGGTGACTCCCAGCGCCGGGGTGGCTGCCGTGATCGCGGCCAGCAGTGCCGGCCGCTCCCACACCTCCGCACCGGCTTCGGCGGCCGCCACCAGCTCGGGGTCCCTCCCCGGCACCGCCGAGGAGGCCACCACGAGGTCCCAATCAGCGGCCCGCTCCGGCTGGTGACCCACCCAAGTCTCCACGCCGAGGGCGCGAAGGGCGGTGATCGATCGGCTGGGCTTCAGATCGGACCCGCTCACGATGTGGCCCGCCTGGACCAGGAGCTTGGCGAGGCCGCTCATGCCGGCCCCCCCCACACCCACGATGTGGATCCGAGGGAACCCATCGAGACCGTTCATCGGATCGCCTCCAGAACTGCCTCGGCGATCACACCGGCGGCATCGCCCCGGTGCAGGCTGTGAGCAGACGCCGCCATGGCGGGGAGGCTCTCCTCGTCGCCGATCAGATCCCGCACCACTTCGGGAAGCCCACTGCGGTCCCGCTGTGAAACCACGACGGCTCCCCCGGCTCTTGCCATGGCCGTCGCATTGGCTTGCTGTCCAACCACCTCGAGGGGGACGAGTACCGCCGGCGTGGAGGTGGCGGCGAGCTCGCTCACCGTCATCGCTCCGGCGCGGGCCACGACGAGATCGGCTGCGGCATAGAACAACTCCATTCGGTCCTCATATGCCAGGCGTCGCCACCGTACCGGGCCCCCGTCGCCGAGCGGCGTCAAGCCGCCACCGGGCCCGGTGAGGTGCACAACGGCCCCGCCCCGACTCGTCACGGCGGCGACGATCGCCGGGGCCGCCTCATTGAGTATCTGCGCGCCCAGGCTGCCACCGAGGATCCCGACCGTCGGACCGTCACCCTCGAGTTCGTAGCGACCCAGGGCCTCGGCGCGGAGCGCAGCGCCGTCGAACGCTGCGAGAGAGGGGCGGAGCGGGTTGCCCACCATCGTGGATCGGGAGAGACGCTCCGAGGGGCCGGGGAGGCCCAGATAGGTCGCCGTCGCCCGGCGGGCGGCGAAGCGGCTCGCCAGACCGGGGGAAGCGTTCTGCTCTTGGAGGAGGAAGGGAAGGTCGCGGCGATGCGCCGCCATCGCCGCGGGCACGGTCACGTAGCCGCTCATGCCGAGGACGACCCTGGCCTCGAGTCGCTCGAGGGTTGCGGCCATCGCCCGGGTCGTCCGTCGCAGTGCCCAGGGGATCCGCAGGTTCTCGATCGTCCACGCCCTCCGGAGCCGAGGGAGATCGAAGGCGCTGAAAGGAAACCCGGCCGCGGGTACCACTTCGGCGGCGAGACGCTCCCCGCCGAAGAACACCACCTCCTCGCGCGGCAGGCCCCGTTCCAGCAGGGCTTCGGCGACGGCCAGCGCCGGGTAGACGTGGCCGCCGGTCCCGGCGGCCGCGAGCACGATGGTCACCGAACCACGACCTCTCGCGGCTCGCGAGCGACGCTGATCAGGATCCCGATGGCGGCCATCTCGGTCACCAGCGCGCTCCCCCCGTAGGAGACGAAGGGAAGCGGCACGCCGGTGATCGGCAGCACCCCGGTCACCCCACCGATGTTCACCAGTGCCTGAGCAACCAGCCAGGTGGTGATCCCGATTGCCATCAGCCGCCCGAAGCGGTCCACGGCGTGGTAGGCGACGACCGTCCCGGCGACCGTGAGAGCCACGAAGAGCGCCACCACGGCCAGCGAGCCGACGAGACCGGTCTCTTCCCCCACTATGGAGAAGATGAAATCGGTGTGAGCGTTGGGAAGGAACGACCACCGCGCCCTGCTCGCCCCGAGCCCCACTCCGAACAGCCCCCCGGTCCCCAATGCGACGAGGCTCTGCACCGCCTGATAGCTGCCGCCGAGCGGGTCCGAGCTCACGTCGAGGAAGGCCGTCACCCGCGCCCACCGATACGGCGAAACGACGGCCGCCACCGTGGCCGCTCCCACCCCGAGGAGCCCACCCCCGATCACATACCGGAACGGAGCCGCCGAGGCGGCCAGCACCGCGAAGGCGGCGGTCGTGATCAGCACTGCCGTACCCAGGTCCGGTTGGGCGATCACCAGCGATGCGACCACTCCCACGGTCGCCGCCACCGGCCACACGAAGTCGCGGATCCGGTGCATCGACTCTTCCTTGCGGCTCACCAGGGTGGCCAGCAGCAGGATGGTGGCCAGCTTGGCGAACTCGGAGGCCTGGATCGAGATCGGCCCCAGGAGGAGCCACCGGGTCGCCCCGTAGGCCCGGGTTCCCATCACCAGCGTGGCCACCAGCAGCAGCACCGCCAAGGAGAAGATCGGGAACGAGAGCCGCCGCCACCACTTGAGCGGCGCCGCCGCAGCGCCGACGAGCGCCACCACACCGGCGGCCGCCCAGGCCAGCTGCTGCTTGAAGTAATAGAGGCTGTCACCGTTGTCGCGCAGTGCCGGCACCGATGACGCCGAGAGGATCGCTCCGAACCCGACCACCAGCAGCAACCCGACCGGGAAGAGAACGAAGATCACAGCGCGGGAGGAGCGACGCGCCGCCCGCTCCAAGCGGCGGATCTGTGCCCGGGTCCTCCCCAAGGTGGCCGTCCGCGTCGCCATCACGCCTCCTTCAATCCGCGGACGAGTTCGGCGAAGTGATCCCCGCGCTCGCCGTAGGAGCCGTACATGTCGAAGGAGGCGCATCCTGGGGCGAGGAGCACGGTGTCGCCCTGCCGAGCGACCCGATCGGCCACGGCCACCGCTTCGGCCATGTCGCCGGCCAGTTCGCCTTCGACCGCCGCCGCCACCACCGCCGGGCCCTCCTCGCCGAGACCGATCACGTAGCGCACCGAGGGCTCGCGGGCAATGGCGGCAACGTCGAGCGCCTTGTTCCGGCCTCCGGCGATCAACACCACCGACGGGTAGGCCCGGATCGAAGCGACCGCCGCATGGGGGTTCGTCGCCTTGGAATCGTTCACCCACGTCACGCCCGACCACTCCCCGACCGGGTCGCGGCGATGCTTCCCCGGGCGAAAGGCCTCGGCGGTCCGCACCACCGCTTCGGGCTCGGCCCCCATTTCGAGCGCCGCAACCCCGGCGGCCGCCAGATCGACGAGGTAGGCGGGATCCGCCACCCCCAGTGCCTCGACGTCGACCGAGGCGGATCCCATCCACAGCTTCCCGGATTCTGGCCCGGAACCTCCGAGCGGCCGCCGGTTGCCGCTCACCGGAACCGGTCGCGAGGCGGCACCGGCCACGGCCCGCGTCGCTCCGGCGTCGTCGGCGTCGAAGACGATCACATCGCCGGGATCCTGGTTCTCGTGAATCCGGGCCTTGGCATCGAGGTAGGCGTCGAAGCCCCCATGCCAATCGAGGTGATCGGGGGCCACGTTGAGCAACACGGCCACGCGGGCGTGGAAGGTGTCGATGAAGCGCAGCTGAAAGGAAGACGCCTCGACGACCAGCACGTCCCACTCTTCCCCCACTGCGTCGCAGAGCGGGTCTCCGATGTTGCCGACGGCGGCGACGCGCTTGCCGGAGGCCGCCAGCATGTCGGCCGCCACCCGGGTGACCGTCGTCTTGCCGTTGGTGCCGGTGACCGCCACCAGGGGAACATCGAGATGCCGGGCCGCCAACTCCAGCTCACTCCACACCGGGATTCCCGCCCGCAGCGCATCGGCGATGGGGGGACCGTGCTCGGGCACTCCCGGGCTGGGGACGATCAGCTCGACGGTGCCCAGCAGGGCCGGATTCCACTCGCCCCGATGTGTCTCCGCGGCGAGGTCGGCCCCCCCGTCGGGGTCGCGGTCGTAGACCACGACCTCGTGGCCCCGGCTCTGCAGCAGGCGCAGTGCGGCCCGGCCGCTCACCGCCGATCCGACGACCAGAACCCTCATCCGATCCCTCCACTGGTGATGAAGTCCCCGTAGAAGATCCCGAGTCCGAGGGCCACCGAGAGCGCAGCGATGATCCAGAACCGGACGATGATGGTGGACTCCGCCCACCCCTGCAGCTCGAAGTGGTGGTGGATCGGCGCCATCTTGAAGACCCGGGTCTTCCATCCGTGATAGCCGACGATCTGGATGATCACCGACACCGTCTCGATCACGAAGATCCCCCCGAGCAGCACCAGAAGGAGGTGGGTGTTGGTGAGCAACGCCAGGGCCGCCATGGCCCCCCCGAGCGCGTTCGAACCGGTGTCGCCCATCATGATTCGGGCCGGCGCGGTGTTCCACCACAGGAATCCGAGGGCCGCCGCCATCAAACCGGCCGACAGCACCGCGAGCTCCAGGGTGCCGATGATCTCGTAGAACTCGGCGTGTCGGAACTGCCAGAACGAGATCACGACGTACGCAGCGAACACGAGCCCGGCCGATCCGGAGGCCAGCCCGTCCAGACCGTCCGTGAAGTTCACCGCATTCGATGCGCCGGTGAGCATCAGGAGCACCAGCAGGGCGTAGGCCCATTCGATGTCGAAGCCGAGACCCCGGGTGAAGGCCAGTTCGGTGCTGACCCCGTAGCGGACTGCACCGAAGGCGAACACTCCGGCAATGGTGAGCTGGCCCAGGAACTTCCACCGCTTCTTGAGCCCCAGATTCCGTTCGTTCGACACCTTGGAGAGGTCATCGAGGAATCCGATCCCGCCCATCCCGACGAAGGCGATCAGGACCAGGAGACCGGGACGCTGGAACTCCCGCCACGAAAGCCCCCACCCGTCGTCGGGCGACCAGATCTTGAGATGGGCGGCGAAATAGGCCATGAGCACGGCGACGATGATCACCAGTCCGCCCATGGTCGGGGTCCCGTGCTTGTGGGCGTGCGCCTCCACCTCTTCCTGAATCGTCTGGCCGATGGCGCGAGCCCGGAAGAATCGCACGGCGATCGGAGTGAGCACCATGGTCAGCGCGAAGGCGACCGCAGCCGAGGTCAGCATGGCTATCACGCCTCACCTCCGATCAACCGTTCCGCCACCACTTCGAGCCCGACCGCCCGAGAGGCCTTCACCAGGACGACGTCGCCTTCGCGCAGCAGGGTATCGAGCACCTCCATCGCCTCGGCGACATTCCCGGCCGAGTGGGCCAGCGGGCCGGCTCCCTCGGCGATCCCGGGGTCGGTGCCGACGACCACCACCGCCGCGAACCCGAGATCCGTGGCGGTACGGCCGACCTCGCGGTGCCCGGCCGCTTCCCACCTCCCCAGCTCGTGCATCTTGCCGAGCACGGCGATGTGGCGGCCCGGCATCTCCGCCACCGTCTCCAGGGCCGCAACCGTCGAATCGGGATTGGCGTTGTAGGCGTCGTTGACGATCGTGATCGCTCCACGGTGGATCTCCATGCGCCACTCGGAGCCGGTGACCCCGGCGACCCGCTCGACTGCGATCTCGAACGGAGTGCCGATCGAAACCGCAGCGGCGATGGCAGCAGCGGCGTTGTGCGGTTGGTGGCGGCCGGCCATCGACATCGTGATCCGCCGAGCTCGACCCTCATGCGCCAGGGTGAAGGAGGCGTAGCCGGTATCACCCATCACGACGTCGCTCACCGCGACGTGGGCCCCGGCTTCCTCGCCGAAGGTGACCATCCGGCCGGCTCGACGCGCCAGGAGAAGAGGCTCGGCCGCGGGCAACACGGCGATCCCGTCGCTGCCGAGGGCCTCCACGAGCTCCCACTTGGCATCCATCACCCCCTGGAGATCGCCGAACATCTCGAGGTGGGCTCGGGCGATGTTGGTGATCACGGCGACATCCGGGGAGGCGCTGGGTGCCAGGAGCGTGATGTGTCCCCGACCCCTGCTGCCGACCTCGAGGATCAGCGACGTGGCGCCGTCCGGCATGCCGAGGACCGTGAGCGGCACGCCGATCTCGTTGTTGAACGATTTCGGCGCCGCGTGGGCTCGCTCCCCCAGAGCTCCGGCGATCAGGTCCTTGGTCGTCGTCTTCCCGTTGCTGCCGGTGATCGCAATCACCGGCACCTCGATCTCGTCGCGCCGTACCGCCGCCAGAGCGCGGAGCGCGGCCAGCGTGTCGTCGACCTCGACCCCCGAAACCCGGGGAGGAAGCCTCCCCCGCTCCACGAGCACCACGGCGCCGGCGGCCGCCGCGGCTGCGGCGAACTCGTGGCCGTCGGTGTGCTCGCCGCGGAGGGCAACGAACAGCGACCCGGGTCCCGCCTGGCGCGAGTCGATCACGACGTCGGTAACCAAGCCCTCGCCCGTCGAACGCCCCCCGGAAGCGGCGGCCACGCGCGTCAGGTCCCACCTCATCTGTCGAAGGCCTCTTCTCTCGCCACCCGCCGATCGTCGAACGGAATCACCTCGTCGGCGAACTCCTGGCCCTGTTCGTGACCCTTCCCGAGGATGAGAACGAGATCTCCCGATGTGGCCTCGGCGATGGCAACGCCGATCGCCGTGCGCCGGTCGGACTCGGTGACGATGCGGGCCGCCCCTCCCCCGACCCCGGTCAACACGTCGGCGATGATCGCCTCCGGTTCCTCCGAGCGGGGATTGTCGGAGGTGATGATCGCCACGTCGGCCTCGGCGGCGGCCTGCCCCATCAACGGTCTCTTGACCTTGTCGCGATCGCCCCCGGCGCCCACCACGACGATGATCCTCCCCCGCCCGACGAGGTCTCGTGCGGCCCGGATCACCGCACCGACACCGTCCGGCGTGTGGGCGTAGTCCACCACGACGTCCTTGTCACCGCCCACATCGACGAACTCGAAGCGTCCGGGGACCTGGTGCACCGACTCCAGCCCGGCGGTGATCGCCTCCCAGGAGATCCCGGCGACCGTGGCGCACGCCGCTGCAATGAGGGCATTGGCCACATTGAACGACCCCGCCAGAGGCACTCGGACCGGGAACCGGGAGTCATCGGCGATCAGCGTGAAGGCGGAGCCCCTCAGATCCAGCCGGAGGTTCTCCGCCCAGACGTCGTGGCCCGGTCCGGATCCGACCGTCGTCACCGGCAGCGCCGTCTCCCCGGCCAACCGCCGCCCGGCCGGATCCTCGGTCCAGATGACGGCTCGGTCGGCTCGCTCTTCGACGAACAGGGAAGCCTTGGCGCGGTAGTACTCCTCCATCGTGCCGTGGAAGTCGAGATGATCCTGGGTCAGGTTGGTGAACGCCGCCACCGAGAACCGGGTGGCGTCGACTCTCGACAGTGACAGGGCGTGGGAGGACACCTCCACAGCGGCCAACTCGACTCCGGCGTTCACCATGGCGCGCAGCAGGCGCTGGAAGTCGGTCGCTTCCGGTGTCGTTCGTTCGATGGCCGCCTCCTTGCCGTCGATCCTGGCCGCCACCGTTCCCAGCAGGCCCGAAGCGAGGCCGGCGGCGGCGGCGATCGACTCGAGCAGATGGGCCACGGTCGTCTTGCCGTTGGTTCCGGTGATCCCGATGAGCGTCAATTGCGCCGCCGGATCGCGGTACACCGTCGCAGCCGCCGGGCCCATCGCCCGGCGAGTGTCGGGAACCACCACTGCCGGCACGGACAGACCGGGCGGCGCCTCCTCGACGCAGACCGCGGTCGCCCCCGCTGCGACGGCTCGGTCGATGAAGCGATGCCCGTCGGCCCGGCCACCGCGTACTGCCACGAACAGCCACCCCGGAGCCACGGTTCGCGAGTCGTGGCTGACGCCGATCACCGGCGTCGTCGGGTCGCCGACGATGTCTCCCCCGGTCCTGGCGGCGACCTCGGCGAGGGTGACCCGGTCATCCATGGGGAGGCACTCCGAGTTGGTGGAGCGCGGCCAGAGTGATCTCGGCAAAGACCGGGGCTGCGCCTTGGCCGCCGCTGGCGTAGGACTGAGGAGCGTCGAGTACCACCGCCACCACCACTCGCGGCTCGTCGATCGGGGCCATGCCGATGAAGCTCGCCACCACGTCGTTCTCGCTGTACTGCTGCGAGTCGATCAGGTACTTCTCGGTCGTGCCCGTCTTGCCTCCGACCCGATAGCCGTCCACCGCGCCCAGTGTCCCGGTACCACGGTCGACCACGGCCTCCAGCATGATCCGCATTTGCCGGGCGGTGATGTCCGTGACGACGCGGCGCTCGAGGGCTTCGGCGGTCTCGCGCCGTCCCTCGCCGTCCACCATCTCACGAACGAGGTGGGGCTCCACCCAGACGCCGTCGTTGGCGATGGTGGCGTACACCATGGCCATCTGGAGGGCGGTCACCGAGACCCGGTAGCCGATCGCCGTCGACGCCAGGCAGGTCGTTGCGCACCACTCCTCGGGGGGGCGGAGGAGACCCCCTGCCTCACCGGGAAAGTCGATGCCCGAGAGCCTTCCGAGACCGAAGGAGGAGAGGGAAGCGTGGAGTCGGCGAACCCCGAGTTCCTCGCCCACCAGGATCGTGCCGAGGTTCGACGAGTAGGCGACGATCTCCGTGACGGTGAGCTGGTCGGGATGCACCGTGATGTCGCGGTAGACGGTGTCGGCGCGCTCGATGGCATGCGGGATGGCGAAGGCCGTCGCCGGCGCCACCACGCCCGACTCCAGAGCCGCGGCGATCGTGATCAGCTTCTGAGTCGAACCCGGCTCGAAGGTGTCGGTCACGGCCCTGTTGCGAATCACGGTGGGATCGGTCGAGGTGCGGTCGTTGGGGTCGAACGTGGGCAGGTTCACCATGGCGAGGATCTCCCCCGTTGCCGGATCGACCACCACCGCCGACCCCCCGGAGGCGCCGGTTCGTTCCAGGGCCTCCACGAGGGCCTCATGGGCGGCGAACTGGATCTCCGTCTTGATGGTGAGCACGAGATCGGAACCCGGCTCGGCAGGGACGACCTCGTACTCGCCCTGGGGGATGGTGCGCCCATAGGGGTCCCGCTCGACGAGCAACTCTCCGGGAGTGCCGCTCAGTTGCTCGTCGTACTGCAGTTCGAGCCCCTCCAGGCCCGAGTTGTCGTCGGTGGCGACGATGCCCAGCACCTGAGCGAGCAGTCCGCCGGTCGGGTAGACCCGCTTCGGCTCCCGCAGGAAGTAGATGCCGGGCAAGCGGGCCGCCTCGACCATTTCGGCGACGCCGTCGTCGACCTGCCGGGCCACGTATGCGAAGGACCCGTCCCCGGAGAGGTCGGTGAGGACCGCTTCCGGCTGCCGTCCGACCAGCGGGGCCAGCAAGCGGGCCACCGTCTCCGGATCCTCGATCTCGAGGGGGTTGGCATAGACGGTCACGGCATCGACGGTCACCGCCAGCTCCCGGCCGTCACGATCGAAGATCGTGCCGCGATCGGCGGCGAGGACCTCCCGCTGGAGGCGCTGATCGAGACCCCGAGCGGCGAAGACGTCGGCTTCCATCCCTTGGACGACGGCGAGCCGGTATCCGATGCCGACCCAGGCCAGCGCCAGCACCGTCCCGACGCTGATCAACCGCGCATTCAATCCCCGGCGGCGCCGGTCCACATCGTCCTCCCCGTCCCTCCGTCGCCCGGCCTCAGGGCCGGGCGCTCAATCGAGCCTTGAGGTCCGCCCATCGCTCTTCGGTCGCCGACTCGAGCGCTTCGAGTCCCGGAACCTCGATCGTGACTACTTCGGCCGGGTAGGTGAGGCCCAGCTCGGCAGCTGCTTCCGTGATGCGCTCCGGTGCCTGCAACCGGGCCACCTCGACGCGGAGCTGCCAATACCGGGTCTCCTCGACTTCCGTCTTCCGGTCGAGATCGTCGAGCACGAACGCCGAACGGTCGAGCGCGATCCGGGCATAGGTGACGAGCAGAAAGGCCGCCGTCACCGCCGCACCGATCATCACCCACACGCCCCGCCGGCGGTGTCGTTGGGGGCCGATCACGACCCGCAGCCGTGGCCGGGGCGCCGCCGGCAGCACCCGGGCCGGCGCCGTCACGACGCCACCCTTTCGGCCGCTCGGAGACGGGCGCTCCGTGCCCGACGGTTGGCAACGATCTCATCGGGAGTAGGACGTATCGGGCTCCGGGTCAGGATCCGCAGCTCGGCGATCGCATCGCACCCACACACCGGCAGATCGGGCGGGCACACACAACCCCGAGCGCCCTCGGCGAAACGCCGTTTGGTGATTCGATCCTCCAGTGAGTGGTAGGAGATCACGACCACGCGACCCCCGACTCGCAGCATCCGCACGGCGATGTCGAGACCGTCGGTGAGTGCGCCGAGCTCGTCGTTGACGGCGATCCGAATGGCCTGGAATGTGCGCCGAGCGGGATGACCGGACCGCCGGGAGCGAGCCGGCACGGCGTCGGCGACCACCCGCGCCAGCTGGACCGTGTCCTCGACCGGGCGTGCGGCGACGACGGCGTCGGCGATTCGACCGGCGTGGCGCTCTTCTCCGTAGCGCCGGAGGGCATCGGCGAGCCGATGTCGCTCCCAACCGTTGACCACCTCGTCCGCGGTGTGGGCCGCGTCCGGCCCCATGCGCATGTCGAGGGAGCCCCGTCGGTGATAGGAGAAGCCTCGGTCCCCCACGTCGAACTGATGTGACGAGACACCGAGGTCGAAAACGGCTCCAGCGATCTCATCGATGCCCTCCTCTTCGAGTATTCGGTCCAGCATCCGGAAGTTGCCGGCGACGAATCGCACCGAGCTGCCGAATCGAGCGGCGTGCGGCGCGGCCGCCGGGTCGCGATCCACCGCCAACACCCGGCATCCTCGAACCGCTTCGAGAATCGCCGCAGTGTGACCTCCACCCCCGAAGGTGGCGTCGACGATCACGCCGGGGCCGACCGGCGCCATCAGCCGGGCGACCTCGGAGACGAGGACCGCATCGTGGTAGGACGGACCCACCGTCAGCCCCCCGGAGCGCTGGCGCCAGAATGGAAGCGGGCGGAGTTCGGGGCATTCCACATGGCATCCGGGAGGCTGACGCTGGGCCAGCCTGACAGTGTTGGGTTGACACTCAGATCCCCTCCTCACTGAGGGCCTCTTCGATGTCCGCGTACAACTCGTCGGCCTGTGAGGACAGCTCGACCCAGGTGGCCGCATCCCAGATCTCCACCCGGTCTGCGACTCCCACGACGGCCACGTCCTTGTCGAGGCCGGCGAAGGAGCGCAGGGGAGGCGAGATCTGGATGCGGCCTTGCCGATCGAGTTGCTGGTCGTTGGCCGACCCGAAGAACGACCGGGCATAGTTGCGATTGCGCCGGTTGGTTCGAGGGAGCCGGTTGACCTTGGTGACCTCTTCTTCCCAGCGGTCGAGAGGAAACACGTACAGGCACCGCTCCTGACCCTTGGTGATGACGACCCCGTCGGCGAGACGATCCCGAAAGCGGCTGGGCATCACCAGCCGCCCCTTCTCGTCCACGCTGTGCTGGTACTCGCCCAGGAACAATGGCCCCGCACCTTTCCCGTGCCACCGCGGTGGCATTGCTGGGGGAGGGCCTGTAGCGGCGCCTCCCTTGGTCTCCACTGCGCCCCACTTTGCTCCCTAATTCCCCACTTGTCAACCTATTTCACCCCCGTCGCGCCACCATCGACCCCCCGATCGAGCCTTCCCGGTCCACCCGGTAACCTGGGGCGGTGCTCGACGGCAGGCGCATCGTGGTCACCGGCGGATCATCCGGGATCGGGCGCGAACTCACCCGCCGCTACGTCGCCGCCGGAGCCCGGGTCTGGACCATCGGGCGACGCAGCGACGCCCTCGATGCCACCGTCGCCGACCTTCCCCCAGGTCACGCCACTCCGGTGACCGCCGATCTGACCACCGATGCCGGCCGGCGGAAGGTTGCCACCGCGCTCGCTCACGCCGGCGGGTCGCTCGACGTCGTGATCCACGCCGCCGGCCTGCTGGGGCCGATCGGGGTCTCCCTCGAGCACTACCCGGAGGATCACTGGCAGCGGGTGTTCAACGTCAACGTCACAGCCGTGCACCTCCTGCACCAGCAGCTGGCGCCATCGCTGGCCGCCGGCCGTCGCCCCGTCGTCGTCGGGGTATCCAGCACCGTGGGTCGCGTCGGCCGCGGCGGATGGGGCATGTACTCGATCTCCAAGCGAGCACTCGAGGGCTGGCTCGAGATCCTCGCCGACGAGTGGCAAGGTCGGGTCTACAGCGTCAACCCCGGAGGGACCGCCACACCCATGAGGGCGGCGGCCGCTCCCGAGGAGGACCCCTCCACGATCCCCAGCCCCGCCGACATCGCCCCCCTGTTCCTCAGGCTCGCCCACCCCAATGCTCCCGAACCGTCCGGCGCCAAGCTCGAGGCCCGGGACTGGATCGGGCGCGATCCCTGGGAGGGTCTCGCCTGAGCCTTCGCCGCCTATGCTGCAGCCGAACAAGGAGGGCGCCGTGCATGTCTTGATCGCAACCGATGGGACCCTCGATCCCGGGTTCGTCACCCCCTATGCCATCGGCCTGGCCGGTGACGACGGGCGGGTCACCGTCATCACGGTCATCGAAGTCAACCGCAACCTGCTGCGAGACCTCAGGGCCATCTTCGGCGAGCTGCCTCCGACCACCACCGATCAGGACGCCGAGTACGTTGGAATGCGGACCGCCAAATCCGAGACCCCGGCCGGTTGGCCTGGGGACGAAGAGATGATCAAGCGGTACCTGAGCGACCAGAAGGAGAGCCGGACCGCGCCTCTGGTCGCCGCGCTCCGAGGCGCCGGCCTCGAAGTCGCAGTCGAAGTCCGCGAGGGGGAAGATCCTGCGGTCGAGATCATCTCCGAGATTCGCCGCAGCGACATCGACGTGGTCTGCGTCGGCGCCAAGGGACGCGGGATCTTCGAGGGGCTCCTCGGCTCGACCGGCACCAAGCTGGCACGCCGCGCCCCTTGCCCCGTCCTCGTGATGAGGAGCGAGTGATGACCGACCAGCCCATGTCCGAGACGCCCGAACCGGCGCCAGAGCCGCGGCAGCTACGTCGCTGGCTGGATCCGGCCGCGTTCCTGCTCTTCGTGGTGGCGCCGGTGCTGGTACTCATCTTCTCGAACATGGAGTCACGCCGAGTCGAGTTTGCGTGGTGGGAGTGGAACGCCCCCCTGTGGCTCATTCTCGCGGTGACGTTCCTCGCCGGTGCCGTGATCACCCGGACCGCCGGGTGGTACCTCCGTCGCCGTCGCCGGCGCAGGAAGACGGAGCAGACCTAAGCGCCCGAACCCTCGAGGACCAGCGAAGGCAGATAAGGCTGCCAGCTCGGGTCAGGCGGACGACCCAGCCCCACCAGGAGCCACCCGTGCTCGCGGGGCGCCCGGGGCCGGCGCCGGAGCTGCAACCCAGACTCCCCCGGTGTGCGATTCCCCTTGCGGGTATTGCAGCGCCGACACGCCGCCACCACATTCTCCCAGGTGTGATCACCGCCCCGGCTGCGGGGGATCACGTGGTCGAGGTTCTCGGCGCCATCGCCGCAGTACTGGCAGGCGTGCCCGTCCCTGGCGAACACGGCCCGCCGATTGAGAGGCACCCGCCTCCGATACGGCACCTTCACGTAGCGAAGCAGCCTGATCACCGACGGCACCGGAATGCGCATCCGTTCAGAGGCCCAGTGGCCCCCGTTGGACTCGATGAGCTCGGCCTTGTCGCGCACCAGCAGCACGACCGCCCGGCGGGCCGACACGACCGACAGCGGCTCGTAGGTGGCGTTGAGCACCAGGGCCTGTGGCATCGGCGCGCAGCCTACCAGGGGGTGCCTGCCCGGCCCGCACCTACTACTCTGGGTATCACCCAGACGCGCTCCGTGATGGTGAGCGCGCCCGAGGAGGTCTGATGCGGGTCGCCGGCTACATCAGGGAGTCTCAGGACCCCGACGAGATGCGCCCGGCTTTTGCCCAGCAAGAGGAGATCCGCCGCTGGGCCGGAGCGGAAGCGCACAGTCTCATCGCCATCTGCCAGGACGTTCTCCACCCGGGCCGACCGCTGGGCCACGAGGGCTACCTCTCACTGCTCGGAGTGGTCGACGGAGGCCGGGTGGAGGCCGTGGTGGTGCCCGGTCTCGAGACGCTCTCGGCCGACCACGTCGTGCAAGAGATCATGCTGTGGGACCTCCGCTCCCGAGGCGTGGCGGTCTTCTCGACCCGTGAGCCCGAGAGCGTCATCATCACCGGTGAGACCCCCGGCCCAACCCGCATGTTCATTCGGGACGTTCTCGAGCGGGTGAGCGAGTATGCCCGATCAGCGGGTTCCCGTCCCCTCACCGGGCCCGGCGAGGCCGAGGTGATCGTGCAGCTCCTGCCGGCCGCCGTCGGGGTCGAGCCGGATCCGCTCAGCGGCTCCGAATAGCCGCCACCGTCGCCCGGGCCGCGGCAAAGGCCCGGTCGGCTACCACGACCGCCGCCCCGGCAGTGCGACGACCGTCGGGGCCCTCGAGCACCACGGTGATCACTTCGCTGCCGGCCGTTCGCTGCGCATCGACGGATACGACGGTGGATGGGGCACCGGCGGCGAGCGCCGCAACGGCTCCGATCACCGCCCCAAACAGCCCGTCCTCGGTCGGGGCTCCTTCAAGCGTGTGGGTCCGTCCGTCGGTGGCCGTCGCCGTCACGGTCACGGCATCAGTGGTCTCGGAGACGGCGACCGAAGCCAGTTCGAAGTCGTTGCTCGGCGGACCCGGCGCCTCTGCCGTCTCGTCGGGGACGAGGGCGGCATCCACACTCTCCGGAGCGGCGGAGGCCTCTTCGGCGACGATCGCCCCGGGATCGGGGGGTGGCGTCGTCGGGGGGGGAGGCGGTACGAAGTCGGCTTCGCCGGCCGGCGCTCCGTTTCCCGATGGAGCGGCACCCGGCTCGTTGCCGGCGGTGATGCGCGATCTCAGGCCGTGAGTGGCCAGGACCCGCTGCACCGCGGCTCCCACCACCCGGCCGTCGGCATCCGGTGCCAAGGTCACCCGCACCCCGGACGGCGCCCCACTGCTCTCGTCGACATCCGCTTCGGCCACTCCGGGGAGCGCCAGGAGTGCCTCGCGCAGGCTCTGTGTCGCCATTGACTCCCCTTCACGTCGCCCTGTGTCTCTGCCGCCACCGGAGGTAGGCGATCACGTCGTCCGGTTCGAGCACGGAGTCGGGAGACCCGTACGCCGTGGCGATCCGCCACTTCAGGTACACCCGTTCCGGTGGTGGCACTAATAGTAGTCGATACTGCCACTCTTTGCATCCATGAGCCCGGGCCGCCCCCACCGCCTCCACCCACAACCGGGGATGGCGCAACAATGCGAGCAGCACCCGAAGTGACACCCGGCGATTGTACGGGCGCACAGACACGGCGTGCTGATAACCTGACCGGCGCCCCGAAGGAGCACTCGTGACAGCACCACCCGTCAACACCGAGGATCTCGGCTGGTTCTCAGAACGATTCCAGGCCATCGCCGGCAACATCGAGATGGTCATCCAAGGAAAGCGCGACGTGGTCGATCGCATCGTGCTCAGCCTGCTGGCGGGGGGCCACGTCCTCATCGAAGACGTCCCCGGCGTCGGAAAGACGCTGCTCGCCAAATCGCTGGCACGATCGATCCACTGCAGCTTCCAGCGGATCCAGTTCACCCCCGATCTCCTCCCCTCCGACGTCACCGGGGTCTCGGTATGGGATCGTGAGCGCAACGGCTTCGTCTTCCGTCCGGGACCGGTGTTCAGCAACATCGTGCTCGGCGACGAGATCAACCGAGCCAGCCCCAAGACCCAGGCCGCGCTGCTCGAGGCCATGGAGGAGCGGCAGGTCACGGTCGACGGCGTCACCCGCACCCTCGAGCCCCCGTTCATGGTGATCGCCACACAAAACCCCATCGAGCACGAAGGCACCTACCCGCTCCCCGAGGCACAGCTGGACCGCTTCATGATGCGCGTCGTGATGGGCTACCCGTCCCGAGCCAAGGAGCTCGAGATCCTCGACACCCATGGGATCCGCTCCACCTTCGAAGACCTCCAGCCGGTGGTCACCCAGGAGGACGTGGTGCAGATGAGGGACATCGCCAGCCGGGTGTACGTGTCCGATCCGGTCAAGGAGTACCTCGTCGACGCGGTCGAAGCGACCCGGGACGATCCCGATCTGCTCCTCGGGGCGTCACCCCGGGCGACGCTGTTTCTCCAGCGGGTCGCCCGCACCCGGGCCGCGGTCGAAGGCCGCCACTACGTCACCCCCGACGATGTCAAGGCGATGCTGCGGCCGGTGCTCACCCATCGGCTCATCCTCCGGCCGGAGGCCCAGATGCGCGGCTCCGATCTCGGAGAGATCGTCGACGGCATCGCACAGGGAGTCCCAGTCCCGGGGACCAAGGTCGGCGCCTGATGCCGACGGGGCGCGGGTGGGTGGCCCTCGGCGTGGCCACCGCCCTGGGCCTGCTGTGGATCGTCTTCGGCGAGATCGAGATGCTGGCCACCGCCCTGTTCCTGTCGGTCGCCACCGCCACCGGCGTCCTGTTCGTGCGCTACACCACCCCCAGCGTCGACGTCAACCGGCGGCTGCACCCGGTCCAGGCACACGAGGGGGATCAGGTCGTCGTCGAAGTCGACGTGACCGCATCGCGCCGAGTGAGCAACCTCTCGGTGCACGACACGGTCCACGGCTTGGGCGTCGCCCAGTTCGCCGCTGCTCGCACCAGCCCCGGTCAGCCTCTGGTCGCCCGCTATGAGGTCTACTGCCGCCGCCGAGGCGTCTACCAGGTCGGACCGGCCGTCGTGGGGGTCACCGACCCGTTCGCCCTTGCCGACCGCTCCTCTCCGGCCGGTGCCCCCGACCGGCTCGTCGTCTACCCCCGCATCGACGAGCTCGCCGGGTTCCCGGCCGTGCGGGGCCACGACCCGGCAACCCAGTCGACCCGGCCCACTTTCGCCCCCCACGGCGGCGAGGACTTCTTCACCCTGCGGGAGTACCAGGTCGGCGACGATCTGCGCCGGGTGCACTGGCCGACGTCGGCCAAGCGCGACGAGCTCATGATCAAACAACTCGAGGTGCCCTGGCAGGCCCGGGCCCTGGTGCTCCTCGACCAGCGCGCCGATCGCTATCCCGATCCCGAGGCCTTCGAGCAGGCCGTGCGGGGAGCCGCATCGGCGACCGCTCACCTCTTCAAGGGTGGCTTCAGTCCCGAGTTGTGGGCCGCGGAGCGCGCTCCCGGAACCCGATCCGGTGACCGCTACGCCCAGGCCATGGAGCTACTGGCCACCGTTGGGTCAGAACCGCATCTCGATCTGCGCCGCACCGTGGCCCGGCTGCGGCGCAGCGGGGTGGGGGGCGGGGCCCTCATCCTGGTGACCGGCACTCCCGACCATGGGGTGATGGCGGCGTACCGGGTGCTCGCCAAGGACTTCACCCGCACCGTCGTCATGGCGGCCGGGGGCCCGCCTCCCGACGCCGTCGCCCTGTTCCAGCAGGCCGGTGCCGTCACGGTGGTCGGCCCCGCCGCGGCCCAGGGATCCTGGGCGCCGGCTTGGCGCACCGCAATGGAGCTGTCATGGTCTACCGCTTCAGTTGGGTAGCCGCGCTCGCCGCCATCGGGCTGGCGATGGCCCGGCTCGAGCGGTTGCTGCGCTCCGGGACCGAAGGCCTTCCGTGGGAGGTCGTGATCGTCGCCGCAGCCGTCCTCGGCGGGGCGATCACCTGGGCGGCGATCGCCTATCGCCTCGACTGGCGTCTCGCCGCTCTCATCAACCTCTTGGCGCTGGTGGTGACCGTGGTTCGGATCGCCGTCCCGGACACCACGTGGTTCATCTTCCCGACCCTCGATTCCTTCTCGGAGCTCGGCGTGGAACTGGGCTTCGCTCGCGACGTCATTCGTACCGGAGTGGCACCGGTGATCCCGCTCTCGGGTGTCGTCGCCGTCTTGGCAGCCGTGTTCTGGGCGATCGGGGCTCTGGTCGTGTTCGGTCTCCAGACCGGACGTCCCTACCTCGCAGTTCTCACCCCGCTGGTGACCTATCTCCAGTTCGCCACCATGGACCGCCGACCAGGCGGGTGGTGGCTGGCCGCCTTCCTCTTCATGCTGGGTGGCGGTCTGCTGGCCGTCGCCCTCGACCGGCGACGCCAAGGCACCGGGGTGCTCACATCCCCCACCACTCGGTTGGCCGTGATGCGGTCGGTGCCGTCCCTCGCGGTGGTCACCCTCCTGACCACCGTCACCGTCGCCCTCGTGGGCACCAACGCCCTCGCCCGGTTCGTGCCGCGCAGCGGCTACCTCGAGTGGCGCGCCCAGTCGGGTCTCACCGGCGACTACTACGGCAGCGTCTCCTACAACCCCTTCGTCGGCATCCACCAGGGACTGGTCTCCCAGACCAACACCCCGGTCTTCGTCGCCGACGTCGGAGGCGAGGTGGCGCCGGATCGCCTCTACTGGCGCCTCATCACGCTGGAGACGTTCAACGGCATCCAGTGGTTCTCCGAGGAGCCGGTCATGAGCCGGCCGGGTGACAACGACACCTTTGAGGATCCCGGGCAGATCTTCCGCGGCCCCACCGACGAGGTCACCCAGGACATCGTGGTCCTCGCGCTGCAGATGGATTGGATCCCGGCGGCCTACGCCCCCACGGACGTCACGGCCCCCAACCGCTCCGTGGAGCGCGGTATTCGGGTCAAAGACGACGCTTCGCTCCGCTTCGATGCCCTCTCCTACCGGGGCATGAACTACTCGGTCGTCTCCCAGGTCCCCGATCCCGACCTCGCCGTGCTGGGAGCCGGCTCGGACGGCGAGCTCTCACCGGTGTTCGCGGGAGCCGCCGACGACGGCGCCTACCAACCCCGGGACGCCGTTGCGGTGCCGGATGCGATGGAGCTCGGTGATCCCGATCGGTACCTGGATCTCCCCGAGGGCATCGATCCCGGTGTCGCCACGCTGGCCCGGGCCCAGACGCGGGGACTGACGACCGACTTCGAACGGGGCCTGGCTCTGGAAACGTTCTTCCGAACCCCGGCCCAGTTCCGCTACTCGACCGACATCGAACCCGGACTGCGGGCCGATGACGTGGGCGCCTGGCTGATCGACCCCGAGAGTCCGTCGTACCGCACCGGGTATTGCGAGCAGTTTGCGACGGCGATGGCGGTCATGGCTCGCGAGCTCGGCATCCCCAGTCGGGTCGTGCTCGGGTTCACGCCGGGGACGCTCCTCGAGGACGGGCGCGTCGTGGTTCGAGACCGCAACGCTCACGCCTGGGTCGAGCTGTGGATGCCGACCCAGGGCTGGGTTCGTTTCGATCCCACGCCGCGCGGCGACCGAGCCAACCCCGCCACCACAGCCGACCTCCCCTTCGACATCGACGCCTACCTCGACATCCCCGAACCCGAACGGCAGTCGTTCCCCGACTTCGACGGGGGGCCGATCCTTCCCTTCATCGACGAAGACCCGTTCGACATCCCGCAGTTCGTGGGGACCGGTGGTGACGAACTCATCACGGATCGCACTTTCCCCGCCTGGGTGTTGCTCGCCGGGCTGGGATTCTTGGCGCTGTTCGGATCCGTGCCCGGCATCAAGTGGATACGGCGGCGGCTCCGCATGCGGCGGCTCGCCAAGGGCGACATCTCGGCCGCCTGGCGCGAGATCACCGATCGCCTCACCGACCTCGGCGAGGCACCGGAAGCGGCGGCCACCCCACTCGAGTACGCCGCCGGGACCGACGACGCCATGATTCCGCTGGCCGACGTGTACGGACGACAGCTGTACGGGCCGGACACCGGGCCCCCGGCCTCGGTAGCCCTGGCCGGTCGCTCCCTCTCCGAGACCGAGGGCCACCTGACCTCTCGGTACTCATTGCCACGTCGGATCACGGCCCGGTATCGACTGCGCTCGCTCACCCCACGATGGTGGCGGCGGCTCCGAGGCGATCGCCCGGGGTGAGAAGGGCCGGGTGGCTCAGCCCTCGGCGGCCTCCGACGTGACATCGTCCTCGACCCGGCGCAGCATCTCCAAGAACCGCTCCCGATCGAGTTCGAACCTGGTCACGTCTTCCTCCACCTCGAGAGTGATCTCGTTGATGGCCACGAAGAACGCCAACTGCCCCTCGCGCAGCGCGTCGAGCAGTTCGTCCTCGTCGGCGGCGACCCGGAAGATCGACCGGCCGTCGGTCACCAGCTTGACCTCGGCGAGATGCCCGTCCATGTCGGCGGTGCGACGCAGGTAGTCCCAGGCACGGCGCACCCGCTGCACCGACATGCCGTTGTCGAGAAGACTCTTGATCACTCGCAGCGCGACGAGATCACGAAACGAGTAGAGGCGCCTCCGACCGGGACGACCCCCGGTGCTCTGGATCGATGGCTTCACCAGATCGACGCGGTCCCAATACCTGAGCTGATGCGGCGTGGCTCCGGTGAGACTGCACGCCTGCTGTGCCGTGAAGGCCTCCAATCCTTCCCTCTCTCCCTCCACGCGGCCCGGGCCCGCCCCCGTCACCCCGACCGTCGGTGTTCCATGCCTTCGAGCGTCCGACTCTAGCCGCGTCTTCCCCAGCGTCGCTGGAGACGCGACACGACCGTGCCGGCCACCCCGAGGCCGGCGCCGGTTCGCCGGCGCACGATGGTGGCGATCCACACCACCGAGACCACCATCACGACGAATCCGACCAAGGCCACGATCGTCGAGCGGGTGAAGAATCCCAGCATCAAGGCGGTCCCGCCGACGAAGGACAGGATGGCCCACTTGAGGTTGCGCGCCGACACGGCAGCCAGCGAGGTCTTGCGGACGGTGTCCGCGAGCTTGGGGTCCTCCTCATAGAACTGGCGCTCGATCTCCTCGAGGATGCGCTGTTCTCTGTCGTCGAGTGGCATGAACCCGCTCCGCCGGCCGTGTGCGCCGAGTATACCGCCGGGCCTCCCCAACAGAACTCGACGCGATTCTGCCATTTTCACCCAGATGATCCGGATCCGGGAGCCTCCCCCGATCGTCCCCACATCAATCGAGCCCGGCGCACCGCCTCGTCTCCGAAGCGCTCCCGAATCCGGTCCATCGCCGACTCGACTTCCTCCCAGGGACGCCCCTCGAGAGGCAGTTGCCGCGGTGTCGACGATTCCTCGAGCATGCCGCCGCCGAGGCCGAGCAGGCGAACGGGACGGCGCCCGATCTCTGCCCGCAGCAACAGATCCCGGGCAGCCCGGGCCAGATCGTGGCTGGTATCGATCGGAACGGGGGAAGTGTGGCTCCGCGTGATCGTGGTGAAATCGTCGAACCGCACCTTCACCGTCACGGTCCGCGCCCCATACCCGGCCCGCCGCAGCCGGATGCTCAGCCTCTCGGCATGCCGCAACAGCTCGCGCCCCACGGTGTCGGCGCCCACCAGGTCCTGCTCGTAGGTCTGCTCCACGGAGATCGACCGGGCCCCCCCGCCGGGTTCCACGGGTCGATCGTCCTCGCCCCGCGCCAGGCGGGCTAGGTGTGATCCAAGGGCCGACCCGACCCTCGCCTCCAGAGTTGCAGCCGGATACGCCGCGAGGTCCCCGATCGTGCTGATGCCCAGCTCCTCGAGACGGGCATGGGTCGCCTCGCCGACTCCCCACAGCGCTCGCACCTCCTTGGGGTGCAGGTACCCGAGCTCCCCACCGGCCGGCACCACCATCACGCCGTCCGGCTTGGCGTCCTCGCTCGCCAGCTTGGCGAGGAGCTTGCTGGTGGCGACGCCCACCGAAGCCGGGAGGGACGTCGCCTCTCGAACCTCTCGCCGCAAGCGCTCCGCCGCCTCCTCCGGCCCGGGATCGGGAACCCCCCCGATGTCCAGGAATGCCTCATCGACGGAGAGCCCCTCGACCAGGGGCGTGAACCCGTCGAGCACCTCGAAGACTCGGGCCGAGGCGGCCCGGTAGCGGGCGTGATCGGGGGGCAGGAACCGGGCGCGGGGGCAAAGACGCCTCGCTTGTGCCGCCGGCATCGCCGAGCGGATGCCGTAGTCACGGGCTTCGTAGCTCGCCGAAGCCACCACTCCGCGGGCACCCATCCCGCCGACCACCACCGGTTGCCCCACCAGACTCGGATCGCGGAGGCGCTCCACCTCGACGAAGAACGCATCCATGTCCACGTGGGCGATCGTCTCGGCGAAGCGAGTCATGTCGCCACCGTACCCCACCTACACTCCCCCGCCGTGTCGTCGAGTGTGCATCTCGTTCGTCACGGCGAGGTCGACAATCCGGGCCACGTCGTCTACGCCGATCTGCCCGGCTTCGGCCTCGGGTCGGCAGGTCGCGCCCAGGCGCGGGCGGTGGCGAACCACCTCTCCTCAAGGCCCATCGCCGCCATCGTCACCTCGCCGCTGACCCGCGCCGTCGAGACCGCGGCCGTCGTGGGAGCGGCCCTGGAACTGCAGCCGGAGATCGATGATCGGCTCACCGAGTGGCGTCTGGGCAAACGGTGGGCCGGCGTCCGATGGGAGGACCTCGACCGGGCCTTCCCCGGCGAGCTGGCCGCCTACCTCGACCATCCCCACAGCCTGCCCTTCTCTCCCGAGACTCTCGACGAGGTCGCGGCGCGGATGATCGACGTGCTCGAGAGCCTGATCGACCGCCACCCCGCCGCCGAGGTCGTCGTCGTCTCCCACCAGGATCCGATCCAGGCCGCCCGCCTCGCTCTCACGGACCGACCCCTTGCCGGCCTGCAGCGAGACAAGCCCCATCACGCCTCTGCCATCACCCTCACCCCCGGCAACCCGTGGCGTGAGGTCTCCGCCTGGTCATCGAACCTGCCGGCCACTGTCTTTCCCCCCATTCCCCCGGACCCACCGGCCTAGAATCCCCGGACCACCCGGGAGGAAACGTGCTTCGTGTGACGGGCACCATCGTCGTGCTCCTCGTGATCATCACTGCGTGCGGCAGCGGGCCCTCGCCCGAGGCGCTCGAACGCAACACGCGCCCGTCCACCACCACCACCACCGAACCGCCGCCCGAAGGCGTCACGGTGATCGTCATCCAGAACGGAGCATTCGCCCCTTCGATCCTCAACATCGACCTCGAGACGACCTGGATCGTGCGGTGGGAGAACCAGGACGATGTCGAGTATGTGATCTCCTCACAGAAGGCGGGGGTCTTCGAGAGCCCCCCAATCGCTCCCGGCGAGTCGTGGGAGTTCGACTTCAGCACCCTCGAGCCGGCCGTGCACCGGTTTGGAACGCTCCGGGGGAACGTGCGGATTCCCGGCCTGATCGACTCCCAGCCGGAGCGTTAGCGACCCCTCACGGGAGGTCGGCACCCAACCGCCGCAGCAGCGTCACGTCCGTCTCGAAGGCGAGTTCTGGCAGAGCGTCGAGAGCGAAGAACCCGACGTCGTCGGCGTCGTCACCGGCCTCGAGAACACCGCCCACCACCGTCCCCTCGAACCAGATGCCCACGGTGAGCTTGGCCGGATCGTGGAAATTCGAGGCCACGTGGACCACCTCTCCCACCTCGGCGATCAGCCCGGTCTCCTCCCGGAGCTCGCGGGCCGCCGCCGAACGGATCTCCTCCCCGTAGTCGACGAACCCGGCGGGAATCGACCACAAGCCCGGCCGGGTCGCCCCCGGAGCCCTGCGCACCAGCAGCACCCCGCCCCGGTCATCCCGAATCAGCACCGCGGCGCCGACCCCCGGGTTCCGCCAGTGCACGAAGTCGCACTGGGGACACACCATGCGGGGCCGATTCCCCATCTCCCGTCGCTCCAGTCCCACCGCGCAGTGAGGACAGAATGTGAATTCGCCCGGCCACTCCATGAGGGCCGACGTTATCGGATCACAAGCCCATAATGAGCGCCGTGTCCCGAATCCCTCCGTTCCTGATCGCCGCCCTGGTGGTGACCGCCGCCCTGCTGTGGGGCATCCACCTCGCCGTCGATCCCGAACCGCTCTCCGCCGACGCGGCGGCGGTTGTGGCACTCTCCCTCGGCGTGCTGTCGCTCATTGCCGTCGCCGGCCTCCTCATCACTCGAGGCGAATGGTCGCGTCGCCTGGCGGCCGGCTCGGTGGCCGTCATGCTCGGCCTGGCAACCGCCACCCCCCTCGACGGCGGCGTGGTGGCGGGCATCATCGCCTCTGCTGCGGCCGGTGCCGGATTGGCCGGACCATGGCTCGCCCCCCGAATGCGGATCCGGCCTTCCGCCGCCGGACCGGCCCCCCGTGCCACGGCCGCCATCGTGACGGCCCTCGCCGCACCCACTGCAGTGGCCCTGGCCAATCCGGGGGGGCTCGACCCCGCCGCGTGGGCGTCGATCGCAACCGCGGCGGGAGGTGCATGGACGCTGGCGGCGGGCCGCGGCCTCGGCTTGTGGATCCTTCGGCTTCTCTTGCCGGCTGCCGGGACCGCCGCCCTCCTCGTCGACCCGCTCCCATCGGGTCTCCTGACCGCCGCGACCTGTGCGGTGCCGGCGGCCCTCGCCTGGAGCTTCGGCCTGCCCGGCCCCATCGAGGCGAGCCGCTTCCCCATCCCCCCGGAATTGGCTCCGGCCGACGTCCTGCGCAGCGCCGGGTACGACGAAGCCGGTCTTCCCCGCGGTGAGCGTCCGTGAGGTCCCCCAACCCCTGGGTCGCCATCCCCGTGCTGGGCGCCACGATCGCCGGCGCGGTGGTGGGCTTCCAGGTGACCAGGGTGTCGTGTGCCCCCGAGTCATGTCTCGGCGCGGCAGCCGGCATCGGATTCCTCAGCGCACTCGTCGCCTTCCTCGGTGTCGGAACCGTCGTGGTCCTCGCCGTCAGGTCGCTCGCCGAGTGGCGCGAGATGGAGGAAGGTCGCGGCGGGTTCGAGGACTCCCCCGATGAACCGGGCCCTCCGACCTGCTGAGGCCGCCGCCCGCTCAGAGCGCGAACGAACCCCCGTGCAACAGCGCCTCGAGGCGACGCTCGGAACGGGCGAAGAAGGGGGCGATCTCCTCGCTCCACTCGGGGGTGAGCAGGACATCGTTCGCCAGCACGAGTGACCTCCCGGCCATGAAGGTGTCGATGTCTTCGTCGTCCGGCCAGACTCCCCCGCCCTCCCGGTAGCCGTCGGCCAGCGCACCCCTGAGGGCCTGGTACTCGGGCATGCCGTGGAAGTAGTAGAGGGTGGTCGCCAGGTCCTGCACCGGCCACCCCCACATCAGGTCCTCGAAGTCGAACACGGCGATCCGGCCCCGGAAGACCTTGACGTTCCAAGAGTGGAGGTCGCCGTGCAGCAGTCGGGCCGGTGTCGTCCCCACACGCCCGAGCAGTGACTCCACCCGCTCGGCGGCCTCCTCGAACATCGCCCGCAGGCCGGGCGGTGCCACCCGGTCCTCGAAGAGCACCACCGGCTCGTCGAACGGGAACACCCGGTCGTAACGGGGCGCACCGGGACCGGCGGTGGGGACATAGGCCGCTCCGTGACGATGGAGCTCGGCCACGTACCTCCCCAGTGCCGCAACGTTGCCCCTCGTGAGACGGTCCGCCAACAACCGACCGTCGAGCCAGGTGAAGACCACGCAGTTGCGCGGCTCCGGGACCCCCGGTGCGGCGGCGACCGCCATGGGCTCACCGCTTCGGGTCGGAAGGGGCCGGGGCACCAACAGGTCGGTCTCGGCGGCGAGCGCCGCCAGCCACTCCGTTTCGGCCCTGACCTCGTCCGACGAGTGGCCGATGTGGCCGGCCAGCCCCACCCGGATCACGTAGCGCTCCCCGCCGGCCGTGTCGACCCGGAAGATGCCGTTGGTGTCGTTGGTGAGGAGCCTCAGACCGGTCGGGACCAGGTCGTACTCCTCGAGGGCGCGTTCGGCGAGAACCCGGAGACGCCGGGCCCGCCCGAGCGTCGTCAGCTCGTCGTAGTGGCGCACCGATCAGCGCAGCTCGAAGCGCACGTGCTCCGGACCGACCTCGGCGGTGGCCACCGGACGCACCGGGGCCCCCGGGGCCACGGCGACCCCCGGATCCGCATCGAGGCCCCCGAACAGGGACCCGGAGGCCCCGGGGAACGTCACCTGCACCACCCACACCGGTTCGGGCAGCAACCGGCCCTTCCGATCCTCGAACACCAGGGTCGCCGCCGCCACCACCCCCGTGTCGGGGTCCACGGCAACTGCCGCGGCGTCGACATCAAGCGTCCGCAGGCACAGCTCGCAGAACCCGGATGGGGGCAACAGCTTGAGGCCGCAGCCCGGGCACTCAGTGGTGCTCACCTTGCCCGCCGCCAGGTCCTCGTAGAAGCGCCTGCCTCCGATCCCCGCGGTGTAGGCATAATCGAGAGGAATCCTGCCCGGGAACGAGCCGGCGCTCACCGAGGTCAGCTCCACCGGCTTGACCGCAACGATCTCCGCCTCGATCGTGGCGTCGGGCGCCACCGGTCGGAAGTAGCGGATGTCCGTGATCGAGCCTTCCCGTTCGGCGGGTTCCTTCCACACCGCCTGGACGCGCATCCCGATCTCGACGTCGCCCGGGTCGACCTCGCCCAACTTGTGGACCAGGCCCATGTGCTCCCCGGCCCCGTCGATGGCGATCACCGCGAAGACGTCGACCCGCCCATCGGGCAACGGCGCCGACGCCCAGTCCACGTGGCTGATCGTGTACGTCTGGACGACTCCGGTATCGGGAAGATCGAAGTACCGATCCACCGATCGGAGATTGCAGAGCTCGCAGAACGATCGGGCCGGAATCATCATCCGGTCGCAGCCCGGGCAATACGAACCGCGGACTCTGCCGCTCGCCAGACCGTCGAGATAGGTGGTGAGGGCGAGGCCGTTGTCCCACGAGTACGGCAGATCCGGTTCGTAGCGGATGTGCGGCACCTCGTCGACGCTCTTGATGGCCGTCGCCGGGAGATCGTCGGCGGTGACTTCGCTCCACCCCGACGAACGCGCCGGTGACCCGTCGCCGCTCATCACGACGACGGTGCCGACCTGCATGAGATCGCCCCATGCCTGGGCTATCCCCCGGCGGGCCTCGATCGGCACCTGCCGGGCACCGGCCTGCCCGGTGAGCTGGAAATACAACTCGGCGATCTTCATCAGGCCGGTGGCGGCGATGGGGTTCCCCACACCGAGCGCTCCCCCGGAGGGGCACATCGGGTGGGATCCCTCACGAACGAACGCGCCTTCGGAAAAGAGCCGCTTCACGGTGGCACCCGACCGATCCAGGAGCAGGCCGTTCATGTGGTGCAGCGCCTTGTAGTCGAAGGGATCGTAGGGCTCCCACACGTCGATCTCCCGCTCCGGACGGGTGATCCCGGCCATCTGGTAGGCGTCTCGAGCGGCCATCGCCACGTAATCCGGGAACGCCAGATCCCGAGTACACCAGTAGGCGGTGTCGAGACGGAAGCCGACGCCGTCGATGTACGCCGGGGTCATGCCGCGGGCGCGCGCCACATCCTCGGTGGCGAGGACGATGGCGGCCGCCCCATCGCTGGTCGGGCTGATGTCGTAGCGCTTGACCGGCCACGACAGGAGCTTGGAGTTCATGACGTCGGCGACGGTGATCTCCTCACCGAGCTGAGCCGCCGGATGGTCCAGGGCGTTGCGCTTGTGGTTCACCGAGATCTGGGCGATCTCCTCCTCGGTGTAGCCGTAGGTGTGCATGAACCGGGCCATCTCGAGCGCAAAGATGTGGATGAGGGTCAGTTCCAGGGGCTGTTCGGTGGTGTGGTCGAAGATCGTCAGAAACGCCCCGGCCGGATGCGGCACGGGCGGTGACATCTTCTCTTCGGTGACGACCAGGCAGGTCCGGAACTTGCCGGAAGCGACGTGCATCCAGCCGTGGATGGGACTGAACACGCCGGTACCCCCGCCCACGAAGTGGCGGGAGTAGGGCTTGCCGGTTCCCCCGGCGCCGGCGATGAGGTGCTCACCGTTCATGTGCACCCCGTCGAAGGCATCGGGCGCGGTTCCCAGACACACGGCATCGATGTCGTCGATCGTCATCCCGGCGTCGGCGAGCGCCATCTCGACCGCCAGGGCCGCCAGCTCACCGGGGCTCTCCTCGGCACGCCGCACGAAGCGAGTCATGCCGGCGCCGACTACGGCAACACGGCCCATGGCTACCTCCCTTCCGTTCCGAGGATGGCCACCGCACAGGAGTCGGTGGGCAAACCCCGCCATCCGTGAACGAGCGCCGAGGCCGCCCCATCGACCTGATGGGCGCCGGCCTCGCCCCTGAGCTGCCGCACCGCGTCCACGAGCCGCGCTCCGCTGGTGGCCTCGAGGAGGTCGCCGCCCCCGAGCGCACCCCCGTCCGGATTGATGGTCTCGAAGTCGTCCACTCCGAGCGCATCCATGTGCATGAGCTGGCGGTGGGCGTAGAGGTCGGACAGGTACACGACGTCGAGGTCAGCCGGATCGGCGACGCCGGCCTCGTCGGCAGCAGTCGCCAGGGCGATCAGCGTGCCCTCGGAGCGAGCCAGGTCGCGCCGCTCCAAGATCGAACCCGCCGACCCCCACCCCGTCCCCAGGACCGGGACGGGCCTGGAGGCACCACGCGCCGCCCGCTCCGAGCCGACGACCACGCAGATCGCCGCATCGGCATGCCGGGGGAACATCAGGTCGGTGAGCGGCGCCGCCACCGGTCGGCCGTCGAGCACATCCGAGACCTCCAGCGACGCGCCGTAGGGGGCCGTGGGGTTGTCCTTGGCCCGTTCCCGATTCCACCGCACCACCTCGGCCACTTCCGTCGGTTCGGCGCCGGCGGCCTCGAGATACCGCTGCATCTCGAGTGCGGCCAGATAGTGGGGGCTCACCCCGAGCCGGTTGAAGACGGGATCGAAGGCGAAGTGGAGGAGCTCGTCCTTCTCCAGGACGTTGCTGGCCTTGCTGTAGGCCTCGACGACCAGCACCTCGAAACGGCCGGTCTCGATCTGCATCACCGCCGACCCGAAACCGTGCAGGAAGTCGCCGCACACCGTGTAGACCGGCTTGCGAACCATCCCCAGCTGATCGGGGACGTACTCGTCGGCGATGGAGTAGCCGGAGACGAAGTCCTCCTCGACCGAGACGGCGCCGTCGACCTCATCGGCCTCCACTCCGGCGTCCCGGTAGGCCATACGAGCCGCGTCGGCGATCAGCTCCCGATACGACAGGCCGTCGGACGTCGGGACCGCTCCGGTCATCCCGACCCCCATGACCGCCACACCCATGGTGTCTCCTTTCGGCACGGTTCGCTCCGAGCCTATCGGGGTCGGAGAGGCCGGTGGCGACGCCCTCAGAACTGTGCGTAGAAGTCGTTGCCTTTGTCGTCCACGATGATGAAGGCCGGGAAGTCCTCGACCTCGATCTGCCAGATCGCCTCCATGCCGAGCTCCGGGTACTCGAGCACCTCCACCTTCTTGATGGCGTCCCGGGCCAGCACCGCAGCCGGGCCGCCGATCGACCCCAGATAGAAACCGCCGTGCGTGCGGCAGGCCGCGGTGACCTGGGGGGACCGGTTGCCCTTGGCGAGCATCACCATGCTCCCCCCGGCCGCCTGGAAGAGGTCGACGTAGGGATCCATGCGACCCGCCGTCGTCGGCCCGAAGGATCCGGAGGCGAGGCCCTCCGGTGTCTTGGCGGGGCCGGCGTAGTAGACGGGGTGGTCCTTGAAGTACTCGGGGAGGCCGTCCCCGGCGTCGAGCCGCTCCTTGAGCTTGGCGTGGGCGATGTCCCGGGCGACCACCATCGGGCCGCTGAGGGACACCCGAGTAGCCACCGGGTGGCGGCTCAGGGTCGCCAGGATCTCCGGCATCGGGAGGGTGAGGTCGATCTCCACGGCCTCCCCGGGGAGACGAACCTCGGAGACGTCGGGGAGGAATCGCGCCGGATCGGTTTCCAACTGTTCCAGGAAGACGCCGTCGCGGGTGACCTTGGCCTTGATCTGGCGGTCCGCAGAGCACGACACCCCGATACCCACCGGACACGACGCCCCGTGGCGGGGCAACCGCACCACCCGTACGTCGTGGCAGAAGTACTTGCCGCCGAACTGCGCCCCGATTCCGGTCCGGCGGGTCAGCTCCAGCACCTGCCCTTCGAGTTCGAGATCCCGAAACGCCCGGCCGCCTTCGCTCCCGGTGGTGGGGAGGGCGTCGAGGGCCCGGGCGCTGGCCAGCTTGACCGTCTTCAGCGTCAGCTCCGCCGAGGTGCCGCCGACGACGATCGCCAGGTGGTAGGGCGGGCAGGCGGCGGTCCCCAACAGCCGGATCTTGGCGTCGATGAACGCCAGCAGTGAGTCGGGGTTGAGCAGCGCCTTGGTCTCCTGGAAGAGAAAGGTCTTGTTGGCCGAACCCCCGCCCTTGGTGACGAACAGGAACTCGTACTCGTCACCCGGTCCGGCGAGGAGGTCGATCTGGGCGGGGAGATTGCTGCCGGTGTTCTTCTCCTCGTACATCGTGAGGGGCGCCAGCTGCGAGTAGCGGAGATACGAGCCGGTGTAGGCGTCGAAGATGCCCTGAGTGAGCGCGGCCGCGTCGTCGGCGCCGGTGAACACGTCTTCACCCTTGTGCCCGATCACGACGGCGGTGCCGGTGTCCTGGCACGACGGCAACACCCTTCCGGCCGAGACGTCGGCGTTCTTGAGCATCTCCAGGGCAACGAAGCGGTCGTTGTCGGACGCCTCCGGGTCATCGAGGATGTCGCGCAGCTGCTGGAGGTGGGCGGGGCGGAACAGGAAGGAGACGTCCCGGATCGCCTCGGCGGCGAGGGTTCGCAGCGTCTCCGGAGCCACGTGGAGGATCTGGCGCTCGCCCATCGGCCGGACCTCGACCCCGTCCTTCGTCAGCAGGCGGTAGGGGGTCTCGTCGGAACCGACTTGGAACATGGCCTCGTAGCGGAATCCTGGCGCGGCAGGCATCAGCGAACTCCTCTCGGCCGATCGGGCGATTCTGGGAACGGAGAGGCTCCGGTCCGACCGGGCCTCAGCGAGGCGTCCAGCCCGTTTCGCCCTCCGTCATCTTCCAGCCGAACTCGCAGTCGGCACAGAAATACTCGAATCGCCGCATCGTGTACTTCCTCCACGTGGCGAGACGCCAGAACGCGTAGGCCGGGATGGCGACCAGGTAGAAGGCGCCGTAGAGAACGCCGGGGGCGAACGCCAGGAGGGCGATGCCGAAGGTGTCCCAGCGGGCCCCGAAGAGCCTCTGGAAGTAGCGACCGGTCTCCGGATCCACCCAACCCCACATTTCGACCACGCCATCACCGCCACCGCATCGGGGGCAGGTGGTAACGCGTTCGGCGGTCTTGACCACCCGACAAGGCTAACGGACCGCGGCCGGCCTAGGCCGCCGTGAGGATCAGCGCCACGTTGTGGCCCCCGAAGCCGAAAGAATTGGTCATGGCGGTGCGCACCGGCACCTCGCGAGCCTCGTTGGGAACGTAGTCGAGGTCGCAATCGGGATCCGGGATCTCGTAGTTGGTGGTGGGGGGCACCACCCCGTGCTTGATGGCCAGGATGCACACCAGGGCCTCCAGGGCCCCGGCGCCGCCGAGGACGTGACCCGTCATCGACTTGGTGGATGAGATCGGCACGGCCGCAGCGTGATCACCGAACACCGACTTGATGGCCGCCGTCTCGGTGGCGTCGTTGGCCGGGGTCGAAGTGCCGTGTGCGTTGATGTAATCGATGTCGGCCGGATCGAGACCCGCCTTGGCGAGCGCGTGACGCATCGCCCGTGCCGCCCCGGCACCACCCGGCTGAGGCAACGTGATGTGGTAACCGTCCGATGACATGCCGTAGCCGATCAGTTCGGCGTGGATCTCGGCACCGCGAGCCAGGGCGTGCTCCCGATCCTCGAGAATCAGCGTGGCGGCGCCCTCGGCCATCACGAAGCCGTCGCGGTCGCGGTCGAACGGTCGGCTGGCTCGGGCCGGATCGTCGTTGCGGGTGCTGATTGCCCGGGCCTGAGCGAAGCCGGCCATGGCGAACTCGCAGATCGGGGCTTCCGCCCCTCCGGCCACCATCACGTCGGCGTCGCCCCGCTTGATGATCTCGGCGGCGTCGCCGATGGCGTTCGCCGACGCGGCGCAGGCCGTCACCGCACAGGTGTTGGGTCCGAACAGGTTGAAATCGATCGACACGATGCCGCCCGCCATGTTCGAGATGATCTGGGTGATGGCCAGGGGGCTCACCCGCTCGTAGCCGCGCTGGCGCATGTCGTCGATCCCCTGCTGGAAGGACATGATGCCGCCGATTCCCGACCCGACGACGACACCCGCCCGCAGCGCCGCGGGATCGTCCTCTTCGTAGGAGATCCCGGCATGGCGAAGGGCTTGGTGGGTGGAGGCCCAGAACAACTGGGCGAAGCGGTCGAGACGACGCGCCTGCTTCCGTTCCATGTAGGCCTCGGGATCGAAGCCGGGAACCTCCCCGGCGATACGGCTCTTCAGCCCGGAAGCGTCGAAGAGAGTGATCTCCCGAATTCCCGAGGCACCGGCCAGTGCCGCCTTCCAGAACGTGTCGACGTCGAGGCCGAGGGGATTGACCGTGCCGAAGCCGGTCACCACCACGCGGCGCGTCATCTCCTCAGCCCCCGAGCTTGGCGACCACGACGTCGACGGCCTGGGACACCGAAACGATCTCCTCGGCCTCCTCGTCGGGAATGGTGACGCCGAAGTTGTCCTCCAGGGCCATCAGGAGTTCGACGACGCCGAGGGAATCGACCTCGAGGTCCTCCTCGAAGGTGGACTCCATCGTGATCTTGTCACGCTCCAGACCGAGCTCCTCGACGAGGAGATCGACCATCTTGGCTTCGACTTCCGACCGTTCCACGTTTCCTCCTCGGATTGCCAGTGATTCAGATTGCCAGGCCGCCGTCGACCACCAGCACCTGTCCGGTGATATACGAGGCGGCGTCCGACGCAAGATAGCGGACCGCCGAGGCGATCTCGCGGGGTGAACCGAAGCGGCCGACGGCGATCTCGCCTCGGGCCGCCTCTCGCACCTCGTCCCCCAACTGGGCCGTCATATCGGTCTCGATGAACCCGGGGGCCACCGCATTGACGGTGATTCCACGCGACCCGACCTCCTTGGCGACCGATTTGGTGAAACCGATGATCCCGGCCTTGGCGGCCGCGTAGTTGGCCTGGCCCGGGTTGCCGGCCAGACCGGCAACCGACGCCACCGAGACGACCCGCCCCCATCGGGACTTGAGCATCGGCCGGAGCGCCGCACGGGTGCACAGGTAGGCCGATCGGAGGTTCGTCGTCAGCACGGCATCCCAGTCCCCCGGCGTCATCCGCATCAGCAACCCGTCGCGAGTGATCCCGGCATTGTTCACCAGGACCTCCGGGGGACCCATCGTCTCCGTGACCGCAGCGAACAATCCGGTGACGGCATCCCCATCGCCCACATCGGCCCCGAAGGCCTCGGCCTCGCCTCCGCCCGCCACGATGGCGGCCACCACCTCGCGGGCGGCGTCGTCCCGGGTGTGGTAGTTCACCGCCACCCGATAGCCGTGCTCTCCGAGTTCCTCGGCGACGGCCCGCCCGATTCCCCGCGAGGCCCCCGTCACCAGTGCCACCCTGGTCACCCGGTCACACTCCGGTGCCGTGGAGATCGATGTTCGGCTGCATCAGGTCGACCCCGGTGGCGGTGCTCTCTGGGAGCGCGGCGTCAGACGAAGCGATCGGTTCGACCCTGGATCCCCATCGGTACGCCACCGCGGCCCAGGTGAGGCCGCCGCCGAAGGCGGCAAACACCAGGTTTCCACCGGGCCGAACTCGGCCCTCCTCGACGGCTTCGGCCAGGGCGATCGGAATGGTCGCCGCCGACGTGTTGCCGTAGGAGGCGATGTTGACGAAGACCTTGGTCGGATCCAGCTTGAGGCGCCGGGCCGTGGCATCGATGATCCTCACATTGGCCTGGTGAGGGATCAGCAGATCGACCTCGTCGAGCGACAGACCGGCCTCCTCGACCACCCGGACCGACGCGTCGCCCATGGCAGAGACGGCTCGGCGGAAGACCTCGGGTCCCTCCATGATGATCGTCGCTTTGGCGGTCGCCGAGGGCGCACCCTCAGTCCCCGAACCGGGCACACAGAGAATATCGGCGGCCGAACCATCGCTCCCCAACTCGGCGGCCAGGATCCCGGCATCCTCTTCCCCGGCCTCGAGGACCACGGCCCCGGCCCCGTCCCCGAACAGCACGCTCGTCGACCGATCGGTGAAGTCGATCCAGTTGTGGAGCTTCTCGGCGCCGATCACCAGAGCTCGCCGGGCGGCCCCGGACCTGATCATGCCGTCGGCGGTCACCAGTGCATAGAGGAACCCGGAACAGGCGGCGTTGACATCCATCGCGGCGGCCCGGGATGCGCCGATTCGTTCCTGCACCATGGTGGCCGTGCTGGGCACCAGTCGGTCGGGGGTGCACGTGCCCACCAGGATGAGGTCGATCGCCTCCGGCTCGAGACCGGCTGCGGCCAGGGCGTGGAGACCGGCGACTGCAGCCAGATCGGAGGTGTTCACGTGGCTGATCCGACGTTCCTTGATGCCGGTGCGGGTCGTGATCCACTCGTCGCTCGTGTCGGTGAGCCGCTCCAGGTCGCTGTTGCTCAACACCGCCGGAGGCACGCATTTGCCCCAACCCGTGATCACGGCATTCGGCAACGATGGCTCCTTTCCTCCTGCGGCGGCATCATACGGATGCGTTCAGCGCTGCGGCGACCGGTTCGATGTCGGCGAGCGCCGCCACCACGTGCACCGCACTGTCCTGTATCGACCTCTTGGCGAGTCCGGCGGTTACATCGCCGGGACCGACGTGAACGAACGTGTCGACACCGGCTGCAGCCATCGACTGCAGCGACTCCTCGAACCGAACCGGAGCCGTGAGTTGGCGAAGCAGCATCGGGCCCACCTCTTCGATGTGGGGGCTCGCCGTGGCGTTGGCCCATACCGGGAAGCTCGCATCCGCGAACACAGCACCCCCGATCGCCTCGGCGAGGTCCTCGGCCGCGGGCTCCATGAACGGCGAGTGGAAAGCCCCGGCGACCTTGAGCGGTACGGCGCGCCGCACGCCGTGGTCACGGGCATGGGCGGCCGTCCAGCCTATGTCTTCGAGACCGCCGGCCACGACGACCTGGCCCGGGGCATTGAGGTTGGCGACCCACAACCTCCCCCCATCGGCGCGGCGCGTGGCGGCGAGGGATTCGGCCTGGTCGGGATCGGCGCCGATGAGTGCCGCCATCCCCGACGGTTCCCGATCTGCGGCCGCAGCCATGGCCCGACCGCGCGCCGCCACCAGGGTGAGCCCGGTCTCGAAGCTCATGGCCCCGGCCGCCGCCAGCGCGGTGTACTCCCCCAGCGAGTGGCCCGCACCTCCCGCCGGTGGGTGCTCGAGGCGTTCCCGAAGGCCGTCCCACAACGCGTAGGAGACCGCAAACAGCGCCGGCTGGGCGATCTCGGTCCGCGTGAGATGTTCCTCGGGGCCGGTCAGGCATGCCTCCCGCAGCGACCACCCCAGGAGCTGCTCGGTTCTCGCACCGAGGAGCTCGGCTCCGGATTCGAAGAGGTCGGAGCCCATGCCGACGCTCTGGCTGCCCTGACCCGGGAATAGAACGGCGTAGCCCACGGCTCAGGGTTCCAGTCGCGCCGCAGCCGCGGAGACCCTGGCGACGTCGCGTGCATCGACATCGCGGTGCGTGCAGAACCGCAGCACGCCGGGACGAATGCGGTCCACCAGAATCCGCGCTTCGGCGAGGACCCGCACGAACTCGTCTCCCGGCACGGGGAGCCCCTCCTCGGCCACGAGCACCGCGTTCGTCTCGGGCTCGGCCACGGCCGCCCCCGGCAGCCGTTGGCGCAGCGCCGTCGCCAGCTCGGCGGCGAGGAGGTGATCCTCGCTCAACCGGGCCCGATCCCGCAGCCCGATGCGGGCGGCGGCCGCGATGACCCCCGCCTGCCGCATGCCTCCGCCGAGGCGCTTGCGGTAGTGGCGGGCGTTCGACACGGCCTCCCTCGAACCACACAGTGCCGAACCGATCGGGGCACCCAGCCCCTTGGAGAAACAGAACATCACGGTGTCGGCATGCTCGGCGAATGCTGTTGCCGGGACCCCGGCGGCAGCCGCGGCATTGAAGAGCCGGGCACCGTCGAGATGCACGGCGACACCGCGGCTCCGGGCGAGAGCAGTGCCGGCCGCCATCACTTCCACGGAGACCGGTCGACCACCCGAGGCGTTGTGAGTGTTCTCCCAGACCAGCAACCCGGCGGGTGGGGCGAAGCGTCCGGCCGCTTCCAGCATCTCCTCGAGCGCGCCGACCGCCATGGCGCCCCCTTCCCCGGGGACCACCCGGAAGGCCACCCCCGAGATCATCGAGGCCGCGCCCCGCTCGTAGTCGCGGATGTGAGCTCCCTCGGCGCAGAGCACGTCGTCGCCGGGACGAGTGTGCAGCTTCACGGCGATCTGGTTGCCCATGATCCCGGCCGGGAGGAACAGCGCCGCCTCCTTCCCGACGGCGGCGGCCGCCTCCTCCTCGAGGGCGTTCACCGTGGGGTCCTCGCCGTAGTAGTCATCTCCCACCGGTGCCTCGGCCATGGCGCGCAGCATCTCGGCGGTCGGCCGGGTCACGGTGTCGGAGCGGAAATCGGCGATGCCGTCGGGGAATGCCATGGTGGGCCAAGGAGTCTATCGACGCCCGGGGGGTCTCCCGGTTGCCGAACGCAGGGCCACAGCCGGTAACCTGGCGCACCGTCCTGCCGAAAGAACCGCCCGCAATGACCACACCATCCCCCGGCGTTCCGGAGATACCTCTGGCGGCGGGGACCCGGGTCCGCCTTCCCGAGACCTTCGAGCGCCTCCACGACCTCGCCTACAACATGTGGTGGACATGGGTGCCGGAGGCGAGGGAACTCTGGCAGCGGGTGAGTGCCGTCGACTGGGCCCACTCCCCCAACCCCCTCACCGTGCTGCAAACGGTGTCGAACGGGACGTGGGAAGCCCTCGAGGTCAACGATTCGTTCGTGGAGTTCTACGAGGAGATCGTCGGGAGGTTCGACGCCTACATGGGCGACGCCGACACCTGGTTCACCCGCAGTCATCCGGGTGCTCTTCCCGGCGGCATCGCCTATCTGTGCACCGAATTCGGCATCCATCACACCCTGCCCTTCTACTCGGGAGGACTCGGGGTTCTCGCCGGAGATCACATGAAGGCGGCCTCGGATCTCGGGTTGCCCCTCGTCGGGGTGGGGCTCCTCTACCGGCGGGGCTACTTCCGCCAGGCCGTGGATCCCGAGGGGCACCAGCAGCACCACTACCTCCCGATCGAGGTGACCCGCCGCCCGGTCCGTCGGGTGCTCGACCGGACGGGCCACCCCATGGTGGTCCACGTCGACCTCCCCGGTCGCCGGGTGGACGTGGGGGTGTGGTGCATCGACGTCGGCCGGGTCCCGGTGCTGCTCCTCGACACGAATCTCGCTTCCAACGAGCCGGCCGACCGGCCGATCACCGACATCCTCTATGTGAGGGGCCGGGAGATGCGCCTCTGCCAGGAACTCGTCCTGGGGATCGGTGG